>QZED01000004.1 GCA_009917405.1 bacterium c-19 | reverse complement strand
ATGCCTATCACACGTAATGCAAATAAGGCATACATGAAGAAAGGGATGACAGCCATGGTGATTGAAGCCTTTGATGGAGGCTTATATGTGAATATTTTGGATCATATCTTTGCTTTAGAAGAAGTTGCGACTCATGAAGCTAAATCAAAAACATTTGATCACATAGTTACAGCTGATAAGCAAAAAAAGATTTATATTCCACCTATGTCACATCCGTGGAAACATGCCTCTTTTCAATCTTATCTTGCGAAACAAAAGCACCGTCAATCTGGTGCTAATGTTTAACTTTTTTTGAGACATTTTCATTTTTGCTTGACAGGTTTTTTTTCATTTATTTATGAAATGCTCATTGTAAAATGAAAGCAACATTTATAAGCTTAAACACTCACTGCGGATTCTTTGTCTCTGTCTCTTTCATCACCGACTTTAAAAACGCAGCGATGTCCTCGTATACTTGTTCTTTGCCCTTTTCATTTAAAATTTCATGACGAAGCTTCGGATACAGCTTGGGCTTAATGTTTTGATATCCGATTTTTTTCAATATCGAAAAGGCTTGGATAAATTTTCGTTCATTGACAATGCACGGATCGTCTCTGCCGGCGATAAATAAAATCGGCAGATTTGGATTTAATAATATCCAATCATCCTTGTCATAAACATTTGCCATTAAATTCCATAAAGAACGAAAGCCGTTGGCGGTAAAAATAAAGCCGCAGCGATCATCGCTGTCATATGCCTTTACAACCTCATCGTCGCTGCATATCCAAGCATTTTCACTGTCGCTGTCACGAAAGCGTCTTGAAAAGGCGGAAAAAGCCAAGCGCTGGACGAATTTGCTGCGATAATGTTCCCCCTTCAGCTTTTGAATGATGAGAATCAGTGCCTGACCCAGCGGTAAAAGGCTGTTTTTGCTTGGAGAACCACAAACGATCAGACCGTTTAATTCATAATCATATTTTTTTATATAGGCTCTGACGACCAAAGATCCCATAGAATGACCGAACAACACATAAGGCAAATCGGGATATTGCTTTTTCATGACATAAGTCAACTGATGAGTGTCCTCTACAATATAAGTACCGCTTGAATCATAGAAATAACCAAGATCGTCTTGACTCTTCACACTGTCTCCATGTCCGCGATGATCGTGAATCACGCAGCACCAGCCGTTTTGTGCCATTTCTTTCATAAACGAAAAATATCGCTGACGATGTTCACTCATACCATGCACAAGCTGCAAAACTCCGATCGGTTCATCCGCCGATATCATCGTTGCCTGAATCGTCAAACCGTCCTGAAAGCTTTTTATCGAGAAATCTTCTGTTTTCATTTAATCACTTCCTACCTGAAACTCTGTATCTCAATGATACAATATTCATTGCGAATCCTCAACACTTTTCATAGCGAAATAACATAAATTATGTTAGTATTGTTATAGCAAATAACATAAAGGAGATTGTGATACATATGAAGGCTGCCGGAATCATTTGTGAATACAACCCATTTCATAACGGACATATTTATCATATTCAACAAACCAAAGCAATTACCGGCTGTGATGTACTCATCTGTGTGATGAGCGGCAATTTTGTACAGCGCGGTGAACCGGCAATCGTCGATAAGCGCAAGCGCTGTTATGCGGCTTTAACGCACGGAGTCGATCTTGTACTTGAACTGCCCTTTCCCTTTGCAACACAAAGCGCCGCTTTTTTTGCCAAAGGAGCAGTGCGGACATTGGCTTTGGCTCAAGTAAGCAATATCGTATTCGGCAGTGAAAGCAATGATTTATATGCACTCTCGAAGCTTGCGGATTTAGAACTCAATCAATTCAGCGACCTTACGAAAGAGGGCATGTCAAGCGCCAAGGCATACGAGATCTTATACGGCAGGCAACAGCCGAATGATATTTTGGCAATCAATTATATCCGTGAAATGAAGCAATACAGAATCACTCCAAAGTGTATAAAACGAACGAATGATTATCACGACGCTTCCTTAGGCAGTGAGTTTGCCAGCGCTACGGCGTTACGCAATGCCTTGCTTCAAGATAAAGATCTCAGCCGATATACACCGATGCAGATTCGCAAGGATGAAATTCACACATTAGATGAATATTATCCTTACTTACAAGGCTTATTATTCAGCCTACCGCGGGAATACTTGGCAAGCTTATTATTAATGGATGAAGGGATTGAACAGCATTTCATCATTCACGCAAAGCAGTGCGGCTCAATGGCAGAATTTTTAGCCGCTGCAACCACAAAGCGCTATTCAACCTCACGCATCCGAAGAACCTTGATTCAGCTACTTCATCAAGTGACGAAGCAAAGCATTGATTCATTGCCGCCGTTAACGCATCTTCGCGTGCTTGGCTTTAATGAAACGGGACGAAGTTATTTAAAACTGTTGAAGCAACAGGAAAATATCACGATTGCCTCGCGAATCAATCAAATTCCCTTGCCTTATCGCAAGTTAGAGTTGACCTCAGCACATATGTACGGCTTGTTGCATCCAAAACAAAAGCTGAGCGAAAAGGAGCTACAGCCGCCGTTATGCTTATAATTTTATTATTGATCGCACTGTTGCTGTTATTCCCGTTTTTCATCATTTCCAAGCCGAAGCGTTATCAAAAAGAAGCGATCGATTATTTATTAGTGCTTGGCTGTCCGTGTGAGCATAACGGACAATTATCAAACAAACAAAAACAGCGCCTTGAAACATGCATTCACTATCAAAGCATCACAGAATGCAGACGCATCATCATCTCCGGCGGTGCTGTACATAATGAGGCAATCGAAGCTAAAGCAATGGCGCAGTATTTAAAAGAACAGCTGAACGCATGTCAGATTGAAACGGAATGTAAGGCACGTAATACCTTTCAAAACTTTCAGTACACAAAAAAGATGTATGGCAAGGAGCATATTCTCATTATCACAAGTGCTGCACATTGTCGTCGCGCCTATTTTTTTGCAAGAAAATTCTATGATCACGCCTATATAGCAAAGGCATCGACAAAGGATTCCTTTTACGAATACTTGATTGAATATTTCCGTCTGTGGAATGTGCTGTATTGGGAAGTGCGGTTGCGTTTACAAAAAAGCATTGAATGACAGATGCATCTTACATTCATGCCCGATATGCTTATCAGCTTTATGATTTTATGTCAAAATTGATAAATTTTATATCAAAAAAAGATGATACCTCGGAATATCATTCCTGCATCATCTCTTTATTTAATTCGTTGTTATTCTTGGTTTAGATTAGAAACATTATGATATACATTCTGTACATCGTCAACATCGTCCAATAAGCGAATCAAGCGTTGGAACAGCTCTAAGTCCTCACCTTCCAACTCTACATATTCATTAGGAAGCATTGTCAGCTCTAATGCATCAAAGGAAACATCGGGAATCATTGCTTCAATCGCTTCCTTTGCCTTATTCAAATCAGAAGGCTCTACTGTAATCGTCATTTGTCCTTCTTCGGTTTCGATATCCTTTAAATCAACCTCAGCCATGATCAAAGATTCCATCATCGTTTCTTCATCTTCATATTTTAAGGAAATAAAGCCGACCTTTTCGTAGTTAAAGGAAACTGATCCGCTGACACCCATTTTTGCATGAGATTTATTGAAGCATGCACGTAAATCTGCGATCGTGCGATTCGTATTATCGGTTAAGCAATCGATAATCACAGTTGCGGCACCGCCGCTTCCGAAGCCCTCATAAGAAGCCGGAGAATAGTTTTCACCGGTACCGCCCTTAGCCTTGTCGATTGCACGCTTAATTACATCTGCCGGTACTTGATTGGCTTTGGCACGTTCAATTACCTTTTTCAAAGCAGCATTCATATCCGGATCGGGAACACCGTTTTTCGCTGCCACTAAAATTTCTTTACCGTAACGAGAATACAGCTTTGCCTTCGCCGCTGCAGTTTTTGCCATTGATGCGGCACGTACTTCAAAATGTCTACCCATTGTTTCATCACCTTTCAAAATCAAACGGTAGTGTATTACTATTATTTATGTAATCACTTCAATGTTTATTATACCATAAAGCAAAAGGGCATGGCAAATAAATATTGACTCGGAATTCATCTTCTTCCCTGCGCTTTAGGATTGCTGAAGCAGTGGATAATACCGTCGATCCATATGAATCAGCACTGTTACAAGCAAGACGAGAATAAAACCGTAGATACCGATGAATCCCCAAACCTGCACTATGCTGATCAGCTCGACAAGACAGGCAATGCCTTGTCTGGAGAAAACCTCAAACAGATTTCTGAAAACCATTTCCACCGCACTCATACGTCCGCGATATAAGGCAGGAATGCGGCGGCTGACATAAGGAGCCATGCCGAGTGTAACGATCACCTCACCGAAAGTAAAGATAATAATCGCAACATAATGCAGCCACAAGATCCCTTGAATAAACATAAACATCGTAAATCCGAGTACCTGTATCGCCAAGCCTAAGCGCAGCTTTTTGGTATCTTGAATTCGTGTCAGTAAAGTGGTGAATAGCGGTGTCGCCACAATCACGACAAGCGCATTAACGCTGGATAACAGACCGTAATATCGCGCACCGTCAACGCCGAAGCTTCGTTCCATATTGAGCGGCAGTAAAAAATTAAGCTGTGTATAAACGAGCGTTGAAGCACCAATGATAAAGATAAACAGTGCGACACACGGATTTTGTTTCAATACTTTACAAACCGATAAATTACCGCTTCCCTGTTCATATATATTGACCTGTTTTGATTCCCTACGCTTGATATCTTTGACTAAGAAAGCGATCAATAAGGTAGAACTTAAGGTCGCAAGCGATGTCAGTAAAAATGCAACCGGTAAATAATGCTCGAATAATAAACCGCCTAAGGCAGGCGCAATCACAAAGCCGAGATTCATGCCTAAATACGACAGGCTGTATACCTGCTCACGCTCATCGGAAGCGGATAAATCCGCAAGCAGTGCCTGATAGGAAGGATGCTCAAAGGCCGCAAAGGCACTTGCCGTAAACATAAAGAATAACGAAATCGTTGATAAGGGAATAAAGGCACAAATCGCATAGCTGATCACCGTAATTAAATCACAAATAATAATATTATTTTTCTTGTTAAAACGATCGGCAAGCACACCGCCGAACAGCGTAAAAGGCAGCTGTCCGAGTCCGAATATCAATAAAAGAAAGGCGGCATCAGAAGCCCCCATATTCATTTTATTGGTTAGAATCAAAGTCATCATCGGCCAAATCATTGCCCCCATACTCGTAACGACACGTCCGTAAAACAGCACGTAGATTTCTTTTCTTAAGCCTCGATATCGTTGCAGCATCCTATCCCTTCTTTCTGTTTTTATTTTCTATTATAAACTAAAAAGCGATTAAAATAATCACTTTTAGTTTGCGACAATATTTACAACCTTGCCCTTTACGACAATGATTTTGCGTACTGTTTTTCCCTCGATCTGTGTCAGTACGTTCGGTACCTGTAAAGCTTCCTGCTTGATGGCTTCTTCATCAGCTTCTGCATCGATCATGAATTTACCGCGCAGTTTTCCGTTTACCTGTACGATAATTTCGATTTCACTCTTAACTAGCTGTTTTTCATCATAAATCGGCCACGCTTCATCAGCGATACATGGCTTTTGTGTTAAGGTCGTATACATTTCCTCACATACATGCGGTGCAACACAAGACAGCATTTTGATAAAATCAAGTGCATACGGACGATAAATTTTATCCGCCTTGTAGCAGTCATTGATAAAGATCATCATTTGTGAGATCGCCGTATTCATATTTAATGATTCAAAATCATTGGTAACCTTTTTTACCGTATAGTGATAACTGTAATCCAGCGTCCCGTCGTTTTCATCACTCAGCTTATCTGATTCCATAAATAAGCGCCATACGCGATCAAGCCATTTACGGCTGCCTTCGACTCCGCTGTCCGCCCATGGCTTGCTGGCTTCCAACGGTCCCATAAACATTTCATATAAACGTAAGGTATCGGCACCGTAGCGCTCGGTAATATCATCAGGATTTACGACATTACCGCGTGATTTTGACATCTTTTCATTGTTTTCACCCAAGATCATACCTTGATGGAATAAACGCTGAAACGGTTCCTTTACCGGCACTAAGCCTTTATCATAAAGGTAATTGTTCCACATACGGGAATACAACAGATGCCCTACCGCATGCTCACTTCCGCCGATATATAAATCGACCGGAAGCCAGTGTTTTAACAGACGCTGATCGGCAAACGCTTTATCGTTGTGCGGATCGATATAGCGTAAGAAATACCAGCTGGATCCCGCACTGCCCGGCATTGTGCTTGTTTCACGCTTCCCTTTTTGACCGTTTCTTTCTACATTGACCCAATCTACCGCCTTTTCTAACGGACTGGCACCGCTCTTGCTCGGGGAGTAATCGGCTAACGGCGGCAACACGAGCGGAAGCTCATCATCGGCTAAGGCAACACTCTTTCCGTCTTCCATATGAACAACCGGAATCGGCTCACCCCAATAGCGCTGACGGGCAAAGATCCATTCACGCAAACGATAATTCACCTGTGAACGTCCGCATTTATTTGTTTCTAAATAAGCGATCATAGCAGCAATCGCATCTTCTTTGTTCATACCGTTTAAGAAATCGGAATTGATATGTACACCATCCTGTGTCCACGCTTCTTTGGTAATATCTCCGCCTTGAAGTACCGGAATAATCTCAAGTTCAAACTTTTTCGCAAATGCATAATCACGTTCATCATGCGCCGGAACAGCCATAATTGCGCCGGTTCCGTATGATGCCAATACATAATCTGAAATCCAAATCGGAATCTGCTTATTATTCACGGGATTGATCGCATAGGCACCGGTAAATACACCGGTCTTTT
Organism: bacterium c-19; assembly: GCA_009917405.1. Classification (GTDB taxonomy): domain Bacteria; phylum Bacillota_I; class Bacilli_A; order Erysipelotrichales; family Erysipelotrichaceae; genus C-19. The sequence goes on along the minus strand of QZED01000004.1, from coordinate 59,620 downwards.
CTTTGTTTAACTCGGTACGCTCCAGTTCTGATTTATGAGCGCAGGAAGCTATGTATTTTTCTACCTCTGCCTTTTGTGCGGCAGTAGTGATTTTGGCAACTAACTCATGCTCAGGCGCAAGAACACAATAGGTAGCACCGAACAGTGTATCGCAGCGTGTCGTAAATACGGTGAATTGCTCATCATGCCCGGCGACCTTAAAATCAACGTGCGCACCATAGGAACGACCGATCCAATGACGCTGCATTTCCTTTGTAGAATTCGGCCAATCTAATGTGTCCAATCCCTCTAATAAGCGATCGGCATATTTTACAATATCAATCACCCACTGCATCATATTTTTGCGCACGACCGGATAACCGCCGCGCTCACTTTTACCATCAATAATTTCATCATTTGCCAATACTGTTCCCAGTTCCTCACACCAATTTACCGGAATATTGACATAGCGCGCCAAGCCGTCCTCATACAGCTGTTTAAAGATCCATTGAGTCCATTTATAATAGCTCGGATCGCATGTTGAAACCTGTTTATCCCAATCAAGTCCGAATCCTAACATTTTTAACTGACGAGTAAAGGTCGCAATATTTTCTAATGTAAAGCCTTCCGGATGATTACCGGTCTGTATTGCATATTGTTCCGCCGGTAAACCGAAAGAATCAAAACCCATCGGATGCAACACATTATATCCCTGCATCTTCTTCATTCTGCATACAATATCACTTGCCGTATAGCCTTCCGGATGACCGACATGCAGTCCCTGTCCGCTCGGATAAGGGAACATATCTACTGCATAAAATTTCGGTTTATCAAAATCCCATACATCACATACAAAGGTTTTATTTTCTTCCCAGTATGCCTGCCATTTCTTTTCAATTTTCTGATGATCAAAGCCCATCTTATTTCCACCTTTCTTAGCATAAAAAAACGTCCCTGCGAGGACGTAATATACGCGGTACCACCTTGCTTCATATATTCATATAAATATATGCACTTCACCTTTTAACGCAAGGCTACGTATAACTTTTCATTATCGGCTCCTTAGTGAGTTCCCTAAAAGCATATAACAGTTTTTCACCGACCAACTGCTCTCTTGATACAGGCTTTTACGTACTACTCTAATTCACTGCCTTTATTTCGTAATGATTATAACGGAAAAGGAAAGCGTTTGTCAATATTTGATACAGAAATATCAAATATTGTTCCCTCTTTCCTTCTTAATGTTTCTCACTCTTGTTTTAGATATTTATACCATTAATTAATAGACTGTTAATTTTTCCCGTCGGTAAAAGTAAAGTGTTAAAGAGCCACTTTTTATTTCAAATGTTACTCTTGATAAGCCACCTATATAAGACCAAAAGTTTTGTTTACCGCTTTCTTCAATTACTTCTATATCCGGATCCCAACCAAAATGATTAGTGTAATAGTAATTTTCACATGTTTCTTTAAATGACACATCATTTGAATAAGCATAGTATCTAATTGTTCCAAAATCATCATTTTGGTTATCAAAAGTTATTGTTTGCCCGGCTGTTAATTCGTAAGCAATCAAAGGCTCTAATCCATTTAAATTATTATAATCAGCATAATTCGTAAGATCTTCACATGGCCCCATATCAAAATCTTCGCTTACAAAAACGGTTAATAGCCCTGAATAAACTTTAATCTCCCAATGCGATCCATTATTAACAGGACTCCAAAATTCTGTTTTTGCCTCCTCTTGCGCATGATAGACTAGATTACTATCAAAAGCCGCACTGTATTCAGTATCTTTATCAAATATAACATAAATATTTTTTGATTTTTTGAAATTTAATTCATAAGATTCGCCAGGATTAATTGTTAAAACCTTATAATCATACTGTTTATCTAATCCTATATCTAATTGATCTCTATCAATAGTAAAATCCGATTGATATGTATTAGACGCGTAATTTTTAGCATTTACATTAATTTTATGATTCCCTTTCGGAACTTCTAAACTATAATAACCAGCATCATCAGTAATTACTGTTCTATCTGCATAACCATCTACTGAAACTTCTGCTTCAGCAATTCCCTCTTTTGTTTTTGAATCATAAATTTTGCCTTTTACAATAACTGAATCAGCATAAGGCTTTAATAAAATAATACCTAAGTCTGTTTCTTTTCCTCCTTTCACCTCTGTTTTTCCTTTATAAGTTTCATAGTAATTACTTCTTACAATAACATCATACTTACCCTTTTTTATTTTATTAAAACTGAAATATCCGTTTGACCCACTTTTAACAGAATCAACTATTTTTCCTTCCTTACTTAATATGATTTCCGCATATATTAATGGTAAACTTTCAGTACCATCTTGTTTATGGATAAAACCTTTTAAATCGCCGTATTTCCTTGTACACTCATCGACAAAACCATCCTCTTCAAAATGTCCATAACTTTTGATTGATGTATTATCTTTATCAGTAAGTTTATCTGTGAATTTTTTATCCCATAAACCAGGTAAAAGAATTGTTGTTATTGATGAATGGTTATAATAACCGGCATCTAAACAATATTTATAAGGTGCCAAGGATATTGTATCAACATCTATTTCATAAGTTCTGCCTAATTCAAACTCTGCACTGATCAAACCTAAGTTTAAAAAATCAATTTTTGGTTCTGGTTAAACATAAAAACACAATCATTCCCCATTTTATTAATTTCTTCATATTTTCTCTCCTTCGTTTAATTATCCCTGATTTCAATAAAATTTATTTTAATACATAAAGTATCAAGTTCGGGATAATTTAATTATAGTACAAATATTTACTAAATTCAATAGTAAATATATGTACTATGCTATAGTTTGTGCAGGTGAAAAAATGAAGCAAAATATACTACTGAAAAGACTGCGAGACTTGCGTGAAGATAATGATCTGACTCAAAGCAATATTGCCGATGTTTTAAAGACTTCACAAACAATGTATGCTCGGTATGAGCGAGGCGCCAATGAGCTTCCGATTCATCATCTTATTACATTATGCAAATTTTATCATGTTTCTTCAGACTATTTACTTGGTTTAAAAAACAATAAAAAATAAAAGATTCCTATTTAGAACCTTTTTCTTATATTTTTTATAATGATATGATAGATCAACTTAATAACTTTTTATTAATACCAAAACATATAAAGCGTTTATCTAAACTAATCATAATTAGAATCTCTGTACATTGAATGATAAAAGGTTTTTTCAATCAACGGCTCTGTTAATTATCCAGACATTAGCCTCATAATCAATGAGAATCTATAACGCAAATACAACCGAAGAAATGATTTGTCAAATCATTCTTTGGGAAAATACCGAACAGTAAAATAGTTGCGAAAACAAGTCCTCTCACTAAGCGCTGTACATCTTCATCCAATTCCCTCAATCCCTTACAGAATGAAAGACACGCTTGCCACGTGCCTTTCCGTAGTTAGTTATCGAAAGGAAATTCGATAATGATGAATAATTCCATGAAAAGAGGAAGAATAACGGAATCATTCACAATTCATAATCAAGTGCCGCTTCATTATGAATCAGAAATAAATCTTATTTCTATATGCATTATATCATAAAACAAACCAAAATGTAACCCCTATCATAAATATTATTTCGTTATATTCACTCATCAAAATCAGTGATTTAAGCTCATCTGTTTTCATAAAGAACCAAAAACGTTGTACTATTTTTATTTCATTTTAAAAAGTCCATCCTTTTGTAAATATAGTTTATCCTCATACAGCATATCAAATAGATCTTGACCTAAGACTCTTTCCATCTGAAAATCATCTGCTCGATATACGCGAAAATATGCTTGATTATAATTCTTATGTAATTCCATCCATGAATCAAAGAATAACCGGGCAGTATCTTTATCCATACTTAAATATTTTTTAGCTAAATAAAACGAAGCTATTGCACTTACACAATCAATATTCTCTTGATTTACTAATACTGAGCGTGCTTTACGATCATCTGAACAGAAAATATACAAATTCTCAATTCCTGTTGCTTCTAATAATTGTGCAGTAGTATAAAGCTTAATTTCCCCTAAGTTATTATCCTTTCCGACACCTTCATCACACTTTTGCAACTGTTTAATAAAATCAGTCATATTGCAATCTAACCATGTGCTTTTATGATAATGTATCAATGAAGCGTAATACTTTTCAAAATAACCGTAAGAAAACGTATCACAGCTTACTTTAAGCATATTCAAATACAAACCATATGCCGCAGATCCGAAATAACCAAGCAAAAGTCGGAGTAATGTACGATCTGTATAAACGGTAATCTTTCCATTATTTTCCACCCAATCAGATACTGATACATGATAGCTTTTAAGTTCAACCACTGTTTGATAATGACAAACGAAATGAAATTTTTCAATGCTTACGATTCTTTTTATAAGCATATCCGACTCATTTATTTTTGTATCATACAGCTTAGAAATAAAATCAGTATCTAATAAAGCACATCCTCTATCTCCCATATCATCCTACTTTCTTAAAAGATACGCCATCATATCTTCAAGCTGTTTTTCATCCTCAAGGATGCGAGATTCAGATAAAAGCCCCGCTTCCTTGTTTTGCTTTACCCGGTTTGGTAAAACACCCATATCAATTTCATTTGGAGTTCGTTTCTGCCATCGCTCCGCAATATTTCTCATCTGCATAGAAATCCTTAGCCTATCTGGTATTCCCTCTTCTGCCAATTGATTTACAGTTTTTTCACTGATTATATTTTCTTCAAAAAGACGAAGCAGTATTGCTTTATACGGTACCGCAAAAATATCCATTAAACGAACAACTGAATCCAAGTTCATTTGTTTGCGATCAATATCATATATTTCAATTTGTTCATATAATAAGGATGCCGGTACAAGAAGCAGACCGGCAAAAGCATTCGCTTCAATATCTTCTCTGTTTACGGCTTGCTCATCCATACATTCCGCTGTTAAAAATGAACCGCTATGAGATAATACATCATCTTGATCAGAGATATAACACCATATATGATACAGTTCATGTGCTGCCGCAAATATTTGCTTAGAAATAGGTAGTGCAGAATTAATAACAGTGAAAAGTTGTCCCTCACGAATACAGGTAAATGCACAAAAATCATCGTCTTGAATCGGCAACTTAAAAATTTCTAAGTGATGATTATTTTTTGTCGCATAGTTTTTTAAAATATTATAAATATCATCTTGAATAATATTACTGCCGTTATAAGATATATTAAATTCTTTAACACATCTTTGAAGTTCTTGAAAACGTGCCGTATTTCGCTTAAACAAGCTGTTTTCTATCACCTTATTCATTATAAACTGCTCCGCTTCTTCATACCGATGACACCGCTTTTATAGATACGGGCATGAAACAAATACATATCAATTAATCGATCTGCAATTTCAATTCCCTTTTTTGCTTCAGCTGAATTCACATCGCCCATAAATGCCCGAACAACATTTTCTTCAACAGGTTGTTGAGGTATTTCTACCAGACTGTCCATAGACACATTACAAAAAATCGCAATTCTTTTTAAATCCACTGCATTTACCATACGAGAACCTAAAAGCATATTGCTGACAACCTGCTTTGAGTATCCCAGTGCATTCGCAAGCTCATATTGCTTCTTTCCGGATTTTTTAAGTGCAAGACTGATATTCTTCGCGATAATCGCTTTCATATCGATCATACAAATACCTCCTTTTCATTTATATTATACGCAGCTTATCGGTTTCAAGTCAATAAATTATTTACTTAAATAAGAACCGGTTAATATAAATCAATATATAGTGTACCAAATGAGTGCTTATTCGCTTGCTTAAAATGAGTTGCACGCTGTATTACAAAAAAAGACACGATTTCTCATGCCTTCTTTTTTTGATCATAAGATTATAATTATTTATTTTGAATATATTCATCAATCGCTTTGGCAGCTGTTTTTCCGGCACCCATTGCCAAAATGACAGTAGCTGCACCGGTAACGGCATCACCGCCGGCAAATACGCCCTCTCTTGTGGTTTTACCGCTTTCATCAGTAATCAAGCAGCCTTTGCGATTTGTATCAAGCCCCTCTGTTGTAGAGCGGATGAGCGGATTCGGTGAAGTTCCGATTGCCATAATCATACAGTCGGCTTCAATAACGAAATTGCTGTTTGCCTTCTCTACCGGGCGACGACGTCCGCTTTCATCAGGTTCACCCAACTCCATCTCAACACATTCAACACCCTTGACCCAGCCTTCCTCATTGCCAAGTACACGCACCGGGTTACGCAGCAGACAAAATTGAATTCCTTCTTCCATCGCATGCTCAACCTCTTCCTTACGAGCCGGAAGCTCTTCCATTGATCTGCGATAAACTATCGACACTTCCTTGACGCCCAAACGCTTTGCACAACGAGCCGCATCCATTGCGACATTGCCGCCGCCGACGATAACTGCTTTTTCAGGTCGTTGAATTGGTGTATCGACACCTTCTTGATATGCTTTCATTAAATTACAACGCGTTAAAAACTCGTTGGCGGAATATACACCCTTTAAATTTTCACCGGGTAAATTCATAAAATTAGGCAATCCGGCACCGCTTCCGATAAATACAGCTTCATAGCCTTCCTCAAACAACTCATCAATCGATTCACTGCGACCGATGACCGTATTGCATTCAATCTCTACGCCTTGCTGTTTCAAGCCTTCAATTTCATGCTGGACGATTTCTTTCGGTAAACGGAATTCCGGGATACCATACATCAATACACCGCCCGCTACATGTAATGCCTCAAAAACCGAAACATGATAGCCGAGTTTCGCCAAATCACCGGCACAGGTCAAACCTGCGGGACCGGAACCGACGATTGCTACTTTATGACCGTTTGATTGAGGCTTCGGTAAAGCATCCTTACAATTTTTACGATACCAATCAGCGACAAAACGCTCCAAGCGACCGATTGCGACGCTTTCACCTTTAATGCCGCGCACACATTTATGTTCACACTGCGTTTCCTGCGGACATACACGACCGCAAACTGCCGGCAAAGAGCTGGTTTCATGAATCACCTCATATGCCTTTTTAAAATCACCCTTCGCGACCTCAGCGATAAAATCAGGAATTTTAACCTTTACCGGACATCCACTGACACACGGACGATTCACACAATTTAAACAGCGCGTTGCTTCCTCAACCGCCATCACTTCATCATATCCGAGTGCGACTTCATCAAAATTACCGCTGCGGACAATTCCGTCCTGCACCGGCATTTTCACTTTTTCATTAGCCATATTCGCCATATTGATTACGCCTCCTTGTTCAGCAGATTACATGTTGTTTCACGTGCATGCTGTTCTTCATTGCGATAGCTGCTGCTGCGAGAAATCGCTTCATCAAAATCCACTGCATGACCGTCGAAATCAGGACCGTCCACACATGCAAAGCAGGTTTTTCCGCCGACGCTTAAACGACAGCCGCCACACATTCCGGTACCGTCAATCATAATCGGATTCATACTGACAACGGTTTTAATTTCGTATTTCTTTGTCAGCTGACAAACAAATTTCATCATTACGAGCGGACCGATGGCAATTACCTCATCAAACTGTTCGCCGTTTTGAATCAATTCCTCAAGTACATTCGTTACTAACCCCTGCTTACCCGTAGAGCCGTCATCGCTGACAAGGTGAAGATCCTTGCAGACTTTTTGGAATTCATCCTGTAAAATAACCAAGTCCTTATTTCTGAATCCGGTGATGACAGTGACCTCGGCACCGTTTTCATATAAAGCCTTTGCGGTCGGATATGCAATGGCACAGCCGACACCGCCTCCGATTACGCATACCTTATGCAAACCTTCAATTTCACTCGGTTTTCCTAACGGTCCGACAAAATCCAAAATTGCTTCACCGACCGTTAATTGATCCAACAGCATGGTTGTACGACCGACAATCTGATAGATAATCGTGATCGATCCCTGCTCGCGATCGTAATCCGCAATCGTAAGCGGAATACGCTCTCCGTTTTCATGAACGCGTAAAATAATAAACTGCCCTGCCTTTGCTTTTTTAGCAACCTTAGGTGCCGATACAACCATTTTAGAAACAGTTGGATTTAATCGCTCCTTCTGTAATATCGTATACATCTGTTCATCACCATTCCTTCCTGATTCCATTTGCCTACAGTATTCATTGTATGCAGATGAAATTATCGCTTATACCTATCGCAATCTATAGGCAGTTTCTGCTTATAAATTACATAGCTATTATTTTACATGTTTTTAGTTTGAAGTGCAAGTCAAACCGTATTTATTTTTTAAACAGATGTTCACAATATATAAACACATCGTCTTTTTTTGTATATGGAAAATTCAAGAACAGCCCTTTGTATTAATTGATATTACACTGCTTACAGCACTCATGGAACACGAAAGCATTCAGTATCAAGATAGCTTTTGATAACATTGCCATAAAGTTTTTAAAGAAGTATCTTTCGCTAAAAAAAACAGGCATTTTATACCCGCCTATATTATTATCTTCCTTTTGGTTAAATCAAAAATCACATTCGTTCTTATTCAGCTTTTTTACCTTGATAAGCCTGATGGAACTGATATAACAACTGATCAAGCTGTTTCCAAGGCAACTGCCCCGGCGCACTTGCTTCCTTCAGCGCCGCAAAGCTGATGATCGATCCGCTCATTTCGGCACAAATACGACTGATGACTCCCATTTCGCCCATTGCCATAGTCACAAGATAACAATCCTTTACCTGTTCATGAAAGCTTGTACTTGTTTCCAATAATCTCCATACATCTTGTACCGTATTCGGCATAACCGCAAGCTTTACAATATCGGCGCCCATTCTGCGCATCGCTTGTAAACGAATCATCATCGCTTCATTATCAGGCGTATTCGTCATAGCGTGATTGGAAATTACCACTGCCACATGATGCTCATGAGCATACCTCGTTAAGTCCTTTACACAGCTTTCCGGTTGAAACAGTTCAATATCGATCATATCAACCAAGCCGCTTTGAATTACTGCTTTCAGTAATTCCTCATAAAAGGCACAATTCTGTCTGCCGCCTTCCTTTTCACTGCGCCATGTAGCTAATAATACATAATCCTTCATTAACGGACGAAGCTTTTTCAGCGCTTGTATCCAATCCTGTGCTGACTCTGCACAGAAACAATCCATACGCCACTCAACCATATCAATGCCGGTTTCCAGTAAAGTAATTTCCTGCTTGAGCTCCTCAACATTTGACCCGCATAACGGTACACAAACATTTACTTTAGATGTATCTATCAAACGATTTACTATATGATTTCTCATAATTACTCCTATCTTTTTATTTTATAATTTATGTTTAATAATCAGTTGCTTACTTTTTATGTTGATACAATATTTATGATAGTTTCTATCACTCATACTTCCCCGGCATTATACCGATCAAAGCTTTATATCACAATAATACTCTTATGACTTCCTAGATATTTTCATTCATGCCGCACATTCATTTTGCTAATCCTTATTATACAGGAAAACCGAAAAAAAGCCACCCCTTTCATTTTACATTATGTTACATTTAGTTTCATTTTATAAAAAAATACTTGCAATTCATTTTCATTTCCTGTATGATTATGGCAAAACAGGAGTGATATTAATGAAACTGCATCATTCATTCTTTTACTACTTTACCTTTAGATAGCCCCGTAAAAAGCCAATCAACATGTTATTTGGTTGTTTTTTACCATATGGGGCATACAGGCATCGAACGAAAAACGTTGGTGCTTTTTTTATTCAAATCGAAGGAGGCAGGATATGGAATACGGACTTATCGGAGAAAAGCTCGGACACAGCTTTTCAAAAATCATCCATGAACAGTTGGCTGATTACAGCTATGAACTTAAGCCGCTGAATCATCAGGAATTTAAAAGCTTTATGGAACAGCGTGAATTTACGGCAATTAATGTAACGATCCCTTATAAACAGGCAGTTATTCCCTATTTAGATCACATGGATACAAAAGCTGAGAATATACAGGCAGTAAATACGATTCTGAAAAAGGACGGTAAACTGTACGGTACAAATACAGATTATGATGGCTTCTGGTACACGTTGAAAAAGCATCAAATCAACGTAAAGGATAAAAAGGTGTTGATCTGCGGTGACGGCGGTGCGGCACAGGCGGTAAAGGCAGTGCTGCAAGATGAAGGATGTCGTGAGATAATCTCGATACGCAGAACGAAAACAGCGGATACGATTACTTATGAGGAAGCATGTATCAAGCATCATGACTGCCAAATTATCGTTAATACCTCGCCCTGCGGCATGTACCCGAATCATTTAGACAGGCCGCTGGACTTAGCAGCCTTTCCTGATTGTGAGGCAGTAGTCGATCTGATTTATAATCCGCTGCAAACAAGACTTTGCGTGCAGGCAAAGAAACGCAATATTCGCTGTGCCGGCGGCTTGGAAATGCTTGTGGCACAGGCAAAATATGCCGTTGAATTCTTTAAGCAGACAAAGCTGGCAGATACCGTTATTGATACCATAGTTACACAGCTTATGAGTGAAAAACGCAATATCGTTTTAATCGGAATGCCCTCTTGCGGAAAAACCACGATTGCGCAAGCATTAGCAAAGCGCATGAATCGTGAGGTTGTTGACTTAGATGAAATGCTGGTCGACCAGCAACAGAAATCCATTAAAACAATTATGGCAGAAGGCGGCGAAGCTGAATTTCGCAGACTGGAAAGCGAAGTCGTCAAACAAATCAGTAAACAACAGAGCTTAATTATCGCTACCGGCGGCGGGGTCATTAAGAATCCGATCAATCCGGAGCTGTTATCGATGAACGGAACCTTGTTTTATATCAAGCGTCCAATCGAACAGCTGCTGGTCGATGACAATCGTCCCCTATCCTCCAGCAAGGAAGCAATCGCAGCCTTATGGCAGGAGCGCAAAGCATTATACGAACAATATGCAGATTTTGAGATTGAAAATAATGCTGATATTGAACAGGCGGTAACACAGATTATATCTGCGTTTACATATAAGAAATAATAAAAAGAACAATAGAAGAAAAGGAGAAATCAAAATGATTATTACAGTAAAGAAAGAAGCACCGCAACAGGAAATCGATAAGCTGATTCAAGGCTTTGAAAAACGTGGATTACAGGTTACTCTGATTCACGGTGATAACTACAATGTTTTCGGCTTAGTCGGTGATACTGCCGGTTTGGATGATAAAACGATTCGTGCCAATCCGTTTGTTGAGGAAGTTACGCGAATTGCGGCACCATATAAAAAAGCCAACCGCTTATTTCACCCACAGGACAGTGTAATTGATGTCGCCGGCATTAAAATCGGCGGAAACGAGAAAATCGTCGTGATCGGCGGTCCCTGCTCGATCGAGGGTGCGAATGAAACCTTAGAAATTGCCGAAGCGGTAAAAGATGCCGGAGCGGATATGCTGCGCGGCGGTGCTTATAAGCCGAGAACTTCCCCGTATGCATTTCAGGGTATGGGAACCGAAGGCGTGTTGGCTATGGTGGAAGCACGCAAGCAAACTGGTTTACCGATCGTCTCTGAATTGATGAGTGCCGATAAGCTGGACGAATTCGTGGAATATGTCGATCTGATTCAAATCGGTGCGCGAAATATGCAGAATTTCGACTTGCTTAAGGCAGTCGGAAAAGTGAATAAGCCGGTATTGTTAAAACGCGGCTTGGCAAATACGATTGAGGAATGGATCATGGCAGCGGAATATATCATGTCCGAAGGCAATCAAAATGTCATTTTCTGTGAACGTGGTATTCGTACCTTTGAAAAATATACACGCAATACATTAGATTTAAGTGTTGTGCCGATCATCAAAGAAAAAACACATTTACCGATCATCATCGATCCAAGCCACGCAACCGGTGATTGGAAACTGATTGAATCTATGTCTTTGGCTGCGATTGCGGCAGGAGCCGACGGTTTAATCATTGAAGTTCATAACAATCCGGAATGTGCATGGTCTGACGGCGCTCAATCGTTAAAGCCGGAGCGCTTCGCCGAAGTTATCCGTAAAGGAAAAGCAATTGCGCAGGTTATCGGCAGAGATATGTAAAATCAAAAGAAAAGCTGTAATATACTTCGTTACAGCTTTTTTATATAAGACAACGCTGTATTACACAGTATATAGAATACTGCTTAATAATATATAAAAAATTCCTCTAATCTAAAGCTGTTAGGAAGCTAAAGTGCTTTCGATTGAAATAAAGCTTCATTCTGCCAAACGCTGTATTTAATTTAGTGAGCTTAACTTAAACAACAAACTTAACCCAAAGATTTCAAATTGCTTCTATATTTCTGCATCTCTTTTTCGTCCGTGTTGTCTAATACAAATTGTAACCTGCTCGTTACCTTTTCACGATCATACGGCAAGAATGCTGTTACCGGCGTAAAATTAGAAATCGTGTTTCCCAAAAGATGTGTACGTATATTTAGGTCATTGATCAGAGTTTGTAATTCACGAATGCGTTCCTTTTCTAAGGCAGGTACAAATAAACCATGCTGTGCCATCCGATATAGCTCCGTGTCTAAAAAAAGCGTGAGAGAGTCCACGGAAATGAAATACGGATTAAGTCGATTGAACAGCTTTGCACTGTTTCTTGCATTTCGTTCTCCTTTGCCTTTTTGCTTATGTGAGATAAAGAAGTAAAAGAAGTGTAAAAAATTTTGCCGTTCCCTGTCCGGCTGACTGCCGGACGGGTCGGGCTTTAGTCGGGCAATTCTACCTTGCCGACAAAAGAGTAATAGATTTCGATTTCCTGTCTGCGGAGCTTCCCCCGGCGTTTCCCGTCAAGGGCTTCCGGCTCTCCGCTGGTCGCTCTGACGATGGTTTCATATGGCACAAGGCTAGGTTTCCTCATGTGAAAGCACCTCCATTTCTTTCTGCAACATCTGCAAGGCACTGTGTAAGTGGCGACTCATGGTACTTCGTGCGCGTCTGTACATTTTCCCCATTTCCTGCTGTGTGTAGCTCCCGAAAAAGTAAAGGTAAATGATTTCTTTTTCCTTTTCCGGCAGGGATAACAGGGCGGCGGCAAGTTCCCCGTTAGTGAGGATAATTGTCTGACCGCAAATCGTAACGGGGTGTTCTTCGTAGTGTGCTGTAAAAGGATTGTCTGATGTATTTAGAGAATAGAATTTTTCTTCTGTGAGGTATTCAAAGGATATTTCTCTTTGCCGCCGCCTGCTCCGTTCCCGCCATGCGTTGATAGCGGCATAGCGTATAACAACTTTGCAGAAACCATTAAAAGTATACATGATGTGTTCTTTGTATGCTTCTGTACAAGCCACGGAAAATCCCCTTCTTTCCTCCCAAAAGGAAAACAATGTTAGCTATTTCTCCAAAATTTCTCCATCACCTCATTAAACTTTTGGGGTACATCCATATTTACACAATGTCCTGCATCTTCAAAAATAACAACTTTAGCCTGCGGTTCTCTGTTTTTCCACATTTCTACCGCTGACAATTCCATTGGTATATCAAATTTTCCGCACCCAATTAATAAAGGATACATTCTTTGCTTTGTTTGGTGTGTATTTACCATGCTATTTAAAGATGCCAAATACATAAATGATTTCTTTGGAAATAGAATATTCATATCATAAAATTCATTTTGAGCCTGCAAGGTATAGGCTGATATCTGCTTATTTGCTTTTGCAAACCATTTTATAGAAACCAATGCTTTTAACATCATTAACATCTGCGAAGCACCATTTTCTTTCTGCATTTTCGCATCAAAATTATTAATATCATATCCACCAAAACAGGCAAGCGAATTTACTGAATCAGGATACCGGTTTGCAAAATCCTGTGCCAAAATTGCCCCTAATGAAACGCCGACAATATGCACTTTTTCAATCTTTTCTGCTTTCATAATATCGTATAGCCATGCTGACATTTTATCTATACTGTCACCCTTTTTTGTATTTGTTGACTGTCCATGCCCAATGATATCAACCACTAACACGTTATATTTTTTTTCAAAATATTCAATTTGTGATTTATACATTTTATGGTTAACAAACGCAGCGTGAAGAAATAGACACCATTCATTGTGGTCATTTCCACTGATATAATATATAATTGGGGAATTATTTAATTTGCATTGCCTCATAGTTCTTCATCCTCCATATCTTTGATAAGTTTTTTATACCATTCTATATTAAACTTCATAAAATCTTTTCCGTAACGAGCCGTTGCAAGTTGATAAAAAATAATATCCTTATTTTCTTTTGTGACTTCAATTTTTTTTGCTTCGTCGCAGATAGTTTCCAGCATATGATACCTTTCTGCCAAATAAGACAAATATTTCTCAATGTTATTTTTTCTATGTGTCTCATCTGAAAGACCCATAAAATATACTTTTACCAATTCTGGATTTTTCATATTTTGCGTATCAAAGGGGGTATTTATCCACTCAAAAAAGTAGCGTTTTCCACTATCAGTTATAGAATAAATTTTTTTATATTTTCCGTCTTCGATATTTTCTTCATAACTGATATACCCATGATTCAACAGTTTTTTAATAGCAGCTTGTATGCTACCCATGCTGTTACTGTACATTAAGTTCATACCCTTACTGATTCGCTCCCTTAACTGATAAATTGTTCTACTTTCTAAAATTAAAAGACCAAGTATAATATTATCCATTTTTCCTCCTTTATATTACTATTAGTAACATTGCTATTTTATTTCTTTTTTGAATATAAGTCAATACCTAAAAATTAATGATTGTTCTATTTTTTTAATATAAAACAGATATGAATTTCGTAGTAGTCGGCATTGTGCGTAATGTGTATAACTGGCTATCTCATGGAATTGTGGGTAACTCTGTTTGCAGGACGTGGGAAAGCTGCACTTTAGCTTTTCCATGTGCTGTGAATAGAGTTACCCATAATTCCATAGCCTGTTATGCACATTTCCACAATGCTTGTCTTTTGGTCTTTGGTTCGGAATAGTGTGGTGCTGGCGGTCTATCTCTTATTTTTAGTTTCTGCTTCTTTACCGTACATGAGCATTCCCGCAAGTCCTGTCATATAAACAAAATAGTATTCAATAGCTGCTTCATCCAATTTCCTGCACTGCTCCAAAACATCCTTTGAAGTATATCCCTTATCGGCAAGAGCAAGTGTTTCATCATCGCCGCTTTCCACCCCGATGCTAAGTCCGTTAATACCCATTGCTCTTAATTTTCTAAGTTGCCGTACATCTTTACCTTTTATATCACGAATACTTGCAAACATAGCCATTGTTTGACATTTAATCAAATAGTCCCTTACTGTCAACGCCCGCAGTTTCAAATTTTCATAGCTCATTGCGAACGGATTCGCTCCCGTCCAGAATATTCTTCGTGCATTGGGTTGATAACGTTTAATCTCTGCTAAATCTTCCTCAAATTCCTCAATGGGTGACATTCTGAAACACTCGTTTTTATATAGGTTACAAAACTTACATTTATTATAAGTACATCCCGAAGTAGCTTGTATGATAACTGAATGTGCTTCATACGGCGGTCGCCAAGTTCTCCCGGAAAAGTGCATAATGATTACTCCTTTCCTTTACAAATGATGAAGGTTTTTTCTATACTGCCGAAGTTCTTTTTCGCTGACATTTTCTATAATATCATCGAGAAATGCGATCATTTTTTCCTTGTCTTCCGGCAGTTGACCGTGAAATCGATATGCATTGGAAGCTCCCATCGCCGCAAAGGTGGTAGGTATCTGAAGATGTTCAACGAATGTTCGTATTTCTTTATATTTTTCGACTTCACTTTCCTCCTGCCAGTTACCCTGTTGAATTTCAGCATAAAGATCGGAATAAGGATAAATTGTAAGCATATTTGCCCCAATTAGCGTAGGGTGTATCTGATTGCATATATCAGCTGTCAATTTTGCTCCGATTTTTCCGCGTCCTGCTCCTGAAATACTGACCAAATAAAAGAAACTGTAATGAATGCCCGCTTCATCTAATCTTTTGCATTGTTGTACAATGTCAAAAGAGGAATATCCCTTGTTCATAAAACGCAAGGCTTCATCATCGCCTGTTTCTATACCGATTGTCAAACCGTCATACCCCATAATTCGCAGTTCGGTGAGCTCCTCATCGGTTTTCGACGTAATATCTGTAATCCTTGCAAACGAGCCGATTGTTTTCACGGACGGAAGATATTTGTGAATCAGTTCTCCAATTATAGTTAATTTGTTATAGGATAAAACAAACGGATTAGCTCCTGTCAAAAATACTCGATCAAGACATTCTATGTTTCGATCTTTCAATGCCTCTTTAGCTTCCTTTAAATCACACTCAACATTCTCCAGAGGGGACATTCTGAATTTGAATGGTAAATCATGATACAAAGTGCAAAATTTACACTTATGATGCGTACATCCTGCCGTTACTTCCAGCAAAAGTGATGCCGCTTCATACGGCGGCCGCCAAATCGTTCCTGTATAGTGCATAAAATCTCTCCTTTTCTGTAATTTATACTTATTATACTTTTGTATAATTGTTTTACAAGTACTGTACTTTTTTATAGTATCTATATTGAAACAGCACATTGTTTTTAAGATAAGGTATGTTATACTATTTAAGAAAGAAGTGGTAAAAATGAAAAAGAGTACATTATCTGTTGAGCGCTGCAAAACAATTTCTACCGTACAAAAGATTTTAGGCGGCAAATGGAAAATCGAAATCATTTATTATATTGCCTTTCAGAACATACACCGTTTTGGGGAACTTCGCAGACATATCGGTGACATTACGGAATCAAGTTTAGCAAAGCAGCTTCGGGAATTAGAAGCAGACGGCTTTATAAGTCGTTATGATTACAAAGAAATACCTCTCCGTGTGGAATATAATCTTACTGAGCTAGGAAAAAGTTTTATTCCTGTTTTGAAAAATATAAAACAATGGGGAGATGAAAACCTTAATGTACAATAAAGAATCGTATAACAGCTATACATTATTTTACACAAAAAAACCGACGCTCTGTGAGTTCATTACTCACAAAACTGCCGGCTGTTTATATTTCATCGATTATTGAGATCAAAAGATCTTAACAGAGAATAAGAATTCAGTACATACTCTTATAAGGAATATAAACTGTCATCTTTATTCTCATTGTAATTTTCACCGCAATACTTTATTTGATTGACGGCACATCCTATAGAAGCGCCCTTACACATGCTTTTAAAACCCCAAGGAGCCTTCTTTTTTCATTTCTATAAGCATGAAGTTACCTATTCACCAACCTTAACCCTTTTATAAATGCTCCCGCAATCCTTACAGGTAATTTTCATTTCATAGCTCATTACCTTTTTATCCAAAATCGTAATCAACGGCTCTTGATCCTTCGGACAACAGAATCGATTTTTAATCGTAATCATTTCATCATCGCATTCACTGCCCGTTTTACTGTCCTCAAACGTTATATCGGCACTGCCTTTACTGCCGCAATTACATTGATAATGCAGCTCTAGATGATCATACGTAGAATAACATAAATAACCGATATTTTCATTGCATTGATCACAATACATCCATCCACCGTAATTCGCTGCCAGTCTCGTATTTATCAATTCTTTATTTTTTAAGCTTCTTGCCATCATCTTTGCGCCTTTTCTTATTTTTAATAATTTTTATAAGCTGATGCATCACTTTTCTGATAAATAATGAGTAGTGAACATTGCTTGTTTAACATGCCAATTGAATTCTTCTTTTATAATCCGGCATATAATTCTCAATAATCGCATAAAAAGCCTTTGAATGATTCGGTTGAATAAAATGCACAAATTCATGCAGGATAACATATTCAATAAATTCAATCGGATAATGAATCAAGCGCTTATTCAATGTAATTTGATGCTTCAGCGGAATACAGCTGCCCCAACGACTTTTCATCATACGCACCTTGATCACCGGCTCCTTCAACTCATAATCTGCCAACATATTCCTTGTAATATCGGCAATATCATGGAATATATCATGACACAGTCGATCTAAAAAACGTCTGATTACCTTTTCCTTATCGGAATTCTTTTTCAGGATCACATGAACAATGCCATCCTCATAAGTCACATGTTCATAGTTACCCTGTACGTATTTAATCTTATATTGCTTTCCGAACAACATCAACTGATGCTCAGACAACAACACACGCTGACTTTGTGAAAGACGCGCCTGTTGATGCTTTCTGATCCACTCAATCTTAGCAGAAACGAATTCATCAATGCGCTCCAACGGTACAAAGGCATTAGCACTGACAACAATTTCACCGTTTTCATTGATTCTCATATTAATATTTTTTACCTTTTTTATTAACAATGTATAAGCAATGGGATATTTCTTACATTGTATTGTTCTCGGTTCCATGCGCATCGTTCCTTTATTCTTCTTATTCTAATCTATTTGCTTATATTGATTATTTAGCTGCTGATTATTGATCTGTATTCTGATTTTATTTCATGCGTATTTATCGTTTATGATCAAACATGCATTTCTTTTTTAGTCAATCACAGTAATATTATTATCTCATAAAAGTATTAAAAAAGAAATGAAATATTTAATGATTTTTCATATAATGATAACGCTTTTTCGGCTCTTTAACAGCGTTATTTTTTATAAAGCATACAGATAAACAAAGCTGTCAGTCAAAATGCTTTTTTTTATAAAATTTATATATTTATGAAAAATATACTTCATTTATCTGATGACGGTTTTAAAAGAAAGTGTATCTGTGATACAATAGCATAGGTGATCTCATGAAAAAACAAAATCCGTTTTATTACAGTGATGATAATAAACGCTATCATACATGGAACTATTATTTGAAAAAACATTATCAAGAAAAGGTTTTTAAGGTCGCATTGAATGCGAATTTTTCCTGTCCGAATCGTGACGGTACATGCGGAATCGGCGGCTGTACATTTTGTACGGCATTGGGCAGCGGTGATTGTGCCGGAGATGTTGAAGATGATTTAATGACGCAATACCAAAAGGGATTACAGCTCATGCGCAGCAAATGGCCAAACGGCAAAGGCATGGCATATTTTCAAGCATATACGAATACTTATGCGCCGCTTTCTGTATTGAAACAAACCTTTACACCGTTTATTGAGGCTGAAGATGTCAAGGCATTATGTATCGCAACACGTGCGGATTGTCTCGAAGATGATAAAATCGCGTGGTTACAAGAATGCAGCGAAAAAAAGGATATTTGGATTGAATTAGGACTGCAAAGCATTCATGATACGACTGCACGCATGGTGAATCGCGGACACAGCTTTGCGGATTTTCTTGATTGTATTCAGCGCTTAAAAGGCAGCAATTTAAAAATCTGCGTGCATTTGATAAACGGACTTCCCTTTGAGAGCGATACGATGATGTTAGAAAGCGCAAGAGTGTTGTCAACACTGCCGATTCATGCCGTAAAACTGCATATGCTTCATCTGATGAAAGGTACGAAAATGGCTGCTCAATATATTCGTGAATCCTTCCCGCTGTTAACAAAAGAACAATATATAGATATTGTAATTCGACAGCTGGAGCTGTTTCCGCCGCACCTTGTCATACAGCGCTTGACCGGAGACGGAGTTCAACAGAATTTATTAGCACCGCAATGGACCTGTAAAAAAGTGATTGTGTTAAATGATATTGATAAAGAAATGGTAAAGCGTAATACATGGCAAGGAAAATTTTATCAAGCAAACGGTATTTAAAAAGTGCCTTGACTTCATTGTCTGGCACTTTTGTTTACTTCCGCATAAATATTTTTCTTATTAATCAAAGAATAAAAGATAAAATAAATTTAATATAAAAACAAAAGGCATCGAGTAATCTCGATACCTGTATTTACAAGTGGCACCCGGTTTTTTTATTAGGTTAAAATTTGGGGGAGATACTAGGCCTATCCATATGGGTGGGGGAAGAAAAGATAGGCTAGGATGGGTGCCCCTGAGGTGCCCAGCACCTGTAATAATAATACAATAACTATGATGTATTGTCAATGATATATTAAAAAATTTATTAGTTTTTTTGCATAATTAAGAATACCTCAATTATTTTAAGAGCAGAATTTAACAACTTGCATGTTCATTTCTGCTTTTCACGGTGGTGAATCCCCTCTTTATCTTAAAGATCATGTATTTATTTAATTAACCATATTCGTTATCTTCGCATAGATTAAGACGGAGATGAAATAATGAAACGACTGTTACTGACACCGAGAATTGAATATATAGACCATGCATGGAAATATTTTGTGAATGAAAGCTATATCACAGCTTTACAGCCCTATCGCCTTTTAATTGAATGCCCGTTGTCTTTCTCCTATACAGATGAGATTGCCGAAAGCTGTGACGGTTTGCTCGTTACCGGCGGATATGATGTCGCACCGCATTATTTTCATCAAGCATGCCATAAGAATGTTCACTTTTATGAGCGTCCACAGGATTATTATGATTTTTTACTCATTGACGCATTTGTAAAGCAGCGCAAACCGATCTTAGGAATATGTCGCGGTTTACAGTTGATCAATGTGTATTTTCACGGTACTCTGTGCCAGCATTTTGATACGGCATCGCATGAGGAACAACCGAATGAGCATCGTGCCACACCGCTGAGCGATACGATTTTTACACAGCTGTTAAAACAAGATGCGACGATCAACAGCTATCATCATCAATGTATCGATCATTTAGGTGAACAACTTCATGTCGGAGTCTTATCGTCAGATGGCCGTATTGAAGCAATATATCATCAAAAGCTACCGATCATAGGAGTACAATGGCATCCCGAAAAGCTGAATCAAGATCAAATCATTCCCTACTTCATCAATCAGCTTGTCGGCGCAGGCGAAGCTTTTCCTTTCCCCATCGAAACAACAGCCAAGCAAAAATAACCAATGAAAATACGGTTCCGAACCAATCGATATTGATTACTTCCCCAAGCTTCAGCAGACTGTAACAGACAAGCAGTGATCTTAATAAGCGGGCAAACGCATCACAAAACGCAAACAACGAAAAGCGCATATGTGTAAAT
This sequence comes from bacterium c-19, assembly GCA_009917405.1. Classification (GTDB taxonomy): domain Bacteria; phylum Bacillota_I; class Bacilli_A; order Erysipelotrichales; family Erysipelotrichaceae; genus C-19. The sequence continues at coordinate 38,518 of QZED01000004.1, read as the reverse complement.
CCGGCAAGGTATGCCAGTAGAAAATCAGGGATAGGTGTAATTCCGCCGATAAACACTGCCCAAACACCGTAGCGATTCATCAGCTCTTCCCCTTTATCAATATCACTTTGCGATGCCATATGAGCCAAAACCTTACGCCCGCAGCGATGTGCCAGCCAATATCCGATACCGCCGCCGATCAATGTTCCTACAGCCCCCTCTATCGAATATAAGAGCCAGTCGGATGGATTTGCCATCATGATCGGAACCAATACAACTTCGAGTGAGGGAAGCGGTAAAAAAGCCTTTAAAATCGCATAGAGTATTAAACCTATATCTTTCCAAACAATAAAAAATTCTTGAATCGACATATCGCAGTCCTCCGCTAATATTGTACGACTCAAGCAATTATTTTATGTACAGCATATTTTTATTTTATAGAAAGCTCATTTAATGACGCAATCACTTCATCACTCTGAACCCGAAAGCTTAATGCATCTTTCTTGGTATGAACACCGCTGCACACCATAATACTGAATAAACCGTTATCTTTCGCAAACGCAATGTCGGTTTCTAAATTATCACCGATCATGATACACTCCGCCTTGGTTTTACCGACATAAGATAAGACCTCTTCCATCATCGGCGAATTCGGCTTACCGATCATGACAGTTTCTGCTTCACTTGCATACTTCAGCATTTCTATGATCGCACCGTTGCCGATGGAAAATGCATCCCCGTCCGGAATGCGGCGATCTTGATTCGTACCGACTAAAATAGCGTGATTTTGTCTTAAAATACGCGCTGCCTTTGAATATAATGAATAATCCGCATTGTGCATTAAGCCGACAAATACCAGTTCCGCCCGCTGTTCATCAAGCTCATAACCACCCTTAGCGATCGCTTCCGTGAGTCCTGCTTCGCCTATTGCGTACACGTAGCGGGCATCGCTGTGCTTTTTCATATACAAGACAGCCGCCATAGCTGAAGTAAAGAAATCTGATTCCTTCAAATTAGTAAATCCCAGTGTTTCCATATGTTGCAAGTTTTGTTTTGCGGTTCTGGTCGCATTATTGGTCACAAATACATAATTAACATGATGCTTCTGCAACATTTGCATAAAGGTGACGGCTTCCGGTATTACTTGATTACCGCGATACATCGTACCGTCTAAATCAATGAGGTATGTCTTATTAGGATCTATCGTTATCATATTGATTGATCCATCCATTGATTGTAATGCGTTTCATCATATACGATTTCAGCCTTGATATCCGCTCGTTGTCGAAGCCATAACCAAAAGGCACAGAATACCGCACTGTACATCAGTGATTTTACATAGCCGCAATCTTCTTTCATATACCCTATCCTGCTGTTACGATCGCACATAACAAACGTGAGTTGTTGATCTTGCTTCGTACAATAAAAGCAATAATTCGCATCCTGTGACCATACATAACAATGATCATCTGTCGTTAAGCTTCCTGAGGCTTGTGCCGCTTTAATTTCTACACTTACACCCTTATGAGCGCGAAATAAATGAAAACCGGAATTTTTCATTGTCGTTAAAGTCATGATTACCGTATCATATGCATTTTTCAGCTCCAAAATTGATTGATTTTTATTTTGATGATAATCAGCATTATAAAAACAAACTTCTTGCTGCATAATTGCATCACCGTGATCTGAGTGTTTTACAATTCGTAATTCTTCCATACTATTCATCCTTTACTGACAACATTGTAACGGCTTTTTATTGATTTCGCAAGCATTCCTGATCTGATTGTGATGTTTTTCTGATATGCAAATAAATAAATATTAAAAACAGCGGCAAAACGGCAAATCCGGCAACAAGATAAAGGGTTAAATCAAAGCCGAACATATCGGAAAGATATGAAGTGATTATCGGTGTGACAAGTCCTGAAACACCGATAAAGATCGCCATCGCAAACATTTGCGCACTGCTAAACAGCTCTTTAGGGGTAATTTCTTTAATCAATACCTTGCTTGTCAACATAATTACCGGCAAGGTCAAAAGCTGAAGCGAGGCAGCCGCAAGAATCCACCAGCTGTTATCTGCCCATCCGTACAGAACGAATTTTAATGCGTACATCAGTGTACCAAAGATCAGTAAAGCAGATGGCTTATATTTATTTAGAATGCGATGTGCGAGCAGAAACAACGGAATTTCCATAAAGGACTGTAGCGCCCATTTAAAACCGACGACGGCATGATCAGCCTTCATTTCCAGCATTTTATCGATGACGACATATTGATCTGCGGTTCCAATCATATAGATCAACAGATAAATTAGAACTAGTAATAAATACGACTTATTTTGAAGCAGCTTTTTTAATGAGGAAAACTGAATTGCCTCGCCGCTTTTTGACACATCCTTGACAAGCCAAATACATAAAAAGCACAGGGCGCTGATAAAGCCTAGAGTGAAAGACAGTGCCAAATAGCCAAAGTTATCGACCAAAAAGCCGGCTATCGGTGAACCGATTGTCAGTCCCAAAGCACCGTATGCTCTGAGCGTTCCGTAATTATCGCTGTCTGCCTCCAACATCCATGTTTCATCCAATCCCATAATCACCTTCACCATACCGCCCATTACCGCAACCGTCAACAAATGATACCAAAACACCTGTTTTTGATAAGCGAACATGAGTAATGCACTGATGACTAAAAGTGCATAGGCAAGCGCAAAAAATGGCTTTATTTTTTTATATTTATCACAGATATAACCGAAGAATAGCTGTCCGACAATAGCAATTATCGCATTGGCTGCCAATATATAGCCGCGTGCAACTACATCATAGCCGATTGAGGTCAAATAAGGTATCATCTGTGTGTTTACCATTGAAATTGCCGCAAAAGCAAGAAAGTTTAAACAATAGTATTTTAGTTTCATTCGTTTATCCAAGCTGATCACTCCTGATTATTCTTAGTGTGGTTGATGGAAACAGATTCATACAAATTCATTGAAAAAGGCATAAAACAGATCAAAAACGATAGAAAAACATAATATAAAAAGCGCCCCTTCAATGAAAAGGCGATCATTTTTAATTATCGGCTCAGTATTAGAACAATTTAATATTTACTTACCACTATTATTTACTTTTTCGTCCAGTCTACATCATAGTTGCGTTCAACAGTAAAGCCGGTCATATTTCCCGAAGAAATATCAAAGGTTAAAAGATACTTATAATCCAAGCCGTAGTTCAGCCACATAATCTCATCCCCGCTCCATTTTGGATATTTCTCAACTGCTTTCTTTTGCGTCAGTTCTTTAATCGGTACACCGTCAAAGGTTATTTGATCAAGGATAGTTTGTTCCGACTGTAACGCATGCAGTTCAATATAGGCAATGACTGCTTCTCCTAAAGGAACCTTCTTTTTATCTGTCACAAAAGAAACCTTGAAAAACACATTATCGCTCAAATTAATGCTTCCGCCGGTGTAATAGGTTTTCGGTTCCAATTCAGTAGTTGGATCTACGATAATGCGATTATAATCTTCATCTACCCAAGAAATCTCAAGACCTTGATCCAACAAGCTTTGAATTGTTGTCTCTCCTACTTTGATCTCTGTCCCGTTAATACCGACAGGCAACAATACTTCTGTACTTTCTTTGTCCTCATCGCTTACGCTGTTTTCCTGCGAACAACCTGTCAACAAAAACATAAAAGCCAACAAGAAACAGAATAAAGAACGTGTTTTTCGCTTATTCATCAATGAATTCTCCTTTTCCTCAATCACTCCGCAAGCAATTTGCCTGACGGCAATGTTTATAGCCTAATACCGCTACGGTTTGTAATTAATCTCATTTCTTTAAGGTTATTTTACTCTATCACAGCGCTTATTTCAATAGTCTGCGCAAATCGAATCGCATTTGTACCTGATGTTGCATTCGTAAATTAACAAGGTCCCCTTGATATAATGATACACACCTTTCCTTTTTCAATCGCAAGAAGTAAAAAGATGACAGAGCATATCCGTCACCTTTCCATCTTATTTTTAAAGCTATGATCTGAATTATCTATGCTGAATTTTATTTCTTTCTGAAGAAACAGTCCTGTTCCGTAATGATCACATCCAGTGCAATATCATGAGGAAAGTATTTCAGTTCTTCGCTTTGTTGGAACGAAAAAGCAACACCGATTTTCAATGCATCGCTTTGTTTCAAATAACGATCATAATAACCGTTTCCATGTCCCAATCGCTCACAGCGATGATTAAATGCCACAAGCGGAATAAACAGCAGCGTTAGTGCCTTGGGATCGATTAGCTCTGCATGAATCGGCTCAGAAATATCAAAGGCACCCCTTTGAAATTCGGTTGTTTCATTCCACTGTACAAAATCCATTGTGGTTTCTGAGGTCACCTTAGGCAACGCAAAGTGATGATACTGATGATAATCATGATACAGTGAAGTAATATCAGGCTCATGAGACATCGGCATAAAAAGTCCAATTACTTCCTGTTCTTTAATAAAGTTTTGACAACTGTGTGCGATTCTTTGACTGAGAATGTTTCTTTGATCAGTCGATAACGCTTTACATTGCTTAATTTTAGAACGCCGAATTGCTTGATTATCCAACGGAATCACTCATATCCAGCTTTAACAGCTGATTTAACTCCACCGCATATTCCATCGGCAGTTCCCTTGTAAACGGTTCTAAAAAACCCATAACAATCATTTCCGTAGCAGCACTCTTAGATAAGCCGCGGCTCATCAAATAAAACAGTTGTTCCTCGGAAATATTAGATACTGTTGCTTCATGCTCAATCTGACTCGTTTGATTTCTTGTAATATTTACCGGAACGGTATCACTGCGAGATTGCTTATCAAGGATAAGGGTATCGCATTCCACTTTGCTTTTGGCATGATGTGCATGCTTGCCATGTTGAATTAAGCCGCGATAATTCACTTCTCCGCCGTTTCGTGAAACAGATTTAGAGATAATCGTCGAGCTTGTATTTTCACCGAGATGGATCATTTTCGCACCGGCATCCTGAATTTGCTTCGCTCCGGCTACAGCAATCGAAATTGTCATTCCTCGTGCGCCTTTACCGGCAAGCACACAGGCAGGATACTTCATTGTGATATGGGAACCAATATTGCCGTCAATCCATTCCATCACACCGTAATCATCAACTGTAGCGCGCTTAGTAACAAGATTTAAAATATTACCTGACCAGTTTTGTACAGTGCTGTAGCGACATTTTGCATGCTTACCGACAAAGATTTCAACAACTGCGGCATGTAGCGAATCCTTGGAATACGTCGGTGCGGTACACCCTTCTACATAATGCACCTCAGCCCCGTCATCCACAATGATCATCGTTCGCTCAAATTGTCCCATTGATTGTGAATTAATGCGAAAATAGGATTGCAGCGGCTTATCCAGCTTTACATTTTTCGGAATATAAATAAAGCTTCCGCCTGACCAAACACAGCTGTTTAATGCCGCAAACTTATTATCACGATAGGATACAAGCTTCCCGAAATATTTTTGAAACAAATCAGGAACTTGCTTTAATGCGCTGTCCGTATCCAAAAAGATAATTCCTTTTTCTTTTACCTCATCTAACATATTGTGATAAACGGCTTCGCTTTCATACTGTGTTGTTACACCGGATAAGTATTTAGCCTCTGCCTCGGGAATTCCAAGCTTATCAAACGTATTCTTGATCGTTTCGGGAACTTCTTCCCAATTTTGTTTTCCCTGCTCACTCGGCTTAATATAATATGTATATTCATCAAAATTAATATCACTGACATCCGGTCCCCACTCTTGAATCGGCATTTCACAAAAAGCATCATATGCCTGTAAGCGCCGTTCTAGCATCCATTGCGGCTCCTTCTTGATTCGAGAAATCTCTATGACGGTATCTCTGCTTAAGCCTTTTTTTGTTTTATATACGGAAACATCCTCATCATGAAAACCGTACTGATATTCTTCATGTTTAGGGATTTCATTTTTGTTCATGTGCTTCCCCCTCTTCAATGATCTGCTTCATTGCTTCCCATCCAATGGTTGCGCACTTGATTCGATTTGCCTGTTTTCCAACCGTATGAAAAGCAACCGCTTCCTGTAACAGCTCGCTGTCATACGGCTCACCGTTAATCATCGCATAATAAGCATCTATGATCGCTTTTGCCTCAGTCGTCGTTTTTCCCTGCAAAAGTTCACTCATAATTGAGGTAGAAGCAGTAGAAATCGTACAGGCGATACCGTCAAAGCGGATATCCTCAATTACATTATTATTGAGCTTCGCCTGTACATGAATATCATCGATACAGGAAGCGGAAGCCATATGTTTAGCCAAATATCCTTCATCCTCGCTCAATTCATGATTACGCGGATACTCGTAATGATCCATAATGATCTGTCGCAGAATCATCGGATCATGCAGCAGTTCTGACATCAAATTCCTCCTTTAAAAATAAACATCTAAGCATGTTTGCATATCGGCGCCTTCACATAGCTGTGCAAAACGCTCAATTTCTTTCATATCATTATAAAAATACAATGAAGCGCGTACTGTGGCACTTGTATTCAATTTATCGCATAACAGCTTTGCACAATGCTGCCCGCTGCGTACCGCAACACCGTTGGCACTGAAATAAGTGGCGGCATCTTGTGCAAAGACATCTTTTACATTAAATGTGACAATTGCGGCATCAGCATTCGGATTATACAGATGAATATTATCCATTGTTCGTAAGCGATCAACCAAGCTTTTATGAAGCGTCTGCTCATACGCATGAATTGTTTCCATACCGATATTTGACAAATAATCAAATGCAGCTTTCATACCGAGAATACCAGCAATATTAGCCGTTCCACTTTCAAACTTATACGGCGGCTGTTTTAATAAAATATTTCCGCACATATCGAAACGAGCGTTACTGCCGCCCCCTAAATACAGCGGATCCATTGCATCCAGTAATGCATATTTACCGTATAATACACCAATACCTGTAGGTCCGCACATTTTATGAGCGCTGAAGGCTAAGAAATCACAATCAAGATCGACGACATCAATCGGCATATGTGGAACACTCTGCGCTCCATCAACCACTACAACAGCACCGTACTGATGCGCAATTCTGCAAATATCTCTAATCGGTGCCTCATATCCCAATACATTAGATATATGCGCCAAAACGATCACCTTTACATTTTCATTCATCATTCCGGCAACAGTATCCGCTCCGATGCGTCCTTGTTCATCTAACGGAATATATTCCAATGATGCCCCGGTTTCTTCACAGACACGCATCCACGGCAAAATACAGGAAGCATGTTCCGCTTCACTGCTCAGCACAACATCACCGGGACGCAAAAATTTTCTTCCATACCCTTGTGCCACCGTATTCAATCCTTCACTGGCACCTGAAGTAAAAATAATCTCCCGCTCATCCGCATGAATGAATTGCGCTGCGCTTGCACGTGCCGCCTCAAATTCCTGATCCAGTCGATATGCAAGTTCATAATCACCTCTGTGTGCATTGCAGGACAGATCCGTATAATAGTGCGTCAGTGCATCGATTACCTGCTTAGGCTTAAATGTTGTGGCACCGTTATCCAAATAGATCAAATCGTGTGACTGCATTTTTTTATTCTGTAACATCGGAAAATCTCGACGAATTGCCGTTATATCAATCATGATTCATCACCTTTTCCTCTACCTGCCGCCGAAGCTGTTTTTGTAATTCAGCGTCAGTGAATATCTCTGTAATCGGAAACAGATAGCCCAATTTCATCAAACCGAGCGCCTGCTTTAATGTCAACCCCCGTGACTGAAGATAATACAGCTGATCTGCATCAGGTTGTCCTAAAGTCGTCGCATGCGATGCCTTTACCTCATTTTCATCAATCAATAGAATTGGCAAAACCTCGCTTTTCTGATTTTCACTCATAGTTAAGACTCGTGTCTGTTGATGTGTGCTGCTTTCATAGGCACCCTTTTGGATCACTCCGCCAGCTTCCATGCGATAATCGCCATTTTCATCCACAACCGCAAAATTCCGCATCACCGAGTGTGTATGTTCATGATGATGGTTCATCTTCATCAGCCAGTGCTTATGCTTCGCCATGCAGACCGTCGTCACTTGAACGCTTGCATCTGAAGTGGATAAAGTCGACGTAATATGATAATCGGCAGCGCATTCTTCCAAATCGGCAATCGCGATATGAACAGTGCTGTTGCCGATCTCATTCATCGTTAAATGAAAGGACAGTTTATCGGTAATACGGTTCCAAAACAGCATACGCAGCTCACAATCTGCCTGCGCTTCTACATCGATATGCAAATCAGCTTGTGTACCATCATATGCAATCAACAGCTCACCGTTTGTGCCTTTGTCGGCATACAAACGCAATTCCGTTGTTTCCTCATTGTGTATGCAGTATGCGGAAAACCCGTTGGTAATATCTATCTGGGCCTTTTTCGCTGTGATCTCTTTCATACTAGGCACCTTTTTTCGCCGCATGACAAACACCTAAAACACCAGCATTTTGCTGCCGCTGCTCTTGAACAAGTGAAATACCAAGTTCATTTTCAATCCAATCATACCCTTGTGTATCAATCTTTTGTGTCAATGATGCATCACCGCTCAATACGATTACCCCATCAATCAACACATGCGCATGGGTCGGTTTCAGCAAATCATAAAAGCGCTCATAATGAGAAACCACCAGCAATCCAGTGTGCTGCTGTTTTTGAATTTCCTGCACAGCATGGGCTACCAGTTTTAAGGCATCTACATCCAAACCGCTGTCAATTTCATCAAGCATTGCCAAAGACGGCTTTAACAGCTTCATCTGTACGATCTCATTGCGTTTTTTCTCACCGCCGGAAAAGCCTTCATTTAAAAACCGATGTGCTAAATCGCTTTTCATCTCCATATCGCCGATCGCCTGCTCCATCTCCTTAATAAACTGAAACAATGCAATCGGACGTTCTCTTCTGGCATTGATTGCGGAACGTAAAAAATCAGAGTTGGTAATTCCACTGATCTCACTGGGATACTGCATCCCCAAAAATAAACCGGCGCGACTTCGCTCATCAACTTCCATCTGCAACACATCTTTTCCGTCTAAAGTGATACTTCCTTTAGTTACTGTATATTTCGGATTTCCCATGATCGCAGCCAGTAAAGTTGATTTCCCGTTTCCGTTCGGGCCCATCAACGCGTGAGTCTCATCACTGTTGATACAAAGGTTTACACCCTTTAATATCTCTTTATCGGCAACTGAAACATGCAAATCCTTTATTTGTAATGTTGTCATAGCGTGACCTTCTTTCTTTTCCAATATTATTTTTTTCTATATCGTTCTTAAACAGTGTATATCATACCAAAAAAACAGCTTTACGACAATCAAAACGATTTTTAAGTTTTACTGAGTAACAGTGATTGAAAGCATTCATCATTTTCTGTTTTATCACTCGTAAACAAAATCTATACAGCTGCGTATCAGCATAGAAATATTTTTGCTTTCTTAAGATATTATGAGAAATTCTGTCAGTGCCATACCGAAATTGCGATTAACGATTATTTAATCAAAACAATTTTCTTAAGTTCTATATTCATATTTATTGTTTGTCATGTAATAACGGATGGCATTATTCTATAATAGTGATGTATTCCTTCATATTATATTTAAGAAAAGATACTGTTATGAAATAATCTATTTTCTGAAAATCATGAAGATAAGAGGTGTATGTGATTTGTATTCCTTGATCCTCGGAAAAGATCAAAATATTAAGTAATTGTTTAAACACATGTATTATATGAAGTTATTGTGTATGATCACATTAAATATTTTCAATGAGATATAGATCTTTGAGCACCTAAAGTCTATTAAAAAATTTTATAAAGAAATAAACGTTTCTTTAGCGGAAAACAGAGAAAACATTTTATTAACGTCCTATCAACACATGAAAGAATTGCAGAAAATTATATGAAGCAAGAATCGATAATACCTTTCAGTCTCTGCGGCAATTTTAAATATTATGGGAAATTATGTTAGTACCATACAGAAATTGCTTTTTAATTAATTTTATTTTATAATAATACGGAATGAAATATTAGGAGGCATAATATGATAGAGATTTTAAAAAAGCAGTGGTTTGTCGTACTGATTGCGGTAATCCTCATCTCCTTTGCGATATTCAGCATTTGGGATACGAACAAAGGAAAGCTGGCAGGTAAAAAAGCAGACGGTAAAGACGTTATTGCAAGTGTTGCCGATCAAAACATTTTTGTAGATGATATTTTCAATGAATTGAAAACACAAGCTGCCGATGCTTATTTATATCAGAAATTTCAGGATGCAGTGGCAAATGAGGTCATCGCTACCGATGATGATATTAAATCGACTGCGAAACTGCAACAGGAACAGACAGAGGAATATTTCAAATCAACTGATCCGACGAATTATAAAACAACGATTCAGAGTCAATTGGAAGCAAGCGGATATTCTGATCTGTATGAATACTGCTTAACTTCCACAAAGGTACAAAAGCTGTTTACCAACTATATGGATGAGCATATGGATGAATTATTTACCCCGATTCATAAGGATAAGAACGGTCGTATTGTCGCTCATATCTTAATTAAAATGGAAGACAGTAAAAATCCTACCGATGAAGAGAAAGAAAAAGTAAATAAGGTTGATGAAGCACTTAAATCAGGTAAAAAATTTGCTGATGTAGCGAAGGAATTCAGCGATGATTCTTCTGCTTCTACCGGTGGTTTAGTCGGTTATACCGATGAGGACAGTCAGCTTGTAGAGGATTTCAAGAAAACGGCGTTGAAGATGAAAAAGGACGAAGTTAGCGATTGGGTTAAGGTGGCATCCACAAACTATCAAGGATGGCACAAGATTATGGTGATCGAAACTGACAAAGATAAAATCGTAAAGTATGAAGATGATACCGATACGGTTAAAAATCAAATTTATCAAGCAATTATGAATGCCGACAGCGACTTAAGGAAAAAGATCGTTTGGGAAAAAAGCAAGGATGTCAACATTGTTTACGGCAATGATGATGTAAAAAAATTGTTGATGGATTACATGGGCATCAAGGAATAAGGAGGACACAAACATGAAAAAAGCAACGTCATTATGTTTTGCGGCAGTAATGCTGACAACACTCTTTGGATGTAAAGATGCCAGTGCAGATATTTCCAACGGGAGTGAAGTGCTATTAACCGTCGGTTCAACAAAAGTAACCAATGATGATATTTTCCGTCCGCTGTTCTTGAGCGGTGGATTTTCACAGGTAAATATGGCAGTCAGCAAAATTATTTTTGAAAAAGAAGTACCGATCAATGATGAGGTAACAAAAGAAGCAAAAAAACAGCTGGAAGAATTTAAAAAATCTGCCGGCGAAAATTTAGAAGCAGTATTAACGCAAGCAGGATGCAAGGACATTGATGAATATTATGAAAAATACATCGTGCCAAGCGTTCAGAACAATAAGCTGGCAAAGAAATATTTGGACGCGAATGCCGCGGATCAGTTAACTACCTATAAACCGGTAAAAGCGCGTATTATCGCATGTACAAATGAAGGAAATGCCAAGCAGGCATTGAGTGCCGTAAACGGCGGAGAATCCTTTGAATCCGCTGCGAAACAGTACGGCAAAACCGATACTTATAACGGAAAAGAAATAGTTGTAAATCAAGCGAGTCAGCTTCCCTCTCCGGTTTGGGCTAAGATCAGTGTCATTACCGATAAGGAAGCAATGATCAATGAGGTAATTGCTGATACGAGTGATTCTGAAAAATCGATGTATTATGTTGTAAAAGTCACAAATACGAAAGCTTCAGAGGAATTCAAAGAAGAAGCACTGCAATCAATTTTAGATCATTCAACTACAATCAAACAGGAAGCGATGGTTCATTTCTTAAAGGAATACAACTTCCATGTGTATGACATTGATATCTATAACAATTATAAGGCCAGCAAACCTGATTATCTTGTTCAGGACAGTGAGGATTAATAAAAAAAAAGAATGCAGATGCATTCTTTTTTTATCCGCAAAACATCATTTTTATTCCTGATTTATGTTTTGATAATAAAATTTATGGTGAATTTAGATTATCTCTTTAGAAGTTCTTATATGTCGGTATAGCCCGTATTTTCGGGCTTTCCCGGCATTTTAGATATGGGGAGAAGTTCTTATATACCCTCATAACCTCTTAGGTTTTCCCTCTCAATGGTAGTAAAAGAAGTAGTAAATCCGTCCGCGGCTATGCTGCAATCAGCCTTTCCATTTCAGCCCTTGCGGAAGCGAATGTTGCGTGTGCGTAATAGTTCAGCGTCATGGTGATGTTGGAATGTCCCATGATATACTGTAACGCTTTCGGGTTCATGCCCGCATTGGCTAAGTTGGTGCAGAATGTATGGCACAGGGTGTGGGGTGTCATTACTTTGGGTAAGGCTTCCTCATGGCACTTGTTGTACTTTTTCGCAAGCCCCCGGAACATGGTAGCATAGTTCACATTCGTTTTCGGGCAGCCGTCCCGGTTGAGGAAAAGGAAATTGCTGTAACCGTCAATGGTGATTTTCTTCGCTCCCTTGCGGTTCTCCAACACGCGCCCCAACGCTTCATACACTTTTTCACTCATTGGAATTTGTCTGATACCGCTCTGTGTTTTGGGCTTCTCTATGTAGTAGCCTGTTTCCGCGCTCCGTAAAAGCTGGTGGTCTACATTGATTACCCGGTTTTCAAAGTCAAGGTCGGTTTCAGTCAGTCCGCAGAGTTCGGAAATCCTAAGCCCTGTCCCCAGCAGTATGATAACTTCGTCACGGTATTTCTGATAGACGCTATCACTTTGCATAAAGGATAAAAGGCTTTCTTCCTGTTCTCCTGTGAGGGGTACTCTCGGCTCTGTGTCGTCCTCGATCACGGTGTTTAGCTGGAAGTTAAAGGGGGTTTTCCTTATACAGTCGTCCTGTATCGCTGTGTAAAAAGCAGCTTTCAGAGAACGCTTGTCATTGCTTATGGTCTTGTAGGATATTCCCTTTTCTTTCATGCGCAACGCCCATTCTTTCGCGTCGGACAGCTTCACACTGTCAATGGGGCAGGAACCAAGTTTATCCGCTTCCAGCAGCTTCATCAGCCGTATTTTTTGAAAAATGGTTATACAATTTAATGTTTCATTTTGGAAATGTTACAATAACCGTCGTGCCTTTTCCGACATGACTTTTTACATCAACTTTAGCATTATGGATTTTAGCGGCGTGTTTCACAATAGAAAGCCCAAGCCCGGTTCCCCCTACTGCCTTAGAATGGCTCTTATCAACACGATAGAAACGCTCAAAAATCCGCTCTTGATGTTCGGGTGCAATTCCTATCCCCGTGTCCTCCACTGATAAAACTACCATGCCGTTTTCATTCTGTATGTTCACCATTACTTTTCCGTTTTCATGGTTATACTTAATCGCATTGTCACAAAGATTATAAATCACACTGTATAAAAGCTGTGGTATGCCGTTAAGGGGAGCCGGGACGCCGGAAAGCTCCAATGCAACACATACGGTATCTGCCTGTGGCTCTAAGCTCCGTACCGCCTTTTCTGCCAATGTGTATAGGTCGATATTTTCTCTCTGCATATCGTCCGCACCTTCGTCAAGGTGCGAAAGACTGATAATGTCCTCCACAAGCCGTATCATTCGTCCGGCTTCATCATAAATCTTTCCGGCAAAGGGTATTTTATCATTCTCCTTTACCATATCGTTTTTCAAAAGCTCCGCATACCCGGAAATGGAGTGAAGCGGGGTTTTTAATTCATGGGACACATTAGCGGTAAATTCGCGCCGTATCTGTTCCGCTTTTTCTTTTTCTGTCACATTGAAAAAGAAAAGCACGGCTCCTTTCACAATGTTTTCAGAAGTGATCAGGTCAGCGTCAATTTGATAGCTTTCTCCATGTAGCCGGATAATGTTTTCGCCCCGTTCTCCGTGCAAGGCTTTCGTAAGGATTTCCTGCAATTCAAGATTACGGCATAAGGACAGCATATCAGAACCGATACAGTCTGTGCCAGCGTCCAACAGTTTTCTTGCCGCAGGGTTTATACTGATAATTTTCCCTTTTTGATTTAGGAGAATCATGCCCTCATTCATGCTGCCGATAATCGTATTTAATTCATTCTCTTTTTGGAGAAGCTCGGCTTTCTGCCCCCGTAGCTGTCTTTGCTGGCTGTCAATACGCCGTAAAAAAGGGGAAAGCTCATCATAGCCCTCATTTGACAACGGATTATCAAGATCAATTTCATTTAATGGCTTTACTATTTTTTTTGAAACTTGAATAGCTAAAACAATGGAAAGAATCAGCGCGATCACAAATATAATGCAAATCGGCTGTATCATACCTAAAAGGAGCGTCAAAATAGAATTTTGAGATATGGAAAGCCGTAATACAGTGCCATCATCAAGTTTCTGCGCGGAATAAAACGAACGCTCCATCAAAGTAGCAGAATACCGTTTACTTTCACCATAGCCCGAAGAAAGGGCTTCCCGCACTTCTTCCCGCTCTAAATGATTTTCCATTTCCGCAGTATCAGACGCACTATCAAAAATAACATTTCCCTCTGTATCAATCCATGATATACGATAATTTTTCACTTTCAAATCATGGAAATAATCAATGCCCTCATTTGTAACGCCCTGTGCGGCAAGGGTTGTCTGCATTTTTAGCTGTGTCTGTTCAACATTTGAAAAGTATTCATACAGAACACCCATGAACAGGACAACAGACGCAAGAAAAACAGTCAATGCGACAAGGCAGATTGAACGAAAAATTCGTTTCGTCATACTTCCCCCTCCATTCGATACCCAACTCCCCGTACCGTTTCAATATAGCTCCCACATTCGCCTAATTTTGTTCGGAGTGTTCCAATGTGAACATCTACGGTTCGGGTTTCTCCTATGTAGTCAATGCCCCATATCATTTCAAGAAGCTGATCGCGTGTAAACACCCGTCCGGGGTTTTCCATAAAAGTATGGAGCAGCTTATGTTCTTTCAGTGTCAACTGAACCCGTTCGTTGTTTACAAGTACAATATATGTTTCCAAATTCAATTCTAAATTACCAATTTTTAGCTTTTTAGTTTCTTCTTTCGGACTTGTACGGCGCAATACCGCTTTCACACGGGAAATCATTTCCATCATGCCAAACGGCTTTGCAAGGTAATCATCAGCTCCCAAATCAAGCCCGGTTACTTTGTCGTATTCGGTTCCTTTGGCTGTCGCCATAATAACAGGAATATCCTCTGTCGTCCCCTGCATACGCAGCTTTTTCAATATGGAAATGCCATCTTCGCCGGGAAGCATTATATCAAGCATAATAAGCTGGGGTTTTTCTGTCTGCAAAGCGTCAAAAAGGGTGTCCGCGCCGTCAAAACCTTTTGCTTCAAATCCGGCAGAATTTAATGTGTATATCATCAGATCACGGATAGAGCTGTCGTCCTCAACACAATAAATCATGTAAATCTGCTCCTTTCTTTCCTGTGGCAATATTCCGAACTCAATCATACCATATTACCTATATTTCATCAATGGCGGTATGTTCACCCCTCTTTGTTCCCTGTGATTGAGAACAGAACCCATTTTGCAATATTGACCGCATGATCTCCGATACGTTCAAAATATTTTGCAATCATTAACAGGTCTATGGCATACTCACCGTCTGTTTCGGGCTTGCTGAAAAGTTCAATCAGCATTTTCTTCACCTTATCGAAAAAGGAATCCACCACATCATCATAATCTATCACGGCTTTCGCCATCTGCATATCCTTTTTCACAAAAGCGTCAATACTGTCCGTTACCATTTTAATGACAGCAACCGACATATCATGGATAACTTGTGTGTCGTCGGTGGCGTGGATATTGGCTAATGTGATAATTTCCGCTATGTCTGCGGATTGATCTCCGATTCTTGCCATATCTGTCACCATTTTCAGCGCAGACGATACAACCCTCAAATCTTTTGCCACGGGCTGCTGCTGTAAGAGTAGCTTTAGACACATAGTTTCAATTTCGCGCTCCTTGTGGTCTATCTGAACAGAGAGATCGGGAACAGCCTTTGCAAGCGCGGGATTCCCCTCTGTCAGAGCTTTTGCGGACATAGCAATCGCATTTTCACAAAAAGCCCCCATTGTAATCAACTCTTTATTTAATAAATCTAACTGTTCATCAAATTTTAGGCGCATTATCCAAACCTCCCCGTAATATAATCCTCTGTCCGCTTGTCCTGCGGCATGGAGAATAATTTTTCTGTTTCTCCAAACTCCACCATTTCCCCAAGCAGGAAAAACGCTGTCCTATCGGAAATTCGGAGTGCTTGCTGCATATTATGTGTCACAATGACAATGGTATAGTCCTTTTTTAATTCTGCGGCAAGTTCCTCTACCTTTGCCGTAGAAATAGGGTCAAGTGCGCTGGTCGGTTCGTCCATCAACAAAACTTCCGGCTCCACTGCCAAAGCGCGGGCAATGCAAAGACGCTGCTGTTGACCGCCCGACATACCAAGCGCAGATTTTTTCAGCCTGTCTTTTACCTCGTCCCAAATTGCCGCCCCTTTTAAGGAACGCTCTACAATTTCGTCCAGCGCAGCTTTAGAACGGATACCATGCATCCTTGCTCCAAAGGCAACATTGTCATAAATGCTCATAGGGAACGGATTCGGTTTTTGAAATACCATTCCCACACGTTTACGCAGTAGGTTAATATCCATATTTCCATAAATATCTTCACCGTCTAAACGGATAGTCCCTTTGATGTGGCAGCCCTCCACCAAGTCATTCATTCGGTTCAATGTTTTTAATAATGTCGATTTACCGCAGCCCGACGGTCCGATCAGCGCGGTAATTTCGTGTTCCTTAAACGCCACATTTATTTTTTTCAAGGCTTGAAAGTTTCCGTAGAATAAATCCAAATCCTCAACCACAATTTTATCCATCTGTGTTTTTACCTCCTATCTTTTTTGCCACAAACCCAGAAAGTGCATTTATCAGAATGACAACAACCAATAATACAACCGCAGTTGCGTAAGTCTGCTTGATATACAGTCCCTCACCCGAAATAGAATACATATGGACGGATAAAGTTCTTGCCGAAGAAAAAATACTTGTTGCTATTTCTGCAACGGTTCCGGAAGTAAAGATCAGTGCCGCCGATTCCCCGACGATACGCCCGATTCCAAGAATAACGCCGGACAAGATACCCGGAACGGCGCAGGGCAGGACAATAGAGAATACGGTTCGTAGCTTTCCGGCTCCAAGCCCGAAGCTGCCCTCGCGGTAACTGTCGGGAACGCTTCGCAAGGCTTCTTCTGTTGTCCGCATAATAAGCGGCAAAATCATAATGCTTAATGTCAAAGCCCCGGACAGCAAAGACAACCCCAGCCCAAGATATTTCACGAAGAAAAGGGAACCGAACAGCCCATAAACGATTGACGGAATCCCGGACAATGTTTCAGCGGTAATACCTACGATATGAACCAGCTTATTTCCCCGTCTTGCGTATTCTGTCAGATAAATTGCAGCACCAATTCCTACGGGAACCGCAAACAGCAGGGAAAGCAGCATGATGAACAGTGTATTGATAAGTGCTGGAAGCAGGGACACATTTTCTGTTGTATATTTGCTGTCAAATAAATCCAGCGTTAAATTTGGAATCCCTTTTATCAATATGTATGCAATAATAAAAATAAGCGCAAGCATTGTAATCAATGCTGCAAGGCATACAGAAAGAAAGAGAACAAAAGATTTAGGGTCGCGTCTGTATGCGCACCATTTCCGTTTCAATTTTCCAACCATTTATTTCACCCCCCTTTTGAACAGGGAGAGGGATAGATTGATAATGAGAATGAAAACAAACAGGACAACAGCCGTACCAATTAACGCTTCACGGTGTAAATCCGTAGAATATCCCATTTCCAATACAATGTTTGTGGTCAGTGTCCGAACGCCGGAAAGAATACTGTCCGGGATAACCGGTTGATTTCCGGCAATCATCATAACCGCCATTGTTTCACCGACTGCCCGCCCAATCCCTAATACAACCCCTGCAAAAATACCGCTCTTTGCTGCGGGAAGAACCGTAAAAAATACACTTCTTTCATGGGAAGCTCCAAGAGCAAGCCCTCCCTCATAGTAACTTTCCGGGACAGCCCGGATTGAAGTTTCCGAAACGCTGATAATGGTAGGTAAAATCATCAGCCCCAGCAGGACAGAAGCAGTAAGTACACTCATACCGCGCCCGCCAAAGGCTTCCCGAATAAAAGGCACTAAGACTACCAATCCAAAAAAACCGTACACAACCGACGGAATCCCCGCCATTAGATTAACAGCAGCTTTCAAAGGCGCATAGATACTTCTCGGAGCAAATCTTGCCATGAATACCGCTGTCAATATTCCAATCGGTACGCCAATAATCAATGCTCCGGCAGTTACATAGAAAGAGCCGACGATCATAGGGAGAATCCCATAGAGATTATTTTCGGGTTTCCAGCTTGTACCCAGCAAAAATTTGAAAACGCCTATTTCTTTTATTGCAGGGATACCGCTTGCAAACAGGAATATGCAGATTAGAATTACCGCTGCTATGGAAACAAGGGCTGTCAAGAAAAAAAGCAGTTTCATCACTTTTTCTTTTATATTCTTCATAATCATGCTCCTTATTGAAAAGGGGCGGCGGCTTTCTTACCGTAGCCCCTTAAAATCCTACTGTGATATTTCACTCCAACGAACCGCATTACCCATAAAAATATCTTTTACCTGTTCACTTGTAAGGTTATTTATGGGACAGTCATTATTAACAATCACTGTAATACCGTCCATTGCAATTGCGGTAGCGGTCAGTCCTTTTTCCATTTCGGAATCTTTCAGCTCACGGGAAGCCATGCCTATATCGCAGGTTCCGTCTATTGTGTCAGACATACCGGTAGAAGAATCACTTTGCTGTATCTCAATCGTAACGCCCGGATTTCTCTCAAGATAGGCTTCTTTGAGTTTTTCCATAACCGGGGTGACAGAACTGGAACCCGCTACAATAATTTTGCCCGAATCCATTTCCCCGCTGTAACTTCCCGCGTCAGATACAGAAATATATCCATTTTCTTCAATCACTGCTTGACCGTCCGCACTCATAATGAAGTCGATAAAATCCTGCGCTGTGTCACTTAAACCGTCCTTTGTCGCAATGTTAAAGGGACGCGCAATCTTATATGTACCATTTTTGATATTTTCAATCGTTGCTTCGCTGCCGTCGATCTGAATCGCCTTTACAGTATCATTCATGGAGCCAAGAGAAATATATCCGATAGAGTATAAATCCCCGGCAACCGTTGTCATCATAACAGACGTAGAATTTGTAACGGCGGCGGTGGCTGCTGTATAGTCGATTTTTTCTCCCGCTTCATTTTTCTGCTCGATTCCAAACAGCTCTATGAACGCGCCGCGTGTCCCCGAGCCATCTTCGCGGGTAAGTACATTGATCTCTCTTGCTGTGTCAAATTTGGCTGAATCGCCCTCGTTCTTATTACTGCACCCCGTTAATGCAGACAGCATTAGAACACCCATAAGGGCAAACGCCAAGTATTTTTTTGATGTTTTCATTTTTTGAATCTCCTTTGCTTTTTGTTTTTCTTGAAGTTTACAGCTATATCATAAAGGACAAAAATCAAATCCAATATCGCAGCATTGTAAAATTGATGTAAAGTTTCTATGCAGAAATAGGAATTATTTAAGCTATTGATAGGTACTGTGTAGACATATCCAAAAAGAAAGGTGAACAGTAAAATGTAATAGGGTGAATGAATATGGCAAAAAGACCAGTACCACGATACGACTTTAAGGCTTTTGGGGAAGCAATTAAGACAGCCCGGAAAGGGCGCAAGGAAAGCCGGAAAAAGGTATGCGACGAAATGTATATATCCCCGCGCTACCTTACGAATATTGAGAATAAGGGGCAGCACCCCAGTTTACAGATATTCTTTGAGCTTATGCTGCGTTACAATATCTCGGTAGACCAATTCCTTTTGGAGCAGCCCGCCGGGAAGAATACCCAGCGGCGGCAGCTTAACGCTTTGCTGGACGATATGAGCGATACGGGAATACGGATAGTCACCGCCACGGCGCGGGAGATTGCAGAGATTGAGGGTGTGAGAGAATAACCGCTGTCCGGCTAAAATTGAATAGGAACTAAGAAGCGATGCAATTTTTTCAGTTGCAGCGTTTTTCTTTTGCGGAAATCCGCCAAATCAGACATTCCCGGTGTTGTAGGTAGTAGGAAGAACTTTCGTAGCAAGCATAGGAAAAGAGTACCCTTTTCCGTATTTCTGCTCGCTCGGTCGGTCAGAAATTGCTTGTTGGGAAGTGTCCCAAACCCTCTATGAGAACGGAAAGGAGCGAAAAACCATGAACGGACGCAAAAGGACAATACAGGTCAAATTCTATGTGACAGAGGAAGAAAGGAAACTGATTGAGGAAAAAATGAAGCTCGTCCCCACAAGCAACATGGCGGCGTATCTGCGCAAGATCGCCATTGACGGGTACATTATCCAAGTAGACCACACGGACATAAAAGCAATGACAGCGGAGATACAGAAGATCGGGGTCAATGTCAATCAGATCGCACGTCGCGTAAACGCGACGGGAAACGCCTACAAAGAGGATATAGAGGAAATCAAGGGGGTGCTTGCGGAAATATGGCGGTTACAAAGATTAAGCCTGTTAAAAGCACTCTAAGCAAAGTCCTTGACTATATCGAAAACCCGGACAAGACGGACGAAAAAATGCTCATATCCTCTTTCGGGTGCAGCTATGAAACGGCAGATATTGAGTTTGGCTATACCCTCTCGCAAGCGCGGGATAAGGGCAACAACTTAGCCTTTCACTTGATACAGTCCTTTGCTCCGGGAGAAGTGGACTATCAGAAAGCCCATGAGATCGGGCGGCAGCTTGCCGACGCGGTAACAAAGGGGCAGCATGAATATGTACTCACGACACACATTGACAAGGGGCATATACACATTTGGCTTGCGTCTATGCCGGGGGAAAGCCGGACAGCCGCGCCCACCTTGTCGAACAGGTACACAAAGAGCAGATACGAGAGATTGAGAATAAGCAGCTTCTTGATTTCCGGCTTCATAGCGATACCTCCCTGTCCTTGTGTTTGGTCTGCTGGTGGCTGGGCCGGCAGGGTTTCGGGCGGCATATCAAAGCTCTTTCCCTCAAAAGTAGTAAATTGGTAGTAAATTCAGCTTGAAATCCTGCTTGTATGCCCGTAAATCAAGGCTTTTTTGAGATAATCAACCATTTTTGATTAAAAATGTATACAAATATATTCTTTTATTTAATTTGCTATTTACATAAAACGGAAATCTGTTATAATAAAAAAGAAATGAAACACAACAATCGGGAGGTATTAATATGTGTATATTTTGTGAGATTATTGCAGGTAAGGTGCCTGTACATAAGGTTTATGAGGATAGTATTGTTTTAGCTTTTTTAGATATTGCACAGGTTACAAAAGGTCATACGTTGGTAATACCGAAGGAACATTCCTTACATATGTTAACTTGTGAAGATGATATTATGCTTGAAGTGATGCGCGTCGCTAAAAGAGTCGGACAAAATATTTTGGAAATGACTGATGCAAAAGGATTGAACGTATTAAGCAATGTTCATGAAATTGCCGGTCAGACGGTTCCTCACTTCCATGTGCATCTAATTCCTCGTTATGATGAGAATGATGCAATTAACATTGAGTTCAAGGAAAGTCAGCCGCAAAATTTAAAAGCTTTAGCCGAACTGCTTTATTTAGATTGTCTATATTAACAGAAAACAGCGGATAACCGCTGTTTTTAATTGAGAAAATGAAGTCTTATCCGTTGAAACAAGGAACCGGGTATACCCAAGATTTCCTCTGCGATCTTCTTGTCAAATACACCCGATAAAATAATTGATGCTAATAATTGCGCTTTTTTTTCATCAAGTACGAGTACATGCCCTTGATGATTTTCAAATAAATCCTTCATCAGCGTCTGTGCATAGTATAAGGCTATAATCGTCAAGTTCATTTTCATCTCTTCCATTGAATACCCCTTTATAGTATATGTAGGAGTATCTAAATGAGGACATAACTTCCTATTGTACAATCAAGAATTGATAGCTTAACAAATATTTCTGATGAAGCGCCTGTGTTAAAGATTCCTGGTCAGTCACTTCAATACCAAGTATTTTCTCACCAAACACATTTTCTTCTTTCAATTTGCGAGAGGAATTTATATTATCAAACGTAATCATATAATACAAATCTGCTTCCTGCTCCGTAAGTTCTTCTTTGGTAGTTGCTGTGTTCACCATTCCCTTTGCGGTAAGCTTGTAAATATCAACAATCTTATCTTTATTATCATGCGTATCAGCCTTTAAAAACACTCGATATAGGCGTTCATTTTTAACCATTTCACGATGAGAACCGCTATAAAAATCTGTAAAATCGTGTTTTAGAATTCCCTCTTGATTCTTTTCAAAGTATCGCCGTGCATATACATCCAAAGTCTTTTGAAATTCCGTATCAATAGCTGTTGCATCTTGGAAGCGCTCTTCCAATCCTTCAACGATTATTTCCTTCGTCTCATTAATCACTTGAATATGATACTTATTCATCAATGACTGATCATAATTAGCGACAATTTTAATCTTTGTTCCGTTTGTCAGTTTGCTTTTTGGAGACACCTGATAAGTAATCGAATCCAAGAATTCCTGTGTCCGCTGATTTAAATTATATGCATTATTAGATACAGTAACGGTTGCGTCACCACTTTCTCCACTGTATACAATATCCATATGTTTCGTTACATCAATCGTGATTGTACGAAAGAAAAAAACATAACAAGTGAGAAACAAACTTGTCATAATGAACAAAATACAAAACAGGAATAACAATTTATTTTTTTCCAACAGCTTATGCGCCGTATATTTGATCGGATCCATAAAACCAACCTCTCTTATACGCTATTAGTATACCACATACGTGATGATTTGTAAGCTTACCTCATTAAAATTTACGAATGATCGCTTCTTTTACACAATCACTGACAAGTCCGTCTAAACTTTGACGATAGGCTGCGAATTCCTTGACAGCCGAAGATGATATAAATGAATATGCAGGATCACTCATCAAAAAAACCGTTTCAATGTCGGGATCGATATGGCGGTTACAGAAAGCTTGTTGTTGCTCATACTCAAAATCCAGACTGTTCCTGATCCCGCGAATTAATGCACACGCGTTGACCTGACGTGCATAAGCCAAGGTCAAGCCGTTAAATACATCTACCTTCACATTAGATAATTCTTTTAAACTTTCTGAAGCGAGAAGACAGCGTTCCTCGCTTGTAAATAAAGGCTGCTTTGCCATATTGTTTAAAATAACGACTATGACCTCATCAAACATCATTGCCGATCGTTTTACAATATCGATATGACCAATTGTTATCGGATCAAAGCTGCCCGGATAAATAGCTGTTTTCATAACTTTACCTCTTATAATACGTTATTTTAGTGATTCCATAATCAACACTCTTTACTTGATATAAGGAACCGTAACTTTCTGAAAAACTGTCTTCTTTTAAGCTTTCACATACGACATTGCCGCTCTCTTTTAACAGACCGTTACAATCGATCAATGTTAAAATCTCATGAATCCGTTGTTTACGATACGGCGGATCTAAATATATCAAGTCAAATGTGCGCTTTTCCTTAATCAGTCGCTGTAGTAGCTGCTCATAATCCATTTTAAATATATGACACTGCGCACTCGCTTTTAAAGTCGCTGCATTCGTCTTTATCGTTTGAACAGCCTTGTAATTACAATCACAAAAGGTAACGCTCGTAATCCCTCTAGACAATGCTTCAAATCCCATATTGCCGCTGCCCGCAAACAGATCCAACATATCCCCGCCGTCAAAATAAGGTCCAATGCGGGAAAAGATCGCCTCTTTGATCTTGGCTTGAGTCGGTCTTGTAGAATCACCGGGTACTGATTGAATGACCCTTGAACGATATGTTCCTGCAACTATTCGCATTTTTTTCAACTCCTCGTGTATAAAGCCGATGATCTCGGGTAACATAATAGTGCATCCGATAAAGGATGCGCCCCCCAATCTTTGTTTCTCCTCTTCCCTTTCTTAAAGCATTCCGAGAATCTCGGAATGCTTTTCCTATTCTCCCTGTCGACGAATCTTGGCAATGATCGCCTGCGAGATACCGATGGCACACATGACTGATAACAGTGAGGAACCTCCGCTGGAAATAAACATCAGCGGAACTCCGGTCAACGGAATCAATCCGCCGACACCGCCGACATTTAAGAAAAAATGAAGAAAGATATACATCGCGGTACCGATTAAAATAATCTTATATCCTTCACTTTTTGTGCGATAGGCATAGTGAAATAGACGCTGTATAATGATCGTATAACCGATTACTATAATCGCAAGTCCAAATATTCCCAGTTCTTCAATGACGATTGCCAAAATAAAGTCATTGTCTGCCTGTGTTAAAAAGCCAAATTTCTGTTGTGACTGTCCGATTCCCTTACCCAAGATTCCTCCGGCAGCGATACCGACAAGTCCCTGTACATTTTGATAGCCGACACCGTAAGGATCGGAAAACGGATTGACCGCATTCGCAAATCGCGTTCCGACATGAGAGAAAACCGGGATCTTGGTTACAAGTTCCAAGCCAGGCGGAGTCATTAAAAACAGTATTCCGACAAAAGCGGCAACCAAACCGATTTTCACCAGTTTTTGCGCCTTTCGTAAATTCTTATGCGACGGTATTAAAAAAGAAATAATCGATAACATGCCAATTACTACCATAGTACCTAAATCACGTTGTAAAATCAAAATAAAGACAAAAATACATAAAAACGTAAACGGTGTCTTAATCATCGTCCACCAATCAAAATTACGCCTTCCCGCTACTTCGATCGACACCGCAATCATTACAACCATAAAAACTTTGACAAATTCACTTGGCTGAATGGTGATCGGTCCGATACGAATCCATGCACGAGAACCGCCGGATGCCGCAAACGCTAATGTAGAAAAACAGGCAATAATCAAAATAATGCCGATCAGCTTCCCCAGCCTTCGCGTTCGCAACATGGTAAAATTATTTGCCAAGAAGATCATCATAAAATAACCGATGATTACAAAGACCGTCTGCTTAAATACCACACGGGCAACAACAAGCGTATCACTTTGAGAAGTACTTCCAACACTGGTCGATAAAATCATTAAAGAACCGAATAAAATCAATACCAAAGAGGACAAATGCAGCCAAAAATCATATTTTCGCGGCATTTTTAATGAAAGCTTCCATTTTTGTTTTGCCATAGTGAATTGTCCTCCTTACTTTTTCAGTTATAATAATGATACCATAAAGTAAAGATGTTTTTAAGTGAAAAATAAAAAAATCACTTTTCTTTCTTTGCAATAACAGGTACAATAATAGACAGTTAGGAGGAAGTCTATGCTAATCAACAATGATACTATTATAAAAGATAGTAACCCTTTGATTCGTCGTTCCAGTGAAAAGGTATCCGTTCCCCTTTCCGATGAAGATCACATTTTATTGATGGATATGCTGCAATATGTGCGAGACTCCATAGACCCGATGAAAGCACAAGAACTGAATTTAAGACCTGCCGTAGGTATTTCAGCTGTTCAAATCGGCATTTTAAAGCAGTTGATTGCTGTTTCTATTGATTACGGAGAAGGTGAAAAAAGCGAATATGCATTGGCAAATCCGCGCATTGTATCGCACAGCGTCAGAAATGCCTATTTAAAAAACGGTGAAGGCTGTCTTTCGGTAGCGAATGAACATGAGGGACATGTATTCCGTCATGCTCGCATTACGGTAAAAGCGTATGATGCACTTGCAAAAAAAGAAGTTACTTTTAAATTGAGCGGCTATGAGGCAATCGTGCTTCAACATGAAATTGATCATCTCAGCGGACATTTATTCTATGATCATATCGATCCGACAAATCCTTGGAAGGAAGATGCAGAAGCACTTGTGATCGAATAGCGTTATGAAAACCGAATTTCGGTTTTTTTATTTATGCAGCACTCTTACTTTCTTTTCAATTTGTTTTTACAATGTTTATTGAATCAATTAAAGTTCCCTTTTCAACTGAAAAGCCTACATTTGACCATTGATTTTTCATCTCTTTCATCTGTAAGCGCTCTCCGTCTTAAAAATCGTTTTTTTTATCCGTAAAAGCATATAAAATGCCCAAAAGTATGCTATAATATTCATCAGATAAGGTGCTGACAAGGAGGCTGTTATGAATAACAATTATCGAAATAATGCGCCAAGAACCCAAGGAAACAATAAAAACAATTATCATCATATCGACCATAAACGTAACGACACACTGATTTATGCTTTAGGCGGTTTAGGTGAAGTCGGAAAAAATATGTACTGCTTTGAACATGAAAATGAAATTTTAATCGTGGATTCCGGAGTGCGTTTTCCTGAAGAAAATTTGCTGGGAGTTGATTATGTCATTCCTGATTATGCGCATCTGGTTAAAAACAAAGCAAAGAAAAAAATATTGATTATCACCCATGGTCATGAGGATCATATCGGCGGTATTCCCTTTTTATTAAAGACAGTGGAAATCGCTGATATCTATGCTCCTCGTTTTGCAATTTCATTGATTAACAAAAAGCTGGAAGAAAGAAAGCTGTTAAGAACAGTCAGAATTCACGAGGTCAACAGCACTTCCAGTGTCAAGACTCAACATTTTACTTGTGGTTTCTTTAATACTGTGCATTCTATACCCGATTCTTTGGGAATTTTAATCAATACGCCGAACGGACGTGTTGTACACACCGGCGATTTCAAGTTTGATCTGACTCCGGTAGGAACTAATGCCGATTATCAGATTATGGCATATATTGGACAGATCGGTGTAACGATGCTAATGAGTGATTCTACCAATTCCGGTGTTGAGGATTTCTCAATTTCCGAGAAAAAGGTAGCAAATGAAATCTTGGATATTACCCGTAAAACGAAAGGACGCTTGATTGTCGCAACCTTTGCGTCAAATGTTCATCGTGTTGCACAGATTTTGGAAGCGGCAGTCGCATGTGGCAGAAAAGTAATCATTTTCGGACGCAGTATGGAAAATGTCGTTACGATCGGCAGAAAGCTCGGTACCATTAAGGTCGGAGAACAGCACTTTATCACTCCCGACCAATTAAATCATGTACCGGCGAATAAGATCTGTATCGTGTGTACGGGAAGTCAGGGTGAACCGTTAGCGGCATTATCAAGGATCGCATCGGGAACACATCGCTATATCAAACTGATACCCGGTGATACGGTCGTATTCTCATCTTCTCCTATTCCCGGCAACGGTACAAGCGTCAATCATGTAGTGAACAAACTGTTCAGAGCCGGTGCCAACGTATTAACAAAATCAGTACTTACGAATCTGCACACAACGGGACATGCTTCCCAAGAGGAACAGAAGCTGATGCTGCAACTGATTAAACCGAAATATTTTATGCCGATTCACGGAGAATATAAAATGCTGAAGCAGCATATGGAAACAGCAATGGAAACCGGATTACCGGAAGAAAATATCTTTACCTGCGCCAACGGCGATGTTCTGATCATGCGTGATCAAAAAGTCTTCCCTTCTACATATCGAATTCAAGCAGATGATATTTATGTAGACGGCAATGATATTAGCGGTGTATCCACAGCGGTATTAAAGGATCGCAATATCTTGGCAAACAACGGTCTTGTGGCAGTCGTAACTGCGATTGATTCTTCGGAAAATCGGATTCTATGCAAACCAGTGATCGTATCACGCGGCTTTGTCTTTATCAAGGATTCTCAAGGATTGTTAAAGGAAGCCGAACAAGTCGTATATCATGCATTAAAAGAGAAAATGGTACAGCGCACCACCTTCTCAGAATTGAAAAATACGATTCGCGGCGCATTGGAACCGTTCCTTTGGCATAAGACACATCGTAATCCGATTGTGATTCCGGTCATACTGAATTCTAAGAAAGCGATGGAACAAATGGCTGCGATCAGAAACAATCGATCGAATTCAATGTCGAAAGTTATAAAGCAGTCACAAGAGCAACATGAGGTACAAAATACAGAAGAAGTTTTGAAGGAAAGCTAAGCTTGAATCAAGCTTCTTTTTTCATTTATTCATTTTCATTATGATTGATTTATGTTAAAATAAAAAAGAATATGAGGTGTATATTTCCATGATTAAAAAACTGCTGAAAACAGTATCGGTATTAATCATTGTCGCATTAGTGCTTGCCGGTATTTTCTTTTATTCTATTTTTGTATCGGTAGAAAATTTAACTGTCAGCTATCATACCATTCAAAGTGAAAAAATTCCTTCAGATATGAATGATATTCAAATTGCTTTCATTACCGATTTGGAATACAATCATTTTATGAACAAAGAACGTCTGACCAAAATGATCCATAAAATTAATGAAGTGAAACCGGATATCATCTTATTCGGCGGAGATATATTTGATTTACCTTTGACCTATGTTCCTAATGATGCGACAAAACAGGAAGTATCACAGCTGTTAAAAATGCTGCAAGCGCCGTTAGGAAAATTCGCAGTTCTCGGAGAACAAGATAATGTAGATAAGAATGTACGTGATATGGTAATCGATATATTAAAAACAAGTGATTTTGAATTATTGAATAATCGCTCGATACGTTTAAGAAATGGTTCTCAGGCAAGTATTACACTGATCGGACTTGATTCGTTAATCGGTGGTACGATCGATGTGAATAATGCATTCTCTAATGTAAATCAAGAAGAATTCAATATCTTATTGACACATTGCCCCGATACGATCACCTTGGAAGATCTGCCGAGCGGAAATATCGATCTGATGTTTGCAGGTCATTCCCACGGAGCTCAGATCTATGTACCGCTGTTAGGCGCTTTATCCAGTGATGAAGGAGCGAAGAAGTATAATCACGGCAAACACACGATCAATCAAACGATTCTTCACGTCTCAAACGGATTAGGGACAACGGCAATGGATATGCGTTTATTTTCACCGCCACAGATGCTTGTTTATCGTCTACGCAGCGAAGAAAAGAAAACAGAACCTAAGAATGACCAATCGGAAACCAAGGAGACTGAAAAAGAAACAAAGAATCAATGAGATGAATAACTCCATGCTTTCTGAAATTGATTAAATGCTTAAAAGAAAATAACGGAAGGATTGCCCTTCCGTTATTTGTTGTATTAAGAGCGAAGCTTTGCGCCGACTTCCTCTTTTAATGAGGTTAAAATCGTTTCGCGCATTTGCATGATCTCTTTTTCGCTTAATGTTTTTACCGATGATTGAAAACAAACTGATAAAGCAATGCTTTTGAAACCTTTTTCCATATGTTCTCCTGTGTAAACATCAAATACCTCAATCTGCTGGATAATGTTTTCTTTTTCCAGTTTGCCGTGACGCTCGATACAAGCCATAATATCGCCGACCTTCACATCTTCCGCAACGACGAATGCCAAATCCTGATTCACTGCCGGATATTTTGACATTAATTGATATTTTACCTTAGCAGCCTTGTTCTTTAACAGCACCTCTAAGTTTATCTCTGCCATCACAACATTGCTGACTCCGTAACGCTTTGCGGCTGCCGGATGAATCGTTCCCAGTATTGCCAGTAATTCCTTACCTAAATACAGAGCAGCTGACTGATACGGGTGGAACATGACTTCCTTGCTGTTCACTTTCCAAGTCAAGCGTTTTCCGCTGAAACCGACACGTTCGCATAACAGCTCAAGCATTCCCTTCATCGCATAGAAATCTGCCGGTACATCAATGCCCTGCCAACGACTTTTTTGCAGAGACCCGCTGATTGCGATCGCCAAATGCTCTTCCATTTGATTGTTGCCGTATACATTGGATATTTCAAATAAGGCAATATCCTTAACAGAACGATTCTGATTATAAGCGATGCTGCCGAGTAAAGAAGGCAGAATTCCGGTTCTTACCGTTTTGCGGTCCTCACTCATCGGCGCTGCCAAATGAATCGGATCAGGCAGTGCCATCACCGCATCTTCAATCATCTGATCACTGACCAACGTATAAGTGATAGCTTCTTGATATCCGTTATCGCTTAGTACTTGACGAAAGCGGCGGCGTAATTGCTGGCGTGCATCTAAGGCACCCATAGTCGCAGGCATCGTCGGCAGCGTCGCATTTAAACGATCATAACCGATAATGCGAATCAGTTCCTCGGCAATATCCGCTTCAATTCGCAGATCTTGGCGATAGCTCGGTATTGTTAAAGTAATGTTTTGCTCATTTTGAACCGGCTCTAAAGATAACCGCTGTAATACATCCAAAACCTCAGGCATAGAAAAATCTGTACCTAATAAATGATTGATGCGTGGCAGATTCACTGTAATACTGATCGGCTCATAGTGATTGGAACCGATTATAACTGTATCTTCAAGACCAGATGCATCTGCGTATTCAAGCAACAGAGCTACTGCACGATCCATTGCCTTATAAGTTGCCAGCGGTTCAATGCCCTTTTGATAACGAACACTGGCATCCGTATTCAGATTCAATCTGCGTGCCGTGTTGCGAATTGATACGTGATGGAAAATTGCCGCTTCCAAAACAATCGCTTTTGTTGTATCCTCAATTTTAGAATCATTTCCACCCATAATACCGGCAATACCGATTGGTTTGCCTTGATTGGTGATCATAATATCCTCAGGCTCGATTTCGTAAGTAACACCGTCTAATGCCGTATATGTGGTTTTCATATGATCCTTTACGGTAATTTCTAAAGACGGCAGCGCATCCTTATCATAAAAGTGCATCGGTTGTCCTGTTTCCAGCATAACGATATTTGATATATCGACAACATTATTAATCGACTTTACTCCAGCAGCGGCCAAAAGCTCTTTCATCCATTTCGGACTTTCTTTGATCGTTACATGATTGATGACCTTTCCCATAAACAGCGGACATTTATCACTTTCACTCGCTACCTGCAATTCGGTGGGATTTCCCTTTTGCATTGCAGCACCTTTGCATTGAGGCAGCTTTACCTCACGGTTTAATATGGCACCGGTTTCCATCGCCATTGCCCACGCTGCCATACAATCGTTGCGGTTCGGAGTTAAGCCGACATCTAATATTTCGTCATCTAAGCCCAAATACGCCAACGGATCTTTATGTCCGATCGGTGCATCATGAGGCAATACCTCAATACCGTTTTTGCTTTCTTCACTTAACGAATGAGGATCAACGCCTAATTCGGCTAAGGAACAAATCATTCCGTTGGATGCCTGTCCACGAATAACCCCTGCTTTGATTTCACCGCCCGGCAGCTTTGCACCGACCTGTGCGACGATCACGCGCTGTCCGGCGGCAACATTAGGCGCACCGCATACAATTTGTTCTGCACGATCCCCTAAATTTACTTGGCAGACATGCAGATGATCACTGTCAGGATGATCCTCACAGGATAATACCTCTCCGATGGTTAAATGAGTTCCTTCACTCATTTTTTCGATGCCTTCTACTTCCAAACCGGCAGCCGTTATACGATCCGCAATTTCCGTAATTGATAAATCGCTGATATCCATATATTGACTTAACCATTTTCTACTGATCAACATGCCGAATCCTCCTTATTCAAACCGATTGAACATCTTCAAAAAGCGAAGATCGTTCGTATAAAAATTACGAATGTCATCAATGCCGTATTTTAACATGGCAACACGTTCAATTCCGACACCGAACGCAAAACCGCTGACGACGTTCGGATCATAGCCTGCCATTTCTAATACATTCGGATGTACCATACCGGCACCCAGTATTTCAATCCAGCCAGTTCCCTTGCAGACGCTGCAACCCTTACCGCCGCAGATATGACAGGAAACATCAACCTCAACGCTTGGCTCGGTAAATTGGAAATAACTCGGCCGAAAGCGAATGACACGGCTCTCACCGAACATTTTCTTTGCCATAAAGTCCAAAGTACCCTTTAAATCAGACAGCTGAATATCCTTGCCGATCACAAGTCCTTCACACTGCATAAACTGATGCGAATGGGTCGCATCGTCATCATCACGGCGATATACCTTGCCGGGACAAATAACTTTGATCAGTTCTTTTCCTTCTTCATGATATTTTTCCAGCTGACGCATCTGTACCGCTGTCGTATGCGTTCTCAGCAGTTCTTCTACATTAATGAAGAAAGTATCTTGCATATCACGTGCTGGATGATCCTTCGGGATATTAGCACGCTCAAAATTATAGAGATCACATTCCACCTCAGGTCCCTCAGCGACACTGTAGCCCAAACCGACAAATAAATCTTCCAGCTCTTGTTGAACAATCGTAAGCGGATGCAGATTACCGACATTTGGCACAAAACCACTCAATGTGATATCCAGTTTTTCCTGCTCCATTTGTTCCGCCATCTCTTTTTCCGCCAACAGCGTTCTACGATCTTCAATTAATGCGGATAGCTCCTGTTTAATCTCATTGATTTTTGCGCCGAACGCAGGGCGCTCTTCCTTTGACAGATCCTTCATTGTTTTCATTACTTCCTGAATCGGTCCCTTTTTA
Source organism: bacterium c-19 (assembly GCA_009917405.1). GTDB lineage: Bacteria > Bacillota_I > Bacilli_A > Erysipelotrichales > Erysipelotrichaceae > C-19. The sequence continues at coordinate 5,834 of QZED01000004.1, read as the reverse complement.
CCTAAGTAAAGGATCCGCAGCTGATTCAATGCCCCGTTGTCCTTACAGGCTTTGATTTTCTCGACTGCTTCTTTTCTAATTGTCGATAGATTTTCCATTGTTTTCATCCTTTCCTGCTGTATAAAGAAAAATGTCATCAGATGCAGGAACGCAAAACTGCGCGGTACCATCCTGCTTTGTCTGACGACACACTTTATTTACTGTTCATGGATAACCGTCATGTACGGGAGATCATTACTCTCACTTACGGGTGAATTTCCGCCGGGCTTTTTAAAGATGACTTCCAGTCTGTGATCATCTATCCCTGATAAAAAGATTTTCCGCACGTACTTGTCCCGATCAACGCTTTACAATCGATAGTATACACGATTTCACTTAAAAATTCAATCATTTTTATTTTTTTCAAAGTATAAGTCAAACTCATCAACTTAATAAAATCAAAGATATATATGCGGAAACAAGCTGTTCCCCGATAAAAATTGCGATCATCAATGAAGTGCATAAAAACGGCGCAAACGCAATGTGAGCTTTCAAGCCGATTTTTTTAATATAGATCAGCCATAACGCATACAGACCGCCCCCGCAGACTGCCATAAGCATTGCCGTTATCACGCGATCTGCGCCCAGATAAAAGCCGCAAATAGCTATCAACTTAATATCCCCGCCGCCAAAACTGTCTTCTTGTATCAAATTTACCAGTAACATAAAACCGGATACCGAAAACATACCGTAAAAACGCTGTGTCCAAGAACAAGTCAACGGCGGAAACAAAAAACCGATCCCAAGTATGCTCAGCAATATTAAACAGTGATTCGGTATTAACATGGTACACCTATCGATATATGCAATAACGCAAAGACATGCACAAAAGCCGCATATTACAGCTGACTGCCATATTTGTGAATAATAAAAATTACTAAGATAAGATACTAGAGCGATACTTGTCATTATCAAGAAATAATCACTGACAATCTTACTTCGGTGAATGTGTTGAAATTCACAAACAATGGTTTTGATAGACAGGGCTTGTTTCTTTCGCAAGCACTCACAACATAAAAAACTGATCGTATAAATAAAATATCCGATTACAAATCCTAACAAAAAACGAAGTATAAACAACCTATACTCTCCTCTCTTTGTACTTCGCATGAAATCCTATTCTTCCATTATATGATAATACTTATTTGATTATTGAATTGATGATTTAACATTCAATACTTCATATTATTTACTCAAACAACCGATTATTAAAATTGTAACTGATAAAAATAATACATACAGATGCCTGAAGCTACAGCGACATTTAAAGATTCAAATGCTGCCATTTCAATTTTAATACAATGATCCGCAAGCGCCATGATCTCTGCTTTAATGCCTGATCCCTCATTACCGAAAATCAGCGCATGACGATGTACTTCACGGATACTTTGAAGCGAAACACTTTGTCTTAACGCCGTTGCGTACAGAGTAATTCCCGCTTGCTTTAACTGCGGTAGCTGTTTTGTCAGATCGCATCGTAAGATCGGAAGATGAAATAGCGCTCCCTGAGTGGCACGAATAACCTTTTCATTATAGATATCAACGCAATCTGTAGATAAAATTACTGCCTGATAATTAAAGGCGATCGCATTACGTATAATCGTTCCCATATTGCCGGGATCCTGAACTCCGTCTAATACGATAATTCGTTCCCATTGCGCAAATGTATGTTGCGGCATACGACAAACACCAATAGAATTTTCTGAAGAGGTAAGTGATGTCAGCTTACGCAATATTTCCTTTGTGACCTCATAGGTCGTCACACCATCAATCACCGGATCAATTCCTTTGCACACAAGCAATTCGCTCAAGCAGCCGGCTTTTTGTGCTTCTTGAATCAAGTGCTCACCTGCCACAAGAAACATCTGAGTTTGATCACGATATTTTTTCTCTTTCAGCTTTGCCCATGCCTTTACTTTCGGATTATGAATGGATGTAATTTCCATATAAATTCTCCTTTTTCTTGCTTAGGTAATGATTTTCAATCAATCCCTATACAAAAGACAGGATTGGCTCCTGTCTATACATATTTTTATGCTTCAGCCGCCGGCTTCTCAGTATCAGTTGGTTTCGGATGCAGCTGATCCATCAATTTTGCCGCAACCTCTTCCAAAACTTCCTTATGTTCCTTCAAATAAAGTTTAGCGCTTTCCTTACCCTGTCCGATTTTGCTGCCGTCATAAGAGAACCATGCACCGCTCTTTTGAATGATTTCATGATCCACACATAAATCCAATACCTCGGCGATATAAGAAATACCCTCACCATACATAATCTCAATCTGCGCTGTTTTAAATGGTGGAGCCACCTTATTTTTAACAATCTTTACATTGACCTTATTACCGATAATATCGGTTCCGTTTTTTATTGCTTCACTGCGGCGAATTTCCACACGAACCGAAGAATAAAACTTTAAGGCACGACCGCCCGGTGTCGTTTCCGGATTACCGAACATCACGCCGACTTTTTCACGCAGCTGGTTAATAAAAATTGCCGTACATTCACTGCGATTCATTACGCCGCTTAACTTACGCATCGCTTTTGACATAAGACGTGCCTGTAAACCGACCTGCGCATCTCCCATCTCACCGTCTAGCTCCGCCTGCGGTACAAGTGCAGCGACGGAATCAACAACTACTAAATCAATTGCTCCGCTTTTGATCAGCATCTCTGTGATCTCCAATGCCTGTTCTCCGCTGTCCGGCTGTGACAGAATCAATTCATTAGTATCTACACCTAAATTTTTCGCATAGACCGGATCAATGGCATTTTCAGCGTCGATAAAAGCAGCACGACCGCCCTTTTTTTGAGCCTCTGCGATCGCATGAAGTGCCAGTGTCGTTTTACCGCTGGATTCCGGACCGTATATTTCAATAATACGTCCCTTAGGAAAGCCGCCGATTCCCAACGCTTCATCAATTTTAATCGACCCCGAAGAAATCGCATCCACATCAACTGCACCACGATCTCCTAATTTCATTACGGCACCCTTGCCGTATTGCTTTTCTATTTCCTTTAATGCTTTACTGAGCGCCTCATCTCTGCTGTCAGCAGCCGTATCCTTTGCGCTCTTTTTCGTTTTTTTATCTTCCACGTAACGATCTCCTTATCTGCTTTTTATAAATTTAATTAATTCCTGTACCATACATTCAATCACCTGTTCTCTGATTTCGTTTCGACTACCGCTTAACTGAAAATGATACGGCAAAACTTCATCTTGAAAAGCAATCGCACAATATACACTGCCGACCGGCTGTCCGTCCATGGCAGTCGGTCCCGCATTTCCGGTAAACGATACGCACAAATCACATTTTAACAGTTTTTTTGCCTGTGACGCCATTGCCGATGCACACGGTTCACTGACAACCCCATATTGTTCAATCAAGCTTCGCTTTACACCGACTAAATCAGCCTTTACATCGCTTTGATAAGTGACAATGCCGCCCTTCAGCACGGATGATACACCGCTCACTTCCCCGAAACGCGCCGTAAACAAGCCGGAAGTCAAGCTTTCACAGCTGCCAATCGTCCAACCTTTGTTTTTTAACAGCAAGTACAACTCATCCATATTACATCGATTCCATAATTACATCTTTCAGCTGCATGAAATAAGCAATGCCGCTGATTACCGATACACACATTGAAAACCACAACATTAATTCACCCATCGGAAAGCGCAGCAGTTCAAACGGTAAATTATTCAGCAGTAATACAATAATCGTAATCATCTGTGCCACTGTTTTTACCTTCCCCATAAATCCAGCTGCCACAACGATTCCTTTACTGCTTGCCGTCATACGTAAACCATCCACAACTGTATCACGCCATATCATGACCAACACTGGTACAATCGGCGCTGTTCCATTTGCCGCAAACAACAGTAACATGGTGTTTACCAACAGCTTATCCGCGATCGGGTCAATAAATTTACCAAAAGAAGTGACCAACTGATGCTTACGTGCGATATAGCCATCCAAAAAGTCGGTAATCGACGCTGCCGCAAATAAAACCAACACAATTACATTAGTGATTTTCAATGATACAAAATCAAAATCAAGCTCCATAACCTCAATGCCAAACTGTGCATACGGAAACAAATAAATACAAGCAATCAGCGGAACAATACATATTCTAACCAATGACAATCGATTTGGCAGATTCATTTTATTCACCCTTCACATTAAACTCAATTAACGCCGTTCCCTGTTTAGAGGAAAGCACTTCCGGAATTTCTATCGATTTTCCGTTTACCTTGATACTGTTGTTCAGCATAAAACCGAATGCCAGTAAAATCTTTTTATCTGCTTCAGCCTTTTCACGAATATGCAGAACCGTTTTTCGTGATTGAACACCTCGTGAAGGCGGATTGTTCAATTCCTTATCATTTACCAAAACACGGAAACTGGAATCGGAAGCAAAGGTTACCTCAATATCGATCTCTTCACCTGCTTCGACATTTTCAATCTGATAAATAGCTTTCCCATCCTCTTCTTTTGTTTTAGAAATACTCATTTCCTTCTTTTCAATCGGCTCATCTATAACCGGCGGATCGACAGGAACACTCGCATCCTTCGTCGCAACCGCAACCGGCGGCCTGGTATTCACATCTTCATCAGGAGTCTGATTTCCCTGAAACCACATCACAAACGCAAAGATTAAACCGATAACAATCACTACGATAATTGCTAAAAAAGAAACTAATGATACATCTATTTTATGATGCTTCTTCACCTTCTTTTTCTTCGGCTTTTGTTTCTTCGGTTTCTTTATTTCTTCTGCCTCTGCCTTGCGCATTTTTTCATTGGTTTTGGCTATACCTCTTTCAATTTGCGCATGCTCTTTCAAAGCTTCTTTCGTAAAAGAAGTTGTATAATCCTCAATAGAATCTTGTAATTCCACTTTAATTTCATCAAAATCCAAATCAAGTGCATTACAATATGCCTTTAAGAAAAAACGCAGATAAGAGAGATCATCTCTGAAATAAGAAATATCTCCTTCCTCTATCGCTTTTAAGTGTTTTATTGTCAAACGAGTTTTTTCACTGACAGCCTCAATGGTTAACCCTTTTTCCAAACGCTTTTGTTTCAGCAGGCTTCCAATTTTATCCATATTGCACCTCGCTATCTTACCTTATATATAATCAATATTATTATACCAAGCATTTCCAGTGATGTAAACCTTAAAAGTGCTTTTTCCCCGTTACTTCACTGGGATATATGTATTTTTCATCACTCGGAAATATCTCTGCTTCAATACATGTTTTGCTTATGATTTTTATGATTACAACGATCATTTGATCATAGTTCAATATGCATCATGAATATTTCATAAGCAGCTCGATTTTTTTACATCGATTTTGTTGTATTTACTGATCGCTTTTCAGCAATAATATGCTTAACCGTTTTTATATAGATAATTTCAGATATATATGAAGTCGAATTATAAAAGTAGTACAATTATGGGTTGCACATTATAAACCTGAAGTGAAAAGTTAAATTCCACTTCAAAAAGCACATAAAAATAAGTAGAATTTACTGTTACAAAAAGAAAGCAGATAGACAGGACTAGGATATATCAAGAAAAAAGTCTTGTGGATTTTAGTTTTTCAGTTATAATGTATATGTAGATAAGTCAAAAAAGGGCATAACGAAAACAGGTAGAAAAAGCAGTTCAAAAATTTATGAAAAACTTAATTCCACCTTGTTGAAGTGAATAGACTAAGTGGGCTGACAGCCAATTTTTCTTATCTATTTCTTGATGAGATAGGGTTTTAATATAACCTTATCTTTGTCAAT
>QZED01000050.1 GCA_009917405.1 bacterium c-19 | reverse complement strand
GCGTTCATCCTGAGCCAGGATCAAACTCTCCATTTGATTTAGCTCAAGCGCTTTGCGCTTTTTCTTTTTTTGTTTTCCGAAATATCTCTTGATATTTGAAATTGACGTTTCCTGTTTAGTTTTCAAAGACCGTTTCGCGCTCATAATGAGTGCTTTATAATGATACCAAACATTCATTTTCATGTCAACAATTTTTTTGTTTTTTTCATAAACTTTTTTAATCAGGGTAAATTCCGTTCATGTATGTTTTAAGGAACTGTTAATCATAAGGGACAAAAGAGGATAAAATCGAATCATCACAAGATGATATCAGCTGCACCGATATATAAAAAGACAGCATTCACTGTCCTTTCATATGCATTCCATTTACTTATATTCATTTCGTATGGTTTCATCCCATACAATCATGTTCTTATCAGCTGTGTATTGATACCATATATATCTATACATCACGAAAGCATTGTGCTAAAAATAGCAATGCTCTCAGAAAATAAGGACGCTTTTGAGACGGTATATTTCTGGCTATCTCATTCACCTTAGCCTGCAGGTCATCCGTTACCAATATACCTATATCTTTATTCGACAAGTTAAAAACCTCTTTTATGTCAAGCTGTAGCACCGAACAAAGTTGATACAACTCTTCTAAGGAAATGCGTCCTTTCCCATTGATCAATCGGTCAACCTCTGTTTCACTCTTGGCTAATTTATTCGCCAATATCTCCTTTGTTATTCCCGCATCCGCAATCGCTTTCTTTATTGCATTGCTCCATAAATCATCCATTCTACGAACCTCCCTGTAATAATGAAATATTATCAGAGAAAAATGAACATGTAAACAACACCAAAGTATGCAAACTTTCTTTTTCATTATTCATCGAGTTTTAATAGGTCTGCTAGGTATTTCACTCCCTTTAAAAACTTTGCCTGATTTTCTTTTTTGATGCTACGGGCTGCTTGATTGACCTTATATTCAAAGTCGTTATGTAGAATCAAATCATCATTTTCAAACTTTGACAATTCCAACACTTGTGAAAGATTGATTTTTAAACAGCGACATATGTTAATCGTCATAACAAGATCAGGCTGTCGATTGTCATTGCAGTATGACGTAACTGTAGTTCTAGCAATATTCAACTCTTTTGCCAGCACCTCCTGCTTAATCCCAAGCTTCTTCATCTGTAATTTCATTAATCCACCGAATGTTATCATAGTAATCCCTCCAATATTTTATATATCTAATTATATTGGAATATCTTACTATTTTTCATCTTTTGACTCAGTTTGCAACTTTTATTGTCGTGACACTCTCTTTATTCTGTGCTTTATCAAGGGGCACACCGTCTTTTTTCTTTATTTAATGCCTCTGTTAGTTAATTTATTCTTGCCTTTTTACTGTTCTTTTCCCTTGATCATTTATTATATATTCAGTTTAATCTTTTTCATTTTTTAACTATGCTGTCCTCTTTCTTCCTATTCAAAACACTCAATGAATCGTTTTTTATGAATTATGAATTTTTATGGTTTCTGCCTACAAAAAACCTTTGTTTCGTGGTATGATTATACATAAGGAGGCGTGTAAAAACAATGAATCGTATTTTTCATATCGTTGATGAAATTTCAAAAGAAGTGAATGCATATAAAGTTATTACAACTAAGATCAATTTCCATTGTGAAAGTGATGCGGACGCAAAAAAGATTCAGGATAATATCACGAAAGTGATGCTAAAAAATTTAGAAGATGTGTCGTTGGCTAAAATCACTTATGATTATCAAGCTGCCGATAAAGTCGTTGAAGTTGTTATTGATGAACATGTAAAAAGTAATGGCAATATGAAATTTTAAGGTGCTGTTGCCTATATATGCACAGTGCATTTATCATTCTTCCGTTTAGAAAACACGTATCTTGCTTATGAAAATACGTGTTTTTCTTTTATTTATTCGCATTTATGATTGTTTGAACGCTTTTACTGCGACTTTCATATATTTTATCGTATCGTTATAATGGTAATTCCCATAAACCGTATGAACGGTATTTATATATCAGATGAACGCTCACGCAATGCATCGGTAAGTTTATTTTACTTTTGCATCTATCGTTTCATCTTTTACAACAACATCATGGGCTCCACCCTCTACGATGCTTGTTGAGGATACCAGTGTCAGTTTAGCATTTTGTTGCAATTCTTCGATTGTCAGACAACCGCAGTTGCACATTGTATGTTTTACCTTGCTTAGTGTCATTTGTACATTATCTTTGAGTGAACCGGCATATGGCACATATGAATCCACCCCTTCGACAAAGGATAGTTTATTGGAACCACCCATGTCATATCGCTGCCAGTTTCGCGCACGTGCACTGCCTTCGCCCCAGTATTCTTTCATATAAGTACCGTTGACTGTCACCTTTTTAGTCGGTGATTCATCAAAACGAGAGAAATATCTTCCTAACATCACAAAGTCAGCACCCATCGCTAACGCCAGTGTAATATGGTAATCATGAACAATACCCCCGTCTGAACAAATCGGTATGTAAATGCCGGTTTCTTTAAAGTATTCATCTCTTGCTTTCGCAACGTCAATAGTAGCGGTTGCTTGTCCGCGTCCGATTCCTTTTTGTTCACGTGTAATACAGATAGATCCGCCACCGATACCAATCTTTATAAAGTCTGCGCCTGCCTCTGCTAAGAATCGGAAACCTTCTGCGTCTACTACATTTCCGGCTCCGACCTTTACGCTGTCACCGTATCGCTCTCTGATCCATTTTAATGTTCTTGATTGCCATTCACTGAATCCTTCACTGGAGTCAATACACAATACATCAACTCCGGCTTCGACTAATGCCGGCACTCTTTCTTCATAATCTCTTGTATTAATACCTGCTCCAACGATATAGCGCTTGTCTTGATCTAACAGCTCATTAGGGTTTTCTTTATGTGAGTCATAATCCTTACGGAATACAAACGCTACCAGGTGCTGTTGATCATTTACGATCGGAAGCTGATTCAGCTTATGATCCCAAATTAAATCATTGCATTCGCTTAAACTCATTCCTTCTTTTCCGCATACCATTTTCTCAAACGGTGTCATAAATTCTGAGACTTTCGTATTCGGATCCATTCGTGAAACACGATAGTCTCTGCTTGTCACAATTCCTATCAACTTGCCGTTCGGTGTTCCGTCTTCCGTAACCGCCATAGTCGAGTGCCCGCTCGCTTCTCTGATCGCTAAGATCTCGGACAGTGTCGCATCCGGTTTTACATTGGAATCACTGAAGACAAAGCCTGCCTTGGTTGCCTTTACACGACGCACCATCGCCGCTTCATTTTCAATGCTTTGTGATCCGTAAATAAAGGATACTCCGCCTTCTCTTGCTAATGCGCATGCCATACGCTCTCCTGATACCGACTGCATTATCGCCGATACCATAGGTATATGTAATGATAACGGACATTCTTCTTCTCCCTTACGGTATTTTACTAACGGTGTTTTTAACGATACGTTTTGTACCGTAGCCTCCGCAGAGGAATATCCCGGTACTAACAAATATTCGCTGAAAGTGCGTGAAGGTTCTTCAAATATAAACGCCATGCTTGCCATCTCCTTTTCTTTGTCCCTTTTTCAATGCTCAACTATGAGAATAGTTTTATTTATTATAAGGATTTCATTATAAAAAATCAAGGACTAATGAAAACTTTTTCATTTTTCTCTTTTATTATGTAATTCAACCGCTTTTTTCTGTCGTTTTTCTTTTCCTATTTTGCTTCATTATGCGTAAAAAAGCATTATATTCATATCACTTTTATATGATATTTTTTTATATTTCTCATCGGTTCATTGTTGTACAGCAAACTTTTATTTTTGAATCTTATCATTTCCAGCCGATTCAATGATATATGAACAATTTGGCCGTATGCTGTTTTAGCAACTGCTTAAAATCTTGTTTCGGATCTGTTACACTGTTTTATATGCTGCCTATATATAGAAAAACCATAGAGTTGTATAACACTCTACGGTTCATTTTTATAAATGTAGTTCCTTATATAACAGACAGTACGTATAGGCGCTCTTTTCCCAGCTGACATCTAGACTCATTGCGTTCCTGACCATCAGCTTCCAATCATCTCTGCGATCATAGTAAACGCTGACTGCCATACGCATGACATCCATCATTTCATTTGAGTTGTAATTATAGAAACTGAAGCCTGTACCCTTCTTTTCAAATTCGTTATAAGGTTCTACCGTATCTTTTAAGCCTCCGGTTTCACGAACCAACGGCAAAGTACCGTAACGCATACTGATTAACTGTGATAATCCGCACGGTTCAAACAAGCTCGGCATAAAGAATAAGTCACATGCCGCATAAATTCGATGTGCCAAGGATTCATTATATCCACGATAGAACGCAATCTTTCCACGATTGCCGTTTTGCAGCTGCTCCATTTTTTCTTCGATTGCTGCTTCTCCTGAACCTAATACAACAAACTGGATCGGCAAGGAGCATAGTGCATCTAATTGCTCTAACAGTAAGTAGAAGCCTTTTTGCCATGTTAAACGTGATACCACGCCTACCAACATAACATTTTCATCTTCCTTTAATCCCATTTCTCTCTGCAATGCGATTTTATTTTGTTTTTTAGCCTTTTCTGCATTCACGCGATTATAGTTATATGGAATTTCCGGATCTGTTTTCGGATTCCAATAGTCTACATCGATTCCGTTGACTATTCCCCACAAGTCATATTTTCGCATATTCAGTACCATTTCCAAATGTTCGCCGAACTGCGGTGTTAATATTTCCTGTGAATAGGTAGGTGATACAGTCGTTACCTTATCGGCATATAATATACCTGATTTCATAAAGCTGATTCCACCGTCATAACGAACATTCCCGTTGTCGAACAAGCGATAATCCAAGCCTAAGCAGCTGTCCAGCATTTCTACGCCGAAATTGCCTTGGAACGCCAAATTATGAATCGTATATACATGCTTAATTCTGCGATAACGCTCATCAAAGCTGTGTCCCTCTTTACAAAGCACCGGAATCATGCCGGTATGCCAGTCATGTGAGTGAATGATTTCCGGCCAGTAATTCAGCTGATTCAGCATTTCAATAACTGCCTTTTGGAAATACGCAAAGCGTTCTCCGTCATCCATATAGCCGTATAAGCTATCTCGTTCAAAATAGCCCTGATGTTCAATAAAATAGTATTTCACATCCTTTACCATGGTTGACCATACATTAACCGGCACCTCATGGTAATTGATATTTACACTGTAGGATACTTCATGAGTAAATTCATCGTGATATTTCTGTGCAATTTTCAAATACAGCGGAATTACCACTCGTACCTCATGTCCTTTTTTGGTGAGTTCAAAAGGAAGCGATCCGATAACATCTGCTAAGCCGCCGCTTTTAATGAAGGGTAAACCTTCAGACGCAGCCATTAATATTCTTGCCATTAGATGCGATCGTCTCTTTTCACATATAAAGGATTCCCGGCCTCACCAATCAGTTCCTTTTTACGTACTATTCTTGCGTTTTTATCGACTACAACATTTTCGATGCTGACATCTTCACCGATCGTTACTCCTGGTGAAATTACGCAATTTTTTAAAACACTGCCTTTCTTAACCGTGCATCCGCGACCGATCACGCAATTTTCAACAGTTCCTTCAATCGTACATCCGTTAGACACAAAACTGTTTTTGACATTGCTGGTCGGATAGTACTGAGTAGGGCAGGAATCGCTTGTTCTTGTATACATCGGCCACTCCTCGTCGAATAAATCCATTGCCTTATCGATATCCAACAAACTCATATTTGCTTCAAAGTAGCTCTTGAAATCATTAATGCAGGCAAAGAAGCCGCGGTGCGCGACCGCACGAATATCCAATTCGCTGCATTGATCATTGATGATATCACGGAACCAGTATAAAGAGCTTGTATTAGCTGCTTTGCATACCAAGTCAATAAACAGGTCCTTAGCCAGTACATAAGTCTCCAATGAAATATTGCGAGATTTATAATTACCACGATTTTTCTCGATCCCTAGTACGCCTTTTTGTTTGTTTAAGTTTAATACATCACAATCCATATATGCTTCTTTCGCATTGTCTACACTTTGATATACCATTGTAATATCAGCGCCGCTTTCCACATGCTTCTCTAACAAATCCGCATAATCCATACGATAAATCATATGGCTCGGCACTAAAATTACATATGGATAGTTGACTTGCTCAATCGCATGCATATTATACATGTAACAAGCAATATCATGGTTGTAGAAACCGGACTCCACATCACTGCGCGCAGGCAAAATATGCAATTTGCCGCGTTTTGAGTTAATATTATAATGGCGTCCTGTTCCTAAATGCTCAATTAAAGATCTTGGTTTATTTTTGATGTGAACTTGAATATGATTCACACCGCTGTTGCTTAAATTAGAAATCGGAAAGTCAATCAAACGATAACGACCGAGAAACGAAATGGCTCCTGCAGGACGATAATCCGTCAATCCTTTGATCTGTACATTCAATCCTTCAAAATTTACGATTCCAAATGCGTTGCACATTTCAATCACCTCACTCGTTTCGAGATCAACTCGATATGTTCACTGTTTGGATCGCCGACAACTGCACCCGGATCAATTTTTACACCTTGTGCAACAATGGCACGATGAATTACAGCACCCTCTCCGACTACTACGTTCGGCATCAGTACAGCATCCTCGACACAGGCATCCTTTGCTACTTTTACACTGGTAAACAATACGGAATTTTTGACATTACCGTTTACCATACAACCCTGATTAATATAAGAATTTTCTACTTTCGCATCCTTACCGATGTATTGCGGCACTGTTGCGACATCTTCTGTATAAATCTTCCATGTAGAATCATTCAAATCAAGCTCGTTGTTTTTACTTAATAAGTCCATATTGGCTTCCCACAGGGAATCAATCGTTCCGACATCTTTCCAGTACCCCTTGAATTGATAAGCAAACAGACGCTTGTCTTCACTTAGCATCTTTGGAATAATGTCCTTTCCGAAATCGTGGTTGGATTCCGGATCATCCATATCTGCCACTAGCATTTTTCTAAGCTGTTTCCAGTCAAAGATATAAATACCCATAGATGCTAAATTACTTTTCGGATGTTCCGGCTTTTCTTCAAACTCTACGATTCGTCCGTCTTCATCCGTATTCATAATACCGAAACGACTCGCTTCTTTCATCGGAACCGGAAGTACGGCAATTGTCGCATCGGCATCGCTTTGGCGATGATATGACAGCATTTTGGAATAATCCATTTTGTAAATATGGTCTCCTGATAAGATTAATACATAATCGGGAGAATGACTGTCGATAAAATCAATATTCTGCGAAATCGCATCCGCTGTTCCGCGGTATACATCAAACGCTGCTCCGTCTTTTTCGCGCGGCGGCAGTACATATACGCCGCTGTCACGTGCATCCAAGCCCCATCGAGAGCCTGCAGCCGCATAAGAGTTTAACAGGACACTTTCATATTGAGTTAATACACCAACTACATTAATGTTGGAATTGGCACAGTTACTAAGCGGGAAGTCGATAATTCGATATTTACCGCCGTAGTATACTGCTGGTTTTGCGATTTTTTTCGTGAGTGCCTCCAATCTGGTTCCGCGCCCACCTGCCAAAATCATGGCTAACATGTTATTTTGTCTCATCTACAAATCCCCCTTTCAAGGATTTATTAAGTTTATTATACTGTTTTTCGATCTGAATTGCTACCGTTTTGCGATTGTTTTTAGTATTTATACACTTTTTTGTATGCGTTTTCAAACCAATACTTTCCAACATTGATTGAAACAGCTGCCATATTACCGGCAATTCGATTGGGCGTACAGTTTTAAACGCCGTTTTTTAGCTTGTGTTTGTATCCTGATTCTTTATGCAAAGGGTTCTCCCTGATGCAATTATTCGGAAAGCAGCTTTTGTGCTGCTGTAACTATCGCCATTTTATAGATTTCATCTTCATTGGCGCCGCGGCTCAGGTCATTTAACGGTTTGCGCATTCCCTGCAGAATCGGACCTACTGCTTCAAACCCGCCAAACCTTGCCATTAGCTTATATCCGATATTTCCGGCATCCAGTGTAGGAAAGATAAATGTATTTATTTTTCCTGCGATAAGGCTATCCGGCGCTTTCAATTCCGCCACCTCCTGCGCCACTGCAGCGTCCAACTGCATTTCTCCGTCTACCTCATATCCTAACGGCAATCGCCGTAACCGCTTCACTGCTTCTCGAACCTTATCCACGCTCGCTCCGGCTCCGCTGCCGTAGGTGCTGTAGGATAACAGTCCAACCTTTGGTTCAATTCCGAACACTTGTGCCGTTTTGGCACACTGCATGGTGATGTCCACCAATTCATCTACACTGGGATCGATATTCAACGAACAATCTCCGAAGATGTATTGCGTTGATCCCTTAGTCATTAAAAAGCAACTGGACACAATATCACATCCCTGCTTTGTCTTTATTAATTGTAACGCAGCTCTCAGGGTTTCTCTTGTCGAAATGGTTGCGCCGCCGATTAATCCGTCTACATCATCCATTGCCAAGCACATCGTTGCGAAGTAATTTTCCTTTTCCAGTAAATCACAACATTCCAGCGCACTCAGCTTCCCTTTTCGCAGCTCTACCATTTTCAGTATCATTTCATCCATTCGCTGATATTCAATTCGATCAAGTATTTCAACACCCGACAAATCAATTTGCTTGTTTTCAGCTGTTTCAACGATCATATCGCGAGGGCCGTTCAAGACCGGTATAACGATCTGTTCCTTTGCCAGCCTGCTTGCCGCCCTCATCACTCGCGGATCCCAGCCTTCGGTAAACATGATTCGAACATTTTTACCCATGATCAATTTTTTTAATTGCTCCATGCGTTGCCCTCTCTTTGTAAACGCTTTCTTATATCTTATATTATACGATATTTCTTTTTGAAAAGGAAGCCTTTTCCTGTTCTTTTCATAATTTATTACCCTTAATTTTATTTGACCGAGTTTTCTGCGTGTTTTTTCATTGAGAGGAAATGAAATGATGAATTATTGCAGAATGATTTGACGATAGAATATGATGTGTTTATGTACTGTTTGATTAATAAGAGCCTGTGTATGTCAATGCGGCATACGTTGTATTGTATGCAATGAGTATTTCTTTTATGTCAGATTCCTTTTTTTGCCGTGCGCTGTTTTTTTCTTTTCCTTATATATGATATGATTCGACTTTATGATTCAACTTTAATCCTATCTATTCCTTTCGTATCTCTTGCTTTGATGGACATGTGTTTGTATTGAGTAATTTATTTTCAAGTATGATTTTGAATAAACAGCGGGTGCGCACACAGCACCAATGCTTCTGCGACGATGTTTTCTTGTTTGAGCAGTTCGTAAGCTTTGGTTAAGGTTGCACCGCTTGTGCATACATCATCAAACAGTACCAGTTTTTTCTTAAGTAATGTTTTTGTCGCATCTAATCGTATGATTTCACCGATTTGAAGTCGTTGTTCATAATTCAATGAGGATTGCTTTCGATCCTCTGTTTTATAAAACGGTTGTATTTTTTTCAAGCGCAGCACATTGCTCATTTCCGCTAACGCATGAAATCCCCGCGCTTGTGTTTTTTCTTTGCTTGACGGCATCAGCGCCAGTGTATGCCCTTTATAGCGTTTTTCTATATATCGCCGATCCTCGTGCAGAAAGCAGAATCGCAGTTCCGTATCCAACCCTTCCTTATATTGAAAGAGCATATTTTCGATAAATTCATTGTATGCATAAAGAACGTGAAGCTTCATTCCTTGATGTTGGTAAGTTTTACGCAAAGGTATCAGCTTGCGTAAACAGGCTCCGCATAAAAGACTGTCACATTTCAGCCAGCGATATAAATCCTGCTTACTGTTAATCGGATGATCGCACATATAACAGCGTTTCATCTTCGCACCCCGAGCTTGACGGTATGTGATTGCGGCAGGGTCTCGTTCATTTTTTGAATCGCTCTGATACAGCGTTTAATATCGCTTGTCATTCGCTGACATAGCAAAATGGCTTCACCGCTCGGCATTTCGATATTTCTGCCGACTCTTCCGACTATTTGTATCAGACTCGCTTCATTGAATACGATATGATCGGCATGCAGCACCGCGACATAGATTCCTTTGATCGTTATTCCTCGTTCTAATACCGTTGTCGTAATTAAGCAATCATATTTATGCTTATGGAAGTCGGCAAGAATTTGATCCTTCGCATCGGTTTGTGAGGTCAGATCGGTACATCGAAATAACAGTCGCAGCCATCGTGCATATCGTTTTGCGTCTTTGATGGTCGGGACAAATACCAATACTTGAATTTCAGCTTTGCGACAGCGAAACAAAAAACGCACCAAGTACAGCAGCTGCATACTTGCATAAGTATGTATTACTCGCGGTGTTGCCAACGGATGAGCATGCGGCCGCTGAAACAGTTCTACAATTCCCAGTTCTCCTGTCTCTGTCTGTTTTAACATTTTTTCATCCGGTGTGGCTGTCAGATACAATCGCTGTCCTTTGCAGGCATGTGCCGCAATCGTTTCAAGCAGTTGATTGCCGCGATAGGGAAATGCATCTATTTCATCCATAATTAACAGATCGAATGTATGAACATAGCGATACAGCTGATGCATCGTGCATATAATTAAATCACCGTCGCTCTCTTCATGATGTCCTTCGCATACCGCTATTACATGAAGCATCGGAAATGCCTGTGCCATTCTCTCTTGTATTTCCAATACAACCTGCCTTCTCGATATCGCAAAACCTACCTTTTTTCCGGCATTGATGTAGCGCATAATACTGTCCATCACAATTTCTGTTTTTCCCGCACCGCATGCCGCATAGATTAAAATATCTTTCTTTTCATTCTGTAGTTGTCGTATTTTCGCCGCCGCCTGTTGCTGTGCCGAAGTCAACGGATATTTTAATTCATAATGACAGTTACGCTTACTTGTTTCATAGTGAATTTCTTTTAATTCTTCATCTGCGTTTATTCTCCCGAATGCAATACATTTCCGACAGTAATAGTTCCTATGAAACGGATCATAGGCAAACCAACTTTTTTCTGTGTTTCCGCAGCGTTTACATTCCATAGTATTTCTCCTTTCCTACATTGACTTGTACCCCCCCTCTTTGTTATACACACTCTCTTTTGTATTTCCCAAATTTTTTCATTTTATTTTTAGTTTTTTCAGGTTTTTATGTTGTTCTGTTTTTCTCCCTTATTGTTCCATTCTTATCGTTTATTTGTTCATATATCTTGTTTTTATTACAATAGTACTTGTACTTTTCAACAGTCGAAGTGCTGTTTTTTAAGGGTGATCTAACAGAAGGTTTGATCGTTCGACTGTTTGTTTTTTCCTATATAGGAGTTTGCTTATGAGTAGTTATATCGGTATCTATGTTATCAAGATGGATGGCAATGAGTTAGCTTTTTTCCGGGATCATTTTCATAAGGCTGTCTTTTTTTATTCTTATGATCAGCTTTTAATGAATTGTGATGCGCATTGTTCCTGTCTGCTGTTTCCTCTTTATGCATTGAATCTTTCTGTCTTGATTCGTTTTGCCTTATCTTCTCAGATACCGATTGTTTTTTATGAGCAACAATGCCGCAAATGGCAGTTTTATCAAATGCAGGGTATTTTACCACAGGAGTTGTCGCTTGGCTTGGATCGTCATACGTTGCTGATGAAGCGCGGTTGTGAACAGCTGCGTATTGTTAAGCAGGATATTATGTATATTGAGTCAGATAAGATGTATGTGTATGTGCATACTGCCGAGCGTACCTTGCGTTTTCGTATTCAGCTGAAAGAAATGCTGATCAAATTGAATGATGTGAATTTCCAACGATGTCATCAGAGCTTTATCGTGAATATGGATTATATTTATTCATTGAAGCGCTATGAGATCATTTTGCGCAGCGGTGTAAGTATTCCGGTTTCTAAAGCTTATTCCAAGCAGATTCGGGAGGTGTTTCAGAAGCAGTGTGATATGGGATAGGCAGTAATTGAGCGACGTCGATTTTATTGGATGAATAGGAAAAGAACAGGCATGATGATTGTGCCTGTTCGTTATGCGTTCTATTTTAGAAATTTTTGTTTGTGATGATAAAGCATGAAGCCTATGAAAATGGTTGAAATCATAAGCCCGATGTAAATCATAGAATTTGTATCGTCACCGGTCATTGCTCCGCCGATACTATTACCCGGGTAATGCAAACCTTTGACATCTGTGTCATTTCCTTGTTTCACCGGATCTTTCGGTTTGTCAGATATTGCGGGTTCATCTTTATCTGGCTCTAATCCGGTCATTGTTTTAAAGGTTACACCGTTTACGGTAAAGCTGTCGCTTGGATTCCATTCTGTGACATCCTTTATATTTTCATCAGGCTTTCCGTCTTTATTCGTATCGATATTAATATCAGGTTTTCCGTCTCCGTCGGTATCTATATCGATGTCGGGGATCCCGTCATCACCCAAGTCCACATTAATATCGGGTCTGCCGTCTCCGTCTAAATCGATGTTTACATCAGGAATCAATGTAGAGTCTGTACAATATTCTTCTATTTGATCGGTCACACAAAGTGTCGGATTCCATTTGATGTTCGTTACGATATTCAAATCAGGTTTTCCATCCTCATCTAAATCTACATTAATATCAGGTTTTCCGTCTCCGTTCGCATCGATATTTAATTCGGGAATACCATCATTATTACGATCTTCATTGAGGGCGATCCATTTACTTTCATCATCTGGATCTTTCCATTTAATGTTTAGATCAGGACATCCGTCTCCATCTGGATCATTGAAATCAGGCTTACCATCTTTATCCACATCAACGTCAATCTTCTTTAACTCTAATTCATAACAACTTTCTTTGTTTTTATTCTCTGCGTTGTCTGTCGGTATCACACACACTTTATATTTTCCGACTGTTTCGCTGATTGTAATACTTGCTTTCTCTTTTGTCACTGTCAGAGTTCCGTTTTTGATTTCTTCCTCTGTTCCATCAACTATCCTAAATACCTTATAGCTGATTTCTTTCGTACCACTGACCTTTAAGTCATCTTTCGCATCACTGGTCGTAATCTCAAATGACGTTCCCGGTTTAAAGAAGATTCCACCACTGAGTTTGTTTATGATGTCTTGAAGCTTATTGTTTGTATCCTTTGCCTTGATTCCTTTCACCTTTGGCGGTGTCTTATCGATTTTAATAATCTCTTTCTTTTCCTTTGTGATTGCGCCACTGTCCTTCTTCATCCAAAAGCTTTGATTTGTTTCTCCCTCTTTTGTGACTGTCACTTGATTTGGTTTCCATGTGCTTTGATCAAGCGATAGGTTGATATACTCGGCGTGATCACTGATGATATTGACTGCTTGATTCGTCCACTTGCCTGTATAGGTTGTATTGTTTCCATCATCTAATTCTAAATGATACCAATCATCTTGGATCACATCTTCTTTGATTTTTAGTGTTCCCTCTTTAAATGTAAAAGTGTAATTTGGATAAGCATTGTTTAATATGTCTTTATCTCCCTTAATTGGATAATTTCCTGCATTACTGTTCGTCTTTGCGGTTGTGCTTAGCTTAATGTCATTCGCTTGAATCACATCCTGTACGCCGTTCCATGTGACTAACTGATTTCTAAAATCTTGATAAGTTAATGGTGGATTTTGTTCTCCCTTGTACTTCTCTTGATCATCGATTACAATTTCAATCTCTTTCGGCAATACTTGTACATTGATGTTCTTACTTAACGG
>QZED01000049.1 GCA_009917405.1 bacterium c-19 | reverse complement strand
TTTCTTATTACCATTAGAAACTACAAGTTTTTTGATAATGTCATATTTTAATTGTTCATTCATTCTAAGATACACCTTTCTCATAATAACCTCACTTTCTCATGAGGTCTTATTTTACTTCATCCTTTAGGACAAAATCAATTTCGTTACATTAAGACATTATCATTTTCGATTCATATATGACCTTATTCAGTTTTTATTTATACTTGAAAACTTCGCTTGTTTATTATATAATCGTAAAGAACCGGTTTCAAAGCCTCCCGGTATAATCATAGGCAAGGTCTCAAAGTATGTGAATATTAATAGCCTTGTCATTAAAGACAAGGCTTTTTAATAAAGAAAGAGGTCAGTATGAAACGAAAGATAATCATCGACTGTGATCCCGGGATAGATGACAGCTTAGCATTAATGCTGGCTTTGAGCTCTGACGATATTGAGGTATTAGGTATTACTATCGTTTCCGGAAATACACCCGTACAAATGGGCTTTGAAAATGCGAAAAAAGTGTTAAAACATATGCAGCGCTTAGATATTCCCATTTATATCGGTGCAGCTGTACCGCTTATGAAAGAATATGTCAATGCGCTTGATACGCATGGCAAAGATGGCTTGGGCGAAAGTTTCCTGCCTGATGTAAGTGGCTATCAACAAGATAAAGATGCAGTATCTTTTCTCATTGAAACACTGAAAAAAGAACATTGTTCTATTATTGCACTTGGACCGTTAACTAACATTGCCCAAGTCATTATGAAGGATCCAACAGCTTTTGCATGTATTGATAAGTTAATTTCTATGGGTGGTAATTTTCGCTCCCACGGAAACTGTTCCCCTGTTGCGGAATACAATTACTGGGAAGATCCGGACAGTGCCGCACTTGTATTTCAATACTTAGCAAAAATACAGAAACAAATTCATATGATTGGTTTAGATGTAACAAGAAAAATTGTGTTGACACCGAATCTACTATCTTATATTGAGCATTTACATTCATATCATGGTACTTTCATTAAGCAAATTACCAAATTTTATTTTAAGTTTCATTGGGAATGGGAGCATATTATCGGCTGTATTATCAATGATCCGTTAGCGATGGCATTTTACATACAGCCGCAGATTTGTACCGGTTTTGCCGCCTATGTAGAGATTGTAACCGATGGTGCTGCACGAGGTCAGTCCATCGTTGATGAATATGGTTTCTATAAGAAAAAGGCAAACGCATATGTATATCATCAAGTAGACACTTTTGCTTTTTATCATTTGTTTTTTGAACGATTATTCCAATGTTCAAAAGCTGAAATTGCCTATCTTGATAAATTGATTGTAAAGGAGTAAAGTTTATGAAACATTCATTAAGTGTATATCAAATATGTCTTATCGCATTCGCAATCGTATTAAATTTGGTCGGAGCACAAATTGCTTTATTACTGCAATTACCGATTTATTTAGACAGCATCGGTACGTGTTTGCTTGCTTACGCACTGGGACCTTGGTACGCTGTATTGCCCGGTTTATTCAGCTCTGTAATCAATGCAATGTTAGGTGATGCCTACGCACTTTATTACGCGCCGGTCGGAATCTTACTTGGGTTTTTATATGGATATTCATGGAATCATTTTCTAAAAGAAAAAGGGCGATTGCTCATCGCCGCTTTGTTCATAAGTATTCCTACTTCGCTGTTAAGTGCATGTATTACCGCTTACTTATTCGGCGGAATCACCTCTTCCGGCTCGACATTCATCGTTCAGCTTTTAGCACATACACCGTTGGGTTTAACAATCAGCTGTTTTATCGTTCAATTTATTACCGATTATTTGGACCGTTTACTTGCTCTCGTGTTAGTAAAACAATTTAAACAGCGAATAAAACTATCGAAATAAATCATCAGTTGAACGATTACTACTTAAGAATGCAGTAGATCCTCTGTTTCAAAATCTGGAATTTTTGTAATTATACGGAAAACTCGTTCCGACTACTACATCTTCAATTTTAACTTTTTGTTTATCAGATAAGTTTTACTTACTTTGATGATCCGCAAGTGTTTTTGTAATATCCTCATCAGAAAGTTTCACAAAGTTATGTACTCTTTTAACGACAGCGGTTGCCGTTATCTCTGCGCTTCCTTTTTCTATGAAATAAAGACGCTCGCCCTCAAAAACTCTGCTGTGCGTTATTTTTCTCCCTGCAGCTCCGCGAACAACCATAGTCTTTGTATCTGCTAAATTATCTAATACTTTTTCCCTCTTTTTGCCTGTGTTATCGCAATAAACTAAATGTACCATATTTTATTCCTGCTCGATAATCGGTATCCATATTTGACTTAAGTAGTTGCTGTCATAAGCATTTCCGTTGCTATACCACTCTAATTCCGGATAAGCAGAATGTTGAAACGGATATTCGATCAGCCATTCTTCATTAAGATATTTCCAACCATTTTGTATTGCTTGAGGAACAGGGCCTCTGCAATCAAAAATTGCCCATGTAACATTTGGAACATGAAATTTAGAATAACCATGAGGCGCTCTTGATCAGACACAGCCATAATAGAATATTCAATTTCATTACGTTGATTATCATAATTTCCGAACAGACCGAATATCCCTTTAGGTGTTGCTGTATCAATTGAAATAAGATGAGCAAACACACCGTTACGCCGACACTCATTCCAGAACTCCGGAATTTTTTTAATGCATATGATCTTTACAAGATATTGCAATACGCTTTCCCACTAATCGAAACCCATCTTTTTGTTCAAGTCTCCACGAATATTCATGGTGCTGCGATATCCGCATTTTTGGCACTACTTTTAATACGACATTTCGACTTCGGGCTTCCCTCGGAGACACGCCATGGAAAAGTTGAAATGCTTTTGTAAATGATGTCGGAGAATCATATCCATATTTGTAGCTAATATCAATCACTTTCAAATCAGTGCTTTTCAAATCATACCCGGCTAAAGTTAATTTTCGCGCACGAATATAATCCGCAAAGCTGATTTTGTTCATATATGAAAAGACCTTTTAAAAAAAAGCAAAAGAACAGCCTGCGGTTTTTGAGATTTCTTCGCTAACAACTGCTTCTTCTTTACGTTGTAAATGATTTTCAACATAGTCAATAATTAATTGTAGCTTTTCATTCCATTCCATATTTATTTCCTTTCAACCGACACCTATATTTTAACAAACCCTTTCCTGCGTTTTCTCTTATTATAGGTTCTGTGTGGATAGTATTATACATGTATCAATGATATGCGTAAAAAAACCTGCAGATAAAATAAGAAAGAAAATTTCATAAATAATTCCGCCATCGTACATGCTTTAAACAGAAATGCTAAAAAACATCCTTGCGTTCAGCTTCACCTGCCATATGAGCTTGCCCCCCTTTTTTTCAAAAAAAGCAGATAAATACATAAGAATAAACTTACTGATATTACCGCCAAGCACGCATTCATTATGTAAAATATGGTATACTTAAGATGGCGAAAGAATTCGGAGGTTAGGATTATGAAAGAAAAACGAGCATTACAGTTAAAAATAGAGTTAAAATATACAAGTCCGCCTGTCAGTCGAATAATAGCACTTCCTTTCGATGCAACATTGCATCAGCTTCATGAATGTATTCAAATCATGTTCGGTTGGTATGATATTCACCCATATGCTTTTTGTAAATACGATACAGTTCAAAGATATGTATATGATATTGAAGCGTGGGAAGAGGCCGAAGACGATGAAGGGGTATATTTATCCAGTGAAGAAAATACAGTCGGGGAATGTTTTGAAGTCGGAGGTACTTGGCAGTACGTTTATGATTTCGGTGATGAGTGGCAGCACAAGATTACGATAGAAAAGGAACTTTTATTAGAGCAGCCGGGCAAACCGAAACTTATCAGTTGGGAAGGCGATAATCTATGTGAGGATGCCGGAGGTACAACAGGATATTATGAAAAATTAGAAATCATGGAAAATCCTCGACATGAAAGCTATCAAGACATCATAAGATTTATGGAACGAAACCATCAAGAGTTTCAAGTGAATCGTGTTCAGTTTGAACTGATGAGTTTAGAAAAAGATTTTTATGCGGATCAGCCGCATTTATGCATTGCCGATTACTGTAATGATGTTTTTATGCTTACGGCAAGAGATACCTTGTTTCATGTTAAATACAAAAAAAACGATGACTTATACATATGGTTCAGCGATCATGAAGAAACCAAATGTGTATATTTCTTTCAAAGCGAGAAAGATTTCATCCACAGCTATTTCAGTAATATCGAACATGATTCCGTTTATCCCTTGTATTTCAGCGGTTATCGGCTGAATTACCCGAACTTTAAAGAAATGGATGATTTAGATTTACCCGGGGAACTGCTGCAACCGCAGTTGCGCAAATACAAAGCAGGGATAGGAGAAATCGAGATCACCGAAGCTGAACGTGATGAAATAAAAGAAATCACCGTATTGATCGACGATTTGATACCTGACTTTTGTGAACAGCTAATCACATTTCCGGATATCAGTGAACAGAAAAAAATAAATATTGTTGTCGATGAGGATACGGTGGATTATCGGATCGGTAAGCTGAGTGCGCAGTTAAAGATGACTCCGAAGCGGCTGACGCAAAAAGATGAGGCATTGCTGAAAGAAAAAAAGCATACTCAAGAGCGTCTACATATGAATCTTTTAAGCATAACCGACATCATAGAACCAGGCTATACGAGCCATTATTATATCGCTGCCAGCGGCAGCACCACCGGTTTTTTACATGCGTTGAAGTATCATGAAATGAATAAAGCCATGAATGAAATTAAAGATCGATTCATTGCATACATGAGCAGTTGCGGAATTCCGTCAACCTTGTATGTATCAGACTATCATCTTTATCAGTTATTTGTGGACATCTGTGAAACACTGAATATTGATTTAATATATTGCCAATGCAATCAAGAAATTGTGATGGAGCAATATGAGGAAGCGATGGTTGAACAAAACCCGATCGAACAATTCGATCAGGAGTTATTGGATAAAATCTTGAGCTTATCAGATGAAGAACTTATACGCTTTATCGAGGAACAGCCGGATGAAAAAATGAAACAACTGTTAAAACAAATATTGTTTATGAATATATTTATCAAAGAATAAGAAAACAATAAAAAATATACGCAGAGACAGGGTACGGAAACATGCATAAGATTTTCAAGATATAAAGGATACTTGCCGATCACCAAAAAAGAACGATGAAATACGCAGCAGAGTTCAACAGAATGTCTCATAAAATAAAAGAGTTATCCAATAGAGCAGACATCTGAGCAAAGTTGTTATTTGTAAAATACTATTTAAAATAATTCAACCTCGACCGCTTCGAAATCCAAAATTTGCTAAAAGATCGTACCTAATATCTATGGAATGAAATAATTAAATGTGATAAAATATGTTTCTGTAAGAAATATTCGCAGAAGATCCACATTATTCCGTAATGTGCAAACATAGAAATAAAAGGAAACAGTTTGGAGGCAATCAAATGAATCAAAAGAATCAATATGATCCTTACTATCAAGATCCTACGGGTTCACAAAATACCAAAACACCTAATAATCCTTATATGCAAAATAATCATCCGTCGCATCGACAATCAATGCATTATACGAACACAAATGACAATGGACAAGCAATATATCCGTATGATGAGTATGATGATCAATATGATGAAGATTATGAGGATGAATATGATGAAACTTCATCGCATTATGATGACCCGTTCGTCGATATGCAAAAGGAGCCGGAAGAAGAGAAAAAGAAACATCGCTTTTTCTTTTGGCTGATCTTTTTAGCCGCATTGGTTGTATTTCTCTACTCGGCATTTCAGTTATTTAAAATATTAAAAGCGAATTGGGATGAAAAACGTGAAAAAGACCGTATCATTGAAATCGGTAATATCCCGGAAGATCCGGAACAGCCGTTTACGATTAACTGGGAAGCATTGAAAAAAGAAAATGATCAAATCAAGGCATGGATTATTGTGCCGGATACAAATATTTCCTATCCAATAGTACAGGGAACAGATAATGATTACTATTTGCATCATACATTCGGCAAGCAGGTAAACTATGCAGGAGCGGTATTTATTGATTATCACAATAAACCGGACTTCTCTGATAATAATACCTTGATTTACGGTCATAATGTAAAACACGAAACGATGTTCTCACAGCTGGAAAAATTCATGGATAAACAGTTTTTTGATGACCATAAATATGTATACTTATTTACCGAACAACAGAATTATAAATGTGAAGTTGTTTCATTTGAATCTACCTATGACAGATCGCCTTCCTATCGTTACGGAATTACCGATGCGAAAGAATGGAAGGACTACATTGATTTAGTCACTGCACCAGATTTAAACGGACATGTGAGAAGCGATGTGAAAATGGGAGTTAGCGATCGAATGGTGTCTTTATCTACATGTTCTTATGAAATCAATGACTCACCGAGTGATCGGCGTTATTTAATGCATTTGAAACTCGTGCCGTGGATCGGTCAATACAAGGAAGATAATTCCCAAGGTCCGAGTACTCAAAATTAAGGTCGAGGTGCTCAAATTTAAATAAAAGAAAATGTCGAGAAAAGCGTGATTCACGCAAGTCTTCGGCATTTTTTTGTGTTTTTTTGCATATGTATGGATGAGGTGATGACTCATGCTATCAAAAAAGTGCCGTCTTTTGACATGTGAAATCATAACACTGGTAATTATCGGGATTGTGATGATCGCATCATCTTCGCGAGTATGGGCTGAAGCGAAGTTTGAAGATCCAATGTATTTTATGAAGCGTCAACTGGTATTTGCGATCATCGGCTGCTTTGTGATGGCAGGAGCCGCAAAGATTGATTTAATGAAAATACGCCCGCATATTAAAAAGATATTTATTTTTTGTGTCGCCGCCTTAGTTTTAGTACTGATACCTGGTCTCGGTGTGGCACGAAACGGCAGCCGCAGCTGGTTTGGAGTCGGTAGTTTCTTGATACAGCCGTCAGAGTTTTTTAAAATTGCGATCATATTATATGTATCGGATTATTTGGCAAAACGCTATCGAGTCAAGCATTTTAAAAATGATTTGTTGTTTCCGGCATTTTTAACCATGGTAGGTTTCGGTTTGATATTATTGCAGCCTGATTTCGGCAGCGGGATCGTTATGGTTTGCAGCATCGTGGTTATCGTGTTGGCAGCGGATTCACCGATTAAATACTTTGTCCGAATCGGGATGCTGGGAGCAGCAGGATTGGGCGGGCTGATCTTATCGGCACCCTATCGATTGGCACGTATCACATCATTTATCAATCCTTGGGAAGATCCTTTAGGAGCGGGATTTCAAATTATACAGTCATTGTTTGCAATATCGCCGGGCGGTATTTTGGGAGTTGGCTTTGATCATAGCATGCAGAAGCATTTCTATTTACCGGAGCCGCAAACCGACTTTATTTTTGCGATATTTGCCGAAGAATTCGGCTTTATCGGCTGTGTGCTGTTGATCGGTTTATTCTTATTAGTAATCTATGAAGGGGTAAAAATCGCCCTGCACAGTAATGATGTGTACTTGTGCTATGTGGCAATCGGATTAATCTCGCTGTTTGCGATTCAAGTTATGATTAATCTTGGTGTAGTCGTCGGATTATTCCCGGTAACCGGAATCACTCTTCCGTTTATTTCCTATGGCGGCAGTTCATTGTTAGTTATGATGGGATCAATGGGGTTGTTAATGAGCATTGCCAATCACAATACGTAAAAAAATACGGATTACGGGAAAAGACTAGGCTTAAGTGGGAAAGTCATGGTATAATAAATAATAAGGAGTGATCAGATGCGATTGTTGCTTGTGACCGGCGGAACCGGCGGACATATTTATCCAGCGACTGCATTAGCTGAAGCGGCGAAAAAACGTTATCAAGATATCGAAATACTCTTTGTCGGCAATGATGATCGAATGGAGGCAACGCTGATACCGGAGGCAGGATATGAGTTTTATGCACTTCATACGAGTGGTTTAACCGGTGGCGTTCTGCATAAGCTGAAAGCAGTCGGACAGATGCTGAAAGCGAAACGTCAGGCTGTCAAGCTGATGAAAGAATGGAAGCCGGATATAGTAATTGGCTTCGGCGGATATGTCAGCGCACCGGTCATCCTTGCAGCACACAGTTTGCATATACCGACGATGATTCATGAACAAAATTCAGTTGCTGGTGCCAGCAATAAGCTAGTAGCTAGATACGCTGACGGTATTGTGATCTGTTATGAACGCTTATTTGAAACCTTTGATAAAAATAAAACAAGATTACTTGGAAATCCTCGTGCGACATGTGCGTTACAGGTTCCGTTTCATGAGACATATTTTAAAGAATTGGGTCTGAAAAAAGGAAAACCGCTGATTCTTGTGGTTATGGGATCCTTGGGATCTACCAGTATCAATGAAATTATGTGTGATGCTTTGCCGCAGGTGAATAAGGATTATCAGATTTTGTTTGTTACTGGAAAGAACAATTTAAGCGCAGTCAAAAAGCGTATTCCCAAACAAGCAAACCTGCATGTAGCGGAGTATGTGCATCAGTTGGAAATTATGGAACAGGTCGATTTGATTATTTGTCGTGCAGGTGCTACTACTGCGGCTGAAATCACTGCTCTGGGCGTACCGGCAATCATTATTCCTTCTCCTTATGTGGCACATAACCACCAATATTATAATGCCAGTGTATTAAAAGCACAAAAAGCGGCATTTATGATTGAAGAAAAAGAATTGACGACAGAAAAGCTGATTCGTCAAATTGATATGATTATGGAAAATCCTGCTTTGCAAAAGCAGATGCGTCAAGAAATGAAGCGCTTAGGCTTTCCGAAAGCAAGTGACGATATTCTTGACTGGATCGATGAAATGAAAAGGTGAATACCATGAATATAGAAGAACAACTATCTGCTTACGGTGATGTTGAGTGCAACGAGCCGCTGGCAAAGCATACAACATTTCGCATCGGCGGCAGATGTGCTTATTTTGTCTATCCGAAAAATGAAATCTGTTTCATTCGGATCGTTGACATCTGCAAAGCGCAGCAGCTTCCTTATCGTGTGTTCGGCAAAGGCAGTAACTTGTTGTGCAGCGATGATTTTTATGAAGGTGTGATCATCTGCTTAGATCGCTATATGAATGAAATCTATTTTGAAAAAGAGGGAGCTTGTGTGGCTCAGGCGGGCTGCAGTATCATACTGCTGGCTCATGAGGCGATGAAACGCTCATTCAGTGGCTTGGAATTTGCCAGCGGTATTCCGGGAACGCTCGGTGGTGCCCTTTATATGAATGCCGGTGCCTATCGCAGTTCAATTAGTGATGTGTTGAAGCAAGTATTTGTATATAAAGACGGAAAATGTGAATGGCTGAATGTGGATGAATTAGCTTATGGCTATCGTCAATCTCGTTTTCAACAGGAGCGCGATTGGATCATTTTAGCAGGACGTCTACAGCTGGAAAAAGGAGATCAGAGTGAAATCAAAGCACTAATGGATTCTCGTCGTCAGCGAAGAATGGACACACAGCCGTTAGATAAACCAAGTGCCGGAAGTACCTTTCGTAATCCTGAAAACGCATCGGCATGGGAATTGATCGATAAAATTGGTTATCGTGGGAAAAACATAGGCGGTGCCGCTGTATCAGCCAAGCATCCGAATTTCATAATCAATGAGCAACAAGCAAGTGCCGAAGAGGTATTTGCATTGATTACTGAAATACAATCCGAAGTCAAAAAACAATTCGGTATTGAACTGCATACAGAAGTGGAGCGATTTAATTGGAAGACTTAAAAGATATACTCTATGATGATGTAGAACAAAAGTTTATTGAATTACAGGACAAAAAGAAAAAGCGAAAAATTAGATGGCGCAGAGTTAAAAATATCGTTATTTTAGCAATCCTGATTATCGGAACAATCTATTTCGCCTCAGACTACTCAAAGGTAAAATCCTTAAGCGTCTCAGGCAATACATACTATACAGATAAAGATATCTTGAATATGGCAGACTTATCCTATGAAACGCGTTATGTGATCATGCCTAAGTTTATGATCCAATGGAATTTAGGAAAATATGATTTAATTGACAGCGTAGATGTAATTAAAAATTTGCAGGGAGCCATTCAGCTTGAAGTCCATGAAAAAAAGATTTTAGGCAGTGTAAAGGATAAGGACGGAAAAACATATGTCATAGTATGCGGAAAAGAGAAGCAACCATTTGAGAAATATGAGGTAGATGATGAACATCTGTCATCATTAGTAAATTATCCGGTACTTGGCAATTTCGATGATGAAAATATGCAAAAGCTGGTTGACGCATTTACGATCAACAAACGAGAAGTAAGCGCAGATTTAATTACTATGATTTCAGAAATTCAGCCTTATTCACGCAGCTATGATAAACATATGGTCAAACTGATCATGCAGGACGGCAACACATTGTTTTCTGCTTATGACGGAATTCCGTTGTTAAATGATTATAAGCAGGTATTGCGTTCCTCAAGCAAATCTCATGTATGTCTTGAATTAGATGAAACCAATGCCAGTATTTATGAGAGTGCCTGCAAGTAGTGAACGCCCCAAAAGATTTGATTATAAAAATTTGCTTTATGAAGCAGATATGGAGTATAATAAATAAGATATAGGAGGAATATTATGTCAATTTCAAAAAGCACACAGTATGGTAATATCAATATATCGATTGATGCTATCGCTTCTTTAGCCGGAGGCTTGGTAAGTGAATGTTACGGCGTTGTCGGTATGGCTTCGCAAAAGATTGTAAAAGACGGAATTGCGGAATTATTGAAAAAGGAAAACTATTCCCGCGGTGTTGTTGTCAGAGAGAATGAGGGACAATTAGAACTTGACTTATATATAATAGTTTCTCATGGTATCAAAATCTCTGAAGTGGTAAATGAAGTGCAGAAAAAAGTGAAATATATGATGGAAAAATCTCTGGAACTGGATTTTAATATTATTAATGTCTATGTTCAGGGTGTCAAGGCCATGAAATAGGAGTAATGATTATGATCAATGGATTATTGTTTAAGCAAATGCTTGAGAGCGGAGCGAATCATTTAACAAATAAGTTTACTGAAATCGATGCTTTGAATGTGTTTCCGGTGCCTGATGGCGATACGGGAACAAATATGTCTTTGACATTCAATGCGGGTGTCAAGGAAGCATTATCCTGCCGTAGTGAAAATGTATGTGAGATAGCGAAGGTGCTCTCAAAAGGATTGTTGATGGGAGCGCGCGGAAACTCCGGTGTTATCACATCACAAATTTTCAGAGGATTGGCGCAGGGTGTTGAGGGTATGAATGAGATCAATGGTTTTCAGTTAGCCAATGCGTTGGTAAACGGTTCACGAGTAGCTTATAAAGCGGTAATGCGTCCAGTAGAAGGAACGATTTTAACTGTAGTTCGTGAAGCTGCGGACTATACTTATGCGTTCGCTTCACAAACTGCTGATGTTACTTGTGAAGCGGTTATGGATAAAATGGTTGAGGAAGCGATTGAATCATTGAAACGCACTCCGGAACTATTACCGGTTTTGAAGGAAGTCGGTGTAGTAGACAGCGGCGGTGCCGGCTTGGTTACGATTTTACAAGGCTTTGCTTCAGCGATCAAAGGAACTGTAATTGAGCTGCAAAAACAACAAGATCAAAGCGAAGTTGCAGGAGCGGCACTAGAAAGTGAGGAATTCGGTTACTGTACTGAATTTATCGTTCGATTAGATGACACTGCTAAAATGAGTTTTCAGGAACATGTATTGAGAGATGCTTTAGCGAATATTGGTAATTCAATCGTATGTGTTCAGGATGAAAATATTGTCAAGGTGCATGTGCACACATTGACTCCGGGTGAAGCTTTAAATTTAGGGCAGCGTTATGGTGAATTTGTAAAATTAAAAATCGAAAATATGCAAGAACAACATGAGAATATCATGATTAATTCGGCAAAGGCAGAAAAGGAAGCGGATGTAAAAAAGCCGCAGAAAAAAGCGAAATATGCGTTGATCACTGTTGCGGCAGGTGATGGTTTGGCACAGATGTTTAAGGAGCTACGCGTTGATTATGTCATCAGCGGCGGACAAACAATGAATCCTTCTACGGAAGATTTTGTGGAAGCAATCAAAAAAATGAATGCCGAAAATGTGATTTTACTTCCTAATAATTCCAATATTGTATTAGCGGCGCAACAGGCTGCGGATGTAATGGAAGAATATAATGTACATGTAATACCGACAAAGACAATCCCGCAAGGGTTATCAGCTTGTATCATGTTCAATCCTGATGTGGAGTTTGACATAAATTTAGCTGAAATGAATGACGCGATTACATTAGTGAAGACTGGGCAGGTTACTTATGCGATCAAGGATACTACTTTTGAGGGTATGGAAATCAAAGCCGGTGATTATATGGGGATCAAAGAAAAAGACATTATTGTGTCCACAAAAGATAAAATGGAAGCTACCAAAAAGCTGCTCGATGCTTTGGTAGATGCGGACAGTGAAATTGTCACTCTGATCTACGGAGAAGGTGTTGATGAACAACAAGCACAAGAAGTAGCGCAATATATTGATCAAACTTATGGTGTTGAGGTAGAGGTCAATAACGGTGAACAACCGGTATATTCTTTTATTATCGGTGTGGAATAACAAAACGACATAAATCAGGAAAAAGTGTGATAAAGAAGATATATGCTTATTGCACTTTTTTTGTGCAATAGATAATAGGTGAACGAAAAAATGAAGCATTTGCTCATAGCGGATAAAAGACACTTTTTCTTTTACAAGCAATCAGAAATACTATATAATAGAGAAAGCTGAAATAGTTTTCAGCTCAGTGAAATACAGCGATGAAACTAATCGATATAATAAAAGGGGCGCATTCAGCAGATCAGAAATAAAATGATGAATTAAGGAAGCGTACGAAGGATAGAAAAAGGCGATAAACATTTATTTCATTAGCGATGACCAAAAATAAATTGGTAATATAATTTAAAAGAACGGGAGGAACCAGCATGATCATTCTTTATACATCACCGGGATGTGCCAGTTGCCGCAAGGCAAAACAATGGCTGAAAGAAAATGATATGTATTTTGTAGAAAAGAATATTTTCACCACCTTATTAAAAGAAGATGAGATTAAATATCTTTTACAACGCAGTGAAAACGGTACTGAGGATATTATTTCGACTCGCTCCAAGGCATTTCAAGCATTGGAACGCAATTTGGAAGATCTATCGATGGCAGAACTGGTGGATTTCATTCAAAATAATCCATCGGTGTTAAAACGTCCGATTATTGTGAATGAAAAAAGCTTTGTGGTAGGATATGATGACGATGAGATAACGGCTCTTGTGCCACAGCATTTGCGTGCTTTAAGTGAACAAGCCTGTGGTACACAATGCCCAAATTATGCAATTTGCGGCAAGTTGCGTAAGATAAATGAAGAAATTTGTGACTAAAAATTTTAAGGAGATAACAGTTGAATTTAACTGTAAATGATCCGGTTCAGATCAACTTTTTATCACTAAAAAATGATAAAAGGCTGTTTTTGACGTTCAAGTTAAAAAAAATCAAAAAAAAGTAAAGAAAAAGATTGACAAGAGAAAGAAGAGTGTTGTATCATATACGAGCGCCAAAAAGCGCAAGCGGTCTTTGAAAACTAAACAGGAAACGTCAATTTCAAATATCAAGAGATATTTCGGAAAACAAAAAAAGAAAAAGCGCAAAGCGCTTGAGCTAAATCAAATGGAGAGTTTGATCCTGGCTCAGGATGAACGC
>QZED01000048.1 GCA_009917405.1 bacterium c-19 | reverse complement strand
ACAGATAATGCCGGTAATACAAATACCGAAAGCTGTCATGAAGTAGAATTGAAGAAAATCGATGTTGATGTAGACAAAGATGGAAAACCTGACTTCAACGATCCTGATGGTGATGGATGTCCTGATCTAAACATTAAATGGAAAGATCCAAATAATGAAAGTAAATGGATTGTAATCAATGGTGACAGAGATGGCGACGGTATCCCTGACTTGAACATTGACAGCGATGGAGATGGAAAACCTGACTTGAATATCGACACAGACAATGATGGCAAACCCGATCTTAACTTAGTGATTCTCAAAAAATCAGATTGGAAACCAACGAAATGTGTAAAACAAGACATAGAAAATGGAATCTTGGAAGAATACTGCACAGGCACAAGTGTAAAAGCTGTAATCAATATTGATACAGACGGTGATGGTGTTCCGAATATCAACATTGATAATAAAGGAGATTTCAAACCTCATATCAACATATCAAAAGATGGAATCAATCCTAGTATTAATATCACAATTATTCATGATTGGAAGCCAGGTAAAAATTACAAATCGGGAAGCTTTATCTATGACAGTGTAGAAAAAGATGACTTTAAACCATATCTGAACATTGATACAGATGGGGAGGGTTTACCGGATCTTAATATTGATTTAGACGGTGATGGAATCGCTGATATTAATATCGATACAGACGGTGATAACATTCCCGATGTAGATATTGATACCGATGGAGATGGGAAACCTGACATTAATATAGATATCAATGGAGATGGTGAACCTGATCAGAATATAATAGAAATTCCAGAATGGAAGCCAAATAAAAATGTAGATGGTGAAATGCCATACGATACAATGGATTTTACTGACTCGGATGAACCTAATAATCCTACAGTTGATGAACCTGTTTCTGATCATCCGAAGAATGATGACGGAAACTCAAATACATCAGTAAAAGGTCAATACAATCCCGCAACAAGCATGGGCGGTGCGAATACCGGTGATAACACTTCGATAATAGGTCTTATCGGTATCATGCTTTTATCAGTTAGTTTTATGTGTTTAATTATATTTAAAAACATTGACAAAGAAAAACGACCGTAAGCTTGTCACTTATCAATAATAAACCAAATGCACCCTAAGCTTGAATGTTCAGGCGTAAAGGGTGCATTTTTATGCTTTAGCTTAAATAATTAATAATCGATGATAGTTTTAAATGAATACTTAGGAATATAAAAAAACGACTCTGTCGCAGCAGAGTCGTTTTACATAAATACTTATTAAGCACGCTTTACAATAACTGCAGTACCCATACCGCCGCCGATACATAAGGAAGCAAGACCTAACTTAGCATCACGCTTAGCCATCTCATGAATCAATGTAACAAGGATACGGTTTCCGGAAGCGCCTACAGGGTGTCCTAAAGCGATTGCACCGCCGTTTACGTTTGTCTTTTCCATGAATTTTTCACGATCCATGCCAGTAGCTTCAACCAATTCATGAATAACACCTAATGACTGAGAAGCAAATGCTTCATTCAATTCAACTAAATCTAAATCTTCAATAGTGATATTTGCGTCCTTCAATGCATTTAAGATTGCCGGAGTAGGACCGAGACCCATAACTGTAGGATCAACACCGCCCTGACCGATACCGACAACTTCGCACATCGGAGTTAAATTGTATTTCTTTAATGCGTCCTCACTAACGACGATCATGAAGCTTGCACCGTCATTGATACCGGAAGCATTACCTGCGGTAACTGTACCGTCCTTAATAAATGCAGGACGAAGATTTGCCAATTTTTCCGGAGTAGATTTGCGGTTCGGATGCTCATCTGTATCAAATACAACAGTGTCCTTACGAACTTTTACTTCGATCGGTACGATTTCATCTTTGAAACGTCCGCTGTCTACCGCTGCGATAGCTTTCTGCTGAGAAGCATATGCGAACGCATCCTGTTCTTCACGAGTGATGTTATATTTATTAGCGATATTTTCAGCTGTAACACCCATGTGAATATGATTCATCGCATCTGTCAAACCATCATTGATCATGGAGTCAATCACTTCCATGTTACCCATTTTCATACCGGTACGAACTTTGCCCGGAATTAAAATCGGAGCGTTGCTCATTGACTCAACACCACCGGCAACAAATACATCGCCGAAGCCTGCCTGTACACGAATTACCGCTTCCATAACAGCTTTTAAACCTGATCCGCAAACCATATTTAATGAATGGGAGCAGGTTGTTTCCGGAATGCCTGCACCTAACGCTACCTGACGAGCAATGTTCTGCCCCAATCCTGCAGAAATTACATTACCGATAATACATTCATCAATATCTTTTGCGTCCAATCCTGACGCTTTAATAGTTTCTTTTAAAACTGTTGCACCTAAGTCAACCGGCTTTACATTTGTCAAGCCGCCTAAGAAACTACCGATAGCACTGCGCTTTGCAGCTACAACATAAGCTTTTCTCATTTTCTTTACCTGTCTTTCTTTTATCAAGGCAGTCTTAAAAGGGCTGCACTTTCTATAAAATAGTACCGAAAAAACCTCATAATGTCAAGTGCTTACGAAAAATTTCACAAGTGATTGATAAAAAATTAACAAATGATAGTACTGTGTCTGAAATTTCCTCAAAAAACTTGTTAAAAAAATAACAAAGTTATTGACGTAATAGCAATATCGTAATAAAATTAAAGGTGGATTATGTACTTCCATAAATGGAAAATCATCTGAAACAAGAAAATAAAAAAGGAATTGAATTACTGACTTGTTTCGGTTACAATCCGTTCGTAATGTCTTATACAATAGGAGAGGAGAACAGTTATGGACTTTGAATTGACAAAGCAACAACAAATGATGAAAAAGCTTTTCGCTGAATTTGCTGAAAAAGAAGTAAAGCCTTTGGCAGCAGATATTGATGAAGAAGAGCGTTTCCCGAAAGAAAATGTGGAAAAAATGGTAGCCTGCAAAATGATGGGTATTCCGTTCCCGAGAGAATGGGGCGGAGCAGGAGCCGATTATTTAAGCTATATCCTTGCGGTAGAGGAATTGAGCAAGGTATGTGCAACTACCGGTGTTGTATTATCGGCACACACCTCTTTAGGTACTACACCGATTTATATGTTCGGTAGTGACGAACAAAAGAAAAAATATTTACCTGATTTGTGCAGCGGTAAGCGTTTGGCAGCATTTGGTTTAACTGAACCGAATGCCGGTACCGATGCGGCCGGTCAGCAGACAACGGCAGTAAAAGACGGTGATGATTATATCATTAACGGAAATAAAATCTTCATTACGAACGCCGGTGCGGCAGATGTATATATCATCTTCGCAATGACAGATAAATCACAAGGTACAAGAGGTATTTCCGCCTTTATTTTGGAAAGAGGCACACCGGGCTTTACAATCGGTAAGCACGAACGTAAATTAGGTATCCGCGGTTCTGCGACTTCTGAATTGATTTTCAATAATGTACGCATTCCGAAGGAAAATTTGTTAGGTCAGGAAGGCAAAGGCTTTAAAATTGCAATGCAGACCTTAGACGGCGGACGTAT
This sequence comes from bacterium c-19, assembly GCA_009917405.1. Lineage (GTDB taxonomy): Bacteria > Bacillota_I > Bacilli_A > Erysipelotrichales > Erysipelotrichaceae > C-19. Next base: position 10,427 of record QZED01000048.1, on the reverse strand, counting down.
CGGTATCGCTGCTCAGGCATTGGGTATCGCACAGGGTGCAATCGATGAAGCAGTGACTTATGTAAAAGCACGTAAGCAGTTCGGTCGTGCAATCGCTAAATTCCAAAACACTCAATTCCAGCTTGCAGATATGCAGACTAAGGTTGATGCAGCAAGATGGCTTGTATATCATGCGGCAATGTGTAAAGAAAACGGTAAACCTTATACCGTACCGGCTGCCGAAGCAAAACTGTTTGCGGCAGAGGTAGCGATGGAAGTAACAACCAAAGCTGTTCAGCTGTTAGGCGGCTACGGCTATACAAGAGATCTGCCGGTAGAGCGTATGATGCGCGATGCGAAGATCACAGAAATTTATGAAGGTACTTCCGAAGTACAGCGCATGGTTATCAGCGGCGCAGTGTTGAAATAAAGAGAGGGCGGTAAAATATATGAAAATCGTAGTTCTTGTAAAACAAGTACCTGATTCAACCGAAATCAGAGTAGATAAAGCAACCGGAACATTAATTCGTGCCGGTGTACCGAGCATTATCAATCCGGATGATTTGGCCGGAGTAGAGGAAGCATTAAAGCTGAAGGAAACAACAGGAGCCACAGTCACTATCGTATCTATGGGTCCTCCGCAGGCAAGCGAAATGCTGAAGGAATTATATGCACGCGGTGTTGATGAATGTGTATTGATTACCGATCGTAAGTTTGCCGGTGCCGATACATGCGCAACCTCATCCACATTGGCTGCAGCACTGGATAAATTAGGCTACGACCTGATCATTGCCGGACGTCAGGCAATCGACGGTGATACTGCACAGGTAGGACCGCAGACAGCAGAGCGCCTCGGAATCCCTCAGGTTACCTATGTGGATGAAATCAAGGCTGTAAACGGTGATACCATCACTGTGAAAAAAGCTTTAGAAGACTGTGAACAGATCATTGAAGCAAAACTGCCGGTTGTTTTAACAACTTTAAGCGGTATGAACAATCCACGTTATATGAACTGTAACGATATTGTTGATTCCATGAATAAGGAAGTAACCGTTTGGACCTTTGATGATTTAGGTATCGATGAAAGCAAGGTAGGCTTGGCAGGTTCTCCTACGAAGGTACATTCTACCTTTACTAAGGATGTTTCCGCTGATACTGAAACATTCACCCTGCCGGCAAATGAAACGGCGAAATTAATTGCACAAACATTGAAAGAAAAGCAATTAATTACAAAATAGGAGGACAGTAAAATGGCTAAATTTGAAGGATACAAGGATATCTACGTATTCGTAGAACAGAAAAACGGGGAAATCGCAAATGTCGGCTATGAATTGATTTCAGAAGCACGTAAGCTGGTTGCGTCCATTCCTCATATGAATTACAGTGTAGTAGGTATTTTATTAGGACATAATATTAAAGACAAGGCACAGGATGTAATTGCACACGGTGCCGATCGTGTCGTAGTTGTTGATCATGAATTGTTAAAGGATTATTCCACACAATTCTATGCAGATGCATTGACTCAGGTAATCAACGAATTCAAGCCGGATTCCTTATTGACCGGCGCAACCGTATTAGGTCGTGATTTGGCACCGCGTGTTGCGGCAAGAATCAACGCCGGTTTGACCGCAGATGCGACTAAAATTGAAATGGATCCGGAAAAGCAGGATGAAGCGTTGTTATTGGTTACTCGTCCTACTTTCGGTGGTAATCTATTCGGTACCATCATCTGTCCGGATACTCGTCCGCAGATGGCAACAATCCGTCCGAACGTATTCGCAATGGATGCACCGGATGCTTCAAGAAGCGGTGAAGTTATTGAATTCCAGCCTGATTTCAAAGACACAGATGCAAAGGTTGTTGTAAAAGAAGTCATTGAAAAAGTCATTGAAGGTGTGGATATTACAAAATGCGATATTTTGGTGGGTGCCGGACGTGGTGCTGAAAACTGCTTAGATATGGTAAAAGCCGTAGCGGCAGAATTAGGCGGTGAAATGTGCTGTACTCGTGCAGTGATCGATGACGGCTTTGCGGATAAAGAGCTTCAGGTCGGTCAGACAGGTAAAACGGTTCGTCCGAGTCTGTATATCGCATGCGGTATTTCCGGTGCTTGTCAGCACGTTGCCGGAATGGATAAATCTGATATGATCATCGCTATCAATCGTGATCCGCAGGCAGAAATTTTCTCTGTATCAAACATGGGCTTTATCGGTAATGTAGAGGAAATCTTACCGTTGTTAAAGGATGAAATTATCGCGGCTAAAAAAGCGTAAATTTCATATTGTTAAATAAAAAAGGAGATAAAAATATGAAAAAAATCGGTGTAATCGGCGCAGGTACTATGGGACAGGGAATTGCGAATTCCTTTGCGTCAAACGGTTATGATGTAACAGTGTGCGACATTAAATTAGAATGGGCACAGGGCGGTATTGATAAGATCGCTAAAAAATTAGACAAGCTTGTAGCACGTGAAAAAATCACTGCCGACAATGCGGCTGCGGTAAAGGGCAACTTACATGCAGGTGAATACAAAGACTTAGCAGATTGCGACTTAGTTGTTGAAGCTGTCTTGGAAATCATGGAAACAAAGAAGGAGCTGTTCACGAAATTAGATGAAATCTGTAAAGCAGACTGCATTTTTGCGACAAATACTTCTTCCTTGTCAGTAACTGAAATTGCGAAGGGAATTAAGCACAATGTAATCGGTATGCACTTCTTCAATCCGGCTGATCGTATGAAATTAGTTGAGGTAATCAGCGGTATCAACACTCCTGCCGAAACAAAGTCAGCCGTTATCGAATTATCCCAATCCTTAGGTAAAACTCCGGTTGAAGTTGCTGAGGGTCCGGGTTTCGTGGTAAACCGTATCTTAATTCCGATGATCAACGAAGCAATCTTTATCTATCAGGAAGGTTTGGCATCTGTTGAAGATATCGACACAGCGATGAAACTGGGGGCAAACCATCCGATGGGACCGCTTGCTTTAGGTGATTTAATCGGTTTGGATATTGTATTGGCAATCATGGAAGTATTACAAAATGAAACTGGTGATTCTAAATATCGCCCATGTACGCTGTTAAGAAAAATGGTACGCGGCGGTAAGTTAGGTCAGAAGACCGGAATCGGCTTCTACGATTATTCAAAATAAGCATTAAATAAGGTGAATCGTTCTGTGAGTATTGTTGCGATTCGCCTTTTTCCACATATTGAAAGCGAGGATAACTACTATGGAAACAATTTTATTAAATACAGAGGGACATGTAGCGACAATTACAATTAATCGTCCCAAAGCATTAAATGCGTTAAGCACACAGGTTTTAACTGAATTAAATGAAGCATTGGATCAAGTAAATGAAAATAAAGATGTTTATTGCGTGATTATTACCGGTGCCGGTGATAAATCCTTTGTGGCAGGTGCCGATATTGCCGAAATGAAGGATAAGAGCGTTGAAGAAGCGGCAGTTTACGGAAAATTCGGTAATGAAGTGTTCCGTAAGATCGAAACTTTCCGCTGCCCCGTAATTGCGGCAATCAACGGATTTGCTTTAGGCGGCGGCTGTGAATTGGCAATGAGCTGCGACATTCGTTTGGCAGCCGATACAGCGGTTTTCGGACAGCCTGAGGTTGGCTTGGGAATTACTCCGGGCTTTGGCGGTACACAGCGCTTGGCGCGTCTTGTAGGCGCAGGAATCGCTAAGGAAATGATTTTCGGTGCGAGAAACATTAAGGCAGATCGTGCTTATGCGATCAATCTTGTAAATGCGGTTTATCCATTAGAGGAATTGATGAGCGCAGCGTTAAAAATGGCAAACGGTATTGCGAAAAATGCACCGATCGCAGTCGCTTACAGCAAACAGGCAATCAATAAGGGACTTCAGACTGATATTGACGGCGGTATCGAAATTGAAGTGGAAGAGTTCTCTAACTGCTTCGCTACAGAAGATCAAACTTACGGTATGACTTGCTTCTTAGAAAAAGTGAAGGATAAAGCATTCTCAAATAAATAAGCGAATATATTCTTGAGCTACCAATTTCCCGAAAGTTGTCATTTATGACAGAAATAGGAAATTACACAAAGGAGGTAATCGATTTGAGTAAAGTAATAAGTATCGAACAGGCTGTTTCAATGATTCCCGACGGCGCTGCGATCGGAATCGGCGGTTTTATTGGATCCGGACATCCTCAGGAGTTTTCTGTCGGCATTGAGGAATCTTTTCTCAAGAGCGGGCATCCTAAGGATTTAACAATCATGTTTTCCGCCGGAATCGGTGACGGTACAGATCGTCTCGGCTTGAATAAGCTGGGCCATGAGGGTTTGTTAAAACGTATTATCGGAGGTCACTGGGGGTTAATTCCAAAGCTTCAAAAGCTGGTGTTTGAAAATAAAGTAGAAGGCTACAATCTTCCGCTCGGTACCATTTCTTTGATGTTTCGTGACATTGCCGGACATCGTCCCGGAACAATCACAAAGGTCGGCTTAAAAACCTTTGTCGATCCGCGAATTGAAGGAGCGAAAATGAATGAGCGCTCTAAGGAAGATCTTGTCGAGCTGATGCATATTGACGGTGAGGAATGGCTGCGCTATAAATCATTTCCGTTAAATGTGGCATTGATTCGTGCTACATATTGCGATGAGGACGGTAATGCGACAATGGAAAAAGAGGCTGCGACACTGGATTCTTTATCGATTGCGCAGGCAGCGAAAAATTCCGGCGGTATCGTGTTGTTGCAGGTTGAAAAGGTTGTACAAAACGGTACACTGGATCCAAGAAAAGTAAAAATTCCCGGAATCTATGTAGACGGTATTGTTGTCGCACGTCCGGAAAATCATTGGCAGACGTATGCGGATCCATACAATCCTGCGTTAAGCGGTGAAGTAAAGGTTCCTGTGGATTCAATCGCTCCGATGAATCTGAATGAGCGCAAGGTCATTTGCCGTCGTGCAGCGATGGAGCTTGATCCTGCGGCAATTATTAATTTAGGTATCGGTATGCCGGAGGGAATTGCTAACGTGGCAAATGAGGAAGGCCTACCCGGATTAAAACTGACAGTGGAAGCCGGCGGCATCGGCGGTGTACCGAATGCGGGCACAGCGTTTGGCACTTGTACGAATCCGGAAGCTATCATCGATCAGCCGTATCAATTTGATTTCTATGACGGCGGCGGTCTTGATCAAGCGTTCCTCGGTCTTGCGGAATGTGATTGCTTCGGTAATATCAATGTCAGTCGTTTTGGACCGAAAATTGCCGGATGCGGCGGTTTCATCAATATTACACAGACCTCACCGATCGTTGTATATTGCGGTACCTTTACAGCCGGCGGTTTAAAGGTAGAGGTTAATGATGGTAAGCTTCATATTTTACAAGAAGGCAAAATCAAGAAATTCAAACAGGAAGTTGAACAGATCACTTTCTCGGCAGAATTCGCAACAGAAACAGGACAAAAGGTTTTATACATCACAGAACGTGCCGTATTTGAATTGCTTGACGGTAAATTGACGTTGACCGAAATCGCACCGGGCGTTGATCTGCAAAAGGATGTCTTGGATCAAATGGAATTTACACCGGCGATTGCAAGTAATTTAAAAACAATGGATGAGCGTTTGTTCAAACCTGAAAAAATGGGTTTATTACAAGCGTAGACGATGAAAAGTATTATCTTTAAGAGACATCATTAATAAACAAGTAGGAAGCGTAGCGGCTTTCTTCTTGTTTTTTTCTTCATTCAAAAGCCTCAAATCTTATATTATCGTTCAGTTAAGATATTTTTAGGGTATCTATTTTTCGACAATTACCGTAGCCTTTCTTTGTTATAATGGATTAGGTGATACTATGGAAATGATAGGCTATGCGGTTAAAGATGGTTTCATTGATTATTTGGATAAACATCATCATTTTGTTGATCAGCTGTTTGAATTACCGAAGGAACAACTTGATTGTATTTTAGATATTCCCGATGAAAAAGAACTTTGTGAACGAGCAGTACAGTTTTTTCATAATGAGGCAATTTATTTGGATGATCACACAGTTTATTATGAGAATAAGCTGAAACAAACAACTTATGCGATGCGATTTGATGCTTATAAAATTCATTTCACACCGCAGGAAAGCAATCCTTTCATCCCGTTTTTACAGCGAATTTACAGAAACTTTGTGCTAATGATAAAAAAAGACGCTATGTAAAAAGAAAAGGTATTGTAAAAGAAAGTAAAACATAGTAAAATAGATGTATATGTGAGGAGGATTACATATGGATTTATGGATTTCGATCGGATACGTTCTCTTAGGACTTGCAGTTGGGGCATTTTTAGGCTTTTATTTTACACGCAAGCGTTTTGAAAAAGAATTGAGAGAAAACCCACCGATAAATGAAAAAATGATTCGTGCAATGTTTTTACAGATGGGCAGAAAGCCGTCTGAAGCACAAATCAAACAGATTATGAAGTCAGTGAATCAATATAAATAATCTACTTTGTAAGCAAAATAAAAAATATCGACGTGTGAATGATGCATGTCGGTTTTTTTATCGCTTTAAATAAAAAAAGGGATGTGAATCCCTTTTATCCTACTACCTTTACTTCTTTGACTCCTTCCACTTCTTCACAAAGAATCATTTCAACGCCGTCCTTGATCGTATCCTCTTGCATTAAACAATCGTTGCAGGCCCCCAGCATTTTAACACTGACACAGCCGTTTTCATAAGATACGAATTCTACGTCGCCACCGTCTCTTTGAATATATGGTCTGATCTTATCTAAGACTTTTTTTATTTCTTTTATTTTTGTTTCCATAATACCTCCTGTTAATGAATGATCGGATAAAGCATAAAGGCGACAGCCAGTCCTAACAGTATTCCGCCGATCGCTTCTATAAGTTTATGACCGAGTACAGTTTTGATTTTTTCGTGATAAATAGCGTGATTGAATTTTATATGATTCATCTCTTCTAAATCGGCAATCAACTGTTTTGTTAATTGGATGTTTTTACCGGCGTAATAGCGTACATTTACTGCATCATAAATAACAATGATTGAGAAAACCAAAGCGATCGCAAAATAGGTGGATTGAATACCCTGCTGTAAAGCAATCGCTGTTGATAAGGCAATTACGGTGGAAGAGTGAGAACTCGGAAAGCCGCCGCTTGCGATAGTTTGGTGAATATCAAAGCATTTTGTTTTGCGATAGAGAAAGTAAGGCTTAAGAATTTGAGCGATTAAATTAGCCAATATCGCTGCCGTAATCGGATATAATGATTCCATCATGTGTACCTCACTGAATATTTTTTTAAATACAGCATTATTATAACACAAATATCCTATTAATATGATATAATAATCTTTAGAAAGTGGGTGAAATCATGCCGATTCAAGTAGGTGATATTGTCAAAGGAATGATCACCGGTATTCAGCCTTACGGCGCTTTTGTGGCATTAGAGAACGGACATAAGGGATTGATTCATATTTCGGAGATCAGCGAGCGTTATGTACGAGATGTGCATTCTTATGTGCGCTTGAATGAACGTGTCAGTGTCAAAGTATTGGATATCAGTGATGAGGATCATATTAAGCTTTCCTTAAAGGCAGTAAAACCCAATAAGCAGCGGTTTCGTTCAATCCGACATAACGGTGTTTCGCCGTTGCCGGAAGCTGTCATCGGCTTTTCATCGCTTGCAATTCGTTTAGATGATTGGATTGAATCATCATATGAAAAAAACAGGAGGAATCATAATGATTAAATTTGATGCTACACACGCATTTTTGAAGGAGTCCTTGAGTGCTTATCAGGAACAGGTTACGGCTTGTCATGAGGCTTTAATGAATAAAAGCGGTAAAGGTAATGATTATGTTGGTTGGGTGGAATGGCCGAATCAATACGATAAGAATGAGATAGAGCGCATCAAGGAATGTGCAAAGCGAATGCGTGAACAATGTGAAGTATTTATTGTTTGCGGGATCGGTGGTTCTTATTTGGGCGCACGAGCTGCGATTGAGATGATGAACGGTCTGTACGGTAAAAAAGAACCGGAAATCATTTTTATGGGAAACACCTTTTCATCCACTTATATTGCACAAGTGATGGATTATATTAAGGACAAAGAGGTTTGCGTCAATGTAATTTCAAAATCAGGAACAACAACGGAAACTTCCGTGGCATTTCGTTTGTTAAAACAATTTATGGAAGCCAAATACGGTGATGAAAGCGCAAAGCGTATTGTGGCGACAACGGATAAGGCGCGTGGAACATTAAAGGCGCTGGCTGATGCTAAGGGCTATGAGACTTTTGTGATTCCGGATGATATCGGCGGTCGTTTTTCTGTTATCACTCCGGTTGGATTATTGCCTATTGCGGTTGCCGGTATTAATATCGATGCTATTTTAGCCGGCTTAAAAGCAGCCTATGATGATTTGGCTTCTGCCGATCTGAGTCAAAATCCTGCATATCAATATGCGGTATGCCGTCGTATTCTGCAAAATGCCGATAAAAATGTGGAGATGTTAGTAACCTATGAGCCGAACATGACAATGGTCGCAGAGTGGTGGAAACAGCTGTTCGGTGAAAGTGAAGGAAAAGAAGAAAAAGGTGTATTGCCGTGCAGTGCAACCTTTTCAACCGATCTGCATTCCTTAGGTCAATTTATACAAGAGGGCAAAAAAGTTTTATTTGAAACGCTGCTGCTTTGTGAAAAGCCGTTGTTGGATATGGAATTCCCTCATGATGAGGAAGATAACGATCATATGAATTATCTTGCCGGTAAATCATTGGATTGGGTGAATAAGATGGCTTGTCAGGGAACGCTTGAAGCACATGAAGAAAGCGGAAATGTACCGAACTTAATCATTACGATTCCGGATATGAGTGCGAAATCATTCGGTTATATGTGCTATTTCTTCTTTAGAGCCTGTGCGATGACATGTTATTTATTAGATATTAATCCGTTTAATCAACCGGGTGTTGAGGTTTATAAGAAAAACATGTTTCGTTTACTTGGGAAAAAATAAATTATACGTAAAAAAACTGTTCTATTCATTTTGATAAAACAGTTTTTATTTTAATATGTTGAACGTTATCTATTGCTTTACCTCTACTTGAGCTTTTAAACCGTCGCTGATAATCAAATAATAACTGCCGCTTTGTTCATACTCGACATTTTCGGGGATTCCGGTTGTTTCGTCGAATACCCATACGGCTTCAGCTTTGATTCCTTCCTTGTTGAGTTGTTGAAGTAGTTTTACACCGTCCTGATAAGTCATGGTAAATAAGGTAGTAGACAAAATATCGGCAATTCCCGAATCCTGAGTGACAACGGTTAAGGAGCGCATATGAGATGCCGGCATCAGCGTATGCGGATCTATGATATGATGATACATCTTTCCTTCGTATTCATAAGCTCGTTGATAATCACCACTCGTTACGAAGGATTGATTTTGATTGATTCTTACGGTTGCCAGTGACGCATTCATCTCATCAGACGGTAGCTGAATCCCGACACTCCATGTTTTTTCCTCAGGCTTTTCACCGATGATACGAACATTTCCCCCTGCGTTGATGATGGCGTGTTTTAAGCCTTGCTCTTCCAGTCGCTTAGCGCACATTTCCGTCGCATATCCCTTTGCGGCACTGCCTAAATCAATAGATGCCTTCGGATCGTTGATATAAACACTCTGTGCTTCCGTATCAATTTCCACCTTGTCCCAGCCAGTATGCATTTGTGCCTCTCTTAATTCTGCTTCACTCGGAACGGCGGCAATGCCTTTTTCCGTTGCTTGTTCTCGATAGTGATGCCACACCTCAAGTACGGCACCGTAGGTTACATTATATTGGTTGTGGCTGATTTCGGCATATTTCTTTGTTTCTGATAGTAAATCAATTAATTCAGAATCTACCTTCACCGGCTTTTTACCTGCTTGATCATTAATTGTCTTTATATTGTTAATACCGTCATAAGTATGATAGCGATCAAACAATTTATTATAATATACATAAGTTTCATTGACTTCCTTCAAATATTTATTATATGTATCCTCATCCTCGGTATAAGCCAATAACTGAATAAAAGTGTCAAAGCCAGCATCTAAAATTTGTTCATTATACTTCGTTAATTCCTTTTTCGTCTGACAGCCGCATAACAAGCATGTTGTCAATATCATTAAAATAAGCTTTTTCATATTATCACCGGCGATATTATATCATAGTTTCAGACTTGACACATTAAATTTTGCAAAGGCAACAATTTTCACATCGCTAGATTTAAGTTACGACTGTGTGCTCATTGAGTTCAGATGAACAGGGAAAGGACAAATTTTGATATTGTTTTTTTCCGTAGTTACCATGCTTTTCATTAATTTGTTATCGGTTTTCATGAGAACGCATCATTTTATCTCCTCGTATAATAGTATTTGTAAAGGTATTTCACCTTTATATTTATCTCATAGATGGATATTTCTTACCA
>QZED01000047.1 GCA_009917405.1 bacterium c-19 | reverse complement strand
AGCACTTCAGCGGCGACAATAGTTGGCCATGCGCCTGTGAAGATAGCACATTGCCGGGCTTTGACCCTTATTTAAGGGTCTTTTTTATTGTCTTTTTCTATATGTACATTTCTCTTTTTTATATGCAAGATTCTTTTTTGTTTTTTGGAAACATATATGATTTTATTTCAATATGGATAAAATTATCATATACAGTATGATAATTTTCTTATTAGGGAACTGTTTACATTGGCATGACCGTGATTATTTCATAAAAATAATTATTTCCTCATTCCTTTTTGTTTTTATGGTGTCTGTGAATGAGGGAATTTTAATTGGGAACATTAATAACAATATCTGTTATTTTATGCTATAATAATGAAGATTCATTCAACCGTTGAAAGCTAAATAATGATAAATATATAAGGTATCAAAAAGGTATAGCTTTTTATAAGTGTGATATGAAATATAAATACACAAGTCTGATAAAATGGGTAACTGAAGTTATCAGAATAAAGAAAGGAACGATGAAAATGGAATTTGTGATCGGTATCGATCCCAATGAGCATGATGCTTTTGTGAAACAGCATTCCCTCAGTAATTTATTACAATCATCTAATTGGGCTAAAGTAAAGGATAATTGGGATCATAAGATAGTAGGCGTAAAAGAGAACGGCGAAATTGTCGCTTCTGCCTCTGTGCTGATCAAGCGATTGCCCTTTTCCTTTTCCATCTTGTATACACCTCGTGGTCCTGTGATGGACTTTCATAATACGGCTGTGGTAGAATGCTTCTTTCAAGGATTGAAGCATTTTGCGCGTACTCAGCATGCGATCTATTTAACTATGGATCCGGCAGTTCACTGTAATGATTATTTATTAGCGGAAGCAAATGAACAACGTTATGCTTATTGTGATACGATTATTGACATACTGAAGCAAAATGGCGCATGCTTTAAAGGCTACAGCAAGTCTCTCGAAGATACGATTCAGCCTCGCTATCATGCGAATGTGTATGCCTGTGATAACTTTCGCGATTCTTTGCCGAAAAGCGCTCGCAAGGCTTTGAATATCGCCGAAAGGAAAATGTTGAAGGCAGAAGCTTGTGGAGTTGAAGCAGTACATGAATTTGCACAGGTGATGCATTATACCGAGGCACGTAAACAAATCGCCTTAAGAGATGAAGCTTATTTTGAAAAGCTGATGCAGATTTATGGAGAAGATGCCATTATTTATTTAATCAGAATTCCTTTAAAGGAGCTGTATGAGGACGCATCCGCAAAATTGGCAGATAATGAAAAAGCACTATCAGAGTGCCCTGAAAATGCCAAAAAGAAGCGTTTCACTTTAACGGAGCAACATGTATCCTATGAAAGAGAAGTAACGGAATTAAAGCAGCACATCGAGCAATGCGGTGACAGTGTAGTCGGTGCCGGCGCTCTTTGTATTAAGTTCGGTAAAGACAGTGAGCTTTTATATGCCGGTATGGATGATACCTATAAGCGATATATGGCTCCTTATTTGGCTTTCTATCAATGTATGCGATGGAGCTTTGAACATGGATGTACCTCATGTAACATGGGCGGAATCGAAGGAAATTTACAGGGCGGACTGACGAAATTTAAGGCTAATTTTCATCCGACCGTAAATGAATATCTCGGAGAATTTGATATCCCTTATCGTAAACTGATGTATCGCATCGCAATAAAGCTGCTGGCGCGTAGAAAGAAGCAGAAATCATGAAGGAGTATCTTATAACGTCATTGGCTGAAACAGCCGAATTGGCCGAACAGCTTGCGGAAAAAATTGCCGATAAGCAAGTATGTATTTTATTAAAAGGTGATTTAGGAGCTGGTAAAACCACCTTTACAAAGGCATTGGGAAAAGCGTTGGGAGTAAAGAAGGTTATTAATTCTCCTACTTTTACAATATTAAAGAGCTATAAGATGAAAGATCAAAGAATGCTCTATCATATAGATGCCTATCGTTTAGAGGGAATTACGCAGGATCTCGGATTTGAGGAAGTGTTTGATGAAAACGCAATCTGTGTGGTCGAATGGCCTCATTTCATTCAAGCTTGTCTGCCGAAAGAATTTTTATCGATTACTATTACATGTCTTGATGATACAAAAAGAAAATTTCAGTTTGAATGCAGCGATGAACTTAATTTAGCATAATGAAGTCTGGAGGAATGTTTAATGAAAACCTTATGTATGGATTCCGCACATAAGCATCTTGTAATCGTCTTAATTGAAGACGGTAAAATCATATCAGCTTGTGAAAAAGAATGCTGGAAAAGACAAAGTGAAACATTGTTTCCGGAATTGATCAATTGCTTTGAAGAAGCAAAATGGAGCGTGGATGATATTGATGAAGTCGTAATCAGTGACGGTCCAGGCAGCTATACGGGTGTCAGGATTGCGATGAGTATTGCGAAAGTATTATGTACGACTAAAAATATACCGCTTTCTTGTGTATCTACCTTGCAGCTGTATGCTGGTTTGAATGAGAATTGTTACAGCTTGCTAGATGCCCGTAGCAAGCGAGCTTATTTTGCCCATTATCATTCAGGAAAGCTGATCGGGGAGGAAAGTGCTGTAGATTTAGCTGACATAATGAATGTGCTTGCGGATCATAAAGGTGTGTTAGTGGGTGATTGCGAATTAGTAGGAAAGGAAAAAAAGCCGATTTCCTTGGCAGAGCATTTTTGTGCGCTGTTGCCTTATGCGCGTAAAATCACAAATATTCACACTTTGACCCCACGTTATTTAAAAGAAAATGATGCATATAAGGTAAAATGATGATACGGAAAATGACCGCTGCGGATTTAGAAAGCGTATTGAAATTGGATGCCGGTGCATTTCAGCCAAAATGGAGTCATGATATGTTTTCTTCCGAGCTGAATGATAATCCGTTTGCGTACCTTTATGTATGGGTAGAAGAAGCTGAAATCTGCGGCTTTATTGACTTTTGGATTACCTTTGAAACGGCACAGCTTGCGAATATCGCAGTCGCTAAGCATTGCCAGGGACAAGGAATAGGATTGGCATTAATGAAGGAAATGATTCGTGTCTGTAATGAACAGATGTGTGATAATATTACCTTAGAGGTGCATGTGGATAATCAAAGGGCAATATCTTTATATGAGCATTACGGCTTTATAAAAGCATCGCTTCGTAAAGGTTATTATGAAGACGGATGTGATGCACATTTAATGATAATGCCTTTAGGAGGGAATTATGTATGAGTGATACAATAGTTTTAGCGATAGAGTCTAGCTGTGATGAAACTGCTGTTGCGATTGCGAAAAATGATACAGAGATCTTGGCAAATGTCGTTGCTACGCAAATTGATGTACACAAAGATTTCGGCGGAGTGGTTCCTGAGGTAGCTAGCCGCATTCATGTTGAGAACATTTCCATGGTGATTGAACAAGCCTTGAAACAAGCAGATTTAAAAGTATCCGATGTGGACGCTATCGCGGTTACGCAAGGTCCCGGTTTGATCGGTAGTCTGCATGTCGGTGTACAGGCGGCGAAAACACTTGCATGGGCGTTCGCAAAACCGCTGATTCCGGTACATCATATTGCCGGTCATATTTATGCCAATGCTATAGTGACGAGCCTGCAGTTTCCTTTAATGGCGCTTGTGGTCAGCGGCGGTCATACGGAGCTTGTCTATATGAGGGATGAATGGAGGTTTGAGATTCTCGGAACTACGCAGGATGATGCCATCGGTGAAGCCGGAGATAAGGTTGGTCGTGTGTTAAAGCTGCCGTATCCCGGCGGTGTTTATGTCGATCGATTGGCTAAAGAGGGCAAGAATATTTACCAGCTGGCAAAGCCGAAAGCACAAAATGAATTGGATTTTTCATTCAGCGGTCTAAAAAGCAGTGTATTGCAATTTATCGATCGCTGTGCACGTAAGCAAGAAGAATATGATCCGGCATCGCTTGCCTGTTCCTATCAGGAGTGTGCACTTCAGGAATTATTAGGTCCGACACGAATTGCACTCAAGCGGTATCAGCCGAAAATGATGGTATTGGCAGGTGGTGTGGCCGCGAATTCAAGACTGCGTGAGCTTGTGGAAAATGATCTGAAAAAGGAATTTACAAACATTGCCTTTCATGTCCCGCCGTTGTCCTGTTGTACAGACAATGCCGCTATGATTGCGGTAGCCGGCAGTGTCGCATATCGTCACGGTGTGCGCGGTGATTTCACGCTGACGGCTGATCCAGGTATGGAACTGTGTGGAGTTTAAGCAAGCAGCGTGTAATGATCATAAGTTAATAATGATAAATTATTCACAAACAAATAGAGTTATGCTATAATAAAAACGGTGATGAATATGACAGGCAAAAATGTTCCCAAAGCGACCTTACAACGCTATCCCGTGTATTTAAAGGCTCTGCGTAAATTAAAGCGCAGCGGCGTAGAACGAATTATGTCTAAGGAATTGTCGAGTGTTGTAAATATTGAACCGACGACGATTCGCCGTGATTTTTCATTTCTTGGAAGCTTAGGGAAACAAGGCTTCGGCTATGAGATTGACCGTCTGATTGAAATATTTAATGCGCAGCTTGGCATGGATTTTGAAGAAAAAATCATCCTTGTGGGTGCCGGTAATATGGGCAGAGCATTAATGAAATACAATAAATGGGATTATGTGGTTGGAGAAATTGTCTGTGCTTTTGATATTAATCCTGATCGACAGGGTGTCCGCTTCGGTATACCGGTTTATGATATGGATGAATTAGAAGAGCGAATCCCGTCAGGTTGCCGTATTGCAATACTGGCAATATCGACAAATATTCAGACGACTGTGGATCGATTGATTCATTGTGGCATTGTCGGATTGGTCGATTTTACTCATGAACATATACAAGTGCAAAAAGGGGTTGTATTAAAGACCGTAGATGTGGTATCATCTATACAGGAGCTTGTGTTTGAAACAAACTCATTAACGACAAAACAATGATGCAGGACAAATTCTCAGAAATGGAAGAAGCGAACCGTTGATTGGTGAAAGAACGGTCATGGAAAAGAAGGAGAACACCTGTGGAGTTAAACCGGAGAAATTACAGTAGACGGTTTCGCAAGGCGCAGCGTTATGCGTATCCATAATCAAGATGCGCAAAATGTGTTTATTTGCGAATCAGGATGGCACCGCGTAAGCATATGAATTACGTTCCTGAACGGAGCGTTTTTTTATTGAAAAGAAGGAGGAATTGAAAATGTTTGAATTTATGACGATTCGTGAGCTTTATGAAATTGCCTTTTCAAAAAACCATATGGAGATGGATTCTTTGGAATATGTGCAGCTGCAAGGGTGGATCAGAACCAATCGCTGCAGCGGTAAGCTGGGCTTTATTGAACTGAATGACGGCACGTATTTCCGTAATGCACAGCTAGTTTATGAGAGTGAATTGGCTAACTTTGCGGAAGTGGAAAAATATACCACAGGTACAGCGATTTTGGTTACCGGAAAGTTGATTTTCACCCCGGAAGGAAAACAGCCGTTTGAGATCGCCGTAAGTGAAATGGTATTGGAGGGTGCGTGTGATAATGATTACCCGCTGCAGAAGAAGCGTCACAGCTTTGAGTTTATGCGTGAAATGCCGCATCTTCGTCCTCGCGCAAATACCTTTTATGCGATATATCGCTTGCGTTCGGTTTTATCAATGGCCATTCATGAGTTCTTTCAGAATCAGGGCTTTGTCTATGTGCATACTCCGATTATTACCGGTAATGATGCCGAAGGTGCCGGAGAGTGCTTTACAGTGACAACACGCGAGGATACGAAATATGAAGAGGATTTCTTCGGAAAGCATGCTTCCTTGACTGTATCAGGTCAGCTGCACGTAGAAGCCTTTGCGATGGCTTTCCGTGATGTTTATACATTCGGTCCGACTTTCCGCGCAGAGAATTCCAACACTCCGCGTCACGGTTCTGAATTTTGGATGATCGAACCGGAAATTGCTTTTGCGGATTTAGAGGATGATATGGACTTGATCGAAGATATGATTAAATATTGTATCGATTATGTGCTGGAGAATGCGCCTGAGGAAATGGCTTTCTTTGAAAAAATGATCGACCGTGACTGTATTCAGCGTATTCAGGCTGTGCGCAACAGTGAATTTAAGCGCATGACCTATACGGAAGCAATCGAGTTATTAAAGCAGGCAGATGTGAAGTTTGAATATAATAAGATTGAATGGGGCATGGATTTGCAAAGCGAGCATGAGCGTTATCTATGCGAAAAGGTAGTAAACGGACCGGTCTTCTTAATTGATTATCCTAAGGATATTAAGGCTTTCTATATGCGTATGAATGAAGACGGCAAAACCGTTGCGGCATGTGACTTACTGGTGCCGGGAGTAGGTGAACTGGTCGGCGGTTCACAGCGTGAGGAGCGCTATGAGCTGTTAGAAAAACGCATGGATGAAATGGGCATGAACAAGGAAAGTCTCCAATGGTATATGGATCTGCGTCGCTTTGGCGGTTGTAAGCATGCCGGCTTCGGTCTCGGCTTTGATCGTTTCTTGATGTATCTAAGCGGTATCAGTAATATTCGTGATGTAGAACCGTTCCCGCGCACACCGCGCAATCTGATCTTTTAATAAGATAAAATGAATATAGAAGCGAAATTGATGAGTGCTTATCTCACAAAATTGTGATGTTTACGGAAAATCGTTGTGGTTTTCCGTTTTTTCTCTTATAATATAATCGGTGAATAAAATGAAAGAATTTAAGATTTGTGATCGAGCAGACGGAAGCGTACTCTATGTTTCCGATATACATAAAGTTTTGTTAAGTATGATGAAGGATTTAGATACCGTTTTGCGTAAACACAATATCCCGTATTGGTTGGTCGGCGGCAGTGCATTAGGTGCGATTCGTCATCAAGGGTTCATTCCGTGGGATGATGATATGGACATTGCCATGATGCGCAGTGATTATGAGCGCTTTTTAAAAGAAGCGGTGAATGATCTTCCCGATCGTTATGTATTTCAATGTTATGAAAAGGATAAGAAATTCAATGTTTGTGTACCTGCTAAAATGGTTTTAAAAGGAACACATATTAAGGAGTATAATACCCTATTAAAAAGTAAGTGTGAACATGGAGACGGCTTATTTATCGATATTTTTGTTTGTGATGAGGTTTCTATGAAATGCAGTCGTGATTTGCCGAGAAGGCTTGCCAATGTGATTTTGATGGCAGGTATTACCGTATTTGAAAATATGCATATGAATCCGATTCCGTTGAAGAATCTGTTTATGTATAACGCGAAGCGATACGGTGAAAAAAATAAAGGCAGTGAAACAATCGGCTATGCGCTTACTTGGTGCTTTAATTCACTGCTTCAGCCAGTACGCTATCCGAAAAACAGTGTATTTCCGCTTCAAGATGTCGCTTTTGAGGATACGACATTTCCGATTCCGAAAAATCCGCATGTGATGTTGGATATTGAGGTAGCTAAAAATCACATGGAGCTTCCTCCGCTTGAGGCAAGGAAGCCTAAACATATTAAGGACGCTGTTTTATAGTGTCGAAAGGAGATTGTCATGGCATATGTACCGCCGAAACATCAACATAACGGAAAAGCATATTTCATAGCTTTTATGGCTGTGCTTATTTTAAGCGGCGGGATATTTGCGGGTTATCAATATTTTCAGACACAGCGAAGAGAGAATGCCAAAAGTTTTTCTATCTGTGGCTTAAATAAGGAAAAAAGCATGGAAAAGCTACAGTATCAAGGTGAGGTTTATTCTATCAGTGATTATATGTATTACGGGGAAAGCCTAAATTTGTTCGCTGCGCCTTATCAAGCGGAAAAGCAGGATGATGTGAAGCGTAAAAATATTGAAATCACGAATCTTTGTGACGGTGATACGATGATTTATACGATGGAAAACGGTGCTGATCGCCAGATTGATGTCAGTGAATTGGAACCCGGTTTTTACAGTTTGAGCATTTCGGATAATTTAATCAAAAAAAGACTCGTTTATAAAGAAAAACTGCACAGTGAACCGTTTTATACCATCACAAGAGACAATGAAAGCAGAAAGATCACATTAGTGGCGGATGATTCCCTGTCAGAGCCGAAGCTGACTCATCATGCATTGTTTTTACAGGTGGAAAGCGATTTGTCTCAACAAGATGTTTATGATGTGTTTATCGATCCATACGGCAATCGCATTTTAAATGACATTTATCAACCGTCGGTCAGTGGCAACGGCTTGAATGAAGCAATCGAAATGCAGTGGGCGGCAGAATATTTAAAAGCAAAGCTGGAACAACAAGGATTGAAAGTAGAGCTGGCGAAAAATGATGTTGAAGAAGCGCTTGGTTATTACGGCGATCGCGGCATTATGAAAAAGGCTTACGCTTCTCAAGCAAAATATTATCTTGAGCTGGGTATGAATACTGCCGATCAATCGGCATATGGCGGTGCGGAAATTTATTATTCCAATTATGCGACAAAGACTTTGGCGAACGCATTGATGTATGCGCTGAAAAAACAAACTTCGCTCACTCCTGCCAATACTTATACATGGGAGGATCACAGTGAGGGTGTCAGCGCTGCATTTTTGGCAAAGGGCAAGGACGGCAAACAGTTGTATGATATGCAGCCGAGTTTGAGAGAAAGCGGCGGACGCATTACGTTAGCGGGACAGTTTTCCGATGCAGCATTGCAGAACCAAAGTTTTGTGGCGGAAACGCATATGGGAATGCAGGCGCTTTCGATCAATTTTATCTATCTAAGCAATCCCAAGGATGCGAGTATTTGGAAAAAAGAAAAAGAATTGATCATGGATACTTTGGCAGATGCGTTTGTCAAAGCAGTTCATGTAAGTGAATAATTATGAAAGGATGATATAAATGCGCTATCAGATCAATAAAGGCGCAAAACAATATGGAGCTGAAATCGTATTTGAAGATATTCAATTTGAAATCAGAGATAAAGAAAAAATCGCAATTGTAGGCAGAAACGGCTGCGGTAAAACAACTTTGTTAAAAATTATAGCAGGAGAAGAGCGCTTAGAGCGCGGCAGCGTTCATAAAGATTCAAAGACGATCATCGGTTATTTAGCACAGACGACTTTTGCTGATGAGGAACATACAGTGTTTGAAGAATTAGAGAGTGCCTTTGAGCACATTCGTGGGATGCAGCAGCGGCTTCGTGAATTAGAAACAGCCATGACACATGACAGTAGTGAGGAACTGTTAAACAAATATGCGAATTTAGCACAGGAATTTGAAGAAAACGGCGGCTATACTTATGAAGCGGAAATGAAAACTGTGCTTACGAAATTTCATTTTCATGAAGATGATTTAGTGAGAAAAATCGGTACATTCAGCGGCGGTCAGAAAACGCGTTTGGCTTTTGTAAAGCTGTTGCTGTCAAAACCTGATATTTTATTATTAGATGAGCCGACCAATCATTTGGATTTAGATACGATTGAATGGTTAGAGGGGTATGTTAAACGCTATCCCAAGGCAGTTGTATTGGTATCGCATGACCGCATGTTTCTTGATGATGTTACCGATGTTGTTTATGAAATCGAATACGGTGTGATGCGTCGTTATCCCGGTAACTATACCAATTATCAAAAGGTAAAGGAAACTGATATGGAGCGCGCCAAAAGTGCTTTCGCGCGCCAACAAAAAGATATACAGCGTTTAGAGGCATTGATTGAAAAGTTTCGTTATAAAAAGAATAAAGCTGCTTTTGCGCAATCAAAAATTAAGTATTTGGAGCGTATGGATAAGCTTGAAGATCCTAAGTCTGATACAAATAGCTTTCATGCCCATTTTGTTCCGAGAGTAAAAGGCGGAAAAAGAGTGCTTGAAATTAACAATCTTAAAATCGGTTATGATCATGAATTATGTGAAGTAAATCTTGAAATCATGCACGGTGCTAAAATTGCGGTACTGGGTCCTAACGGAAAAGGCAAATCGACCTTGGTAAAAACCTTGATGGGACAGGTTCCGCCGCTTTCAGGCAGCTTTCTGTTCGGTCATCAGATCGAGGTCGGCTATTTTGATCAGGAATTGGCACAGCTTCATTCTAATAAGACGGTATTAGAAGAGGTATGGGATCAATATGATACACTGACAAGAACAGAAGTTCAAACAATTCTCGGGAACTTTTTGTTCCACGGTGAAGATGTTTTAAAGCAGGTGGATTGTTTATCCGGCGGGGAAAAGGTCCGCTTGTCTTTGGTTAAACTTGTGTTGTCTAAGCCTAATTTTTTGATTCTTGATGAGGTGACCAATCATTTAGATATTTTAGGGAAAGAAGCCTTAGAGGAAGCTTTGAACGGCTATGACGGTACGATGCTGTTTGTATCTCATGATCGCTATTTTATTTCAAAGATTGCCAATGCCATTCTTGTGATTGATGAGGGTAAGGCGCTCTATTATCCGCTGACTTATCAGGAGTATATGGATAAGCAGAGAAACAGTGATGTTGAAATTAAACAACAGGTAAAACAGGAGAAACTAAACAAGGGAAAAGCAGTTCGTCAAATAAATTACGGCAAGGAAATATCTAAGCTGGAAAAACAGATTGCCGTAAAAGAGAATGAGTTAGAGGAACTGCGAGATCTGCGCTTTGAACCTGAATATTATCATGATTATCAGAAAATGAATGAGTTAGATGAAAAGATTGATGATATTCATAATGAAATTGAGCATCTAATGGCTTTATGGGAAGAATATAGTGAAAACATGGAGTCATAACAGGAGATCTTTCCTGACTGATATGAGCGATTGAAAGCATAGGTTGAATACTTATGCTTTTTGTATAGTTTTAACAAGAATGGATATGCTAATCATGGTGATGCTATGAAAACTTATCAAGAGATTATCGCCGAGTTTGATCAAACTTTACGTGTGGATGATAATTTTGATATTATAAAACGAGAGTTGCTTGTGCAGGGCAAAAACCTGACTTTTTATTGTGTTGACGGCTTTGTGAAGGATGAAGTGCTGGAAAAAATGATGGAATTTATTTTAAAGGCAGATTTGAAATCTATGGAAGCGGGTAACACATTTCAAGAACTTGCCAATCAGCTTGTTTCTTATGTAGAGGCAGATTTGGCAAATGATTTTCATCAAATGATTACGGCGATTTTATCAGGATCAGTGTTATTAATGATTGATGGATATGAAAAAGGTATCTTAATTGACGCGCGAACATATCCGACAAGAGGAATGAATGAGCCAGAGGATGATCGAGTACTGCGTGGAAGTCGAGACGGATTTGTAGAAACACTGGTGTTTAATACTGCACTCATTCGCCGCAGAATTAGAGATCCGCATTTGCGTATGGAGTATACCAGTGTCGGAAGAACCTCTAAAACGGATTTAGTTCTTTGTTATATGGAAGGTAAAGTGGATGATAAAATGTTGGAGCGGATTCGCAAGACGATTGATGATATTGATGTGGAAGCTTTAACGATGGCGCAGGAATCGCTGGCTGAGGCGCTTGTGCCGGGCAAATGGTATACTCCGTTTCCGAAGGTGCGCTATACGGAGCGACCGGATGCGGCTGCCAGTAACATTTTGGAAGGTAAAATCATCTTGATCATTGATAACAGTCCTTCTGTATTGATTCTACCAACTTATTTTTTTGATTTTGTTCAAGAAGCACAAGATTATTATTTGCCACCGATCACCGGTACATATCTTAGAATAATCAGAATCGCAGTCTTTTTTGCGACTTTGTTAATTACACCGATATGGTATTATCTAAACAGTAATCCAAGCTATGCACCGAATTGGTTGTCTTTTGCGCTTATCGAGGATAACGGCAATCTCCCCTTTATTGTCCAGCTCTTGCTTTTGGAGTTTGGTATCGATGCTTTAAAGCTTGCATCTTTAAATACCCCCAGCTCTTTAAACAGTTCTTTTAGTATTATCGGTGCTTTGATCCTCGGTGATTTTGCGGTCGAAGCCGGCTGGTTCAATCCTGAAATCATTTTGTATATGGCATTTGTCGCCTTGGCTAATTTCACTCAGCCCAGTTATGAGCTTGGATATGGTGTGAAATTTATGCGAGTAATGTTGTTGATTTTAATAGCAATTTCGCCGCAGTTCGGCTTTTGGATCGGTTTGGTAATCATGATTCTGATTCTTTATAACGCTAAAACAGTTTCACGTCAAAGCTATTTGTATCCGCTGATTCCTTTTAATTGGTCTGATTTCAAAATGATCTTTGTACGTAAAAAGCTTCATGATAAATCGTAATGCTTGAAACCTGGATACAGGATCTTATATAATGGTTTAGAACTTGATGAAACTGATTGGATAAATTTCAGCGATGATGCGAACTATTAGGGAACAAGTACACTCTACAATATGAGTTTTACGGTTTTGGATAAAAACAGCAGAAACATACATAAAAACATCATTATGTTTCTAAAAGCAGACAATTATAGACATGCACTTCTGATATAGAAATGTATGTTTTTTGTTTGTAAAGCATACGATTTTGGTTCTTTTTCCACTATTTCTTAAAGTCTACCTTTGTAGATATTGAGAAGGAAGGGAATAGGATTATGTGGAAAAAGAAATTTGTAGTTATGGCATTAGCACTGTTAGGCACTTTAACTGCAGGATATATGTTTTTTATTGACCAAATGAATGCGTCCTCTGGAACATTTTCTTCTGATTTTTTGACGAGAACTGGCGCTTCCATATCCCAAAGCACAACAACTGTGGGAAACGCCGAATGGGAGTTTATTAAGGAGACAGTTATTAATGGCGAAAATGTGTATATTATGCAGCCAAAAGGAAACTTAGGTGTTGTATCTAAAATAACTAATGCTACTACGGTAAGCGGTGCAGTTTTATATGAGAATACTGAGCATTATCAGTTGAACATATTAGCAAATAAAGCATTAAATACTTTAGAGAAATCAGCCATGGTTTATTATAATAATCAAGATGCAGCACCTGGTTATATTTTTACTCCTTCTTTGAATGATATGAATGATGGTGGAGTATTTGGAATGAACAGTTCATTAAGAATTACACTAGGGCTAAGTAATAATGCAAATCCAATGGAAGGCTTCTATTTACTTGCAACATCTTATAATAATGGCATCATAGCAGGTTGGTCAAGAGTAGGAGGGCCCACTGCAGGAGATCCGGGTGGAACGTCCTACCGTTATAATGTTAGCACTGATGGAGCAACGATAACAATTAATGGTATTATGGGCGCAAGACCAGTATTCTTATTAAACAAAGAAAAAATTGTTTTTGCGACAACAAACGGTGCAGGAACTAATTGGGATCTGATCCAAAATGCTAAGGGTAAAATGAAATTGAGAATATATGATGGATCATTAGAAATCTTATTTACTGATATTCAGAACAAAAAGAATGAGAGTGTGACAAGCTTTTCTGAAAATGATAGTATGAAAATTATCTATACATCTAGTGGTAAATCTTCAAGTGTAATGTCCGTAATACTTACTGCAAGCAATGGTAATGCTTATTATAAGCGAATTCAGAACAATATCAGTGGAAATCAGTCTGCTACTATAGATTTAAAGGGAATCCCTGTTGGCAAATATGATGTTTCTATTGCTTCAGAACAAGTTTCCAGTGATGATCGACCGGTTGCTTCTTCTAAACTGGTATCTGCGGGTAAAATTGAAATAGTGGCCACGCATAAGCTCACCTATACCAAACAACCTGAAAGCGGAGCGAGTGCAGGAAAAGAATATGAATTCAGTAAGAATGTAGATGCAGGGCAAATTGTAGGTAAGGTTACAGCGAATCCTTTAGGTGTTACTCCGTTAGTTTATGAAATCATCGGTAATGGAGATGATAGTTATAAGAACTTTGAAATCGAAGGCTTAGACGGCAATCATGCTTCAAGCAGTACACCGTTAAATGTGAAGATCAAGAGTGGTGCGCCTGATTTAGTCAACGGCGGTTTAAAAGCAGGTACTTATAAATTCTGTATTACTGCAGTAGATGATAACGGGTATCCTGTGGATAAAGCAGGAAATCCGACTGAAAAGGTGTGTACATCGTTTGAGGTTAAGAAAACGGCACCGACAATTACCTTTGATCAAGATGATAAGGCTACAACTTTTGTATCGGGGAATGCTACAAATACGACAACACACAGTGAACATGCGACGCATACAAGTGAGGAAAAAGATGCGGATGATGTAGGTATTGAATATTCTTTTGTTTCAGGAAGCAGTAATATTATTTCAAGCGGCTTGCCGTTTACTTCATCCAATGCAGGTGACAATGCGAATATTGTGTTTGTAGCGAATGCGACAGGAAGTATCGTGATTCAAGCAAAATTACCGGAAAGTGATAATTATGAGGAAGCGATAACTACCAAAACGATTACATTACAATTAGGTATTGTCGCCAATTATGTGGAAACAAAAACAAATATCAAGGCAGGAAGTACAGAAGCGAAACCGCCGACAAGCTATGTACAAGGAAACCGTATCGGTTATGTAGATGTAAGCGGAGGCATAAAGCCGTATACGTATACTCTTCCAAGTGGGAAAGGAAATAACGGTTCGTTCTATATTGATAACAGCGGTAATGTGTATGTGAATAAGGGAGTAGGAAGTAACGGTCTGACTCCGGGTGATTATGAAATAGAAATTGAAGTAAAGGA
>QZED01000046.1 GCA_009917405.1 bacterium c-19 | reverse complement strand
AGAGCTCACCTTCATCTTGACCCTATGATAATTTATAGCCTACTTTTATCCCTACAATAATTTAGATATCCGAAATAAATCACTTCTTTTTTTTATTCTTTTACCAATATTTACATAGTGATTATTTATAAGGGTTATGCTATACTTTCTTATATTCGATTCATCTTTTTTTACTATTTAATATATTTTTTTATGAATTAAGCTTTTATATGAGATAAAACCTGTTTTTTTATATCAATTTTTTTTAATTATCATCTTTATAAAAAATAAATTGAATTTAGTAAAAGAAATTTTGAACCGATATAGAATGAGTTGGTACAATTACATGAATGGGTTTATATAGAAAGGGACGATTTATATGAAAAAAAGATTTTTTATTTTATCTATTTCTTTATGTTTATTGTTACCTGTAACAGTCTTTACTATAATTAATAAAGGACTGTTTGCGGCAGGAACAATTGTTAATTCACCCAGCAATCAAGCAGTAAACTCCCTTCATGCAGGTGATGAAGTACATCTTGGAACAGCAAGTGATGATGTATATACCGTATTAGGACAAAACGGAGGATATCTTTATTTATTAAAGAAAAATACCGTGGGTTCTGCGACTAATTACAATACTGCATTAAGTAATGCAAATGCATTTAAAAGTGATGCGAATTTCGGTAAGATAGGCAATGCTCATCTTTCTTTATCAGGAAATGGTGTAAGCTTGATATCAAAAGCAGAATTACAAGGTATATCAGGCTTGGTTTCAAGTAATCAAATTGCATCATCAGTTTCAAGTAAACTGAATAGCGGAGAATGGTGGCTAAAGGATGCGAATACATCAACGAATAGAGCAAGTTTTGCGAGTGGAGGTAATTTAGCGGCTGATGGGGGGATAAAGAAAACAACGGTATCGGGTTTTTCATTAAATAGTTTGACTGCCGGAACATGTGGATCAGCCACAGCAAGCGAAATGGGTGTAAAACCAATTACAGCCTTTAATGCAGCTTCTGTGATAAACAGACAATATATCTCAAGCGCGACGATACATTTTAGTCATCCTGGTACATCAGGAATGAAAATTTCAAGATGGGATAAAGGTAGCGCTACGCCTTCCGCTCCATGTGGAGGTACAGCTGTTGCTTTAAATGCATCTGTTAATTCTTCAAGTTCAAATTTTTCTTATACCATAAATAGTAGTACAGGGCAAAGAAGTTATATGGGAACTTCTGGTGGTATAGCGGCTGCTGTTATGTCTAACTGGAATTGGTATCCTATTCCGCAAATTAATAGTGGAGGAACATATTCTATTTCAAATCCAAGTCCTGTTAGTGGGTCTATTAGTTTTCCAACTACATGTTTGGCTGGTCAAAGCAGCAGCTCATCTGTTGTTATGGATGGTATGGCAAACACAAGTAAGTATCATTTTTTTAAATTTGGCTCAAGGTCTTTCTCTATTACTGCTTCCATTTCCGGTACGCCGACCATTCAAACTGACTATTGCCCAGTTCTGACCAACGCAGCCGGAAGTGCTTTGGTGCGTCCCTATGTAAAGGTGAAAGCTTCTGATATTATTATGCGTAATAATGCAAAACGTACCTATGCACAATCTGCAGTATTAAATGACACCGATCTTCCTAAATCAGATAATGCAGGAAGCTTTTTGACATTAGAGACTTCAAAACTAAGTGTAAATTTGAATAGTGGTGCAGTTGGTGTATCAGGAAATGTATATGAGGTTGAAAAGCCAAAAACAAATACTATTGTTAGTTTGCCTGTTTATTTCGGTGCTACGAACTTATCGGAAGGTGCACGTTATGTAGCTGCAGAAGCTGTTGATAATAACGGTGATACCGTTTATAGTGTTTTAGGTACAGTAGGTACAGGAAATACGGCTAATGTAAATATTGATTTTGCAAACCTTTTGAAACCTAATACCAATTCCTTTAAAGTTACCTTATATTTAGAGGATGGCGGAGCTAAAAATACTGCTTATCGAAGCAACGGAACGGAAATAACGGTGAAATTAAAAGAACCGCAATATATTCGTTTTGAAGCAGGAAATCCCGGTACAGTAACTTATGGTAATAAGCTTGAAATTAACGCAGAATTATATGATTTTGAAAATTTACCAAACGGCGATATCAAGCAGTCTCCATCTGATCTTACTTTTGCAATCAATGCGGCTGATACTGCGAAAGCATATATAGAAAATCAAACCTATAATCCTATAACGGGAAAGGCAAAGGCAACAATCGTTCCGTTAACCGGTACAGGCTCTTTCAAATTGTCGATAATGAAAAACGGTGATGATACGTACTTTGATGCGGCAAAACAATCGGTTACGATTCAGTTAAATAAAAAGCCGTTAACCCTGGTTCCGTCCAATCCTCCCGGTATTACGGCTACTCTTGGTGATATGATGCCAAGCTTAGAGCCGGAAGCGTTGATTGTGAAAACTGGTGATGGCATAGTAAGCGGCGATGTTGTACCGAGTGAATTGTATCCAAGCTTAGAACGTGTTGATATCGCTTTGGCTGAACATCCGGCGAAAGACGGTGTCATTGAAAATCCCGGCTCATGGAAAATGCTGTTTCCCGATCCAAGCAGTATCGTAAGTACTGCGGTTACACAGTTTACGAATAAATATGATTTATCCTTTGAGGACTATGATGATGATAACGACTATGTATTTACAGTTGATCCCGATGGAATATTAGAGCGTTGGATTGAAATATATTCACCTCAACCTAAGATTAACGGTTGGTATCATACTCCGGTAACTTTGCGTCCTTCCTTGGAAGCAAAATACTTTGGTTATTTTGATATCGCACTTGTTACTGACGGCGTTGACGGAGTATTTGATTCTGCTGTGCTTTTGACTGATGATACCTCAGGTATGAAGCCGATTGTAAAGCTTAAGAAAACCGATGGTGAAATCAGTCATGCAAAACAATTAAACACAAAAATAAAGATTGATCAGACAAAACCGGCAGTGAATCTTAATATACCGAGTGGTTGGGCAAATTTAAAAAAGACGGTTCAAATACAAGCGATTGATGCGACAAGCGGTATTGATACGACTGATAGTAACAGTGTAAAGGCTTCCTTTGTGAAATCGGACGGTACCAGAGAAGCAATCACATTAACGAATAACGGCGGCGGTAGTTATCAATTTGATGCGACAAAAAACGGCTTATATGAATTTGTGATTAAGGATCGTGCCGGTAATGAATTCACAACCTTTAAAAATATCAGTCAGATTGATATGACACCTGCATCTATTACGGCGACATTAGGAAGCTTATCGGCTGACGGTGATTATCATGAAATTGATGTCACAAGAGTAGAACCCGATTCCGGTATCAATTATATTCAGGTTTATTTTCAGGGTGATGGTGATTCGGCATTAAATTTAGTCGGTTATTTAAATCGTACTTCTCCTACACAAACCTATAAAGCACCGATGAACGGTCGCTATGAGTTCAGAATGGGAATCGGTACTGGTGATGTATTAACCGCAGACGTACTGGTAGCGGATATCACACAGATACGTCCGGTAGTCGGTATGAATGCGATCAACGTCGGAGATAATTCTGCCTATATTGATGATACATGGATTAATCAGGATATTAAAGTAACCTTAAGCAATCTGAATCCAAGCTTTAGTGATCCGTTGGTTTATCAATATCGTCGAACCAGTGATACCGATTGGATTGATTTAAGCAGTAATGTATTAGATATTACCACAAGTACGTTTATCAATGATGTATATGAATTCCGTGCCAAAGGTGCTGATACAGAATCATTGGCTGTTACACTAAACGTAAAAATTGATAAGGAAAAACCGCAGCCGCCGGTGATGAATCATGCGGAACAGCTGGATGATGCTTATACCTTTATCGATAAAGCGGAAATCAGCGGAAGTTTGTTGCCGAAGGAAAGCGGAATTTCCCAAAGCTGGGAATACAGCTTAGATGACGGTTTAACTTGGATCGCTGTCAGCGATAATAAATTTGAAATCAACGGTGCCGGTGATTATGATCTACAGGTAAGAACCTTAGATGAAGCCGGTAATATCAGTGATGTAGATTCTTATCCGGTTCATATTAAAGGCAAAGCGGCGCAAACGATTGAATTTGATGATGTTCCTGCATTTGTTACGTATGGAAGTGATGTAACAATTAAAGCAAAGCTTACCAGTGATTTGGATGAACAGGCGGATACTATGCTAATCTTTACAATTCCGACAAGTTCAAGTAATAAAATGGCAATTATTGCGCAAGGCTATGATCCTGACACCGGTGAAGCTTGGGCAACGCTACATCCGAAAAACGGTGATGTATTCTTTGATATTGAAATAGCTAAGGATGGTGATGATAAAGCGTTTGCGGCAACCGTAAAATCAAAAACGATTGCGCTTCATAAAGCACCGTTAACAATTCATCCGCAAATCATCTACGGTAAAGTTGTCGGTGATGTCATGCCAGCCTTGACTTCGGTAGGAACAACGCTTGTCAACAGTGATACGATTCCGAGCGCTTTAACTATCACCTTAACACCGGATGCATCAACAAGCGATCCACTGCCGACTGACAGCGGTAATCCGTTAATTACCCATGCCGGAACTTGGACAATGACTTATCCTGAAAATATTTTGACAAGCAGTGATTTGGCGGATTTTGTGAAAAAATATGATATTACGTTAGAGGATTATCAAACCAATACCGATTATGTATTCACAACATCACTCACCGGTATTCCCGACTGCTGGATTATTGTTTCACCCAATGCGAACAGTGAAGGCTGGAATAACGGCGATGTAACGCTTTCCTTGTCTGATGATGCGATCGCTGCCGGCTATACCACATTGGCTTTAATTGAACACGGTGTGGAAACGAAATTCGGCACGAACATTTTATTAGATAGTGAAACAATGGGTATGACACCGGTTGTAGTATTGAAAAAACCTTCGGAAACAAGCGGTTTTAAATCACTTCGCTATGTAAAAATTGATAAGAGTAAACCTGTTGTAAATATCACAGTGGATCATGAAAATGATTGGATGATTACCGATAAAAAAGTAACGATTCAGGTAAGTGATACGCTCAGCGGTATGAAGGATACGGTTGTTACGGATCATGAGGGAAATCCGATAACACTCACTGCGGAATCTGCATATGTTTATTCCTTTATATCGGATAACGGCAATTATCATTTGAAAGCAACAGATAAGGCGGACAATGTATTTGAAAGTGATTTTGTCGTTGCGAAAATTGATAAAACTGCACCGACAATCAGTGCGACACGCGGAAGCTTAAGTACCGATTCAAGTTATCAAGAAGTCAATGTTGTCGCTACTGTCGGTGATTCCGGTGTACAATCATACAATGTTTATTATAAAGAACACGCATCGGATGCTTATCCAACCACACCGACTCAAACTTTAAACCCAAGTGATTTAACCTGTGTATTTAAAGCGCTGAAAAATGGCTTCTATCGCTTTGAAATTGTGAATCAAGCGAATCAATCAGCCGATGCAGAGGTTGAAATCACCGATGTTATTGCGGCTTATCCGGTCGTTGATCTGCAAGCAGAGGTAGATGACGGTATTCATACACCTTATATTGGTGGAACATGGGTGAATAAGGACGTTCATATTACCTTAAGCAATACGAATCCTGCGATCAGCGAAGCAATCACCTACCAATATAAAAAAAGCGGCGATACGACATGGATTGATCTTGACAGTAATCAGCTGACAATCGAGGAAAGCGCTTGGCAAAATGAAACCTATGAATTCAGAGGGGTTATTTCAAGCGGTGAAGGCGGTGCAACTACGATCAACATTCGTATTGATAAAGAAAAACCCCAGATTCCGACGATTGAAAATGCCGATCAATTTACTACGGATAATGCCTTCGGGGCACCGCTTACCATAAAAGGAAGCACAACACCGAAAGACAGCGGCATCGGTCAAACTATCTATATCAGCAAGGATCATGGTATCACATGGGAGGAAATGAGCGGCGATCAATATACGATTACTAGTCCGAATACCTACGATTTACTGTTTAAAACCGTAGATGAAGCCGGTAATGAAAGTGATGAAAGTGAAATTCATCATGTGAATGTGAATGACGGTACACCGTTAATCACCATTAAATTAAACAACAATCTATTAAAGGATATGGCAAAAAGCTTAACCTTCGGATATTTCTTTAAAGACAGTGTTGATGTAGATATTGAAGTAGAATGGTACGGAATGGGCGAGGGAGATATCTATTATATTTTAGATGACAGTGAAACCCCGAGTGTTCCGACAGATGCCGATCCGCGTTGGACAAGCGGTGATCACACAAGCATTGATCCTGATCGTAAGACCATGATTTATGCGAAGGCAGTGAACAGTGACGGTAAAACAGCGATGACCTCATCAACTTACTTTGTGTACGCAGATGAAACGGCGCCGGAAATCACCTTCGATAAAAATTATGATAACTGGTTAAATGATAATACATTAAAAGCAACGATTTCTGATGTTCTGTCAGGTGTAGCTAATGATACGATATCAGCTAAGATTGATCACAGTGATAAGGGCGAAATCGAAGTAAAGGGAAGCAGTCTGAACTTTGCGTCGTTGCCTGACGGCAGCTATAAGCTACAGGTAAGTGCGGAAGATAACAGCGGTAATAAGGCTGATGAAACCATTACCGTAAAAATTGATACGACAGCACCTCAGGTAAAGGGTGTAAAGGATCAAAGTGTATATCATCAATATTATTTACCGCGCTATATCAGTGTCGAGGATAAGCACAGCGGTGTTGCATCGGCAACCCTTGTGAAAGACGGCGGCGAAGCGGAAGCGATCCATGATGAAATCAAGGTAAAGGATATCGGTTCTTACACCATTACTACTAAGGATCAAGCAGGCAATGAAGGAACTTTATCGTTCAAAATTGTACCGTTGCCTGATATCCGGGCGGAAATTGATTGCAGCGAGGAATCGAAAAAAATCATAGAACAAATTGAAAACGAATATTTAGAAGCGAAGGATCAAATGGATCAAACCGAGCGTGATAATATTAAGAAATGGTTAGATGATGCCCATGATATTCGTAATACCTGTCGCATTAAGATTGTATATAATGAGGATAAGAGTGCATGGGTAGAAGGCATCGGTGATACGGATTTTGCGGCTGATGTTGTGATGATGATTGATGAAATCGATGAAAGCAGCTTGCCGAAGCTGCCTAATAAAGCGAGAGTATCCTACAATGTTTATTTACGACAAGGCGATAAGGTCATTGAGCCAAACGGTAATGTTCGAGTTCATTTACCGTATACAAGTGATGATGATAAGGTAATTCTGTATGAAATTGATGACAGTAATCATGTAACAGAAAAGGATTATGTTCAAAATGAAAGTCATTTGGTATTTGATGCGAACAGCTTGGAAAAATATGCGATAACGGTAAAAGATCAAGGTAACGGTACTGATTCTGATAAACCGGATACCCCGGATAATCCTGATAAACCCGATAATCCAAACAATCCTGAAGCCCCTGATAAAACCTGCAAACTTACGGTAAATCAAGACACTGATGGTGATAGAAATCCCGATATCAACATTGATATTGATGGAGATGATAAAGCGGATTTGAATATTGATACGGATTGTGACGGTATTCCTGATATTAATATCGATATAAACGGTGACGGTAAGCCGGATTATAATGTTGATACCGATGATGACGGAAAAGCCGATATCAATATGGGACCGTTGCCGAAGCCATGGAAGCCGAATGTTTGTGTTACGGTACAAAAGGTTCACTATTGTACTATGGACAGCTTAACAGCACATATTAATATTGATACCGATGGTGACGGCAGACCGGATGTAAACTTGGATATTGACGGAGATCGCTTACCGGATTTGAATATTGACGCAGACGGTGATTTGATTCCTGATGTGGATATTGACATCGACGGTGATGGTAAGCCGGATATCAATATTGATTTAAACGGTGACGGTGTTGCGGATATAAATTTGTTAAGATTATCGAAATGGCAGCCGGAAGCTAACTATACCGTTAACGGCTTTGCGTATGATACGATGAATAATCTAAAACCGAAATATAACATTGATACCGATGGAGACGGTAAAGCGGATAAAAACATTGTGGATAACACAAATAACCGCTATAATCTATCCGGCAGTGACAGCGAGCCTGATTTGGTGAATCGAGTAAATACAGGTGATTATACGAAGCTGTTTATTTGGATATTACTATTGATTCTTGCGGTATTGGTTGATATTTATTGTATAATTAGGCATCATCGACAAAAAAGCTTGAATCATGAAGTATAGCGAAAGGATATGTCATCATATAAAATGTATTTATGAAATGAAGGAAGTGAAGGTATTGAATTCCATCACTTCCTTTTTGTGTGAGAAAACCCCCAGATAGTCTGGAGGTTAAAAGGAGCTTTAGTGATGAGTCTATGAATTAAAAACTCCTTTTGATAGAATAAAGATGCGGTCCGACAACTGCATAAAAAAATCAAAAGGAGGACAAATAATGAATAATAACCCATTAAATGACGTACATACTTTATCACACACAACATGGAATTGCAAATATCATATAGTATTTGCACCGAAATATAGAAGGAAAGTATTCTATGGGGAAAAGAGGCTTGAAATAGGAGCAATACTGAGAGAATTATGTGAATGGAAAGGAGAAAAATAATAACAGAGGAAGTATGCACGGATCATGTGCATATGTTGATAGAAATACCTCCCAAAATGTCTGTATCAGGCTTTATGGAATTTTTGAAAGGAAATGCAGCAGAATAATATATCAAAAATGGGGGAATATGAAATATAAATATAAGAATAGGTCGTTTTGGTGTAGAGGATATTATGTAGATACAGCAGGAAAGAACGATGTGGTAATAAGAAAATATATAGAAAATCAATTAAAAGAAGACCAAATAAGCGAACAGTTAACAATGGATATAGAAGACCCGTTTACGGGTAAAAAGCAGTAGAATGCGGAAGTCGGGATGTTGCGCTGGTAGGCGCAGCAAGAAATTGAACCCCTTGGGGCGATTAAGTAAAAACCACCAGCTAGGCTGGTGGTTGTTTGTTTTCATAAGAAATATTTTATACGATACCCTGTGCCATCATAGCTTCAGCAATTTTTTCAAAGCCGGCAATATTGGCGCCTGCCATGAAATCATCTCCTAAGCCATAAGCTTTCGCTGTATCAGAACATGTACGATAAATATTTTCCATAATGCCTTTTAAACGCTGATCTACTTCCTCAAACGTCCAAGATAAACGCAGGGAGTTCTGTGACATTTCTAATGCACTTGTTGCAACACCGCCGGCATTGCTTGCTTTACCAGGAGCATACAGAATACTGTTTTCTTGGAACACTGTGATTGCTTCCGGTGTACATGGCATATTTGCACCTTCACATACAGCGATAACACCGTTCTTCACGAGTGTCTTTGCTGCAGCTTCATCTAATTCATTCTGTGTTGCACATGGTAAGGCGATATCACATGCTGTATTCCAAATGTTTTTACAGCCTTCTGTATAAACCGCATTCGCTTTTTGCTCTGCATATTCTTTGATACGTGCGCGACGTACCTCCTTGATATCCTTCATCAAAGCTAAATCGATTCCGTCAGGATCAACGACATAACCGTTGGAATCACTCATCGCGATCACCTTGCCGCCCAGCTGATTCGCTTTTTCAGCCGCATAGATGGCAACATTTCCGGATCCGGAGATCACAACCGTTTTGCCTTTGAATGAATTGCCTTTGTCCTGTAGCATTGCCTCAGTGAAGTAACATAAACCATAACCGGTGGCTTCGGTACGAGCCAAAGAACCGCCGAAAGTCAAACCTTTTCCGGTAAGAACACCGCTGTATTCATTGCGTATGCGCTTATATTGTCCGAACATATAACCGATTTCACGTCCGCCGACTCCGATATCACCCGCAGGTACATCGGTATCTGCGCCGATATGACGATATAATTCAGTCATGAAGCTTTGACAGAAACGCATGATTTCGCCGTCGCTTTTACCCTTCGGATCAAAATCAGATCCGCCCTTACCGCCACCGATCGGAAGTCCGGTCAGAGAATTCTTAAAACATTGTTCAAAGCCTAAGAATTTAATAATACTTAAATTCACGGAAGGATGAAAACGTAAACCGCCTTTATACGGTCCGATTGCAGAATTAAATTCTACGCGATATCCACGATTCACTTGCACTTTGCCTTGATCATCAACCCAAGGTACACGGAACATAATTTGTCGTTCCGGTTCAATGATTCGCTCAAAAATACCGTTCTCTACATATTCAGGATGCTTTTGAGCAACCAGCTCTAAGGATGCTAATACTTCATCAGTTGCCTGAATGAATTCGGCATCATGCGGATTGCGTTTGCGTACTTCCTCTTTTACATAATCTAAAACAGCCATAATGTGTTCCTCCTTTAAACGCTACTATTATATATCAATTTTTTTTCATTGAAAAGGGAATTTTACAAATATTTTCTGAAATTTTTTTCATCGGTAGTTTAAGACACTCCTTAAAAGATTCAATAACAAGATTTTATCATTAGATACAGTTATAGAAAACGCTTTATAAGTTTAAAATAAGATCTTCACTTATAACTCAATCATAAGCTAATTTTTAATAAAAGCAGTGAAATGATGCGATGAAAAAAGCTTTATGCATAATCAATCATGTGTCTCATAATATGAAAATCCCCAAAAAATAGAACTCAAAAGATTCGAATTATTATGAGTTGCTTTGCGAACAAGCCCTGTTATAGTATCCACGGTGATAAAAATGAAATTAACAGAAGCAGAAATCGGAAAGTATTATCGCATTCTTCGTGTGAATTTAGAACACAGTAAAACAAAACGATTACTCAGTATGGGATTGTATGAAGGAGTATGCTTTACCATTGAGCGCAAGAATGTACATAA
The DNA here is from genome assembly GCA_009917405.1 of bacterium c-19. Classification (GTDB taxonomy): domain Bacteria; phylum Bacillota_I; class Bacilli_A; order Erysipelotrichales; family Erysipelotrichaceae; genus C-19. The sequence goes on along the minus strand of QZED01000046.1, from coordinate 5,192 downwards.
TCGAGTGCTGTTGGTGTATGTCAGTGGGAACTTTATGATGCTGAGATATCAAGATGCTGAGAAAATCGAGGTGATGTATTTATGAAGCGTGTTGTGTTTGCGGGCAACCCCAATGTCGGAAAAAGCGCATGGATCAATGCCTTATCCGATGCACACTTTAAGGTAGGAAACTGGCCCGGAGTAACCGTTGAAAAAAAAGAAGCAATTGTTGAATGGGAAGATGAACAATATGAATTGGTCGATTTACCCGGTGCCTATCAGTTAGAGGGCAGTAAAAGTGAAGAAGCCATTACTGCTGGGTATTTAAAAGAAGAATCTATTGATCTGATTGTGAATGTGGTTGATGCGACGAATTTAGCGCGTAATTTATATTTAACACTGAAACTTCGTCAATATCAAATTCCGATGATCATTATCTTTAATTTTATGGATGAGGTAAAACGCTATGAGATTACGATTGATATTGAACAGCTGAGAAAAAAGCTACAGGTACCGATATTGCCTTACAGTGCCTTTAATAAAGAAGGAATCGATGATGTAAAACAGACGATTATTGATATGGTAAATCAAAAGGTTTATTATGCACCGTGTATTGCAAAAGCTGCAATAGAGCCTTATTTGACCTTGCTGCGCCGCTTAAGAAAACGCGTTCCTTTATATATGGAATTGAAAGAAAATGAACTGGCGTTGCTTGCCTATGATTTGCTGTATCAAAAACCGCAGGCGGTAAAACAGCTGAAGGCTTGGCAGTCGGAGCTTGATGAGCCTGTATATCACGGTGATGAAGATGTGGATTGCTACCGCTATATTGAGGAATTGATGATATATGTAGAAGATAACGAAACACGCTTAACAAAGACAAGACGCCTAGATCAGATATTACTGCATCCGCTTTACGGTATGATCGCTTTGGCGTTGATCATGTCATTGCTGTTGCTGTTTGTATTTCGCGGCAGTGCGCCTTTTAATGATTTTATCGATTTCTGCATCAACGATTTGTTAATGCGCTATGCCAATGTAGCGTTGTTTTTCTTGCCGGATGGTGCGAAAAGTTTGGTACTGCACGGCATAATTGCCGGTGTTGGCGGAGTCCTTGTCTTTATTCCACTGATGAGCTTTTTAACTTTTGCGCTGGCACTATTGGAAGAAAGCGGTTATATGGCAAGAATTGCTTATTTGCTGGATCATGCCATGCAAAATTTTCATTTAAGCGGCAAAAGTTTTGTATCGCTGTTGCTCGGTTTCGGCTGTAATGTACCCGCGATCTATGCGACAAGAACACTGGATCATGAAAAGCAAAAAAAGCTTACGGCGCTGCTTATCCCATTTATGTCCTGCGGTGCCAGACTGCCGGTTTATATGTTGTTTGCGGCAGCTTTCTTTCCCCAAAAAGCGGCATTTATGGTATTGAGTATTTACGGTATCGGAATTTTGGCGGCATTGATTGTTGCCCTTGTATGTTCACACTTTACGAGCTTTCATGATGACGAGCTGATGCTTTTGGAGCTGCCCCCGTATCGCATGCCCTGCTTCAAGGTCATATGGAATAAAATGAAGCAAGAGGTTATGCACTATATTCATAGGGCATGCGGTGTTGTACTTTGGGCGATGGTTATTTTGTGGGCACTGTCTTATTTTCCGAACGGTAATCCGCAAACAAGCTTAATCGCACATTTTGCCAAACAGGCTGCTCCCGTTTACGAACCGTTAGGTTTCGGTGATCGTTGGGAATGCGTTGCGGCGCTGCCCAGCAGTATTATAGCGAAAGAAACAGTCGTCGGTTTTATGGATCAGACGCTGTTACAACAGACGCACGATGAAATTGCACCGATCGATCCGTTAAACGATGCGTATGAACTTGTTGAAGCTTTTCAAACAGCTTGTATCGATTTTACAAAAGCTTTCTTACCGCAACGCAGCCAACCCCAACAAAAGACAACGCTGGTATCGGCAATCCAAGGCTTATGGACAGATGAAACAGCCAATGCCCGTGCATATTCTTATATGGTTTATCTGCTCTTATCTATTCCGTGTATTATGAGTCTGCAAGCATTATGGCGAGAATACGGTTGGAAGCTCGCACTGCTTTCTGTTTTATTAATGATTTTGATTCCATATATAACTTCATTTACAATATATCAGCTGTTGGTCTTACTGCTGTAAAGGTAGCTTTCTGCTTTTCTAGCAATTACGATAAGCAGGAAGCTTTTTTATGTCATACAAAGCAAGTCACTTATTTTTTAATCAATTGCATATTCTGTGCCTGTTCATTGAAACTTTTTTCTAAAATGGTTATAATAATATTTAAGATTTAAGGAAAGCTTGAATAAAGGAGGAACTGCATATGGCAAGAGTACAGAATGAAATTATACAAGCATATCCCGAAATGTCTGTGAATGAATTGGATCATCCGATCTTATTTGTGGTGGATATGATCAACGGCTTTATGAAAGAAGGAGCGCTGCATGATAAAGCAATATTAAAATGCGCAAAACCGATTAAAGAATTAGCTGAGCAACTTCAATGCCGCAACATCTTTGTGGCAGATGCCCATCCGCCTCATACAAGAGAGTTTATATCCTATCCGAAACATTGTGTAATCGGTACAGCGGAAAGCGAGGTCATTTCCGAACTACAGCCTTATGTAGAAGAACTGTTTCATAAAAACAGTACGAATGCATTTTTCGCTGAAGCATTTCGTGAATTCTTAGATGAAGATTTCTATTACTATAATGATTTCATCATTACCGGCTGTTGCAGCGATATTTGTATCTTACAATTTGCACTTTGTCTACAAGCGTATTTGAATGAGCATAATGAATGTGATAAGCGAGTCATTGTACCGTTGAACTGTATCGAGACATATCATATTGAGGGAGTTCACGATGCGATGGAAAATAATGCCTTCGCAATTCAAAATATGAGCGCTAACGGTATTCATATCGTAAGCGAAATTAAGGAATAGAGATATATGAAAAATTTTGATGAAAAATTTGACTTTCGTGATGCGCGTAATTTAAGCATGTGCATGGATTTCTATGAGCTGACAATGAGTCAGTGTTATTTCAACAGCGATGCCAAGGATAAGATCGTCAGCTTTGATTTATTTTATCGCAAGAATCCTGATAACGGCGGTTATGCGGTATTTGCCGGCTTAGAGGAAATTATCGGCTTTATTCAAAATCTGCATTTCAGTGATGAGGATATTGACTATTTAAGATCACTCAATACATTCAGTGAGCCGTTTTTGGATTATCTTCGCCATTTTATCTTTACCGGAGATATCTATGCGGTGAAAGAGGGAACACCGGTCTTCCCGTATGAGCCGTTGATTCGTGTCAGAGCACGATTGATCGAAGCACAGATTTTGGAAACCGCAATGCTTTTGGTAGTCAATCATCAAACCTTGATTGCGACAAAGGCGAAACGGATCGTAAGAGCGGCACAGGGAAGGGCAATCATGGAATTCGGTGCCAGACGTGCGCATAACTTTGACGCAGCCAATTACGGCGCCAGAGCGGCTTATATCAGCGGTGCGGCAGGAACGGCGACCACATATGCGGGACAAAAGTTTGATATTCCGGTACTGGGGACGATGGCACACTCCTTTATTCAATCCTTTGACAGCGAATATGAAGCATTTCTTGCCTATGCGAAAACTTTTCCTAACAGCTGCACAGTGCTCTTAGATACATATGATACACTGCGCAGCGGCTTGCCGAACGCAATTCGCTTGGCAAAGGAATATTTAGAGCCTAATGGGTATCGATTGGCGGGCGTACGCATCGATTCGGGCGATATGGCATATTTATCAAAAAAAATTCGCGAGGCTTTAAACGCAAACGGCATGAATGATACTAAAATCGTTGTATCAAACTCATTAGATGAATATTTAATTCAATCATTGATTTCACAAGGAGCGCAAATTGACAGTATGGGAGTCGGAGAGAATCTTGTCTGCAGTAAAAGCACTCCGGTATTCGGCGGCGTCTATAAGCTGTCCTCAGTCATGGAAAACGGTGAAATGATTCCGAAAATAAAGATCAGTGAAAATATTGAAAAGGTAACCAATCCCGGCTTTAAAAAACTGTATCGTATTTATGATAAGGAAAGCGGAAAAGCGATTGCCGATCTTATGACCTTATATGAGGAACAGATCGACAGTGAAAAAGATTTAACGATTTATCATCAGATGAATACTTGGAAAAATAAAACGCTGAAAGGCGGAAGCTATACGCTGCGTGATTTATTGGAACCGATCTTTATCGACGGTAAGCTTGTTTATGATGTACCGAAATTGCAGGAAATTCGCTCTTACAGTGAAAGTGAATTTGCCAAGCTGTGGGACGAGGTACTGCGCTTTGAATATCCGCAGGTCTACTATGTGGATTTAAGTGAGCGCTTATTAAAGCTGAAACTCTCGATGCTGGAGGACATCAAGCATGTCAAATAAGGCAGAGAAGCATTTAAAAAGCATATTATATATACTTGTGCTTATCTATGTGATAACACTTGTAATCGGGTTTTATTTGAATTATCGCAAACAGGATACCAATGCTCTCGGTATGGTATTCGTCGCATGCTTGACGCCGCTTATCGTACCGCTGTTATTTCGATTTCTTCATCTTAAGCCTGTATATGAAATCTATATCTGTAATATCCTCTTTGTATACTTTGCTTCCCTCATCGGTTCAGGTTTTCACGGCTATTCACAGCCTTATTTTGATAAAGTCGTTCATTTTTTCAGCGGCTTGATCTTCACGATTGTTTCCATGTTAATTTTTATGATGATAAAAAAGGTATCACGAATTAGGGATCGCAGTGATTACCATTTATTTTTGATCTTTATGAATACGGCAAATCTTGCCATAGCGGTATGCTGGGAGTTTTATGAATATGCGATGTTAATCTTTTTTAACAATGACTGTATCAATCACTATACGCAAGGCGTTCATGATTCCATTACCGACATGCTTTGTGCATTTATCGGCGGTCTGATTATTACGGCATTTACGGCATATGCATATCATCACAATAAAAATAATTTTATAACGAATCTGTGTGAGAAATTTTATCGTTTAAATATTGAAAAAAGCAGTAAATAAATATTTCATAAAAAAAGGGGCTCTAAATTATCGTAGGGTTTTGTAAAAAAACGCTCTAAATTAATGTAGGGTTTTGAGAAGATCAAA
>QZED01000045.1 GCA_009917405.1 bacterium c-19 | reverse complement strand
ATGTAAGGATTGCCAGTAACACACATTCAACAATATTGAAATCCATAAATTTGTTTCTCCTTTCCTAAGAAGAAAGATAATTTGCTTTTGTGCCGACTAAACATTGATATTTGTTATAAGTATGTTATAAGTTCAATTAAATTTTTATCGTTATTTCCTTTTCCTAAACTTCCTTTAGTTACATTCATTCGTTCAAATAGACTGATCCAATAATCTGATTGATGAAAAGATTTACATAGCTATTGACAAAAATCAATCACTCATTTAGAATATTACCAAATTCTGACATAGATTTATCAGAATGACATGGGGACTTGTCATACTCGGCAAGTCCGTTTTATTTGTAAAAAATAAAATAAGCTTATTTCCCTAATAATCCAGCGTCTTATTGATATAAAAAAGGAATCGTTTTTAAACGCCTAAAAAGAAATGGAAGGTCTTTATAAATGGTAAAAGGTAAAAAGAAAAATGAACGAAAAACACGGAAGCTTCGCTATCCCAACGGATATGGAACTGTTCATCTTTTATCATGTCCCGAAAAAAGAAGAAAGCCGTATATTGTTCAGGTTCCCGATGGAATAAAAACTTATCAGGCAAAGGACGGTACAATAAAAATACAATACAGCTATAAAACACTGTGCTATGTAAAAACATGGGAAGAGGGTGACCAGATACTAAGAGATTACAATAATAAAAAAAAATACGGAGACGGATGTATCCTGACAAAATATGCGACCTTTGATGAAATACATAGGATTGTTTTACCGAAATACACCAAGGATCGCAGTGCATCTATTATCACTGCATATCGTTCTGCTTATAAGCATTTGAATAAAATTTATCATTTACCGATCAATGAAATCAAAGCAGCCGCTATCCAAGCTATCTTTGATGATCTTAGAGAAAATAAGGGACTTGGAAGCAAAACGATCTCCAATATGAAGCATATATGCAAGCAAGTATTTTCCTATGCCTATGAGAATGATTTAGTCGATAAAAATTATGCGGACTTTTTAAAAATCGGAGCGGCAGATAAGCCGAAAGAAAAAAAGATCTTTACAAGAGAACAAGTGGAAATGTTTTTTGCGAATGATCAGGACCCTATTGTTAATACAATCCTGATCTATATCTTTACCGGTCTTAGAATCAGTGAGCTGCTTTTGATTAAACGAAACGATGTTCATATCAAAGAACGCTATTTGATCGGCGGTATTAAGACCGCGGCAGGAAAAAATCGGATCATACCGATACATCATTATATTGAGCAATATATTATCGACTGGTATGCGAAGGGTTTCGAATATTTAATTACAGATAAAAAAGGAAAGCCATATAATAAGTCGACCTATCGTTTTCAATTTATGAAAGTGATGGAGAAATACAATATCAAAGATGTAACAAACCATTGTTGCCGACACACCTTAAGCACGATGTTTGACAATGCAAATGTAAATAAGGTGGCAGCACAAAAGATTCTCGGACATGTGAGTTCGGATCTTGATGAAAGAGTATATATTCATAAAAGCTTAGATCGATTGATTGAAGCGATGGATATGGTTACGCTGGATGCCCTTTAATGTGTCATAAGTATGTCATAAGTAGATAAAAAAATAAAGACCCTTTCAGTATAGGGTCATTGTGAACCGAATCAAACTCATTATGAACAGTTATATCATATTTGTCACTTTTGATGATGCCGGAAAAATCGCATCAACGTGGAGACCAAGATAATTCCCAAAGCAAGCGCTCCGGCATAGATCAGTGTATCTAACCCTGTTTGTAATGCGGTCTGTGCATCACCTGCGACAGCATAGCGCATCGTCTCATACATTCCTTTACCGGGAACCAAGGGAATCAGCGCACAAATAATAAATGTAGTAACGGGAGTATGGCAGATTCGGGCAAAAATTTCAGAATACAACGCAAAGCCTACTCCGGCATAAAACAAAGACAAAGCTTCGGGAAACTCGTTCATTTTACAGAAAGAATAAATAACACCGCCGAGCATTCCGCCGATACCTGCCAAATACAGCTTTTTTCCTTTAATATTAAATAATACACCGAAGCCGACAGTTGCCGTAAATCCGGAAAGAGCGATCAACCACATTTTAAATACCTCCCGTTACATTCATCCATATTGCCAATACAGCACCGATTCCCACAGCAATCGCAATCGCCGTGAGGAATGCCTCGGCACCTCGTGATAAGCCTGAAACGTAATCGCCCGCTACCGTATCACGAATCGCATTGGTGATCGCTAAACCGGGTACCAGCAACATCATACCGGAAATCATAACCGTATCCATGGAATTACAAGCAGACAGCTGCACACATAATAAGGTTATGAATGCGCCGACACCGGCAGCTATCGCATTTTGAAAAAACGCATTGACATTGTTTCGCTCCATACCGACAGCAGTGAGTTTAATACAAAAGCCGACTATAAATGCACAGAACGCATCAAGTAAGTTTCCTTGAAAAAACAACGCAAAACCAAAAGCCGATAATGCCGAAAAAAACAAAGTTACAAATAATGAATAACGTGGCTCTTGATCCAGCTGCTTTAACAATTCCATCACATCACCGATTTTATATTGTTTCGTTTTGATTGTGCGAGATAATTCGTTGATGGAATCAATTTTATGAAGATCGACACCACGCTTTTGAATACGCAATATCTTTGTATAATTTTGTTGATCATGCGTAATTGACAACATAATTCCCGTTGTCATCACAAAAGCCTGTACTTCATCAACATCAAAACTTTGCGCAATCTTTACCATTGTTTCTTCACAACGATAAACCTCAGCACCGCTTTCTAACAAGATTTTACCTGCATAACCGGCCACATTCAACAGTTCATTACAATCCATAGCTACCTCACCGTTTATCTTATCAGCCATTTCGGCTTTTCTTTTATTATATTCAATATCTATTGTAGATTCCTTTATAAAAAGAATGAATCTTTTGTAAAAACCTGCTTGATTATATCATGGTTTGTTCACATTTGCCAATCCATAACGATTCACTCCTATAAAAGCAAGCTGATTTTAAAGGATTTTAATGAACCGATTGATATAAAGTCTGTTCTATATTATAATAAAGACCGCGAGGTGAACCTATGAAAAACAAACCAAAGCGTTGCTACACACGACTGATTGATTTGATTTTAAATATCATATTATTTATCATATGCATTTATGCAATATGGAAAGCGGTTCGCTTATCAATTCTACCTGAAAGCTGGCTGCTTTTAATGATTGCCGCATATATTATTATTTTCTTAATCTTTTTTATCTTAATGCTGAAAAAAACACCGCGTTGGGTACTTGTTATTAAGCGAACGGTCTTGAGCTTGTTATGCGTTGTGATCGGCTTTATCGGCTATTCAATGGGAAATGCCGGCAAAGCGATTGATAAGGTATCCATTCATACAAAGGACAGTAAGCTGAAAATTCACGTGATTGCCAATAAAAACAGTGACATTCAAAAACTCAGCGATTTTAATCAAAAAAACATTGGACTGCAAAGCGGTACCGATCAAGATAATACGGCATACGGTCGGCAACAGTTGGAAGCTGTCATCGGTACATCCGCTAATTATACGGAAGAAATTGCCTATTCGACACTGGCTGATCTGTTCGCAGCGAACATGTTGGATGGTATGATCATCACCAATGATTATTTAGATATGTTAAATGCCAATATTGAAGGCTTTCAAGATAGCTATACGGTGATTGAAACCTATGAAAAAGAACGCCCACAAAAAACCGGTGATCAAAAGGATATTACAAAGCAAAGCTTTGTCCTGCTTGTCAGCGGTGTTGATGAAATGGGCGCTGCTGATATGACTTCGCTTTCGGATGTGAATATTCTGTTGTTTATTAATCCAATATCCAATTCCATTATGATGCTTTCCTTACCGCGTGATTCTTTGATGCCTCGCTATTCCATGGATTTTGTCAATGATAAACTGACACATACCGGTTGGGCGGGTGTAGAGGATACGAAGCAAACGATTGAGCATTTCTTCGGGATTGAAATCGATTATTATGCCAAAGTCAGCTTTTCATCTCTGATTGAAATCGTTGATGCGATCGGCGGTATTGACGTCAATGTCGAAATTGCTTTCAGCGAACAAGATGAAAATCGCAGCTTTGCGGCTGATGATCTCATCTCCTTAGAAGCGGGTGAGCAGCATCTCAACGGCAAGCAGGCACTTGCTTATGCACGTCATCGTAAAACTGAAAACTATGATGTGGCCGGTCGAGAACGCGCCCAACAGCGCATAATCAAGGCGATCATTGATAAGCTGTTAACTGCCGAAGGCATCACGGTTTATGTGAATCAGCTGATGGATACGGTACCGAAATACGTCGTTACTGACATGCCAGGCAATCAAATCACCTCATTTATTAAAGGCGAATTATCGGAATTAAAGCCTTGGAGCATTCAATCATTAAGCAATAACCGCGGTATCTTCGACACAAGAGCCGTTCCCAACATTCCACAGGGTGCCGATTGTTACCTTTGGAATCAATATGATTATGCACAGGTTTTAGATGCCTATCAGGCAACACGACAGAATTTAGCCTTTTCCGAATTTAATTTCAGCTTCAGTGAACCGATGAAATACCTGCCTGAAATTGTAGACAATCAAGCAATCGTTTGGGATTTCCTTGCTCAACAACCTCATTAGTCAAAAGGATTGCTCAAGACGCAATCCTTTTTATTTGCCTTATTGTGCGTTTTTATTGAATAAATAAACATTTTGCAGAAGTAAATTTACCTTAACATATTTACGAAACACACAATTTTAAGTATAATTAAATACGATTGTGAGGTAAAGCTATGGAAGATGAAAAAAAACAAGGGATAGAAAAAATTGAATCAACGCAAAGCCATGTTCCGCCGCAAAACAAACAAGCGGAATCATCACAAACAGAGGGAAAGAAAGAAACTTCCGTTTTGAAAGAAAACAAACCGGAAGAACATAAGATAGAAAGAACTGAGGCTGTTTCAGATCAAACCAAAAATGAAAACAGCGAATCGAGGCAAACTGAGCTTAAACAAGAGAAAGAACAGCACAAACAAGAACCGACAAATAAAACAGGAGCAAAGACAAAAACGTCGGCACCTATTAAATTAAAGCCGGCAAAGAATGCTTGGTGGCTACACAAAGGATGGGATATCGGACTGGCTGTGATAATGGCACTGTTATCCTGTTTCTGTGTTTATCGAATCAATGAATTTTCCATTTTATCATTTAACTGGATCTGGAAAATCGCGCTGATTTTGGCAATTCTTAATCTAATCTTTATTTTATTGATGGCATTGCGTAAAATGCCGAATTGGACAATGTGGGTCAGAAGAGTATTGATGGTCCTGATCTGTACTGCTTTAACCTACGGCAGTCTGTTTGTCAATCAGTTGCAGTCCTCATTAGAAGAAATCACAAAACCGGAAACTGCGACAACTGTCAATGTATCTCTTATCACGAAAAAAGACGGTGGGGCAAAGCTGTTAAGTGATCTCAGCGGTAAAAAAATCGGTATTCAAAATGCAAATGATACAGCAAACAGTTCTTATGTGAAAGAACAGCTTCAAAAAGAAAGTGATTTAAAAAATATCACTTATGTAGAAGAACTGGATTATGAAACATTGTATAAAAAACTGATGAAAGAAGAAATAGATGCACTGATCATCACTGACTATTATTTCAAAACCTTATTAAAAGAAAACTATCCGACTATTGAAGACGATATCTTTATACTGAAAAGCTATCAGAAAGAAAGAGAAAATGATATTTCTACCAGCAATAAAGATATTCGCTATGAGCCATTTACCGTTTATATTGCCGGTGTGGATGAAGGTGATGATCCTTCGATTGATGCCCGAAGTGATGTAAACATCGTATTAATGGTAAATCCGCTTGCGAATCATATTGAAATGGTATCGATACCGCGTGATGCCTTTGTGCCAAATCCTGCATTAAATTCGCATAATGATAAGCTGACCCATTTAGGATTAAGCGGAATAAAAAATTCAATGGAAGGAATTGAAGCGGTATTCGGATTTGAAATTGATTACTACGTAAAATTAAATTTCTTTTCCGTCATCGATATTATCGACGCAGTGGGACTGATTGAAGTCGATGTGCCAATTTCTTTCTGTGAACAAGATGAAAACCGCAGCTTTGCGCAAAAAGACTTAATTTGCTTAAAAGAAGGAAAGCAAAAGGTCAACGGTAAGCAAGCTTTGGCATTCGCCCGTCATCGTAAATCCTATACTGATGTGATGCGCGGAAAGGCTCAACAAGAAGTTATCAAGGGTATTATTAACGTACTTACCTCAAGAAGCGGTATCGTGAATATTAATCAAGTGCTGTCAATCGCTACAAAGGCAGTCAGCACAAATATGCCGATGCAACAGGTGACAAACTTTGTATCGGCACAGCTTGATAATCTAAAGCCTTGGACGATTCATTCTATCGTGCTGGAAAACGGTGCAGATGCACATTTAGTCACTGCAAGTATGCCTGGACAGCTGCTATACGTAATGCTGTTAAATCGTGATGATGTACAGGTCGCATTTGATGCATATACTGCTATGGTCAACCAAATGCAGTTCTCATCCTTTACATTCCGATTAGACTCATTAGATCAAAACAAGGCACAAATGCCGGAAAACAGCAGTGTTTTATGGGCAGGTTCCAATGTCAGCGATTATGTGATCACACCGCCGAGTGAAACACCGCCGACAGAAGAACCAACTGAACCAGAAGCACCGGTTACACCGGAACAGCCAGAGGAATCAACCCCGCAACCGCCGCAGGAAGAACTGCCGGATCAGCCTGAATCAGACGATCCCGAGAACACAACACCGGAAAAACCGACACCGGATGATTCAACTACAGAGAAACCCGATACGGATAAACCGGACGCTTCTAAACCCGACACATCAAAGCCGGATACCTCTAAACCGGATAATAATAAACCGAGCGGATCGCAGGAAAACACTGCTCCCGATAAAAATACAGGAAGCAGTTCCGACAAGAAGCCTGATAAAAAATAAAAAACAGCTTAGCTGTTTTTTATTATGCCTGTAATGAAGGCATTTCTTTGTTTTGATAAGAAATACTTTGTATTTGCTTTAATAAGTATTCAACGTCACTCTCATCACAAACAACTGCCTGCACAAACAGCTGTTCATCATGATGCGCTAAATAAGCTTCGATCAAGACATGATCTTCATTGGAAATATGCACCCCAATACCAAAAGCATCTCCCTGTTTCCATGACATGCTCTTGCCGATAACTTTCCAATCATTTTCCTGTTGATTCAAATCAATCAAATTATTTACCGCTTCCATACGAATCATCCATTTCCAAGGTTCTTCCTCACTTCGATACGGTGACATCAGATAACAAAGTTGATTAATATGATCAAAGTTTTTTTCACAGAAACCTTCTAAGGTGATGCACCAGTTTCCGTAATGATATTCAACATTATCATAACGATAACCGATTTTGATCGGATTCGTCATTGCTTGAGCATCGATCAGCTTTTTCTCACGCTTTCTAATCTCACAAAGCAAATGATATTCCGTTAACGGTAACGGAAGCTCAGGATTTTTTTCATATGCAATCTCTAATAAATCTAAAATCGTATCTGCTTGTTTTTTGGTTTCCTCATTCATATTGGAAAATTCAAAATAACATTCCTTCCATAATAGGTTCAAAGCCGCATTACGATAATAGTCCGCAGTTCGACCGAGCTGATTCCAAATAAAGAAACGTTCTGCCAGTTCATTGATATCCGTATGACAGAAATCCTGTTTATTTATATAACCGAGCGGTGTTACAATGTATCCTTGTTTATGTTTCGGTTGATAATAATCCAAAGGCCATGATATACAAAGTTCTGACACTGTATCTTCCTCTTCCTTCACATACTTCACAATATCTGCCAACCAGCGATGAAAAATCCCGTATTTCAAATGATTGAAATTCCTCTGATCATAATATCCGGTCGGATCATTGGCATTGAGCACGATCGGACTTCGCTTTTGAATCTGCGCGAAGAAATCACAGACAAATGCATGAAAGCCGGCTCCTGCCACATTGGTTTGCGCACTGATACTTACATAAAGATTTTCACAGCTGATTTCAATGTAGCCTTCCGGACATACATCAATTACTGCACAATCCTCATAAATTTCCATTTTCAACTGATTTTTAATCGCTGTTTCCTGAATAAAATTCATATATCCTTCAAAATCATTTTCTTCTTCAAATCGACCTTCTAAAGTTACCTCAATCGCCATAAAAAGCTCCTTTCTGTGCAGGTTATGCTAAATAAAACGCTCATTAAGAGCGCTTGTTCTTTATTCGTTCTGCGGATCCTCTACCGCAATCACCCGATAGACACCGTCTAATTGAATGACTTGTACCTGCATCTTTGTTTTCATACCGTCCGCAGGAAGCTTACTGTCACTGTATTTTAAAATAAGTGATACCGCATAGCCTTCATAAACCTGTTCATGAAAAGTGACTTCAATTGGCTCTACCGCTTTTACCTCATGCATGATGACATTCGGTAAATCTTTTTTACTGTATTGTGATACAACAGTCGTATAATTGTTATAGTAATGATACATCGCATATTCTTTGAAATCCGCTTGTTCATCTTTTGGTAAAAAGGTTAAGCCGCCGATATCCTCTTTCCCTTCCTTTTGATATAAAGAGAAAAATTCATAAGCGAAATTGACCGCAACAAGCTCTGCGACCTTGCGTTGATCCGCATTATTATTTAAGGCATTGCTTAATTCATTAAAGACCTTCGTTTGTTCCGGGGTCGCATTTTTAGGAGATTCATAGACTGTATTGGCAATCAGACTGACCTCTTCCTGTTTATTCTCTTCTTCTGTATCCTTTGAACATCCGCTGACCATGCATAAGCAGGCAGCCATCAAACAAAGCATACCGCGCTTTATTCTCTTTTCCATATTCATCCTCCGTAAAAGCCAGTATTAGTATATCATATTTTTATAATTTTTGTATTGCTTTTACGTAATCTGATAGCGATTTTGTATAAGCTCCGCCACCTTGTGAAAGTGTTCGACTGCCGCCGCCGTTAAGTTCAAACTGTTGTGCAATTCCCTTAAAGCAAGTGCTGCAATCGATATGGGAATCCTTAGGCGCACCGACGACCAAATGACACTTATCATACAGCTTTGCCAGCAATACACAAGGCTTTTGATATTCGGTTGTGAGATATTGAGCCAACTGTACAAGGGATTTCACATCAATATCATCAAATTCATAAGTGACGCATGTACAATCGCTTTTATTCAGCTTTTCCGCTAATAAAACAAAATATTTCTGTTTCCATAATACAATATCACGGCTTAAAGCTTTTTGTTCATTAATCAGTTTATTAATTCCGGTATTTAAGTACAGATGTGACAAAGCAAGTGTTTGGCTCGCTTCATTCAACACTTTATAGCGACGACTGACACTGTCTAACAACTGATCACCGCAAATATATTTGATTTTATATCCGCGCGGTGTCTTTTCATAACCGCTGATATAAATCATTTGCAGATAACGAAGACTCGGCACATGCATGCAGCCACATAAATTATAATCCAAAGCGCCAATACGAACGACACGAAGCTCTTCATGATTCAACTTTTCCGCTGGGGCATGTAATGCCGCTTCACTTCTTGACGGATACAAAACAGTGACTTCTAAATCATCGCGAATCAAACCATTACATAACACCATCAGTTCATTCTTCATTTTATCGGTAAAGCTTTCCAAGTTAAATTCAATGTCATTTTCATCATCACTGACATGATGAGACAGCGTATCTACTTTATATACATTGCATAACAGCGCACTGATTAAATGCTGAGCAGTGTGTATTTGACATTTACGAAAACGCTCATGCAGATTGATGCTCATGAATGCCGCATCGCCTACCTGCATTTCCTCAGCCATCAAATGCCATTGTTTATTATCCTTGATTTTCACATCTAACACTTCATAACCGTTGATTACACCGATATCGCCTTCCATACCGCCTTGCTTCATAAAGAAAACCGTTTCCTTAAAGGCATACCAATATAAATGATTATCTTCTTCCACATCGGTGACAATGGTATTTAATTCAGTTAAAAAACAATTATCTAACAATTTATTAATCATCAAATTCCTCCCAATCTGCTTATATTTATCATTGTATCACATTTTTCAATGTTTTTGTTATAGAAGCAGCACAAAAAGTATGTGAAATCATGTTATAATAGAAAAGCAAATAAGCAAAAAAACAATGAAAATTCAAACACTGAATGAAGATAGGAGTAAATTATGAATCAAACAGCGACAAATTGGCATGACTACGAATGCATAGATGCCGGAAATAAAGAAAAACTGGAACGATGGGGTGATATTATTCTGCGCCGTCCCGATCCACAGGTATTATGGCCGATTTACAATGAAGATCAAGCATGGCTGAAACCGCATGCACGCTATCACCGTTCCAAAAGCGGCGGCGGTCATTGGGAATTCATGAAAAAACTTCCTGAGCATTGGACTGTAAATTACGGAGATCTGCGCTTCAAAGTAGCACCTACCGGCTTTAAGCATACGGGATTGTTTCCGGAACAGGCTGCGAACTGGGATTTTATGATGAGACAGATTTCCCAAGCCGACCGAGAAATTCGCGTGTTAAACTTATTTGCCTACAGTGGCGGTGCTACAATGGCATGTGCAAAAGCCGGTGCAGAGGAAGTCGTTCATGTCGATGCCAGCAAAGGAATGGTCGCATGGGCAAAGGAAAACATGCGGCTGTCAAATTTAGGAGACCGCAAAATTCGCTTTATCGTTGATGACGTGTTAAAGTTTGTCGCCAGGGAAAAGCGCCGCGGCAGAACCTACCACGCAATTATTATGGATCCGCCCAGCTACGGCAGAGGACCGAACGGTGAAATGTGGAAGCTGGAAGAACAGTTAATCGGACTTATCGAAGCCTGTTTGGATATCCTCGATGATCATCCGCTGTTCTTCTTGGTGAATTCTTATACAACCGGATTTTCATCTACCGTACTGTATAATATTTTAGATCATTATCTGTTAAATAAATATCCAAACGGAATCATTGAAGCCGGTGAAATGAATTTACCGATTACGCGCACCAATACATTATTGCCTTGCGGTATTTACGGCAGATGGGTAAAGAAATTACAATTAATTTAAAGAATGAAAACAGAGGCTGATTGACCTCTGTTTTTTGTCTAACTATAATACAAAATGGACAGTTAATTGAAAATATACCATTAAACTCATCGCATCTACCAATGTTGTAATTAAAGGACCTGCCATAACTGCCGGATCAAAATGCAAACGCTGTGCAATTACCGGTAAGGTACAGCCGACCATTTTGGCAAGCGCAACCGTGATAAATACAGTCGCACTGACTACTAATGAAACGGCAAAATCAGTTTCCCCCATAAACAACAGAATGCGCAGGAAATTCACGATTCCCATAATCGTACCACATATCGCCGCAATCCGTATCTCCTTCCACCATATTTTAAGCATATCCTTCGCATGTAATTCCCCGGTTGCCAACGCTCTGATCACCATCGTACTCGCCTGATTGCCCGCGTTTCCCGCCGCATCCATCAGCATCGGAATAAAGATGGATAGCGTTACATTCGCAGCTAAAACTTCCTCGTAGCCTGACATAATATAGCCTGTAAAAGTTGCTGAAATCATTAAAATCAACAGCCATACAATGCGTGCCTTTGCCATTTCCCAGATGCCTGTTTCCAAATAGGTTTTATCGATCGGCGCAATCGCATTCATCTTATGAATATCCTCGGTCGCTTCCTCATGAATAACATCAATGATATCATCAACAGTAACAATACCAACCAAACATGAATCATCATTTACTACCGGAATCACAGTCAAGTCATATTTTTCAAACAGCTTAGCGACATCTTCTTGATCATCATTGGTTTTTACCATGACTAGATCACTGTCCATTAAATCACATACAGTTTCATTTAAGGAAGACAGTACAATATCACGCATCGTTATTACACCGCGCAGAACCTTTTTGGCATCCGTAATATAGCAGTAATTGATCGTCTCGGCCTCTTTTCCCTGTTCACGTATTTTCATGAGCGCATCTGCGACCGTATCCTTCTCCTTCAGCACCACAAAATTAGTCGACATAATCGACCCGGCACTGTTTTCCTCATAGCTTAACAATCGATTCAAGTCCATGCGCTGTTTGGCACTGACACTCTGCAAGACATGCTTCACAATATTTGCAGGCAGATCCTCAATGAATTCAATAATATCATCATCGTAAAGTGCATCCAGCATCTCTTGAATCTGCGGACCGGTAAATAACTGTATCAAAGTCTCTTGTTTATCATGAGGTAAATAGGCAAAGATTTGAGAAGTCTGATCTTTTTTTAATGTTTTAAATATGAATAATGCTTCCTGCGGTTCTAACTCGCCAACCAATTCACTCATATCTACAACATTATGCTTGTCAAATAATTCTCGTAATTGAGCGATTTGTTTTGTTTCAATCAGTCTTTTTAAATCTTCGGTTTGAATCATTTCCGTCATTTCCATGTCGCATCCTCCTTTCTGCTTTTATTTTACTATTTTTTCAGTTAAATTGATAGAAAAAGCGATCTTTTTATAGAAATAAATGAATTCTAATTGAACAAAAACAAAAAAGTTCGCAAGACTTGATCTTACGAACACTGTTCATTGATAAATATGAACAAGATTTAATCTTGCATAATAGGATTATTTCCTAGGTAATATTACTTTATCATTTTAGAGCCTCCGGAATACGCAGACAATACGTTTGTTGCATAAGAGCAAATCATCTGTGCTTGTTTTCGTTGTCTTTTCAAGGTAAGCTGAATCAACTGATCCAACAATTGTGCAAAAGCAATTCCTTTCGGTTCAAATAAATAGAAGGATAAAGAACCGGGAATCGTATTAATTTCATTGATATAGATATCTTGAGTATCAGAATCCATCAGAAAGTCTATACGCGCAATGCCGAAACCGCGCAGTGCATGAAAAGCCTTGCGAGCCAATATTTCGATGATCTCCTGTTGTTCTATTGATAAATCTGCTGGAATCTTACGGCCAGTCGATACAATACCCTTGCTTTTACCGTTTCCTTCATATTTATCCTTATAGGATAAGATTTCATCACCTTTTAACACTTCCTCAATACAGCTAAGTGTCACTTCTTCTTCATCGCCGATTAACGCACAGTTAAATTCACGCATTTGGGTTACTGCATGTTCAATCACAACATGTGAATCGTATTGAAATGCATCTGCCAATCCTTCGTTTAATTGATCAACAGTCGCTGCGACATGAATGCCGACACTGGAGCCGAGTGATGCTGGTTTGATAATCAGTGGCCAACCGATTTCATCGCACTGCTTTATAAGCGATGCTTCATCCAATTTGTTTTTCTCTACGGCAAACCACGGTACGATCGGTAGCTGATGAGCTTCCAGTATCTGTTTCATCAGCTCCTTATCCTGCCCTAATACCGCAGCACTTAATTCACAGGCACAAAACGGTATCTTCAACATGCGCAGGTAACCTTGTAAAGTACCGTCTTCCCCAAAAGTTCCATGCATTATCGGCAAGACGAGATCAATAACAATATCCTTATGAAATAACGAACTGCTTTTCAATACACATTGATTGCCTTTTCGATAAAACGCAACCGGTGTCAGCTTAGCGCATAGCTGATCTAAATCACGAAAATTATTCACATCTGTTAACATCGAGCTATGATAAAGCTGATGATCCTTTGCGATATAAATTGGTATGACATGATAGCGATCTTGATCCAAATGATTCATTGCCTGAATAGCCGATATAATACTGATTTCATGTTCAACGGAAGCACCGCCGAATAATACCCCTAGCTGTAACTTCATTCCTCCACCGCCTTCACACATAGTCTATGCGTTCATCACGATTTGGTTAATGATTAAAGGCATCCGGCAGGTCGTTTTCAATCAAAGCACAATCACCTGGTAAAGCCAGTCGCTGCAATAAGGCAAACGCTTCCTTGGTTGACTCACAAGCATGTATGTGTTCAAGCGGGTATGCTTGTTCAATCAATGTATCATAAATATCATGAGTTTGTTTCTTGCCAATTAACAGAATTTCATCTGCACAGCGACACATTTTTTTGGCATAAGCAATATGTGCCATCTTGGTTTGTTCGCCCAGATCCAAAAATCCCGGAGTCAGTAAAAACCGCTTGTTCGGCATCGCAGCCAATACATCAAGCGCATAACCGGCACCTTGCGGATTGGAGTTATAAGCATCATCCAACAAGGTATAATTCCCCATCTTTCGTACCTCTAAGCGATGCTCCACATAACGAAGCCGCTTTACTGCCGCAATGATTTGTTCAGGAGCGATTTTCATTGACAATGCGGTAGCCGCTGCTGCTAAGATATTTAATACATTATGTTCCCCGAGCAGTACTGTTTCTACCGCGAAAGCTCCACCAGGATAAAGAATTGTAAAGTGTGTGCCTTTTGTGCTATAGTGAATCTGTGTTGCTCTGACATCCGCATCCTCATAGTGTATGCCATAGGTAATGCGATTCACAAAGTGCGAAAGCGGATAAGAGCGAATCAATTCATTATCATAATTCAGCACTGCGGTTCCATGAAACGGCAAGCGCTCCACCAAACGCATTTTTTCATTCAGGATGTTTTCCTGCGTATGAAAAGTTGATAAATGCTGAGGTCCTACAGCTGTGATAACCGCAACAGAAGGCTGAATAAAACAAGCCAGCTCATCAATCTCACCAACATGGTCTGCACCCATTTCCGCTATCAACACCTGATGCAAGGCATTCAACTGCGTACGAATTGAAATTGTTAAACCCATCAGATTATTATAGGAATGCGGTGTCATATATGCATAATATTCCTCTGAAAGCACCGTATGCAAAATATGCTTCACACTTGTTTTACCATAACTTCCGGTAATTCCGATCTTAATCAAGTCATCGCGTTTCGCCAGTATTTTTTTCGCATCTTGTACATAACTGTTTTTGATCCATTGTTCCAATGGTTCACAAAGCTGCGCCGTGAAGCATAACAGCACCCATGGTATAAAGTACAAAAACGGCATACAAAGAATATACAGCAGCGGATTGAAACAAACAGACATTAGATAAAGTAATGATACGCTGCATAGTGTATGAATGAAAAATAAGCGCTTTGCTCGATGAGTAAAAACGATTTTTTTTATATATTCTTTTTTCTGATCCGCCTTTATATACAAATAAGCATACACTGCGATACATAAATACCATAAATACGGATATACGGTTAAGTGTAAGGCAAATACCATCAGCCACAGCGGTAACAGTGATAAAAAACGAAGTTGAATTGCACGTTGCTTTGAAGAGAATGCTTCCTTCAGCCAAGTACGATAGCGTTCTCTTTGATAGCGATTTTGTTGAAGCATATGAATGGACTCTTTTAGTGGCACAAAGAGAAATGCCGCATAAAAGCTATAGAATAATACTACACTCATATAAAATACTCCAAGATCGCAAGAAAGCGCTTCGGCTGATGAAAATATGCAAAATGATCCTCATCTTCTAATACAATTAACGTCGCATTAGGCATGGCTTTTTCCATTGTTTCCCCCATCCACAGCGGTGTTGCCTGATCCTTTTCACCCCATACCAACAATGTTTCATTCGCTATTTTAGGCAGTAACGGTGATAAATCACGTTCAACGCTTTGAATCAGAACACCCTTCATCACATCACTTGCCGCTTTATAATCCTCACTTCCCATATGAGGTGCCATTCTCAGCTTCTTTAACAGCTTGTAGCTATAGACTTTTGCATAATAACTGAATGTTTTCGGTTTTTTAATTCCGGCGGCACCAGTCAAAATCAATTTATCTGCTTGATATTTATGCGCATACAGCAGAGCAATTCTGGCACCGAAAGAATGTGCGACCAGTATCGGATTTTGTAGATTTTCTTTTACACAGATTTCATGAATAAATAAAACGTAATCATCTAAACTCCATGCATGATACGGTTCTTCACTTTCACCGAATCCGGGTAAATCCAAATTCAGCACTTGAAAGCGCCGCTGAAAATAATCGGCGATGAATTTCATCATCTCCAGGTTTTGTCCCCATCCGTGAAGCAGTATCAAAGGTGTCCCTTTTCCTTCCAGCGTGTAGTGAATACGAAGCCGTTCCCCATGTATCGTAATCATACTATCCATGAAATTCCTCCATTCTTATTCTTTCTATATTATTCATTTGGATCGTTTCCTATGTCATAAAAAAAGAAATGCATTTCTTAAATTAAGAAAATCGATAAATACAGATGATTTGATAAACTCAATCAATCTTTGTAAGAATCAAATGAAAATCTTTAAAAGAGCATAAAAAAAAGGATATCTAAATTATTGTAGGGATAAAAGTAGGCTATAAATTATCATAGGGTCAAGATGAAGGTGAGCTCT
>QZED01000044.1 GCA_009917405.1 bacterium c-19 | reverse complement strand
TGAATATAATAAAAGCAGTAAATAACCTTTATATAAAGGATTTTCTACCAACGCTTTGCTTTAATGGTTCGAGAAAAAAAAGCATTTATTTCCTTTCAATCAAAAAAAAAGCAGGTTTGTAACTTAATACAAACTCGCTTTCGTTAAAATAAGCTATTCGACCGATTTCAGTGATTCCACCATCGGAATTTTTTTCAGCTTTCGATACATCACAATATTTACGATCATACCGAACAACATTGTTATGCAAAACGAAATTAAAAAGCTGAGCGGTTCAATCGTTCGACCGAACATCACATTTTCCATTTCCGCCAGATTCATAATCAAGCGATGAAGTCCGATTCCCAAACCCAACCCGCAAAGTGAACCGATCATCGTCAATAAGATATTTTCACGATATACATATTGCGCAACCTCAAGATCATAAAATCCCAATACTTTGATTGTGGCAATCTCACGCAAACGCTCGGATATATTTACATTGGTCAAATTGTATAAGACAATGAATGCCAAAAGTCCCGCAGCGATCACCAGGACAACGACAACAAAACTCAAAGAAGCAATCGTATCGGAAAAGCTTGACGCAATGCCGCTGTAAAAAGAAACTGATAAAACGCTTTCCTGTTTCATTAAATCATTGCCTAACGCTTGTTCCTCATTACTTCCGAGCTGATTCAGCTTAATCACAAAGGTATTATCATAAGGGCGGATATGAAATACTTCCTTATACAGACTCGGTGACATATATAGATAATGCCCGACATAGTTTTCAACAATTCCGCTGATTGTTACCTTACGCTTGATACCATCCCCCGCATCAATTTCCAGCATATCTCCGCTTTTCACCTTACAGTTCATTGAGAGTTTTTCGGAAATCAACACTCCGTCACTGCCTAACGGCAATTCCTCACTGCTGCCTCGCGAATGAAGCGATATAAACTGCGGTAATGCCTCTGTATCATCGGCAGTAACAATCGTTACGGTCTGTTCTTCATCATTTGCATAAACAATAGCACTTTCGCTCGTAATTCCCGTCACAGCACTGATGCGTGAGTCCGTTTGCAGCTGTTTTAACAACTCCTTTTGTTCTGAATCCTTTACATTCTCTTGCAGCTGCAATGACACGTCATATTTTAAAATTTCACCGTACTGTTTATCCACAATACTGGAAATTGAATCCTGTATACCAAAGCCGGCAACCAACAAGGCAGTACAGCCGCTTATGCCAATTACGGTCATAAGAAAGCGTTTTTTATAACGAAATAAATTGCGAGCCGTAACTTTTTGAATAAAGGACATGCGTTTCCACAAAAACGTAATGCGTTCCATAATGATTTTTTTACCGGCCTTCGGTGCCTTCGGGCGCATTAGGAGCGCAGGTGTTTCCGTTAATTCTTTATAAACTGCCGCAACCGTCGCCGAAACGGTAATCATAGTCACAATCAAGCTTGCACTGATTGCCAGTCCGCTCTGTGAGATAAAGGAAATGGAAGGCAGTGTATACATTAAATTCCATGCGTTGAAAATCACTGTCGGAAAGATCGTCATCCCTAAGCAACATCCAAGCAGACTGCCGAAAACACTCGCAATCAGCGCATAGAGAATAAACTTGCTCGCAATGGCATTTTTGCCGTATCCCAATGCTTTCATAGTACCGATATTACCGCGTTGTTCATCCACCATTCGCGTCATTGTCGTTAAGCAAACAAGCGCCGCTACAAGAAAGAAAAATAACGGAAAGACTTTCGCAATGCCTTCCATCCGATCAGCTACGGAGCCGTAATCCATATAAGAATAATGAGCATGGCGATCCAGTACATACCACTGCGGTTCTGCCATTTCTTCAAGATCCTTTTGAGCTTTTTCCAGCTGTTCCTTACCTTTATCCAAATCAGCTTGACCGCTGATCCTTGCCTTCTCCAAAGCAACTTTTCCTTCATTATATGCCGTTTCAGCATTTTTCAGTTTTGCCTCACCGAGCGTAAATTCCTCTTGTGCTTTTGCTTCTCCGTCCTTCAGCTCCTGTTCCTTGATCGTCAGCTGCTGTTCTTGCGTTTCAATCATCTTCGCTGTCTGCTTCAAACCGGCTTCTCCTTGCTTCAGCTGATATTCTAGTGCCTGTTTCGCCGGCTCTAAATAAGGCAATGCTGTTTCGGCAATTTGTTTAGATTGACGCAGCGAAGACAGCTTTTCCTCTAACAAGCGACGTTCTAATTCAGTCAGCTCAGGATTTTTCAGCTGTTGCTCACATTCCTTAATCGCTTCTTCATTTTCCGCAATCTGTTTCGTAATGTCCGCAATCTGCGTTTCAAGCTGATCAAGTTGTTCCATCAGCTGAGGTTTTGTCTCTTCATACGTCTTTTCACTGCGCTCATAAGTTGCCTTTAACGCCTCAAGCTGCTGCTTACCTTCTTCAATTTGTATTCGATAGGACGCAAATTGATCTGCATAGCGATCCTTATTCGCCGATAACGAGGCACGTCCTAATATCATTTCGGTCTTTGCCATATCCAGCTTGTTCTCTTGCGTCTTCATTTCTTTTTCAAACGTCTGTTTGCCGTTATCATATTCCTGCTTACGCTGATCCAGTTGTTTCTGTGCTTCGCTTTTGATTTCTTCAAAACGAACTTCACTGCGATCCTGTGCAATGTTTTCAATCGCTCGTTTCACACGATCCACATGTTCAAAATAAGCATCATCATAGCTGTTAAAATCACGTGCCCCACTTACGGTAAGATTGATTTCCGTATAGATTTCAGCTTTAAATTCATTTTGCGGAATCATCATAAAAAAGTCAATTTTGCCGTTACCAATATCACTGCTTCCGATTTCACCAGATAAATAATACGGTGTTTTAACTTTACCGACCACTGTATAAGCATTTGTTTTCAAACTTTCAGATAAAGCTTCCTTTTTGCCGCTTTCCAAATCAAGCTGATCACCGACTTGAATCGGCAGTTCAAACATCGATGTTTCCTGAATGACGCATTCACCACTTTTCTGTGGCAGCCGTCCTTCGACAAGCTCAACTCGATTTAAATAATTCATATTCTGTTCATCGGTATTTTGCGGCAGTGCATGAATCTTTACTACATACTGCTCGCTGTTCACAAGTGTCAATACATCAATCGTATGTGTCGCAAAAATACCTTCTATACCATCGATTTTTTGAATTTCCGATACATCATCCTTCGTTAAGCCAAATGTCGATACAACCCGCAGATCCATCAGATGATAATCATCAAAGTATTGATCGGCAGTGTGCTTCATATCGGGAATCGATGCCTTTACACCCGCAAAAAAAGCAACACCGATGGCAACGATCATCATAATCGAGAAAAAGCGCCCCGGTGTTTTTTTAATTTCACGTAAGGTGTCCTTCCATAATGCACTTCCCATCAGTATTCGATCCTTTCCACAGGCAATGGATGTTCATTGATTTCAATGCTTTCGATCAAGCCGTTGCGAACCTTGATCACTTTATCGCCCATCCCTGTCAATGCGAGATTATGTGTAATCACAACAACACTGACTCCGTGATCTTTACAAGTGTCCTGAAGCAGCTTCAATATTTGTTTGCCTGTCGCATAGTCCAAAGCACCGGTCGGCTCATCACATAATAACAGCTTGGGATTTTTCGCCAATGCACGCGCAATCGCAACACGCTGCTGTTCTCCACCTGACAGCTGTGCCGGAAAATTACTTGCACGTTCCTTCAATCCGACTGCTTCTATCGTTTCATCGATATCCAACGGATTCTTGCAGATCTGGGTTGCCAGTTCCACATTTTCCTTTACCGTAAGATTTTGAACCAAATTATAAAACTGAAACACAAAGCCTATCTCATAACGGCGATACGCAGTTAATTCTTTCGCATTGAAATCACTGATCCTTGTACCGTCCACATAGATATTGCCTTCGCTGCATGTATCCATACCGCCTAATATATTTAAGATCGTACTTTTTCCGGCACCGCTCGCACCGGCAATCACGACAAATTCACCTTTATCAATCGTAAAGCTGACACCAGCAAGTGCCGCTATCTTTATTTCACCCATCGAATAGATTTTCTTCACATTTTCAAATTCAATATACGCACTCATAAGCTCAGCCCTTTCATCACTTATATTATACTCGCTTTTTTTTACTTGTGGTATGAATTCCTGACTTTTTTTCATTATTCAGTGATTCATTTCCCAAATGCTTTGAATCACAAAATAAAAGCTATATAAATCCTCTATTTCTTACTGAATGTCAAAAGATATTGCTTATTTAAAAAGGGCGAGTTCAACCCAATTTATCATAGGCATTAATCAGCGCTTTATATATTGTCTGACATATAAAAAGGCAGCGATTATTCATTTTTACCGATCCTCTGCCTTTTAAAGCCACATAATAATTTTAGATTAAAATTAGATCTCGTCCTCAGCGCTTGCACATTAATTAACTGAATGATTTCTATCGAATATTCCTACAAAAAAAAATCAGCCCGTGCTGATTTTTTATTTAATCATTATGCTTTAATGCTTTTAACATTTGCGAAAACTTTAATGTATTGCCATAAGATAGCGTTCCGCGGCGATAAAGCTTGGCACCGACAAAGCCCATCAATACAGTTGATATTGCCAACAGAGTCAGTGAAATCGCAATTTCAAGTGTTGAAACACTGCTGACAGCGACATTCACAAACATGCACATCCAAGAGCTTAACGGTAAATACATCATTACCTTAGCCAGTGTTCCGCTTGGATCTTGCAGCACAATCACGCTTAAGATAAATACCACAATGATGATCATTTGAATCGGTAAAGTAGCACCGTTTACCTCCTCGACCTTGGAACACATCGCTCCGACTGCGCCTAAGATAAAGCTGAACAGTAAATAACCCAATACTCCGAACAGCGCAAATGTTGCTAATACACCGGATGGAATCTGCAAATAAGGGTCCAACATATGATTCAGTGCACCGGCGTTCATCTGATAAGCAACCAATACCGATCCGACAATAATTGCTGTTTGCAGCACTCCGGCAAGTGCTCCCGCAATGACCTTACCAAAAATCAGCGCATTTGGTGAACAGCTTGTCGTCAAAATTTCAATCGCGCGATTGCTCTTTTCACTCGCAACACCGACCGCAATTTGATTGCCGTAAACAATGATCATCATATACAACAGGAATACGAGTATATACGTATAAAAATAGTTTCCGGCTCCGTCGATCCCGAGTATCTCTGTATCAGACATTATCTCAGCATGATAGATCGCTTCAATTTGCTCCACATTGTAGTTTAAGCGTTTTAATTCAGTCTGCTCATAATTCTTTTTTAATACGTCACTGAAGTGTGTACTTGTCATATCGGTTAAAGAAGAATTCTTCACACAATACGTAAAGCTCTGCGCATTATGAATAATAAAGCCTGCATCTGCCTTACCTAATTCAATCGCATTGCGTATTGCCTGATCTTCACTTTCAAACTTGATTTTATAATCGGGAAACTGTTCCTTTAAAAGCTGTTTATCATTTAAGACTTTTTGTTTATCTGAAATCAACATCAGCTTATCGGCTTCTACATTAACCTGTGAATCAGAAGATTCACTGCTTTGAAACAATCCCGGCAATGACATCAGTAAAAAGGAGCCTAAAACAATAATCAGTGTAGAAACAAGAAAGGAACGCTTTTTAACCATTGTATTAAATTCAAACCTTAAAACAGTGAAAAACGATCTCATTCTTCATCACCTGCCTTACTAACAAAAATATCCGTTAAAGAAGCTTCATAAATACGGAATTGATCTAATTCGATTCCGTCATGAATCATCCGTGACAGCATTTCATTTTTTTGCGTTTGTCCGCTTAACTCAACGATAAACTTATCGTTGAGCTTCTTATAAATTTTTAACAGATCGCTGTAATCATCGAGCAGCTTTTGTTCAAATTGTGACGGCGTTAAATTACCGCACGCCAAAACGATCCGATTTTCTCCGTACTCCTTTTTAATTTGCTTCAGATTACCTTGTAATACGACATCGCCGTGATGCAAAATAACAATATCCTCGCAGAATTCCTCAACATAGCTCATTTGATGAGAAGAAAAAATGACGAGCTTTCCTTCCTTGATGCACTCCTGTACCACTTCCTGTAAAATAGAAGAATTGACTGGGTCTAAACCGGAAAACGGTTCATCCAAAATCACAATATCAGGGTTGCACATTAATGTTTGCGCCAACTGCACTTTTTGTTGGTTACCTTTGCTTAGTGTCTCCAATAAACGATTTTCATACTCGGAAACACCAAGACGCTTCAGCCAGTAACGCAGGCTTTCCTTTGCCTGTGAATAGC
This sequence comes from bacterium c-19, assembly GCA_009917405.1. Lineage (GTDB taxonomy): Bacteria > Bacillota_I > Bacilli_A > Erysipelotrichales > Erysipelotrichaceae > C-19. The sequence goes on along the minus strand of QZED01000044.1, from coordinate 10,619 downwards.
TGAGACCTCGCAGCTGTGCCAAATAAATCAACTGCTCGGAAACTTTCTTTTTCGGATAAAGGCCACGTTCCTCAGGTAAATATCCGATATTATGCTGATTCGCATAAAACGGCTTTCCGTTTATTAATATTTCACCGCTGTTTGCTTTAAAGACATCCATTAATATACGAATTGTGGTTGATTTTCCAGCGCCGTTTCTGCCTAAAAGACCGAGCGCCTTGCCACTCGACACAGAGAATGAAATACCGTGCAGTACTTCCTTTCCCTGAAAACTCTTGTGTATATTTTTAACTTCGAGTTTCATATAAAACCTCCTTTTACAAAATTATAGCTTATAAAATTAATTAATGCAACAAATAATATCTTATAGAAGACTCACGCATTTTTCATTTAAAATCATATAATATACCTCAATTATTATAAAGCATTCATCTGACAATTCATTTACTGTGATAAAATTGGCACACTATAGGATAACTTTGGTAAATACACAGGAATGAAAAAGGCATTTCTGCCTTTATTTCGTTATATATTTATCAATGAATGCAAAGACATGCTGATAATACGTATCAGGATCAATATCACTGCTTGCACCATGTCCCGCATTATCGATTAACAACAGTTCCTTTTCACCCTGATAGGATTCATAGAGTTCTACACCCATATAGGTTGGGACATAATCATCCGCACTGCCATGGATAAACAGAATCGGCAGCGTTGCTGTTTCCAACTGCGATTTTGCATCAGCGTTGGAAAAGGAATAGCCGGCACGCATTGAAGCGATGATATTGGCAGTTGGTAAAAACGGAAATGACGGTAAGCCGAAACGCTCTTTCAACTGATCTGCGAACATTTCATAGGCACTCGTATAACCGCAGTCTTCAACTAAAGCCTTAACGTTTTGCGGAATCTCATCACCGACTGTCATCATCAAGGTTGCTGCTCCCATCGATTCTCCGTATAAGATAATTTGTGCCTGCGAATCGTGCTGAAGCAGCTTATCGATCCAAAGCTTTACATCTTCTTTCTCCAACCATCCCATCCCGAGATAATTGCCCTCGCTTGCACCGCGTCCTCGCTGATCAGGAGCTAAGATATGATAACCCTTCTCCGCAAACCGATACGCCGCCGGCATAATATCGCGATGGTCTACCGTATAGCCGTGCAGCGCCAATACATAGCGATGCGATTCCTTCGCATTCGGATAATACTGGGCAGATAATTCTAACCCGTCCTCACTAGTTAAATTCCATGTAGAAACATGCTTATCCTTCACCCATTCATCATAAGCTTTTTGTGCTTCTGTATCTTGAATTCCCGTATATTCATCTGATCCCATCGATCCGATATGACCGTTTTCATCTACATATAAGGCATATGTAACTAAGTAATTACCCGCAAATATAACCACTGCCAGCGCAAGCGTCACAAACACGCCGACAACACTGTACCAAAATTTCTTGCTTTTCAAAAGTTTCATTTTACACTCACCTTTCATGCATGCGTATTATACTAAAATATACTTTGAATGTCAAACCTTTTTATTTAACACAACTTTGATATACACGTTATAAAAAAGAACGCTCCGAGGGAACGTCCTTAAATAACTTATTTGAATTATTCTTTTTCTTTTAAATCATCATTTAAACGCTGTTCAAGTTCAGCAACTTCAGCCTCAAGTTCAGCGATAAATTCCTTTTTATCTTCAATGCGATCTTCCATATCTTGTATAGCACGCTCACCGAGTAATCCGATGATATCATCCTGCATGCGCTTGATTTGACGTTTCTGATCTTGAATCATATCTTGCTTGCGATTACGGATCTCACTCAAACGATCGCGCCACTGTGCATGCTTTGTTTCTCTCATCGCCTTCAAACCGTCAAAATATTGATCCATTAAACCACGGAATTCATTCCAGATTTCATCGTCCTTAGCCTTACCGCAGGAGCCGATTTGTTTCCATTCAGCTTGTAGCTGCTTCATGCTTTCAGTATGTTCTTTTTGGAATAACTGCTGCTCCAAAATATCAGCTGCCTGTGTAACCAACTTTTTCTTTGCTTCATATTTCTGTTTTTGTTCTTCGTGCAGCTCATCATAAAACTGATTACGGCGACCATAGAACGCTTGACGTGCTTCATTGAATTCATTCCATAGGCGGTCCTCATGTTCACGACCAGCACTTCCGGCTTCCTTCCACTGCTTCATCAACTCACGCAGTGCTTCTCCGGTTTTCTGCCATTCCTCAGAATCCTGATAAGTCTTCGCTTGTTCAATCAAAGCTTCTTTTTTAATTTTCGCATTTGCGAATTGTGTACGCATTTGATCCCAATACTCATGTCTGCGATCAAAGAACGACTGTCGCTGTGCTTTAAATTCCTGCCACAACGCCTCATCAGCGTCCCTTCCAGCTGAACCAATGGTTTTCCATTCTTCCATCAATTCATCCATCTTCTTGCCGCCCTCATTAAGATTCTTAGAAGCAGCAGCTTGCTTTGCCTGTTCAATCACCTTCTGCTTCAATTCCTTATTTTCTTTAAAGCCTTCATTTCGTTTACTGTACAGCTTATCTAAAATTTCATCAAGTTCTCTTGACAGCTCATCTTCGGCAGCCGAATCACGATAAGGAATTCTTTTCCATTTTCGTTTGATTTGAGAAACCTTTTGATTAATTTCATTCCAATCATCATTCATCTCAATTTGTTTTGCCTCTTCGATTAATTCCTTCCGCAGTGAGATGTCTTGATCAAAATCTTCTACTTCCAGCAATTCTTCATCATTATACATAATAATCCTCCCATTGATATAAATATTCTCTTACCATTATAACGCAATTTTTAATAAAAATCATTCTTTATTTATAAAAGTACAACTTTTTTCATTCCAAAGACGCCTGATTCCTTATGATACATGAAAAAAGGTATAAACAACTAAGACATTTATACCAAATTTATTAATTTTCTTTTTTCTTACGAGTTACTAAAAGACCTACTGTTACCAACACAAGATTTGTCGTAAATACAACCGCTCCGCTTTCAAAAGCTGCATCTGTGTCAGTGCTTTTGATGTATTCTGCTTGATTGTTTCCTCATTGACTGCATCAGCTTTTGATACTATCGCATATTTGGGATTATGCGTTGTCTTAAACTGTAAGATATGATTTATAACGGTACTCGAAATAATGGTCAACTTATCGACATATGCAATATATACAACTTACAGTTTCTTGCCGAACTTATTCGCATCAAGCTGAATGGATACAGTCATATTAGCCATCTTATCCAATACAATGCGATTGCCTTTTTCATCCACTATGTACATATCAATCAATTTCTCAAATGTATACACTTATAGATAGCATTACTATAAACTGATATTTCTTATTTCATTTCAAAATATTTTAAAATTACCGCTTGAATTATACAAGGATAGTCATTCATTGTTTTAAAAAAAACGGTAAAATGCTAATATTTCTCATAGATCATAGTTCAACTTATTTGCGAACAGCTGATGCTTCGCTTTGCTCATAGTCTGAAAGACATTGATCCAGCTGTTCATAAGCAGTTAAAGCAGTAAGTGACAGCTTTAAGGCGTGGGAATTATGCAGACCCTTTACATACCATGCCGCATGAGAGCGCATTTCTCTCATACCGACTGCTTCTCCCTTTAATGCGCATAAGCGCTGTGCATGCTTGCGCGCAATCGCAAAGCGCTCCGCTAACGGCGGCTGACTTGCATAACTGCCTGATTCCAAATAATCCACACATTGAGAGATCAGCCATGGATCGCCCAGTACACCGCGTCCTAACATCACCGCATCGCAACCGGTTTCCTCAAGCATGCGTTTTGCATCCTCAGCAGTTTTCACATCGCCGTTGCCGATTACCGGTATTCCCAGTGCTTCCTTCATTTCTTTAATATAAGACCAGTCTGCATTTCCTTCATACATCTGCGCTCGCGTGCGGGCATGAAGAGCAATCGCAGCTACACCGACTTGTTCCAGCTGCTTCGCTAACGCAATACAATTCTTATGATGCGAATCAAAGCCGATACGCATTTTTACCGTTACAGGCTTATGTACAGTCTTAACGATTGCCTGCATCAATTCAACGGCATGTGCTTCCTCTAACATCAGTGAGCTTCCGGCATGAGCCTTAATGACCTTATTAACAGGACATCCCATATTCACATCAATAATATCACAATCACAGCTTTCATCTAAAAATTTTGCCGCATAAACCATCGTATCGATATCATGCCCGAAAATCTGCATCGCAAGCGGATGCTCGTCGGGTTCAACTGTCGTCATATCCAAGGTTTTTTTATTATGATAAAACAAAGCCTTATCACTGACCATTTCGGTATAAATCAAACCCGGGCGAAATTCTTTACAGATGGTTCGAAAGGCAGGATTGGATACTCCCGCCATCGGTGCGACAACGATGCGATTTGCGATTTCAACATTGCCGATACTCCATTTACTTGGCATGTGCATCAAGGAATGCCTCCAAGTCTCTTAATTCTTGTTCGCTGAACTGATAGCGTTCATTACAAAAATTACAAGTAATTTCACAGCCGTGATCCTCTTCGATCATTGCGGTTCGCTCTTCCTTCGAGATTGTCGTAAGCACACGTTTCATTATTGTTTTATCACAGTGACAATGAAAGGAAATCGGCTGTTCAGAAAGAATTTTCACATCATCATATAAGGACAACACAATATCGCTCAGTGATTCATTCGTTCTGATTAATTCAGACATCGGTTTCAGCGCAGTGATCAGCTGTTCAGTTTTCACAATATCTTCCTCGGTAGCGTCCGGCATCATTTGAATGATCAAACCGCCTGATGCAATAATCGGATGTGCTTCATCCACAAGAACTCCGAGGGAGACAGCTGACGGCGTTTGTTCACTGACAGTGAAATAATATGCAAAATCTTCACCGATTTCACCGCTCTGTAAAGCGACGGTTCCCTTCCAGTTTTCCTTCATATGCAGATCCTTGATTACCTCAAGCGTACCGTTGGTACCGACCGCAAGTCCGACTGCCAGCTTGCCGGTATCATTATATGTCAACATAATATGCGGATCACTGACAAAACCACGCACATGTCCGTCACTGTAGGCATCTACCATAATAGTACCGATTGCCCCGCCGCCGTTGATAATGATTGTCAGCTGTTCCTTATCGCTTTTCAACATACTTCCCATCATACTGCCAACACTTAAGGTTCTGCCTAATGCCGCAGCTGAGGTAGGCCATAAATCAAAACGCTGTCTTGCTTCTTCGACAAGCTCTGTCGTTGCACATATAAAAATACGCACGCGTCCTTCACAAGCCATTGCCTTTATTAAGCTGTCTTTCATTCGTATCACTCCTGAACTTTACATTACTGACATAGTATACCATAGGATTTTTCTCTTGTATATCACATTCATTAAATACGCAAAACGACTGACGACATCCTATCGCTGTCATTGAGGACCGTACCTATTTCTGTTATAATTTCAACAGATAAATTTTAAAATCATTGATGATAATAAGCGGCACTCAAATAATGCATACAACCTTTGATGAAATCATTGAAGAATATGTTACGATGAACATCGCCCCCCCTTTTGCGAAGGAAATGGACGAGCTGCACGCATATGGCTCTATTTAATTTAAAAAAATTCGTAAGGTCATCGATTGGACTAAGGTAGATAAAGATGATTATTTAATGCGACAGAACGTAGTCCTTAAGAAATTAAGCTTAATTTAAAAACTGCTTTTGGTGATGATTATCATAATTGTGAAATTTATAGGAAAAGAATCGATCGCAGTTATTATTATGAAGCCTATAACAGCTTTAAAACAGTACTTTATAAGATAAAAACCGAAAGACTGAATCATTTACGATCAGCTTTCGGTTTTATTTATGTTTGATTATTCCTTTGGTTCCTCTTTATCCGTTTTTTCATCACGCTCAGACTTTAATTCAGCCTTAACGATTTTTTCTGTTTTAACTTCTGTATCAGCCTTTTTACGAGTGGTACGTTTCTTCGGAGCCGGTTTCTCTCCAACAACTTCTTCCATCGCTTCTTCAAAAGATGGTTTTTCTGCGGCTTTTTTAGTTCTAGTACGCTTAGGCTTTTCAACTGGCATTGCTTCGTCTGCTTTAGTCTCTGCCGTATCGACTGTATCATCGCCTTCAGCAGAATCTGTTGCTTCTAAAGTTTTTTCTTCACTTAATGGTACGATGGTACCGTGATCGACCAAATTCATAATCTGTTCGTTTGTAATTGTTTCTTCCTCAATCAATGTTTCTGCGATCAGCTTTAATAAATCCATATTCTCACTGATCAATTTCTTACAATTTTCATAACACTGATTGATAATCATACGAATTTCCTTATCAATTTCAAAGGCAATTTCGCCTGAATAATCATTTCCCTTGCCGTAATCACGACCGAGGAATACATTGCCGTTAGGATCATCGTATTGAACCGGACCGAGTGATGACATACCGAAACTCTTTACCATCATCTTCGCGATTTTAGTCACACGCTCAATATCATTGGAGGCTCCCGCTGATATTTCATTGAATACGAGTTCCTCTGCGACACGACCACCCAGCAAACCGGTAATCTGTGCCAGGAAATCACTCTTTGTCGGCATCAATTTTTCTTCTCGCGGAGTCATCAGATTATAACCACCTGCGTCACCGCGCGGAATAATCGTAACCTTTTGTACCATGTCTGAATTTTCAAGTTTCAAGCCGATTACCGCATGTCCCGCTTCATGATAGGCAACTAGACGTTTCTCTTTATCTGTATATTTTTTGGACTTTTTCGCAGGCCCCATCATTACACGGTCAATCGCTTCATCCAAATCATCCATTGTCACTAAATTACGATTATCACGTACCGCAAGGATCGCACCCTCATTCAATACGTTTTCCAAATCAGCACCGGAGAATCCCGGCGTACGCTTTGCCAAATTTTCAAGCTTTACATCGCTCGCAAGTTTTTTATTGCGGGCATGTACTTCAAGAATTTCCGTACGTCCCTTTTTATCAGGCAAATTTACAGTAATCTGACGATCGAAACGACCGGAACGAAGCAGTGCCGGATCTAATACATCAGGGCGATTGGTCGCCGCAATAATTACGATACCGGTATTTTCACTCATACCGTCCATTTCAACAAGCAGCTGATTTAAGGTCTGTTCACGCTCATCATTTCCGCCGCCCATACCGGCACCGCGCTGTCTTCCGACTGCATCAATTTCATCAATGAAGACGATACACGGAGCAGTCTGCTGCGCCTTCTTAAACATATCACGGACACGGCTCGCACCGGTACCGACAAACATTTCCACAAAATCAGAACCGGAAATGGAGAAAAACGGCACATCCGCTTCTCCGGCAACTGCCTTTGCCAATAACGTCTTACCGGTTCCCGGAGGACCTACCATTAACATTCCCTTAGGAATACGCGCTCCCATATCGGTAAAGCGTTTCGGATTTTTCAAATAGTCAATGATTTCCTTAACCTCTTCTTTTTCCTCATCACAGCCGGCAACATCCTTAAAGCGCACTTTGACATTTCCTTCAATACGCGCTTTTGATTTACTGAATTCAAATGCTTTATTCGCTCCGCCGCCGTTCATTTTTGAGAACATGAAGATAAACATACCGCCCAATAATACGATCGGCAGAATCAAGTTCAGAATCACGCTTGTCATCATTTCGCTGCGGCTTGGATCACTCGCTTCAACTACAGCTTCATTTTTTAATAATACACTGTCCAACCAAATCTGATTTTCTGCTGTTTGCGGTATTGTGACCGAAAAGCTTCTGATTGAACCGTTATCATCATATTTACCCGATACGTTAATCACAACTCCGGTAATTGACATATCAGCTTCGGTTATCTTCATCTTCTCTGCGTTTTTCTTAAATTCGTTGTAGTTCATCGATTTATTGCTGTTGGAATTTACCATCGAAAACATCACGAGAAAAATGGAAATAACAATAACATATGGTAAAGCACTTTTAAATTTTGAATGTTTCATAATGCTTTTTATCCTCCTTCCGTACTGCTATTCATAAAACTTAGGTTTTAATACAGCTACATACGGCAAATGACGAAAGTCCTGATCATAATCAAGACCGAAGCCAATTACAAATTCATTGGGTATTTCAAATCCAACATAATCTGCCTGAATGTCCACGGTTCTGCGGCTCGGCTTATCTAATAATGATACTACTTTTACATCATTCGCACCTTTATTTTTTAACATTTTGGTGACCTCTTTCAAGGTTCTTCCCGTATCGATAATATCTTCAACCAATAAAATAGATAATCCTTTTACGGATCCATCTAAATCCTTATTGATTTTAATATCTCCGATGGATTCGGTTCCCTGATAACTGGAAACGTCCATAAAATCAAACTGAATATCCATATCCATATATTTTACCAGTTCGGCAAGAAACGGAACACTGCCTTTTAACAACGCTACCAAATACGGTGTTTGATTTTGTTTGCGATAATCATCGCAAATTTCCTTCGCCAGTTCTTTACAGCGTTTAGTTATTTCTTCTTGTGATACAAGTATTTTCTCAACTGCATGATGCATGAATCCTATCCTCCTACAAATCTATAGCTTATTTTAACACAAATACGCTCGGATTGTTAGAGAAATGTTCAATATCACACCCAATTTTTACTGCAAAGATCACTTTTCCCTGTGCGTTCACCATCACCGGCCATAATTTCCGCTCGATATAAGGTATTTTACGGTCGATAAACCAACGGTTCAGCTTTTTCGTACCGAAGCGTAAGGTAATGGCATCCCCCGGTTGATAGGAACGAATCGTAATTGGAAAATCACTTTTTTGCAAGGTGACACCTTCGATAACTTCTCCTTGATCAGTAAGACTGAAATACGGTGTTGAGATGTATTCAAGCTGTGGCAGGGTATAGGCGTAAGCTTCTTCCTTTCGCTTTATGAGGTACAAAATATCATATTCCTTGTGCAATTCATAATCTTGATCAATCATACGTCTTTGATTGTTCGATTGATTGATCAATGCAGAAATTGTCTCCAGCTCTTTTTTGGAAATGTATTTCGCACAGGTTGCATAAATCCATGCCTGCAATATATACTCCTGCAAGGTTTTTGTCTGCTTTCGCAAGGCTGTGCAATCATACTTCCACGTCATTAAAAAAGCTGTTGCCTGTTGTTGATATTGTTGATGCAGCGTGTTTTTTGCGGCAATTTCTTCACACAATGCCTGCTTCGCCGAATTGCTCATGGAGTCGATTACAGTGTGACGAATCTGATTACGGCGATATTGATCACTTAAATTGCTTTCATCCAGCCAGTAAGGAACATGATGCTGCTTACAGTATGCTTCTAATTCAGATTTTGTATACGCTAATAACGGTCTTACTACATGACAGTGAAAGATTTCAACCTGTTCGCGCAGACCGAATGTGTGCGGAATCAAGCCTTTTTCCTGCTGCATCAAATAGGTTTCCAAATGATCGTCAAGCTGATGAGCAACTAATACTCCCTGTGCCTGATATTGGATTATCAGTTCATGAAAAAATTCATAGCGTTTTTTACGAGCAAAGGCTTGAAAGTTTGAACGGCACGGTTCTTCCTGAATGCGCAGTTCAAACGGAATCTGATGCTTCGCACAAAAGGACTGCACACCATCACTGTCACGCTGTGCAGTCGTTCGTTTTTGATAATTCATATGCGCTGCGATGATAGGTATTTCAGCCTCAACACACATATGCAGCAAAGCCATGGAATCACTGCCACCACTGACCGCAACGATCCATCGCTTGTTTTTATTTATACTCTTTAAATTCATATTCAAATTATACCCAAGTTATCAGCGTTGTGCAAGTCATTTGAATCGCCGGCTGTATCTATAAAATGGAAAAGCAGATTTTAAAAATACGATACATTTTCAGTCAATGCATAGCAATACATCGGTTGATTTCTGTATCGTATTTTATTAAATTAACGTTTTTGGATAAAAATAGTTTTTATTCCGTACGTATTTGTGATTTATAAATGAGATAAGAAAGAATGCTTAAGGATAACAGACTGATTCCCATGTAACACATCAGGTTTGTGCTGTCTCCTGTATTCGCTCCGCCCATACTTGTGACAGGATTATACATGCCTTTTACTGATGTGTCATGATCACTTCCATTAGGATCATCTGTGTTGTTTGAACCGTTTGGATCGTCTTTATCATTTGGATCATCCGGATTCTCAGGATCTTCATTATCGCTGAAATCCATTGTGTCGTATGGTAAGTCTCCCTCTACATTCTTGCCCGGCTTCCATTCTGTGATCTCTTTGATGTTTTCATCAGGTTTGCCATCTCCGTCTGTGTCGACATTCACATCAGGGATTCCATCTCCTGTACTGTCAATATCTATTTCAGGGATCCCGTCGCCATCCAAATCTTTATTGATGTCTGGTTCTCCATCTCCGTCTATATCAATATTAATATCTGGATAGCCATCTCCATCGCTATCGATATTTAGTTCCGGTTTGAAGTCTTCTTTTCCGATACTGTCAAATGTATATTTGCCTGTTTTGTAGTCCTT
>QZED01000043.1 GCA_009917405.1 bacterium c-19 | reverse complement strand
AAGGTAGGTATCGTTGTATCTGATGAATTGGCATGCGGTGTTACACTTCCGTCTACCTCTCGATAGATTACAATTTCCTTTTCAACAAAGGCAGAATGATAATTATCATTTCCGGTACTTGGATCATCATCTACTGTTGCCCTTATCTTTACCTTGCCATATGCACCACCTCCTCTATAGGCAAGAGCTCCGCTATCCGGATCTATCGTAACCAAGGAAATATCCCCACCGCTTACACTGTACGTTATCTTAGTATCTACACTCGGAGTCGCTGTCGCTGTTTCACTCCAAGAAGCAGCCGCAGCTGCGATTGATTTCTTAGTTGTGCTTGGATCATTGAATGCAATAGTAGGATTCGTCTTTTCAACTGTCAAAGAGGTACATACTTTTGTTTGATCACTCGTGCTTGGCATAGTTGGATAACCGTTATCATCTTGCGTTGAAATACAGAATTTATAAACACCTGCATTCAATCCACCACCAGATAAATCAGGAGCGCTAGCCTTAATTTTTACATTCAGATTTGTTGCGCTTGATTCATTGGCTGGATTTAATCCATCAATTTCAAAATTCAAATAAGAATTATCTCCGCCATTTGTTTCAAGTGTATAAGTTAATGGCATCACACCTTGTGGATTTACTGTTATCTTGCCAATCGTCTGATTTCCATTAACATTCTTTGAATATTCATAATCTTTACCTATACTTGCACCTGCTTGTGGCTGTTTAGCATATTGAAGTTTGTGTGGCTTTTTTATTTCTAAGCTCATTTTGTTAGAAATTTCTGAACTTTCAATTGGACGATAACTTCCGGTAAAATTCTCATTGATAACTGCAACCTGATAATTTCCACATGGAATTCCTGTTAAATCTAATAATATTCTTCCATTCGTTTGACTAGTAGATTTGAAAAAAGATATATTGGTTCCTGAAGCATCATAAATCAATATTGAAATTGTTCCGTTTCCTGTAGCATTTACATCCAATGTAACTGTACTATTTTCAACAGTTTCAGTAATTTGATCTCCTTTTGAATTCAAAATATTATTTAAGGATGCAGTTAAACTTGAAGTAACACGTAGCATAACCGGATTATCTTCATTATCATTATGATATTGACTCGTGTCAATACTGTACGGATGCCAAATACCATCTTGAAAGTCTGTCGGTGCAGCAAACACAATATTTTTATTACTGATTGATGCATATGGTCGTACATCTGCATAACATGGATTTGTATGCCCATCAGAAGAAGTCCCATAAGTAATACCTTGAGAATATGAAATCGAAGTGGAAGTTCCATAGATTGTATAAATTTCGCTACCTAAACTATCTCCGGCATGAACATTAAGGGCATTAAACTTCATATTTTTATGTGTCAAATATCCGGAAAGCCAATAATAGGTACTACGATTAAAAATCCTGTCATTAAGAGGTATCGTTATAGCTTCTTCAATTTTAGGCAAATGAGGAGCTTGTGTAACGATACTTGTTTCATTCGCTGATAATGTAATCGCATTAATAGCATTGTCTATATTGGCAAAAGGACATGATGTAAGCATAAGAGAAAGAAATCCAGGTGATCCATTACCTCTTGTACAGCTTGAAGAACTTGTCTCAGTCGTCATACTTGCGAATGGAACAGAGGTCATCAATAAATAATCTCCACTTATCTGTGGTCCTACATCCCATACGACTTCGCCGTCACCTAAGACAACCTTGGTGCCCTTCGCAAGATTAAATCCTCCAGCTGCCTGCATTTCTGTATTATATCCAACTATGGTATATGAGATTGTAATACACATGAAAAACAGAAACAGATAACCAATTTTCTTTCTCATCTTCATCTTTCCTTTCTCTTAACTGTCTGTCGATGTAGACATATACACTGAGGAAATCACTTTGATTTTCTCAGTTTTACTAATCTGAAACATATGCTTCGGTATCTTTTTTAATCTCTCTCCTAAATTAATAAGCACGGTGCATTTTTAAAACATTTCGTTTTATATGACCTGATCGATTCATTCGCATATCATCAAGAAAAAGATATATAAAAACTATGATTTTATATTTGACATTCTACTCCGTCAACTACTGTGAACAGATAAGTCTCAATAAAGTTCGTTAAAATAATAAAAAACACCAAAAAGTTATATAATATTTTTATATCAATATAATATCACTATTTAAAACATTAAACAACAAATTAAAATAATTTTTATTGATATAAGTAAAAAACAGGAATTTATTATTCCTGTCCTTGATTGAAATTCACTTCTAAATAAGCTGCCATAGCAGCATATTCACCGCCATAATCATTTAATGCCTGATACAGCACTCTGTATTCATCATCCTTGCTGATACCGTTAAATACACTGTGATACAAAGCAGTATATGCCTCTCTTGCATTTGTAATCAGCTTTCCGCGATAATTCAACTGAGGAAACACCGGCACATATAGATTTTTTTCCTCTTGCTTATCTTTCTGACGCGCTTGATTCGTGTGAAGAGGATCCATAAACTGATATACAGCGGACACAGCACCGACAACCAACACCGCTGATAAAAACGCTTGAATAAGCGGTTTTTTGGGAAGCTGAAACTTTTTACTTGTATCTGTAACAGTTATAAGCGCCGCATCGCCTGACAAGATAAATCGCTTCGCAAAATAAATTGCCAACAAAGCTTCCAAGCCGACACTGTCGAAATTCAAAAGGATCTGTTCCTCTGCTAAGGTTTTTTCAATAATCTTTTTTAATTCCTTTTTAGCCACACTAATACGGCTTTTTACCGTTCCTTCCGGAATTTCCAGTCGATCGGCGATCTCACTCATACTGAATCCTTCATAATACTGTAATACTAGTACATCATAATAAATATCCTTTAACTGCTTCATACAGCGATCTAAGATTTCTTGGTTACATAAGTAATTAAACGCCTGCTTGGGATTCATATAAATACGCTTTTCCTTTTGCTTATATAACAGCTTCTCCTCATTATGATCCAATAAGCAATCACGTCGTTTCTCATAATATCTTGCAATCTTGGAAATGACGATCTTATTCAGCCATGATTTAAAATATTTCGGTTCCTTTAACTGTGAGATTGATTTTCTGACTTCGATAAAGGTTTCTTGTACAATATCGGCAGCGTCAGCTTGATTTTCCATTTTTGGCAAAGCGATATAATAAACAAGCCGCTCATATTTTTTCACGATTTCTTCAAATGCGGCTTCATCACCTGACTTCACACGCAATACAAGTTGTTCTGCTTCGTAACTGTCATTCATTGATATCAACCTCTTTCTCTTTTTTCATTATATCTTAAAAATCACAAATGTAAATATATTTTTATCAATTTTTATTTTTTAGCTCTAAAAGACATAAAAACTGCATAAAAAAAAGCGTGAATCAATCACGCCTAATCTTCAGATAAGATTTCAATGCCGATGCCGATTAAACCGGGACCGGTATGAACACCCAATACAGGAGAAATCTGTCCGCTGACAAAGACTTCATGATCAGGTAACTGTTCTTTAATCGCAGCCTCAACCGCTTTGACTTCCTCAGGAGCACCGCCGTGACATACCGCCACATTAATGCGTTTATGCCCTTCTGCGAATTTTAATGCCAAATCCATTACACGTGTGATCGATTGCTTACGCCCTCGCACCTTCGTTACGGTGTAATAAACACCTTCTTCATTACAAGAAATCACCGGTTTTAAATTCAGCGCATTCCCGAACAATGATGCGACTAAACCGATTCTACCGCCTTTTTGCAGATACTCCAAAGTTTCAACGACAAAGAAAACCTTAGAATTTACAAGATCCCGTTCCAACTTTTTTTGAATTTCGGTAAAACTATCACCGTTTTCTAAATAGCGGGCTGCCTGGATCGCATGAAAGCCTGCCGCAATCGCAATATTTTTAGTATCAAAAATATAGATTTCAAGTCCTTCATAATCCTCAGCAATCAAATGAAGCATATTATTTGTACCGCTTAAACCGCTTGACAAAGTAACCGCAATGACTTTCTCAAAGCCATCCGCCTTTATCCGATCCAATGTTTGAAGAAACACATCACCGCTCGGAAGCGAAGTTGTCGGAATTTCTTCCTTGAGTCGATCATAAACCGCTTGCGGAGTAATATTAACACCGTCTAAATACTCATTTTCCTTATATACAATTTTCAGCGGCAGTACATACATATGATATTGTTCTGCCAACTCTTTCGGTACATCACAACAGCTGTCGGTTAAAATCGCAATCTTTTCCTTGTTTTCACTTTTCATGTTCTTTTTCCTTTCCGTTGGTATCTCTTTGAATATACACTATTTTTTGTGCCACCAGTTTTTGTGCCAAAGCTTGTGCAGCCATCTTCACTACCATTGCATCGTACTCTATATCCTCCTGCATTGGTAATTTCGCATTCTTCATTATTTGCACAGCACAATTATGGAATGCTTTTTCCTGTTCCTCACAATACAGATTATATGCAATATGCGTGCCGCTGATTTTCGCTTGATAAGTAATGCCGTCTCTTACCTCACTGATCGTTAATATCTGTTTTAATAGAGTAATCGCTATTAAATAAGCTATATGTTCTTTATTATATTTCTTCTTAATCGGCTTAGGAATCAGCTTCAGCTTAACATAATTATTTACCATCGCACTTGTAATCAGCTGCTGCTTACCATCATTCAATATGTTCAAATACCGTTCAATCAAAGTAATCACCTGATCCATATAGATATCAAAATCAGGCAATTCTTCCCATCTCGGCAATCGATATTCACTTAAATGATGAGCAAATATTTTCAGCTGATCGAGTTCCTTCTCATTCATCGCATCATCTCCGTTATTTATAGTATAAACTAATTTTACTAATTAGTCAATCTAGTTTTAATAACTAGATGTATAAATTTTAATAATTCTTAGCTTCAGAACTAAAAAAACGATATTGATACAAAAACACACTATTTTCATTCAGCAAATTCACAGAAACTTGCAAGCTCCTCTTTTCTTTTAACATCGTTTTATGATAAAATAAGTAGGAATATGAGGTCGATAATATGAAATACAAAATAAATAAAAGAACAGAGCGCAAGGCTTCC
The DNA here is from genome assembly GCA_009917405.1 of bacterium c-19. GTDB lineage: Bacteria > Bacillota_I > Bacilli_A > Erysipelotrichales > Erysipelotrichaceae > C-19. The sequence continues at coordinate 12,041 of QZED01000043.1, read as the reverse complement.
ACTTTACAAGGTGAATACGCTGCACTTTATCACCAGCTATGTGAAACTGTTCAAGACGAAGCCTATACAAAAAGTGAAATCAATTTTTTTATTCGCAAAAGTATTTCACTGATGGAAGAAGCACAGGATAAAGGAACCGATATTGACACCTTTACACGCAAAAATAAAAAGAAATGGGTCTTAGATCAATGTAAGAAATATAAAAAATGGCATGAGGGATATGAGAAATCCATGAAAGCCTGTGATCGTGTTTCCTATTTAGGTTTATTTGCGATTGTCGCATTTTCGGTATTGATAATTATTGCCACAACTTATGAAAAAGGTGCAAGTCCTGATTGGATGCTCGGATTATGCGCTGCCACTGCATTATGTCTGCTTTATTTAAAAATTAAGCATGCGCGCAAATTACCATTGACAGCTTTATATCAATACGGCGATATTATTATATTCGTCATTGTCGGATTGATCTGTTACTATTCTAATATTTTCTTTATTATCTATTTATGGATCTATGAAGTGCTTTACATGTATTATCTGCAATACCATGTAGTAGAAGAGGATATATAAAAAACCGGAATGCTAATGCATTCCTTTTTTATTGATTTGGAAATCAGTATAAGAAAAACAGCTGATGTCATACTAACACTAACGAGGTGATTCTATGGCAGTCGCACATAAAGGCGCAATTTCTTTTGGATTGGTACATATACCGGTTTCGCTTTATCGCACGATCAGAGAACATGATATCGCATTTAATCAACTCTGTAAGCAAAGCAAGCAGCGTGTTCACTATAAAAAATATTGCGGTAACTGTGAAAAAGAGTTGAAGGCAGAAGATATTGTTAAGGGATATCAGTACGAAAAAGATAAATACGTTATTATGACAAACGAAGAACTGGAAGCAATCAAAAGTGAAAAAGATAAAACAATTCATATTTTGCAATTCTGTGATATTGATGAAATCGATGATATTTATTTTGAAAAAAATTATTATGCGATACCCGATTCGGGAAGTGAAAAGGCCTATGAATTGCTTCGGCTGACAATGGAACAAGAAGGCAAAGTAGCTATCGCAAAAACGGTACTGGGAACAAAGGAAACGCTGTTAGCACTATGTCCGAAGCAACAAAGCATTGTGATAAAAACCCTTTTTTATCATGATGAAGTAGTAGATATCCCAAAGGCATTCAGCCATCCCGAAGTACAGCCGAAAGAGTTGAAAATTGCCGGTCAGCTGATCAAGGCGATGAGTTCTCCCTACGATCCGCGCGAATATAACGATGAATATCAAGAGCGCTTGATGAATGCGATACGACAAAAAATTGAAGGAGAAGCCATCAGTGTTCCTCAGGAAGCGAAAGAAAGCGGTATTGTGGACTTAATGGATACGTTAAAACAAAGCGTTGCCTTACAGAAAAAAGGCGGAACAAGCAAGCGTTCGATCAAGCATTAGTATGAAAGATCCGTTTATTGATAAAGCATTAGAGCCGATGCTGATTGCGCTTGAAAAACCTGCCTTTAATGATAAAGATTATATTTATGAATTAAAACTTGATGGAACCAGAGCGCTTGTTTACTTAGATTTCGATACGCAGATAGTAAATAAGCGCAAACTTTCGCTGCAATATAAATTCCCCGAGCTGCAGCAGCTGCATACTTATGTAAAACATCGCTGTATATTAGACGGTGAATTATTTGTATATCACGATCAACACATCGATTTCTTTGCGTCTCAGCAGCGTTCTATGATGAGTGATCCGTTTAAAATACAAATGGCATCAAAGCGTATGCCTGCCAGCTTTACGGCATTTGATATTTTATATGATAAAGACTGCTTTGTTACAAATGAACCGCTAATGAAACGAAAACAACGCTTAAAAAGAATTATCAAAAAAGAGGATCAGCGCTTCGCAATATCAAGATATATTGAAGAAGACGGTATTTCATTATTTGAACTAACCACAAAGCAAGCCTTGGAAGGAATTGTCGCAAAACGCAAATACAGCAACTATCAGCCTGGTAAACGAACCAAAGATTGGATCAAATGTAAAAACTGGATTGAAGATGATTATGTAATCTGCGGTTATATAGAAAAAGAAAAAGGGATTATATCGTTTGTGTTGGGTCAATACCGACATCCCCTTTGGATTTATAAAGGTCATGTGACAATGGGTGCCTCTTACCGCTTTTTTAAAGAACATGCACCGGAAAAAGGAAAATGTCCGTTTGCGGAAATACCGGACGGTAATGAACATGCCGTTTGGCTGAAGCCACAGCTTGTTTGTGTTGTCGCATTTATGGAACATACCGCCCAGGGCGGACTGCGGCAGCCGGTTTGTCGCGGTATCCGAACAGATAAAAGTGCAAAGGAATGCATTGAAAAATAACGTAATCGTATGGGTGATTAACTCAGTGATAGAGTTATTAGACATAGATGAAGCACTTTAATCTGATTCACAAATTGATTCATCGAAAGATAATAAGAATGAGAGATAATTCTCATTTTATGCTCTTAATGCAAGTATAAAGAACAACTATACTGTGCACAAATCAGCAAATTTAAAAGTATCCGAACGCAAATCGGATACTTATTTTCGTATCATAAATTAAGAAATAACATCATCACAGTTTATAAAACTTGTAAACCCTTTTATCTATGCAATATTATTTAAAAGAACTAATAAGAAAAAATCCCACCTTTATACCGCATAAGGTGGGCAAGTAACAGAATGAACAGAGTTCATACCTCATTATTATTTACATAGGTTTGCCAAGGTACGCACCATTGCGCCGGTTGCGCCACTGTTAGGATCATCAGCAACACCCGCTATATCCAAATGAATCCACGCAATATCCTTTTGCACAAAACGCTCAAGGAAACATGCGGCAACACTGGCTCCACCGCCACCTTTTCCGACATTTTTTAAATCGGCACTGGTGGATTTCAAAATTTCATGATAAGCCTCATCCAACGGTAATCGCCAGCCTTTTTCATCACTTTCTTGCAGTGCTTTTTGAAATTCCTCGTAAAAGGTTTCATCATTGGCAAAAACACCGGTATAAACATTTCCCAAGGCTCTGGCACATGCGCCGGTTAAGGTAGCTACATCCACAATGCGCTTTACATTTGCCAAATGGGTTTGCGCATATGTAATCGCATCACATAAAATTAAGCGACCTTCGGCATCCGTATTCACTATTTCTACACTTAAATCAGACATTGTAGTAATTACATCCTGTGGCTTATACGCCTTGCCATTGATTAAATTTTCAGTTGTGGGTACTAATGCGACTACGTTTTGAGCAAAACCGTTTGCGGCAATAATTTCCATTGCGCCCAACACGTCTGCGCCGCCGCACATATCAAACTTCATGCCGTAGCTATCGCTTTTGATATTATAACCACCGGCATCGAAGGTCAGTCCTTTACCGATCAAAGCTGTATAAGGATCATTCACACCGGCACCCTGATACTTTAGAACGATCAGATACGGATCCTGATCACTGCCCTGATTTACTGCTAAAATACCGCCTGCATTTAATTTTTGTAAAGCCGCTTTATCCAAAATATCATATTCTAAAGAATAACGCTTTGCCAACTCCACTGCTTCCTCACATAAATGCTTCGGAGTCATATAGTTTGCCGGAGTATTTGCCATATCTTTTGCATGATTGATTCCGTATGCATAATTCAAACCGCGCTGTATATCGGCACTGATATCCTCGTCGGCAACAATATCAGCGTCGAAATTAGTCGCGCATTCATTCTCACTATGCATTTTCGTTTCTTTATAAATTGCCAATTCATAACTTTCCGCAAATAAGCTTGCTAACTGATGCAGATCAATTTTATCACAAACTGCTCGCTTCGCAATCAAAGACATAGGAGCCTGTGCATAAGCCGGCAGCTTCGTAAATACCTCACGCATACGCTTTGTCGTCATCTCTGCTTTTTTTCCCATTCCTAAAAACAAGATGCGCTTACACGGCATTTTTCCTAAGGTATGAACAACCGTAACCTTCCCCAATTCCGCATCAACCAAAGATTGAACATCATAATCCAAACACTGTGAAATTCCTTCGCACAACGCATCTTCTTCATAAACGGGTACGATCGCATCTCTTGTGCAATCCTTCAGACACGTATATTCCGCCTGTTTCATAAAACATCCTCCTTTATTCATTCTTATTTAGTATACCACTTTTTACATCATTATCACTGAACAAATTGCTTATTTTTGAAGCTGATATGCGATCAGCCATTCATTTAATTCCTTAATGATTAGTTCTCCGTCCTCACGATTCATTGTAAAAATACCGACAATATAAGGCTTAGGTGTATAAACGATCCCTACCGTATGCAGCACTTCTTCAAAAGATCCGTATTTCTGCGCAATTTCAAACACATCACTGCTTGCCTGCAAGTATTCATCTTTACTTGCCGACTTCATATGCGCAATCAGATTCTCATAGCGCTCACTTTCCTGATAAAGAGTACGCATCACATCTGCCATATATTCCGCAGTAATGACATTTTGACTGTAAAATGCCTGTGGCAGCTTCGCATCACTGTACTGTGCAAGTTGTTTGCGAAATGCTGAGAATCCGCCCAATGCACGCACCAGCATATTCGTAGCCGTGTTATCGCTGAACACAATGCTTTGTTCCTGAAGATAAGCATAGGTCAGGGGGGTGTTCAATCGATTCTGACTCGTATATCCGCCCCCTGTTTCAATATCGCTTTGACGTAGGGAAATCGTTTGATTCGGTCGCATTTTCTGTTGCGCATAAGCATCTTCATACAGCATATTTAACGGAACCTTAATCGTACTTGCCGCATTGATCAAGCGATCGAAATTATAGAGATAAGACTCTTGATCATCAAACGATTCATAAAAGAAAGCAAAACTGTTCTTATTTAACCGTTTTTCCGTTAGGTAGACATTCACCAAATCTTCAACATTATTCACTTTCGGAATGGAAACAAGCTGCAAATCCTTAATTTCTGCCTGCATCACCTTACATTCTTTCGCCTTATTCTGATAAGCATCAATGGCTGTAACACATACTTCAGAAGTTCCATCTGATTGCTCCTTCAGTTGAATCTCATGTTCAACCGCACTGCCATCAGTAATACTGTAAAAATTGCCGTACAGCTGATTTTGATAACGATAAATAATTGCCCGATCTTCGTTGAATTGAATGAGCGGTGCGCTCTCATCAACAATTTCAATTAAAAGCGTATATTCCTTTTGAGCAAAATTTACTTTCACCTCATATCTTCCGATGTCTTTCATTGCGAATAATGCTTTATCAAAGGTAACTGTTTCATATTGACCGGAATAATTAAAATACGCATCACTTGTACAAGGGATTTCAGAACCGTATTCAAAGCGAAACTGGTCCCTTTTCACACTTACTTTATCATTTTCATATTGATAAATCAGTGTACCGATCACACTGATGATTAAAATGAGGATAATGCCCCAACCCTTTTTCAACCAATTTAACATACTCCACCTCTATCACTTGCAGATTCGATCTAATTGCTCGAACCATTTTGTGAATAAATCCTCTTCCTTGATCGTGCGATTCGCATTGCTTGTACTTGGTAAGCAGATGCATTCGATATTCACTTTCGGTTGAATATGCCGCTGATACAATTCATAGCTTTTTTTGCCATTACATAAGATCAGCCGAATAGAATCATAAGTGTGAATTAAAGAAGCTACATCATTGCATACGACATCATGAATAGCGGAATCTAAAGATCCCTCACGCTCACACGATGCAATCACATCCCATAAAATTAAATGATTTGCTTTAATGCATTCCTGCTTTGCCTGATAATCCGATAATTCTATTTGAAAATATGCACTCATTATTTTCCAAAAGCGGTTATGCCGATAGCCGTAATACTCCTGCTTTGCCAAAGAAGTAACACTCGGCATCGAACCGAGAATCATGCCTTTCGGAAGCGTTGCGATAATCGGCTTAAAGCTTGACAGGGACAACTTCTTCTCCGATCAGATCATACGGCAAAGCTGAGGTAACTTTCACTTGAACGAAACTGCCGAGCTCAATATTGCGAGGACTGCTGAAAAACACAAGTCCGTCCACATCATCAGGCGCATTCGCTTTTCCGCGACCGCGATAAGTGCCTTTCAGCGCATCTCTGCCTTCCACCAACACCTCAATCGTTTGACCGATCATTTCCTGTTGCTTGGAGAGTGATATTTGTTTTTGAAGCTGCATCAACACATCTAAACGCTGCTGCTGCACCGCTTCATCAACCGCTCCGCTGTAGCTATATGCAGGGGTATCTTCTTCCGGTGAGTACGTAAAGGCACCCATACGATCCCATCGTGTTTTTTTCACAAACTCTGTTAAATCACGGAAATCACTTTCTGTTTCTTGAGGAAAACCGACAATGAATGTAGTCCGTAAAGTCGCATCACTGTGATAGTGGCGGATCCGATCAATTAACGCATTGACATCTTTCATGGCTCCGCGGCGATTCATCAATGCCAACATATGATCATTTGCATGCTGCATCGGAATATCAAAATAAGGCAGCACTTTTGGCAATTTGCTCATACCGATTATCAATGCTTCATCGATTTCATCGGGATACATATATAAAACGCGAATCCAATGCAGCCCTTCTATCTCATTCAATTTTTCTAAAAGCTTCAAAAGTGACAATTCTCCATATAAATCAAGTCCGTATTTACTTGTATCCTGCGCAATCAGCACCAATTCTTTCACGCCGCTTTCAGCAAGGCGCTGCGCCTCTTGTACCAGTTGCTCAATCGGAAACGATACATTATCACCGCGAATCAAGGGAATCGCACAATAAGTACAGTGATTACTGCAGCCTTCCGCAATCTTCAAATAGGCACTCCATGGCTTTGATGTCAATAATCGTTCGCTTTTCGCATATGGTGTCAGGATTTTGCCGTCTAACAACTGCGCTAATATTTCATGAATATGCGGATATTCACGGATACTGATCACACAATCAAGTTCAGGGATTTCAGCAATCAGCGCTTCCTTATATCGCTGCGCCAAACAGCCGACAACTATCAGCTTTTGAAGCTGCTGTTTTTTATATTTCGCCATTTCGAAGATCGTCCGAATTGCTTCTTCCTTTGCCGACTGAATAAAGCCGCATGTATTAATAATAATTGCCTCAGCATCTTTGGGATGTGATACAAGCTCATGTCCGCCTGTTTTTAACATTCCCATGATAGTTTCACTGTCCACAAGATTCTTACTGCAGCCAAGCGATATAAAACCTACCTTCATAAATCCACTCTCCTAACAAACCTTTTTCTATCAAAGCAGTAATGCTTTTTAGCTTAGAATTCAATAGCTATAATATAACATATTTTGCTTAACACTTAAAGATACAAAGAAAAAGTTTAATTTTAATATGGCAAAAAACAGTTTAAAATCACTACAGAAAACAGCTTACCATTTACAATTTTACCGATATGATGTAAGATAATGCTTAAGAAATGAGGAAAAACAATGAATTTAACAAACGGACAATTTGATATATTAGTAAAAATCGAACGTCATCAAGATCAAAAACATTCTCAAAGAGAACTGGCAAAGGCTTTTAATGTTTCCTTAGGTGTGATCAATAAGACAATTCAGGAATTGTTAGAAAAAGAATTAATTACAGCGTTAGGCAGTAGCCGTTATGAAGTCACCTTAAAAGGATATGAATGGCTGGAACCGTATCGTGTCAAAAAAGCAATTTTTATGGCTGCTGGCTTCGGCAGTCGTATGGTACCTGTAACTTTAAATACTCCAAAGCCTTTAATTATGGTACACGGCAAAAAAATTATCGAAACACTGTTAGATGCAGTACTGGAAGCCGGAATCAATGAAATCATAATTGTACGCGGTTATTTAAGTGAACAGTTTGACGTATTATTAAAAAAATATCCGATGATTCAATTTATTGAAAATCCTATTTATAATGAAGCCAATAATATTTCATCTGCCTATTTGATAAGAAACCAACTGGCAAATGCTTATGTGCTGGAAAGTGATTTGGTGTTATATAATAAAGAAATTATTCGTAAATATGAATATTCATCCAATTACACCGGCATGAAAGTAGATGTAACGGATGATTGGTGCTTTGAGACAAAAAAAGACATCATCACCAAAGTAAAAGTCGGCGGTAACGATGTCCATCATATGTTCGGAATTTCCTATTGGTCAAAGGAAGATGCCGAGCAAATGTGTAATGATATTGATAAAGTATTCCACAGTCCCGGCGGTAAAGAGCGCTATTGGGACGAAGTACCGCTAAAAGACTGCATCGATCATTATGCGATTCGTATCCGTCCTGTCAATAAAGGTGATGTAGTGGAAATTGATACATTCAATGAACTAAAACAAATCGATCCAATTTATAACGTTTAAATAGCACTATATAAAATCAATCTAAACTAATAAAGGAAGAGACTTACAAGATCAATTTATATAACCTGCCCTTGAAGATTTCAACAATTTCATCAGAAATCCTTTGTTTATGCAGTTTTGTACTGAAATTATGCATACTTATCAATGCAAAGAAATCATTCTATACAGCTGCTGAAGCTTAGAAAAGGGTTGTAATGTAAAGTTTAGAATAGCCGAAAAAGTTTTGTGTACGATCTATCAAAAAGAAGGATACTTTACGGTTTAATCGTTGTAGGAGGAAAAGAAAAAGAGCGCTTGTAGAAAAAGCGCTCACCGATTGCATCGCTAAATTACAAAACAAATACAATTGCACAAAAGAAATAAACGGACAAAAACGGTTAATGAAGATAACAACAGACTTTACCAAGAGCTTTTGTTGCTCATTCAGATGCGCCACATTCATTAACGATGCTTGAACCGGCACATTAGTCACATAAATTATTACAAACCCTCAGATTAAAAAGACTGCTCTGTCAATGATATAAATTAAACGCATACCCTTACACAAAGGTATGCATTTTTATAATTAATATTTTAGAATCTAAACACAGAACAATATGCTGATCCTCTTAAAACTGTTGCATTTAACTTTTATTAAAACCATCAATAATATGCGTCATTGTATAAATCAGATTTAAGAAATCCAAGTAAAGCTGAAGTGCAGAATACATAGACAACTGTGCAAGCATTGTCTCGTCCTCTTGATACTCATAATAGAAATGTTTCAGCTTTTTCATATCTAATGCGGTCAAAAGGGTAAAGATAATAAGACTACAGGAACAAGAAATCTGTTCTGCGTGTCCGATGTCAATCAATATACTTAACAGATTAAAGACAATTAAGAAGATTAAACCAACCAATAATATCGTTTGATATTTCAATAAATCAATACGTGTTGTATAACCGATCACACATAGGGAAACAAAATAGACAAAGCTGATCGCAAACGCCATATAAATCGCTTCCATCTGAAACAGATACTGCAAAAATGAAAAGGTAAAACCGAGCAATATCGAATAGATGATAAACATAAGGCGTGTAGTTAACAAGGAAGCCTTAAATAAGCGAATGCGAAACAACAACAGACAGCCGATCTGCAACGCAAATACAACTATCGGTAAATTCTCATATTGATATACAAGGCGCAAGCCGAAATGATTCATATACAAACAAAATGAAGTCACGGTTGTGATTAATATTCCGACAGCGACTGTAAGCAATGTCTTTAACAAATATTGCGGAAGCGTCGTATGTGCTTCTTGAGTCAGTGTATCTATTTCAAAATCTTCATTTCTAAACATAATCTTCTCCAAAAGAGTTGTTTCATCTTTCTAATCTTTTTCAATGAATTCCAATAACTGCTGCGCAGCTATCTGAAGTCCTTCACGATTTTCTTTACTAAAGCCTAAATGTGTATAAATTTCACCGACAAATACATTGTTGTCGCGCAGACATTGGAATACCTCGTCAATCAGCGGTCCGCAGATCTCCTGTTTCTGCATCGGACCGAACGGATTCGCAAAATACGTTGTAGAAATACCGACCTCTTGTGTTGTACCGAGTGCCATACGTTTTCCTTCCACACAGGTTGCCTTTGCGTCTTCAAGATCCTCAAATTGATGCAGACCGAGTTTGTCATCATAGTTATTCGCATAGGCAAATAAATCTATTTTATGATTGGTTGCGACAATATCATAAGGAGCAGCAGGCGTAATGACACGTGCATTATTAGATTCAGGATTCATAAAGATGGAACGATCCATATCACGATATGGAGTACCCGGATCTAAGTCATCTAAACGAATAAAAGCACCGATTTCTGTCCCTTGTCCGTAAGGAATTCCGTGTTCAATATGAATTGTACCCATATCATCGAACACAACCTCAATATCCTTAATCTTATCGTGTCCAAGTGCCTTCAATGCCTCAATAGATTCACTTTTACCCGCACCGGAATCTCCCATCAACATAATTCCTTTACGCTTTCCGCTCTTTAGCGTAATATTTACGAATGCCCCGTGAATCGGCAGCCATCCCTTTGCCATTTGTGCTAAGTTATGAAGCGTTAAACTCATCTTCTTAATATATCCGAAATATTCAATTCGTTCATTATAAGAAACACAGCCTACCCAAATATCCTCTGCTTGATCATAATAGAAAGTCGTTTGATCTTTTCCGTCCTCATTGCCAAACAAGCATATCAGATCAGGCTTTTGACGACATTCATCTTCATTTGCTAATTCAAATAGATTTCCTAATGATACCGCAGAAGAGATAAAATCACGATGAAAATAAATAAATGCTAATAATGAACCAATTTTTGCCGGATAACAGAACCATTCATGACGATTCCCCGTAAATTCACTGATCGGGTTTGTATCACGCTCTGTAAACATTCCGGTACGTTTATTACTTTTCGGATGTAAAATCATCGGAGTGCGAAGCATTATTGAATCAATAAAAGGAATATCCTTTAATACATTATACGTATCACTGAGCTTCGTCGTATTTCCTCTGATCGCAACTGCAGCATTAGTCCCCGCCTGCATTTGACGATAAACGCTGTTTTTTCTTCCTAATACCTTTTCTTCTACATTGCGATAAAGAGAACGAATTAAATTATTAAAGGCAGAATCGGCAGCGACAAAGCTTGATTCTTGAATTGCCATTCCTTTGCCGGCATTAATGATTGAAAAACGCTGATGATTCTTCCAAAAATCATATAATTCTTCAATAAAATCTAATAATTTTTCTTTATCATTTAAGTAACAGCTGTCAATCTCATCTAATTCTAAAACAATTGTTTGACGAAGCAGTTTAGTCATTTCAAAGGTTGCTTCACGCGGTGTTTTTCCGTTTAATACATATAAATAAATATCTTCCAAATTTTCTTTCGCATAATCGATAAAATTGCGTAAGAAATTCGCAAAATCAGCAGAACTTAACAGATCCTTTTCTGTTCTCGGATAGGCTGCATTATAATTTATAATGGCTAAACCGCCGTTTAAATAAAGGTTTTCTTTCATGGTGATATACCCCTTTCTTCTTATAATCTATGAATGAGAATTCAGAAAAATCCCATTACTTTTATTATACTATATTTTAATAAATAATGAAAGATGAAAATGAAATTCTTTCATTTTTGAAAAATCTTTCATTATAGATATTTATCCTGTTTTATATATGAAAAACGTACATTTTCATGTACGCCCCTCATTATGATATTTGTTTTTAAAGCTTAGAAGCAATAATGTGAAAAGCGATAAAAGCAACATTACAATGAATAATATAGAGTCGGTACTATCACCTGTATTCGCCCCGCCGACGCTGTCTCCAGGATAATAAGTACCTTTTACATCGGTATCATGTCCTTGTTGATCGGGATCTTTAGGTTCGTTAGCCTTATTTGGTTCCTCCGATTCATCAAATGTCATTGTATCAAACGGAAATTCACCATCGACATTTTTGTCAGGTTTCCATTCAGTGATTTCTTTAATATTTTTATCAGGTGTTCCATCACCATCCACATCAACATTGATATCCGGTAGACCGTCTCCATC
>QZED01000042.1 GCA_009917405.1 bacterium c-19 | reverse complement strand
GTTGATATAGCTGTTTCTCGTTCCATAAATCGGCAGATTAACAATAAGAAAAGAAAGATTCTTGGCTACATCTCTGCTGAACAATCTTTCTTACATGAATTAACTATCATTGGTTTCTATGATGATTCTTGCTTCTATGTTTAATCTCTTATCTTATTTCCACTTTCTACTTGCAATTCAGGAACTTTTTCATTTTTTCTCTTTTGCATAGTCGCTACATGAAATATTTAGCGCCTTGCACGATTCTTGTTTCATCCATTTCATTCACTTCAATAAACTCTCGATATACTTTTTCAACCATCTGTGTATTTTTATGTCCAAGAAAGCGAGCAACATCCTCAACCGGCATTCCTTTTTCAAGCAGTAATGTACATGCTGCATGGCGCAAACCATGTAATGTGATATGCCGTTCAGCACCGTTATATTTGACACTGCTTTCAATTATACCGCTGAATGATAATATTTTTTCAAAGTGACGATCTAAATTGGTTGACGGAATAGGTTTTGGATTATTTATATAAAAATCTGTAAACACATATTCATCCGCGTCGTACAGATGCCTAGATTTTAAATACAGAAAAAGCTTCTGCAGTTGCTTACTACACTCCATATGCAAATAACAGATGCGTACGCTACTCTTAGTTTTCGGACTTCTTATATAATCCGATTGATTCACATATGACGTACACTTATCACTATACTGTTTATCTACTTTGATAGCGTATAACTCTGTTATATCCGGTATTATCAAATCAGACCATTTGATTCCTCTTAACTCACTTTTGCGTAAGCCGGTATAAAAAGCCATGTAAAAGAACGCTTTGAATACGAGAAACTTGAATATAACATATTCCGTTTTATCAATTTTCGGCTTATTCTTTAACAATTTATAGTTTCTTGAAAATATATTTTCCGACTGCTCGTTAAAAGATTTAATAAATTGATGAAATTCATTCAGAGTAAAGAAATTTCGCTTTATATATTTATTTGTCTCGGAAATACCTTTAATAGAAGTTAATTTAATATTGTCTATTAAATATTTATTCACATAACCTTTATCGTAGGCAAACTTGAATACTAAGTCGATCCAACAAAATATGCTATTCAATCTTTTATGCGACAGTTCACCTTTTGTTTTAATCTTTTTCGGCCGTTTTACGTCCTGATTAAATACTTCAATATCTCGTTTTAATCGTTTGACATCTTTAGCAGTTATATCTTCGATAAAGCAATCTGCGATACTTCTATACGGAAGATCGTCATTCAACACAAAGATACGATTACAATTTTCTATGTCCGCCAGTGTTTGCGGTGACTTCCCATACTTAATATAGTCCATTTGTATTTCATGAAAACACTCATAAAAACACTCTCGATAAGTATGCTTTCCATCTTGATGCGTCGCTGTTATTCTTTTTTCAGCTTTAGCCAATTCTTCTTGATCAATTCCATAAAACGTCATTCCATTTAGATACCCATATTTTTTCATTCTAATTCCCTTTCTAGGTCAGACCCCCAGAGTCTATAACCTAATCAACACATACGGTTGCATTACTAGTGTATTACATTCGTTTACATTTGTCAACATTTATTTTACCCCTTTTCTTTATCAACATTTAATGTTATACTGTTATCAGAAGGGGGGTGGACTCGTGAAAACGGATAAAATTAAGGCTCTCTTGGCTCTTACCGGCAAAACAAATAAAGAATTCTATGAATATTTAGGCATCACAAGGCAATCCATGTATCTAAAGCAAAAAAAGGATATGTATAACGCAGATGATTTGATCAAATTGGGCGAACTAACAAACACACGATTAGCTTTTATCGATCAAAATAATAAAGTGTTATTAAGTTTTGACTATGCCGATCTAAGAAAATAACCCCCTTTTTAACATAGAAAAGCCGTAAGATCATATCTTACGGCTTGTACAGGGGGGCGATATTCCTGTAGTAATAGGCACTGATGTGCCTTACGAATGGTTACAGAAATTTAAAAAATATCCGCATTAGTATATTACTATATTTCAACAACTCGGTCAACAAATGTTATACATTTATATACCTATTTTTTTAGTTTTAATATTCACAAGTATTATTTTATATGATATAGTATTCCTTGAAGGTAGAGTGCTGTGGTTAGAGCAGTCTATCACTCCTTTTCCAATCAGAAAAAGGAGGCGGTATTATGGATTTTTTAACATTATATCTGATCCTCTTAATTATAACAATTATAAAGGAAACGATAGAGCTGTTAAAGAAAAAGTAATCATCCGCCAAGTTTTTCCCAACTAAAGGATGATTACAGCCCACAGCATTTCTGCCTTCACTTATATTATATACTTTTTAAACACTTTGACAAGTGTTTTTTTATTTTTTTCTTTTAGTTCTAATAGACTTGTTTTTATTGGTGATTGGATTTGAAATAGAAACCTACCGCCATTTAAGACAGTAGGCACAACCTCAAACATTCTCTAAATTAAAATTTGGATATTTGCTCAGTAGTCTGAATTTAGAATCTGAAGAATAAGGCACTGTATAAACATGATCTAACGGAGCCTTAGCCACTTCTTGAAAGCTGCTGACATATAAATGTAGACCATGAGCATCAAGCTTTTTTAGTTTGCACAGCAGCGCCTCTTCCTGCAGTTTTGTCTGAGTAACAAAAAGTATTCTTTGTTCAACCAATTTGTAGCTTATCCTATCAGCATAAAGCTTCTTACTAACCGACAAAGCATAACCGTTTAACTTCCTTATCAAAGAAGCACTACTTGCATACGATCGTTCGATTTCTAAAAATACCATTATAGCATTTTCTTGTGATTGCTTGCTTTTAAATATCAAGGCAGCGTCCGGCTGATTTCCGGTATCATCGATATACGCTTCTTTTTCGTTTAACACTTGTACAACTTTCCAATTTGATCTATTAGATTCGTTATACTGCTGCTGCAGTATGTCGCAAACTGTTGACACTTGAACCTGATGATACATTCTGTACGGACTCGATATTTTAAGTTTTACCGCATGATCAGCCGCTTGCATATCATAATCAGCTAACAATTCAATAGCAGCTTTACCCAACGCAATGATTCTATACCCAATCCTATAATCAACTGTATAATCAGGCGGAATGAAAGTACGATTGATCAGAAGATACTTATATTTTTCAAGTTGAAGCAGACGTTCATACTTTGTGCGCTTTTTTCGTCCCGGATATGCAAACCGATAAATATACTCCATATCGACAAAGCCATGTTTTGCAATCCTAACAAACAAATTTAAATCATCACCGTTGATAACTGGATAGTTCTTATTACCCATAATACACCTACCTTAAAAGTATAGGCAACAACGATAAAATCAATATTATTAAATAGCCTACCGATATAGCCGTTTTTATATTCTTATAATATTTCGCACTTACATAGCCTATGGCTAATACAATAAAGACTAAAAAAATAGGAAATGTTTGGTTTGCTAACAGAAGCGAAATGAATTCATTAATTTCCTTTTTAAAGGTAATCAAATAAATAGATCCACTCACGTTTATCATAAAATCCATAAATATTAACATCCCCAAGATGCTTGAAATGACAATAAATGGCTTGCGGTGGTTATACGGAAATATCTTTGAGATACTGTATACAAAATACTTTATTCGTCCCATAATGAATCCCCTTCTTCCAATAATTCTGCTTCTGTCTGAAGTTGATCTTCTTTCGCAAAATACTTATGAAAAACAATTCTTTCGGCTTCTTGTTTTGACATAAAGTCTCGTTCCATCAACTTTCTTGCAAAAGTGCGATTCTTTTTGATGTTCTTATTTGTGGCCACATTATTCGGATCTGGATAAGGCACCGCTTTGCCGTCTGTATATCGATATGGCGGCGACACAGATATTAATACAGACTTATTCACTTTTTGATCTTCTGTACTAACATATCCTCGCATATCCGGCAGCCGTTTCAAACTGTCACGGTCTAAATTGCCGGGAAGATTATTAACAAGTCGTCTGGCAGCATCATCACCTTGCCGGAACGTAATTTTCGTGCCCACATTACCCAGCAATGCTTGCAAGTATTCCGGATTATATTGATCTAAATATTGAGTCATCGGAACCAGCGCCAACCCGCTTTTTCTTAATTCGGCAAGCCAACGCTGCAGAATATCAAACTGCAGCTTATGACTTTCGTCCATAAAAGTAAGATGCAGCAGTGCATTATCATTGCGCTGCAGACCGAATAAATAATACTTTAAAGCTATATAGCCGACAATGATTCGGTTATCATTATTATTCAATCCTTTTAGATTAAACAGAATAATATGTCCCTCATCAATCCAATTTTTGATTTTTTTCATACCGTCAAATTGACTGGTCATGCCAAACATAAGTTTTTTCTTATCCGTATTTAAGAATGGATCAGTACGGTTTAAAATCGGTTCAATCTGCTGCGGATTAAATTTACGATTCAAAAAGCTTTTGACATCTTCTGCGTATATATTTTTGTTCATTCGCGCGAAAAGTGATTGTCGCATTTCTTCGTTTTGAAACAGTGCCGGCACATCAGATATAGTGTGTTCTTTATCATCCATAAGCAATGCATTAATTGCACCCGTCACAAGACGATCGACTTGAATAGTAGCACTGTCGCCGAATAGAGCTTTAAAAAAGTCAAGTATTTCTGTTGACGGAATATCTTTGTTTAGCAGCGAGATTGGAAAAATAAAATCATCATAGCCGAAATCAATATAGTGAATCATTTCTTTTACTTCAGAAATATCATAACCATCTGCTTCTAATTTCAATAAAATATCGATTACCCCTAATACGCTTGTTTCTGCTGGATCAAAAAAAGTCAGTCCGGGCACATTCTTTTGACCTTTTACTTTTTTCTCTAATATATCTTTAATCATCTCTTCAGCCACGCTTGATTTTCCCGAGCCTGTTTGCCCTGTAATAAACATATGCTTTCTCAGCTGATTCACATTCAAATACACATCTCGATCCTGCATCGGATGATAAACTTTGCCGCATTTGATTCCTGAAGAAAGTTCACTGCTTTTTAATGTACGTTGTCCAATCTCCAATTTATGAATACGTTTCACAACTTCCAAATTATCTGATTTTTTTGATAAAGAAGGAAGCCGCATCAGATCCATTAACTCATAGCCATTCAATTTAGAAGTTCGATATATATCACGATACCTTGCTTTAAATTCTCTTGATCCGGCTGTTAATGATATGACTGTATTGGTTATTTCTAACACCTCATTACGTTGATATTTGGTTTTTGCCGAAACTTTAATCATCACATCTGCTTTGATATCAGCATTTGTTTTAAATAAATTACGCTTCGGCTGATAACATCGATCAACACTGAAATCAACGGTAATTCTTGTCTTATTTTTCATTGTTCCTAAAATAAATAAAAAAGCCTGATCATCTTTAAAAACTGACAGTTGCTTTAAGGTTTTGCCATCAGCCTCATATTCATCAACTGTGTACAGCGTGTGTACGGTTGTGTATCGCTCTAGTTTATGATCAATCGGAAAAACATCAGCTTTATCTTGAAACATATTCTCTAATGAGTTAAAAACGACCGTGGCAGCCTTTTCGTTCTTTATCTGCAAATAAAACGAAATACCGGAATCACCTTGTGAGTCATCGCAATCAATAATAAATTGATAATCCAATGGAATGCCATCCGCATCAAACATGGACTTGAGGTTCTGAACAAGGGAATGGTTCTTTTTCATCCCTGATAAAGTTTTAAGAAACATTTCCATTTCTTCATAATGAAATATATAATCATGTTTAGGTAATATTTGATATATCATTATTATCACTCTCCGATCTATTACTTATATCAATCGATTATATTATTGAAGTTCACAAAGGTTTTGACTGTTTAATGACTCTGTTTTTACATACATAAGGTGATATGTTTTATCTGTTTTAAAGCATAGGATCGCATATGGAATTTTATATTAGTATAAAATAAGGATTTTATATACTATTTTAAATAAGCGGATTTCATTTAAGCCTATAATCAAGGCTTTTTGGCTTAATTTGCTATGGAGTATGTGCTATAGCTTAACCATAGTCTTATCCATAGCAAACAAGCATTAATTAGATAGTTTTGTCATTGTTTTTATTTGAATAATTATACCGTTTTCAATCTTTACTTCCAACAAATAAGACTGTTCACTGGTGTTGATCTTAGTGGTTGTTTTCAAGTTAAATATGGCGACTGCACTGTTCTTATTTGACCAGTAATGCGCATTTTTTACTTTTGATTCATAATCGCTGTTAATATCTGCCGCGAACGATTTTTGAATATCGGCTAATATGTCTTGATTGACGATTTCCTTGAGTTTATTAGTATTCGGCACTTGCTTATTACGAGTATAAACTGTTTCAACATATTGTCTGATAGCTGCAATGTTTTCTTCATAAGGCGATTCCTGTATTTGCGTAATCGATTCTTTGTCATCTGTTATTTCAACTGGAGTTCCTTCATAACGCTTTCCTTTGTAATCAGATGTTGTATCTAAACGATTATAAAGCAAAAGCGATGCTGCTATTAATACGGTTAATCCAATTACTTCTTTTTTCATTTCGGTTGCTCCTTTTCCTGTAGTAACTTGCTCGGATCAATCAGTCCGTTTTCAGTGCTGATGCATTGATCACAATTTTCATGCACTTCTATATGAAGATGAGAGCCGGTGCTGTTCCCCGAATGCCCCTGTGCGCCGATCACTTGTCCTTTTTTGATCAACTGCCCCTCTTCAACAAACACATCTGACATATGCATGAAAATCATATACAGTAATTTATCTTTAAATTTAACTTCGAGTTGAACATAGTTGCCCGCACCGGACGCAAAATTATAAAGCGGGCAGTAA
This sequence comes from bacterium c-19, assembly GCA_009917405.1. Lineage (GTDB taxonomy): Bacteria > Bacillota_I > Bacilli_A > Erysipelotrichales > Erysipelotrichaceae > C-19. Next base: position 10,609 of record QZED01000042.1, on the reverse strand, counting down.
TTGCCTAAAAATCCGCCGTTTGGCGCACAGTGCTTTGAAATGCGATATACCTTTGCATCGTTTGGTGCATATATTAACGCCCCATATCCACCGGATAGATCTAAACCATAATGAAAACCATCCAATGACCTCGGTCCAAACGCCGATGTTACAATATAATCTTTTAGCGGCATAATAAATTCTCCGTCACCAACGATAAAGGTATATTGTGAATAATAATTCATCACCTTGTTTGCATACGGCGGATCGCCATATGCAGCCCACCCCATTTTTTCTGCCATCATCGATGAAAATGCTGTTGTCGCCTCTAAAGACCATTTTCCTTCATGATTTTGCTTCAGCCACTCTATAAAACCATTTCCGAAATTATATCCGCTGAGAGCCACCTTAATATGTTCTATATCATCAAACGATTTCACATTAGCTTGATTCAAGCAATCTTTTAAATTCATGATTCCGACTTCAATCGAATAGATCGGATCCATAATCGCATTGGGATTTCTTGGATATTTCGTATTAAATTGGCATTCTGAAGACTGCATCGGATCATTACCGGCGCCGCCGGACTCCACTTGCATCACTGAAAGTATCAAGTCAACATATTCTTCCATTTCGTGTTTTTCAGCTATTTCCTGTACTTTAATACGATAACTTTCTACTAACGGACTTAACGCTGCAGGCTGATCGATCATATCGTTTTTTACTTCAAATGATCCCCCGAATATTATCATCAAAAAAAATAACGATAATATCAAAGGTACCAGTGCTGCTAAAATCAATATTCTACTCATTACTTTCATAAGCATCTAAAACCGTTGTTTCTTCTTTTGTTTCTGTTGCCGCCTCTAACGTATCATCTTCTATACTGTCGGAGTCGGATTCTCTACAGTCTCGCTGCTCATTCAAATCCGGTTCCTCTTTAATTGTTTCATCAGTATGTGCCTTAGTCGTATCAGCACAATCCTCATCACTTTTAATCGAAGATGAATCGCTATCTTTAAACGAACCTATAGAATCGGTATAATCAGCTGATTCACTCACATCTGAATCAGTCGTTGAATCCGGAAAATCTGTAAATCCGTTATCCCCCTCTTCAATAACATTTTTAGTATTCAATTCTGCATCACCGGAAAGATCTTCACTCTTATCGGAAAGTTCATCTTCTGCTGGCTCTATATCAACCGATTCAGAATCAGATTTTTTTTCAGGATCTGTGCTTTGCTGTTCAGTATCTTTATCAGATAATTCTTCAGTATCATTAGACATCAAGTCGCTATCTTCTGACTTTTTAATATTAGAATCTGCGACGAGATCTATTTGATCTTTTGACAAATCTTCTGTATCTTCCGATATTTCCTCATCTTGTTCTTTAGTAATGCCATCTTCTGAACCATCGACATATAGGGGATCTTCTGCTGTATCACTATCACTGTTTTCAAAATCATCGCATTCATCATCGGTATCATTATCCATGACATCGTCTTTTTCACTTAAATCTTCCATTAAAGAATTATCATCTTCTGATTCATTATCCTTTGATTCATCTTCTTTTGATTTATCCTCATCTTCTTCATCAGTAGATAATAAAGTTTCCGTATTTTGCGATTCTGATTGTTTCTCATCTGAAGATTTTTCATCCTCGTTATGTACTACTGTTTGCTCTTGTGTTTCTTTAGAATCATCATCTCGCGGATCTCGATCGGATAATTCTTCTCCACCGTCTGCATCTAATGATTCAAAATCTGCTTGCTCTTCACTGTCAGACAAATCATCGCTTTGTTCGTACGGTTCGCCGGTGTCTGAAAGATCTTCATTGTTTCCATCTTGTGAATCATCTTTTTGATCAATTTCATCACCATTTGAATTTCCTGAAAATGTACTGTTTTTCCTTGCCTTCATATAAGCATCTCGAGGTGATCCCGTTATCATCGCTTGCAGCACTTCAGATCCATTGTCTTTGATCTTTGCTATAATAGTCCCGATATTCTTAATTAGAAACTTAACCATTATCAATAATACAATATCGAAACCAATCATTAACAAAGGATGTATTTCCGAAACTACCGCGCTAACTTGCATAATGAAATATAGCGCACTGCTGAATAATATATCAGCTGCGATCGCAAATACGCTCCATGCGATTCGATCGCTAAACCATTGATACGCTGCATGACTTCGATTGATCAGCCACCATATCAGTTGATATATGCTTAACCACAAAAGCATCTCTTTAGCCAACTTAATTGCACCCGCTGCAATACACAATATTCCAATAATTAACGACATCAGCACGCGGTGAATTAATTCGATCAAAGATATAAACAAGATAAACATCGCACTGCCCGTATCATGACAGATCGCATTATTATCATATTCTTCATACTCTTTTTCGGCGTTATCTTGACTGGGATCATTCAAAAGTGTTTGAACACGCTGTGTTGCTTCTGCCAAGGTTTGACTTGATAGTTCTGCTACTTGTTCAACACTGGAGACACCGTAATGCCTCAACATAAACGGTTGTTTTTGCAGAATATTAAATATATTACTTTTTGTACTTATTTCCATATTCCCTGATTGACCGTCAAACACAAAAGTTTCAACAACCATATCTCTTGCTTTTGACTCCACTGCTCCTATAATATTTCGACCGTTTTGTCCGATGAAAATAATAAACGAAGTCGATATAACTGTTGCCGCTATTATCTGCACCATCTGTTTATAAGTTTTTAATTTTGTGAAATTTTTTATCAACTGATATAAAATTCCCATCAATGCTGAGATAATTAATATTTTAATAATCCACGAGTTAGGATTAGACCAATCAAAAACAACTTTCTCAATATTGCCTATAACCTTACCGACTACACCTGAAATAAAAGTAGAAGACGAAAAATTATAGATAACCATCACAAACAAGGTTAAGCATAAACCCACAATTTCCAGCAAATAAGTAAACATATTCAATATCATTGTGATAATGGTACTGGGATCAAAAAGATTAAAAGATTCTGTTGATGCTGTTAAGCTGGAGTTATAGAAATTTTTCATATAATCCTGATCTTTTTCTTGTGCTGCTGTTGCCTCATCGATGCTTTTGATTGCTTTTGTTATAAAATCAGATTCACTGTCTCCTTCGCTTTCTTCTTCATAACATATAAAGTCCCCTGCAGTAGCTTGAACATCTACATGAAAAGACGGTGTTAAAAGAAATATCATGAGCAAACAAATGAACCACTTCTTTTTAATCATAACGGATCATCTCCATTCATGATTTCTGAGCGTTTTACAACAATATCGTCTTCTTTAAAGGTGTTGAATGCTTTTGAGAAAGTATTCATAAACTTCAGCTTCGTGATGGCTTTTCGATTGTTGTAATCGCAATAAAGAAAATTAAATTTCTTAACTTCACTTAACCCCTCATCTTGTGTTCGATTAACCAATACAGAAGCAAGTGCCGAATTATTGCTTAAATCAAAATGATCTAAAATGAGTTCGATTTCTTGTTTACTCTTCATGTTGCCGATAAAAAATTGTCCTGTATTATTGATAATTGATTCGGGTAGATCACTCCAATTTTGCAGGATGATCAGCATGTTCATTAATTCCGATCGAGCAATCAAATTATTGTTTACAAGAACATCCAATCCGCCCGGAATAGTTGACCAAAGCTTTGCTTCATCCACTAACAATGTTTTTGGTTTTCCTTTTTCTAATCGAATAAACATATTGGTTATTTCAGTAGTTTTACTTATGATCAACGCTGAAATGCGATGATTTAAGTCGTCCTCGCTATATACATACTTCCCCTTTTCTTGGGAGAAAACAGGCAGCTTAGCAAAAGTAATCATATTGAACGGTTTATCTAATTTAAACACATCATTAAGTTCTGTATGATCATTACCAAAAAACAGACGTGCCATCGGATCACGTTGTAATGATTTTAAATTACTTGCTGTCTCCGGATCATATTCCATCAAATAATCAGTCAAGTGACCCATAGTCAATTTTTTTATCTGACCCTTTTGTTTTGCAACACACATACTTTCGTATGCGGCATCGATATTCATCAAATTCAAACTTTGTTTTTTATTCACTGCCCTTACTAAATTGATAATATCATTTTTTGCAATAGCTAACGCTTCCACTTGATCATCTTCATGCAACAGGAAAGCATCAAACATTCCTGCTGGTGAATCTTGACTTCCAATAATCAGCTGACTGCATATATCACCAAAACTATTGATTTTTTTCACAAGATTGGCTCTGTCTCCCTTCGGATCTATCAACAATATCTTATGACCGTAAAAAATCATCGATATTAACGCAAAGTTATTGGCTAACTGTGATTTACCGCTCCCTGTTTCGCCGGCAAAACATGTTGTACTTGATGCATTTTTTGTTTTTCCTTTCACCGGTGCTTCAATGTCGATCAAAACCGGTAGATCCGCAGGCATTGTATAAGTGGCGATAATGCCTTCATCTTCTTCACCTATATACAAACCGCCTAAAAAATTAAAGTGTGCAAAAAACAAAACATCTGTAAGATTTAAGCAATGATTGTATTTGCTTTTATAAGCAAATATATGCTCTGCCAACTTTTCCTGATCACCGATGGCATATGTGAGCGGAACCGATTTTCCTTCAAATCGCTTCATCATGCGATCGATCCGTTTAGTCAACATTTTCTGATCGTTCGCACGCACTCTGAATAACATCTGCCAACGTATTTTGTTATCCTCAGCCGCCGGATCCACATTTTCTCCGATCTTAGCCAATTCCACAGCCTTGTATGCTTCTTTATCTTTTCGATCTGACAAACGATTATAACGATTCGCACTCTTTCTGATACTTTCTCTTTTACTCGACATATTACGTTTAAAAGTTTGTGTATGCTCTAAATCAAATTTAATAATCGTGTCTACCGGATAATCATATTCCTGAATACGATTCACAACGGTATTAGCAACTCCTGCATCCTTTAATTGGCTATATCGAATCGTTTCGGCAATCAGCATCGTTGAAAATACACTTCGATATTCACATTGATTTTGATATTTATAGTCATACTGCAGCGAAGTGGCTTGCGGTGTACAATAATAGCTACTTAATGTCCCCTCGACAGGTATTGCTAAATAATTATGTAGCTGCTGTATTTGTATATCATTAAGACGGTCTACAGTTAAATTTGATGACAGTTTCTTATATATTTGTTCATCCACAACATCGCACAATTCCGCAGTTCTTTTATCTAAACGACGATTATCTTTTTTGATCAAATTAGAAAACATCCGCTTTTTTAAAGGATCTCGATTATCGGTAAAAACGATATAAATTTCATACCGATAGCGTACTTTCTGAGATAATTGTTGCTTAATATCAGTTAATACACTGTCCTTCAAAATTTTCAGCTTCGGATTACCGTTTGCTTCAAATAAGGAATCATAATAATTCAATATTCTCTGCTCATTCACACGCCTTGGCAATATGTATATCGTACCCGCCATATTTACTGACATGATTTTTTCATGAAGTGTCTCGATGAGTGTTTGTAGTTGCGTGTTACTTGCGTATAGACTATTAATAGGCTTAATTTTGTAATAGTAACAAACACACTCGCGATAAGAAACGATATTGCCGCCGCCGTATGTATAAATCGGATCAACATACATAATAAATCACTCCTTCCTTTTTTCCCGATATATAATGGCGTTTGCCCTTTTGATCATAAATCAGCTTATATTTTTTGATATGGGTATAGTAGAAAACAAGCAATTTATTCTTTCCAAACTCGCGATCGATTTCAGACACAAAGGTAATTACCGCTGTCTCAATTAACGCTGTGACAGCTAATGCAAAGATATAGGCAAAATCGCCTAACACAAAAGATAGCGGTATGCCGAGCAGAAACACTCCTAAGAGTGTTCCTGCTAACATACATATAACCACCGCCCAGCCGGAGAATTCAATTCCGAGATACGGGATATAAATACGTTGCCTGTGCCTTTCTACAATCGTATAATTGTAAGCTGCTTTCATATGCTATACCGGTATCTTGACGAAACGCAAAAGCTTAAGCACTAAGTCCCAAACAAATTTCAGCGGCTTGCCTAACCATGTCATTACGGTAGATGGCTGTTGTTGAGCGAACAGGATAAACCCTGCCGATATGATAACTCCGAGAATTATCTCATCATAGACAGATGACCATTTCCCGCCGGTACGTTTTAAGGAATTAACGGCGCTTCGCACTAATTGAACCATAAGTGCCAACCATAAAATACCTAAAGCCAAATAATACAGTGTTTTAAATCCCGGTGCGTTTGTAAAATTCATTTTAATATTCCTCCATTTTCATAATTTTGTTTGTTTTTTGATCAACGATAAATCGATAATCTTGACGCTGCGTTATTGTCTTATTCGTAACAATTACCACACTTACATCAATAATAAACTCTGTTTCTGTTTTCCTGATGCTTTGAAAGCTTTCCGGTGAAATTGTCGTATTTGCATCAACCGGATCTAACATATCAGCATCATTCATTAATAAGCGTGCTTGCTCATAGTCACTTACATATGTTTTTAGAAATAATTGAATTGTGTTTTGCAATTCCTTACTTTCTTCTTCACTGCAATCATTTCCTTCAGTATCATCGCTTTTTTCAAAATCTGCTTTAATCTCATCATCCATGCCCTGAGTTTGAATATATTTCATTTGAATCGGTTCAGTAACTGCAAAAGCATCACCGACATTCGCTGCCGTAAGTTTAACAGACAAGCGCTGCTTTGTTTTTTTATTGTCAGCGCTTGTAACTTCAAGATCCGCTTTCATATAATAATCTTTTATATTGGAATCACGCTCATTTACATGGTAGATATCAACATCTGTGATTTCTGCATTTTTTACTTTGTTTAAATCGTATTCACTGCGGCTTGCGTTATTGATTGTAAAAAGCTGCAAAAAAGTATCATTTTCTTTTGATTGCGGATACTTAAAGTAATTTTCTACGTATTCTTCCGCAAAAGCATAATGATTGATTGCGCGCTCATAAGCAATATCTTTTTCAGCCGTAAACAACGATTTTAAGCCGCCGATGCTTACCAATAGGATGATGACAAATATGATTGTTTCTTTGATTCGCCTGCCGCGCTGTTGCTTTCTTAACATCTGTTGATATTTCATATCTAAATCTAAGCTGGATTCAATCTCAGCTACTTCTGTTTCAGCAGTTTCTTTACGCTTAAATATCACAGTCGTACTCCTTTCCCAGTCTTATCAGACTTTGCATATATCGTGTTTTCAAATAAGTAATATCGGATTCAGACAGGTTATTTGTAAGAAATGCAGTGTTGCCGTATTTTTCGTAAATGTCAGAAAATTCAGCCTGCGCAACAGGTGCATTTCGGTATTTCTGAAAATTATCAAGTATTTCAACAGTAGCCATAGCAGGATGATTATCATAAAATTCCATTATCAAATCCAAATAGATTTTTATGATCTGACTGCAGTTCCTTGGATTTTCAGACTTTATTTTCTCAAAAGTATTGATATAAATAGGCATCATAACTACCCTTGTTCTATCAATCTTTCTACATCAAGTTCACGTAAAGCTTGGTCGATTGCTTCGCCTAATACATATCTGCGAATAATAACATCACAGCTTTCAGCTCCTTCATGTAATGCTGTTAAACCTTGCCCTGTCTGCTCAAGAGCTTCTGCTAATATATCAAGATTATGGCATAGATACTCTTGAGCCTGCCAAGCACTGCAAGTATAACTGTTACTGCAATTTCGAGTAACACCACCATCATTCTGCAATGTATCATTCAAATAATCCTTAAGTTCTTCGATTGATTCATAATCCTGATAATCGATTTCTTCTTCGATGTATTGTTTTACATCATTTTTAACCGCTTCTTTGTAATTGTATTTGTTGCTCATTGTATTCTCCTTTTCAATAAATTAACTGATACCCTACCGCTATATCATCCACATACACTACATCACATGTATACCGGACATTTAAGGTTTCTGCAGTTTTCATACAGGCATCTTTTGCACTGTTAAAATCATAACCGTCTTTAAATCTCCATGTTTGATGCTTGATAGATGGTTTTGGAGTAGGTATTTCTTTAATAGTCCCGGTCACTGGGACATTTTTAGGTGGTTGAATTACCGGCTTTTGCGGTTTCTCTTTAACCGTTAAGTTAAGTTCCGCCTGACTTTTTATTCCGCTTGAATTCTCTACGGTATATGTCAGAATGTAATTACCTGCTTTTTTTAAATTATAAGTGCCGCTCACTTTGGTCTGTAGCTTTCCGTCATACGCATCAGAAGCTTCTTCCACATTGTCTAAAGGATCAAAACTATCACCGACATTAATAGTTAAAGCCACCCGCTTTAGTTTCATTACAGGTGGCTTCGGTGAATAAATATTAATTGTTTTCAGAAATTCCTTCTGCACTCCGTTTTCATCGACAGCAATATAGATCAGTTGTTTTTCTCCGGGTGTGCTTGTATCTATTTTTGGATAGATAATATTTGAAGTAGATGTAGCTTTGATTAATGATAATGGCTCTATTACTTCATTTACTGTGAAACGATCTTGTTCAATGAATTCCAAACTAATTTTTGCTTCCTCTGTTTCTTGGAAAAACAAAAACCAAGATAGTGCCGAAATCATTATACAGACGCTGAGAAAAAAGAATAGATAATGCTTAAGTTTCATTAATTATTCTTACGCTTTTTAAAACCCCATACAAGCGATATGAGCGACATTGACATAACAGATACATATAATAGTATATTTGTAGAATCGCCTGTATTCGGTCCGCCGCTTGCCGGGAACGGACGATCTGGATATACAATGATTCTGGTTTCCTTATCACCGTTGATCCAAGCGTCATTAATTGTAACTTTTACTACCTCATCAGACAATTCATATCCTGCAGGTGCTTTCGTTTCTTTGATGTATACAGTGGTACCAAACTTAATATTATCAAAGTGAGCGATGCCATCCTTGCCGGTTTTGATTGTCTTCAGAACCTTTGTACATTCCTGATCAGCAAACATTGTGAATCCAGCATAAGGCAACACCTTGTTATGATCATAGTAATCTACTTTCTTTACATCCACATAAGAAGTAACTAATTCATTATTCACTTCTATTGTTTCCACCTGTCCATGCTTGGTAAGCTGAACCTTAAACACTTCATCAGTTAAAACATAATGCTTCAGAGAAACTTTTTCTCGGATGTAGTAAGTTCCTAATTCCAGCTCTTTGAATACGATTCTGCCGTCTCCGTCTGTTTTCTTTGTCTCAATTACATGTTCAAAGGCTTCATCTGTGGAAAGTTCAAATACGACTCCCGCAAGATAATTCACTTCCTCTTTTACTAACGGATTCTTGTAGATTTTTGCGTATTCATCCATTGCGTGAAAGCTTTCCGCATACTTCTGTTCCGCTTTGGAGTAGTGTACCTCATCCTCGGTCATTTTGATGATTTCAATATTGCCTCGCTTTAGTTCATTGACGATCGGTTTGCCGTTATTGACGGTTACAGTGTTTTCTTCTTTATTATCTTCATAATCAATCTTAAACTCATAAGCAGTGGGATCAAGTTCATACTGTTCATTTGTTTGAAGTTCTTTTAAATAGTATACACCGTTAGGTAAGTAATCATCCATAATCAATTTTCCATCTGCATCAATGTGTAAAGCATAGATTAATGTATCTTTTTTAATCTTCTCCACTCCTGTATAAGTCAAAATATCCTCTTTTGCATATAATCCGAAAATAACATCCTTATATGCTTGTTCATTCACAAAGACTTCCTGTTTCGCTAATTGCTTTGTGAAATCAAGCTTCACTTTCGCTCTTTGATTATAAATAGAGAATGGATGTATTTGAACCTTTTCCGATCCGTTCGGCTCAATCTCAAATGCATAAATTGTTTCATCTTTGATATAGCCTAGCGGTGTTTTTGATTCATACGCTTCATATTTCCCTACCGGTAACAATATGCTATTCGTAATTTCATTATCAGATTCAAGCACAGTAACCACATCGCCCTTTTTATAAGAGATTGATTGATCCCATGTTGTGATGTCTTCAGCAGCGACAATAGTAAATTCTGCATCTAACATTCTATAATCACCCCATTTCGGATGAAATTCTTTTCCGAAATCACCGGATATTTCTTCTACTGAATAGAATATTTTTCCGATTTTTTCAAATTGGACTTGTCCCCACACTTTATGATTTGTATAAATTTCATAGGCAATACAACCGTTAAAATTACCAAGTGTTACTTCATGAATCGTCGGATCATATACATAACCTTTATGAATCATATCGTTCTCATTACCGTATTGTTCACGGATATAGTACGTATGATTGATTTCCAATTCATCGAAGATCGCTTTTCCTTTTTCATCGGTCCATGTCGTTTTGATAATGTTTTTGAAATCTTTGTCTGTCGCAAGTTCAAAACATACATTCATCAGTGGCTTTTCTGTTTCTTCATCCTGTTTGATAAGCTCGATTGAACCACGCTTCAGATAATTATATACCGGTTCTCCGTGATTGATTTCAATCGTATATTCCTTGAC
>QZED01000041.1 GCA_009917405.1 bacterium c-19 | reverse complement strand
TCGGAAAATATAAAGTGTGTGTGATACCGACAGACAACGCAGAAAATACAAACAAAGAAAGCTGTCATGAATTAGAGTTAAAGAAAATCGATATTGATGTGGACAAAGATGGTAAGCCTGATTTCAACGATACTGATGGAGACGGATGTCCTGATCTAAACATCAAGTGGAAAGATCCAAATAATGAGAGCAAGTGGATTGTAATTAATGGTGACAGAGATGGAGACGGTATCCCTGACTTAAACATTGACAGCGATGGAGATGGGAAACCTGACTTGAATATCGACACAGACAATGATGGTAAACCCGATCTTAACTTAGTGATTCTAAAGAAAAGCGATTGGAAACCAACGAAATGTGTAAAGGCAGATCCCGATAACAATATCCTTGAAGAATACTGCACCGGCACAAGCGTAAAAGCAGTGATTAATGTGGATACTGATGATGACGGTATTCCCAATATTAACATTGATACAAATGGTGATATGAAGCCTGATTACAATATCGACAAGAATAATGACGGTACTCCTGAAATCAATCTTGGTCCTGATTTAATCGAATGGAAACCGAATGAAGATTATAATTCAAATAAATTTATTTATGACAGTATCGGAAAAGATAAGGTGAAACCTGAGTTGAACATCGATACTGACGGAGACGGATATCCGGATCTTAATCTTGATTTGAATGGTGACGGTATCCCTGAAATAAATGTAGATACAGACGGAGATTATATACCGAATATCAATATCGACAGCACCGGAGACGGCAAACCGGATATCAATCTTGATACCGATGATGACGGAAAACCTGATGAAAATATGATTGAAATTACGGAATGGAAACCTGAAAATAATGTAGACAACGGCTTTCCATACGATACTATGAGTTTTGATGTACAGGAAGAACCCAATAATCCCAAAGTAGATGACTCATCCGCATCAGTGAAAGGACAATACAATCCTGCAACAAGCTTGGGCGGAGCGAATACCGGTGATAATACAAGCGCGTCACTTTATATTGGTATCTGTTGCAGCGCAATGGGGATTGTGCTTTATCTCACATATAAGCGAACTCATATATAAAGTATACTGAATAATTTTATTTATAGAATTGGATTCCCAACCTGTTATAAAATCAATGCTGGGAATCCTTTATTTTATTTCTGGATATTAAGCTATATGATGTAGAGAGTAAAATATTGTGATAATTTATGAAAAATACTTGTGTGAAAAACTTCACTATGTTAAAATAATAGACGAAAAAGGTGTCCTTTAAATTGATCCAGAGAGATCATCAAGGCGAAATAACAGTAACATAACAAGGCCCTTTTGTGTATTCAGGGTTCTTTTTTTAAGAACATGAATGAGGAGGCAGTTTATGAAAAAGGATTTATTGAGAATTCAAGATTTAACCAAAACTGAACTGCTCGGCATTTTAGACGATGCTCAAGCTTTTGTGTCTGATTATCAAGATTGGCAATTTCCGGAAAGGAAACTGATTGCTAATCTTTTTTTTGAGCCGAGCACAAGAACGCACTATTCCTTTGCGAGTGCTGAGCATCAGCTGAATTGCAGAGTGGAAAACTTTACTGCAGCGGGAAGCAGTGTGGAAAAAGGCGAAAGCTTATACGATACGGTGAAAACATTTGAAAGCATCGGGTTTGATGCGGTAGTGATCCGTCATAAGCAGGATGAATATTTTAAAGAATTGGAAAACATTAAAATACCGATTTTAAATGCGGGGGACGGGAAAGGCAATCATCCGACACAGTGTTTGCTTGATCTGCTCACCATTCGACAGGAATTCGGGCGCTTTGAGGGAATCAAGCTAGCTGTGATCGGTGATGTATTACACAGCCGCGTTGCTCATTCAATCAAGGAAGCGATGTTGATTCTTGGCGGAGAAACACGCTTCGGCGGACCGCTTGAATGGATGGATGATCCCTCACAATGTGCGAGCGTTGATGAGCTTGTCGCATGGGGTGATGTAGTAATGATGCTTCGCGTCCAGCATGAGCGGCACGGTGAGAAAATGAAAATGAGTGAAGCGGAATATTTAGAAGCGTACGGCTTAACGAAAAAACGCTGTAATATGATGAATCCTCATGCGATTATTATGCATCCGGCACCGGTCAATCGCGGTGTGGAAATCGACAGCGATTTAGTGGAATGCGAAAAAAGCCGTATCTTTAAACAGATGGAAAACGGCGTGCTTGTACGCAAAGCGGTCTTAAAAAGAGCGTTTGGCTACAGCTTTCATGAAGGGGGCAAAGCATCATGAAAACACTGATAAAAAACGCAAAGATTTGCGTAAGTGACAATACATGTGTACCGCAGGATATTTTATTCGATGAAAATGAAATACTGGCGCTTGATGAACATATTGAAGCAACAGCCGATGAAATCATCGATGCGCAAGGCAAGCTGCTGATGAGTGGATTGATTGATGTTCATGTTCATTTGCGTGAACCGGGATTTGAACAAAAGGAAACGATTGCGGCAGGTACGATGGCAGCGGCACACGGCGGATTTACGACAATTATGGCAATGCCGAATGTCTCACCGGTACCCGACAGTGTGAGTATCATGCAGAATTATCAAAAATATATCAATGAACGTGCGCATGTGCGTGTTTACCCGTATGCATCGATCACAAAAGGTGAGAAAGGCAGTGAAGTTGTTGATTTCAAAGCCTTGAAGCAGCTCGGTATTCACGCCTTCAGCGATGATGGTGTCGGAGTTGCGAATGATGAAGTAATGAAAGAAGCGATGAAAGCAAGCGCAGAAGAGGATATTCTGATTGTGGCACATACCGAGGATATGAACTATCGCAAAGCGAAGGCATGTATCCATGAAGGAATTCAAAGTGAAAAGCTTCAAGTCATCGGCATTCCCTCAGCATGCGAATATGAACAGGTAAAGCGTGATTTACAATTGGTTGAGGAAACAAATGCGCACTACCATATTTGTCATATGAGTACAAAGGAAAGCGTCGCATATTTAAAAGAAGCTAAACGCAAAGGACTGGATGTGAGCGGTGAGGTAACCGTACATCATTTATTGTTAAATGAACTTGATGTCAAAAACGACGCGAATTATAAAATGAATCCGCCGTTACGCAGTATTTCGGATCAGGAAGCGCTGTTAGAAGGATTAAAAAGCGGGGTTATTGATTTGATAGCGAACGACCATGCACCTCATACGGCAGCGGAAAAGGCAAAAGGACTTGTCGATGCGCCCTTCGGCATTGTTTCACTGGAAACAGCATTTCCTTTATTATATACGTATTTGGTAAAGCAGGGGAAGCTGACACTGCAGAAGCTGTTGGAATGCATGAGCAGTAATCCGGCAAAGCGCTTCGGTATGGATAAAATGGGACAGCTTAAGGTTGGATATATTCCGGATCTTGTTTTAGTTGATTTATCTGAGCAACAGAAAATCAATCCCGATCAATTTTATTCCAAAGGAAAAAATACACCGTTTTGTGACTGGAAAATCAGCGGTATTATAAAAAAGACATTTGTACAAGGGAAGCTTGTATATGAGGAGGAACGATAAATGAAAGAGCGCTTATTGATTTTAGAGGATGGCTGCGTATATCATGGCTTGGGTTTCGGATATGATCAATTTCGAATCGGCGAATTGGTTTTTAATACCGGCATGAGCGGATATCAGGAGGTCTTGTCTGACTTATCCTATTGCGGACAAATTGTTATGATGACCTATCCCTTGATTGGAAATTACGGTATTAACCGTGATGATTTTGAAAGCTTGGATCCTGCGGTATTTGGCTTTGTCGTTAAGGAAGCATGCGATACTCCAAACAATTTTCGCAGCGATATGAGCTTGGATGAATATTTAAAGCTAAAGAAAATTCCCGGTTTATGCCATGTAGATACTCGTGCGATTACTAAAAAACTGAGATCAACCGGTACGATGCGAGCGGTTATGGCCGATTCGGGTTGTGATGTTGAGAAGATTGTGAAACAATTGAAGGAAAGTGATTATTTACATGATCAGGTGAAGCGTGTTTCTGCTTTAAAACCGTTTCCGATTCCGGCTCGCGGGAAAAAGGTTGTTTTAATGGATTTCGGAGCAAAACACGGCATTATTCGTGAGCTGTCTAAGCGGCATTGTGATTTGATTGTCGTACCATATAATACAACGGCCGAAGAAATCATTGCACTTCATCCTGACGGTGTTATGCTCAGTAATGGACCGGGGGACCCCAAGGACATGAGGGAAGCAATCATTGAGATTAAAAAGCTGATTGAGCATGGTATGGTTATATTCGGTATATGTTTAGGACATCAATTAATATCATTAGCCTGCGGTGCAGACACGATAAAGCTGAAATTCGGACATCGAGGCTGCAATCATCCTGTTGTCGATTTAGAAAGCGGAAAGGTTAGCATCACCTCACAGAATCATGGTTTTGCGGTTTCAGAGGAAAGCCTTGTACATACGGATTTGATAATGACCCACCGGGCGCTGAATGATAAAAGTGTGGAGGGCGTCAAGCATACAAAGTATCCCGTGTTTGCTGTCCAGTATCATCCGGAAGCAGCACCGGGACCGGAGGATGCTAATTCCTTGTTTGATGAATTTATGGATTTGATGGAAAGTGAGAAACGATAATATGGCAAAGCGTGCAGACATTAAAAAAATACTGGTGATTGGCTCCGGACCGATCGTTATCGGTCAGGCAGCGGAATTTGACTATGCCGGTTCTCAAGCATGTCAGGCCTTGCGTGAAGAGGGCTATGAGGTTATATTGATTAATTCCAATCCGGCAACGATTATGACTGATACAGCGATAGCCGATCGTGTTTATATCGAGCCTTTGACATTGGATTTTGCGAGTCGAATCATATACAAAGAAAGACCGGATGCAGTTCTCGGATCATTGGGCGGACAAACCGGATTAAATTTAGTTGTTGAATTGGCAAACAGCGGTATTTTAACTGAATATAATGTTGAAATTCTAGGAACGGATCTGCAGGCAATTAATCGTGCTGAAGATCGAGAGCTGTTTAGGGAATTGATGATGGAAATTAATGAGCCGGTACCCGAAAGCAACATTGTGCATACAGTTGATGAGGCAGTCAGTTTTGCGAATAAAATCGGTTATCCGCTTGTTGTCCGTCCTGCATACACACTGGGGGGGACAGGCGGCGGCTTTGCGAATAATGAAGAGGAACTGCGGATCATCGCTGAAAGCGGGTTAAAGCTTTCACCGGTGCATCAATGCTTGATTGAACAAAGTATTGCCGGTTTTAAAGAAATCGAATATGAGGTAATGCGAGATAATAATGATAATGCAATTGTTGTATGTAATATGGAAAACATTGATCCCGTCGGTATACATACAGGAGATTCTGCTGTTGTGGCTCCGGTACAGACTTTGTCCGATCGAGAACATCAAATGCTTCGTAACGCAAGCTTGAAAATTATTCGCGCTTTAAAAATATGCGGCGGATGCAATGTACAGTTGGCATTGGATCCCCAATCCTTCCGTTATTACGTAATTGAAGTAAATCCTCGTGTATCACGCTCATCGGCACTGGCTTCCAAGGCAACCGGTTATCCGATCGCAAAATTGGCGGCAAAAATAGCTGTTGGTATGACCTTGGATGAAATGTTGAATCCAATCACTAAGACAAGTTACGCTTGCTTTGAGCCGGCACTGGATTATATCGTTACCAAGCTGGCTCGCTTTCCCTTTGATAAATTCGTTCATGCCGATCGTTCTTTAGGAACACAGATGAAGGCAACCGGAGAGGTTATGTCAATTGGTCGCAGCTTTGAGGAAAGCTTTTTAAAGGCAGTGCGTTCCTTAGAAATGAAATGCGATCATTTGGAAAACAGCGAGATTGCTGCAGACAGTGATGAGGTATTATGGGAAAAACTGAAACATCAAGATGATTTACGCTTATTTGTAACAGCAGAATTACTCAGACGAAAGGCATCTGTTGATCAAATTCATGAGCTTACGAAAATAGATCACTTTTTCTTACATAAATTTGAACATATCATTGCGTTAGAACAGCTGATGTTAAATAATCCTAGGGATTTAAACACTCTGGCAATGCTGAAGGAAAACGGCTTTGCGGATTCCTACATCGCTCGAAAATGGTCAATGGAAGAGGATGATTTATATGCGCAAAGAAAGCAAACCGGGATTATGCCGGTTTATAAAACGGTAGATACATGTGCCGCTGAATTTGTCAGCGCTACACCGTATTTCTATTCTACTTATGAGAGTGAAAATGAGTCGGTCAGAAGTAATCGTCGAAAAATTATCGTCTTGGGTTCCGGTCCGATTCGAATCGGTCAAGGTGTGGAATTTGATTATGCGACCGTTCATTGTGTGATGACTTTAAGAGAACAAGGCTATGAAGCAATCGTAATCAACAATAATCCGGAAACAGTTTCTACTGATTTCTCAATTTCTGATAAGCTGTATTTTGAACCGCTGACGATTGAGGATGTCATGCATGTTGTCGATTTGGAACAGCCTCTTGGGGTTATTGTGCAATTTGGCGGTCAAACAGCGATTAATTTAGCCGACGCACTTGTAAAAAGAGGTGTTAAAATTCTCGGCACTTCTTTAGCGAATATTGATCTGGCAGAGGACCGTCATGAATTTGAAGCTATGTTAAGAAAGCTTCAAATTCCGCAGCCGCAGGGTGAAACAGCAATGGAAATTGAGGAAGCTGTAGCAATCGCAAATCGTATTTCCTATCCGGTTTTAGTACGTCCTTCCTATGTGCTCGGCGGACGAGCAATGGAGATTGTTCATAATGATGATGACTTGCGGATTTATATGGCAACGGCAGTTAAGGAAATCTCTCATGACGCACCGATTCTGGTTGATAAATATATTGTAGGCAAGGAGGTGGAAATCGATGCTGTAGCTGATGGAGAACATGTATTTATTCCCGGTATTATGGAGCACATAGAGCGCGCAGGCGTCCATAGCGGCGACAGTATTTCCGTTTATCCGGCTCCGACGATTTCACAAAAGGTGAAGGATACGATAATTGATTATACGATCAGAATCGGTAAGGGGTTTCAGTTTATCGGATTGTTTAATATTCAGTTTATCGTCGATAAGGAAGAAAATGTTTATGTATTAGAGGTAAATCCAAGATCCTCACGAACTGTTCCGTTTTTAAGTAAAATTACCGGTATCGCAATGTCACATGTAGCTACACGCTGTATTTTAAAAGAGAGCTTAGCAGAACAGGGTTATCAAGAGGTAATTCATCCGGAAGGAAATCGTACCTTTGTAAAGGCTCCGGTATTTTCCTTTGCGAAGCTGCGCAGTGTAGATACAGCTTTGGGACCGGAAATGAAATCAACCGGGGAGGCTCTCGGCAGTGATGTTACTTTGGAAAAGGCCTTATATAAGGCGCTGTTGGCAAGCGGAGTTCGTTTTCCGAGTCACGGTAATGTCTTAATGACAATTGCTGATGCTGATAAAAAGGAAGCATTAAAAATAGCAAGAGGCTTCTATCAGATCGGTTATGGAATTTATGCAACCGGCGGCACAGCTGAATATTTACGCGCAAACGGAATTGATGTGCATGATGCTATAAAAATCAGCGAGAATCCAGACAAGAATGTCTTAAATCTAATTCGTATGGGACGTGTTTCGCTTATTATTAATACGATGAGTCAAAATAAGAATGTATCAAAGGACGGCTTCTTGATTCGACGTACCGCTGCTGAAAATAATATATCCTGTTTGACCTCGTTGGACACGGCAAAGGCAATGCTCAGAGTAGCTGAATCTATCAACTTTACGGCTGTATCAATGAATGATCTGGAGGCAGCATAATGCAGTGCAAATACGAAACGATTATCAGTAATGAGCTGTTGGTACCGCAGACTTATCGCATGGTATTGACATGTCATACTTGTGCGGAAATGGTGCCGGGTCAGTTTATCAATATTAAGCTGAAGGAGTTTTCCTTGCGTCGACCGATCAGTATTTGCTCAATCGATGGTGATCGCATTACGATTATCTATAAGGTGGTCGGTCAGGGAACGAAGGCACTCAGCGAAATGAAGGCAGGGGAATGCATTGATGTATTCGCACCGCTGGGACATGGCTATCCGATTGAATCACAGCGCGATCGAGTGCTGTTGATCGGCGGCGGTGTTGGCATCCCACCGCTGTATGAATTAGCGAAGCAGTATCGAAAGCTTGGCAAACATGTAGATGTGGTATGCGGTTTTCCAAACGCTGAGGCTTGCTTTTATGAAGCGGAGTTCACAGAGTTAGGTGCTCATGTCTATATTGCGACGATGGATGGTTCCAAGGGCTGTAAGGGAACGGTATTAGATGCCGTTCGCCATTATCAGCTTACGACGACTTTCATCTGTGCCTGTGGACCGCTGCCTATGTTAAAGGCGCTTGAGGCGGTCTACAACGACGGTTATTTCTCTTTGGAATCACGCATGGCTTGCGGCATGGGAGCGTGTATGGCTTGTGTTGCCAAGGATCAAAAGCAAGCCGATATGTATCATCGTATTTGTAAGGAAGGCCCTGTATTTCCGATCGGAAAGGTGGTGCTGGCATGAAGCAGGTAGATTTACATATTGACTTACCCGGTCTGAAACTGAAAAATCCCATCATTCCGGCAAGCGGCTGCTTCGGCTTCGGCAGAGAATATGCGCAGCTGTATGATTTGAGCATCTTAGGCGGAATAGCGATTAAAAGTGCCACGATTGCACCGCGTTTCGGCAATGAATGTCCGCGTGTTGCGGAAACGCCGAGCGGTATGTTAAATGCGATCGGTCTTCAAAATCCCGGCGTGGATAAAATTATTGAAAAGGAACTGCCGTGGCTGGCACAATTCGATACGGAGATTATTGCTAACGTAGCGGGAAGCAATGAAGAAGATTATGTCAAGGTAATCGAAAAGTTGAATAATCAGCCGACAGTCAAGGCATTTGAATTAAATATCAGCTGCCCGAATGTAAAACACGGCGGTATTGGTCTTGGCACCGATAAGGAACTTGCGGCACATGTGACAAAGTTGTGTAAGCAGGCAGCGAAAAAACCGGTGTGGGTAAAACTAACTCCCAACGTGACCAATATTGTGGAAATCGCCAAAGCGGTTGAAGAAGCAGGGGCAGACGGTTTAGTCATGATCAATACAATGCTGGGAATGCGCTTTGATTTAAAAAGCGGTAAACCGCTGTTAGCGAATATTACCGGTGGATTAAGCGGTCCGGCAATTAAGCCTGTCGCATTACGCATGGTTTATCAGTGTGCACAGGCAGTCAATATACCGATTATCGGTGTCGGTGGAATTACCGACGCAGAGGATGTATTGGAATTTCTGTATGCCGGTGCCAGTGCGGTAGAGGTCGGTATGGCAAACTTTACCGATCCGTACTGCTGTGTGAAAATTATTGAAGCATTACCTAAAGTATTAAGCCAATACGGTTATCAATCGATAAAAGAAGCAATCGGAAGGAGTTTTAAAAATGAGTAAAACAATGGTTGCGCTGGATTTTTCCTCTCGTGAGGATGTAAGCAATTTTCTAGCGCAGTTTAAAGAACCGATTTATGTAAAGATCGGTATGGAGCTTACTTATGCTTTTGGTTTCGATATCATTCGTGAAATCAAAGCGATGGGACATCATATATTCTTAGATTTGAAGCTGCATGACATTCCTAATACGGTAAAAAAGGCAATGAAAAATCTTGCGAAATTAGATGTCGATATTGTTAATCTGCATGCGGCAGGTGGCAGTGCGATGATGAAGGCGGCAATCGAAGGCTTGAATGAGGGAGCGATCAACGGTAAGCGTCCGTTATGTATTGCGGTAACACAGTTGACCTCTACCTCACAGGAAGCGATGAATGAGGAATTAAAAATAGTCGGAAGCGTACAGGATTGTGTGCTTCATTATGCAAAGCTGGCAAAGGACAGCGGCTTGGACGGTGTGGTTTGTTCGGTTCATGAGGCAAAGGCGATCCACGAGGTATGCGGCAGTGAATTCTTGACCGTAACACCGGGTATTCGCTTGGCGGATGATTCAAAGGACGATCAAAAGCGTGTCGCTACACCGCAATATGCGTATGAGCAGGGCTGTGACTATATCGTGGTCGGACGCTCTATCACCACGGCACAAGACAGTGTCGCAACATATCATGAAATTGAAGCAGTCATGGAGGGAAAATAAGATGAGTACAGAAAGAGCAGTAGCAGCGAATCTATTAGATATTCAAGCAGTCTTTTTACGCCCTGAGGAACCGTTCACATGGGCAAGCGGAATTAAGAGTCCGATTTATTGCGATAATCGATTGGTGCTTTCCTTTCCGGAAAAAAGAAGCATTGTGGTGGACGGCTTTGTCAAACTGATTCAGGAAACATATCCGGATGCAGAATGCTTAATGGGGACGGCTACAGCCGGAATTCCGTGGGCGGCAATGACGGCGGAAAAAATGAATCTGCCGATGGGTTATGTACGTTCCTCTAACAAGACGCATGGGAAGGAAAATAAGATCGAGGGGAAAATCGCAGCGGGTGATAAGGTAGTCATCGTTGAGGATTTGATCTCTACCGGCGGATCGGTACAGGGCGTCGTGGAAGCACTGCGTGATGCAGGCGCGGTTGTATTAGGTGTCGTTGCCATCTTTACGTATGAGCTGCCGAAGGCAACCAAAACCTTTGCGGATCTGAATACACCGTTTGCGACTTTATCCAACTACAGCGAATTAATTCAAGTAGCGTTGGAAAAGTCCTATATCAAGGAAGCGGATTTAGCGAAACTGAACGCTTGGAAACAGGATCCGAACAACGAAACTTGGATGCAGAAATAAATAAACAAAGAAAAGCCAAGACAGCGTGATTGCCGTTTTGGCTTATTTTCTTACGGTATTACAATTTCTAATTCACTGTGCCATTGAATGGTGTCATCATGGAGCGGTTTTTCTTTATCATCGATAAACCGCTTTTTTAATAGTATCTTCGCATTCATATTCTTTTCAATCTGAAAGGTAAACTGTTGCGCGTATTTCGATTCACCGTCAATATCCTTTAACAGCTTCCTTGTGATTTTTTCTTCTTTTACAAGCTTGAGTGAATCACTGTAGGAATAGGGAACCCATGAGTAACCGACAGCTCCTTCCGGAATACAGATCACGATTTTATCGTCGATTTGATCCTTGTTTAATTCAATTTTTTGATATTCACCTTGATTAGACGTGTATTCTGTATCGTTGATTATGATCGTATCGACATTGATCTTAATTGCAGCGGAACAGGCACTTAAAGTGAATATGACGATAATCAGCAACAGGCCTTTTCGCAAGGAAGCAAGTTTTTGCATGGGTAACATCTCCTTTTTACAAGATTCTTTATTGAGTTACTTTATTTTAACATACTTTTTTTCATTATGCAATCCTGCACTTATCTTTGACAGCGTTGATCGATAAAGCTTTTTATTTTAATATACCTGTTTTTTCTAAGTGATTTTTTGTATAATAAAAGCAGAATGAGTCATTGAAAATGAAGGAAGTGATCATGTGAAATATCAGGCACTGTTGTTTGATGCGGATGGTACGCTGTTGGATTATAAAAAAAGTGAAGAAAATGGTTTGCGAAGTGTATTTACATACTTTCCGGTACCTGATCAAAAGTCGTGTAAAGCATATTATAAGGCTTTGAATCAGGAACTATGGGATCGCTTTGAAAAAGGGGAGATTACCAAGCAGACTATTTTTAATACACGCTTTTCAAAGCTGTGCAGCTATTTTAACTTGCCGTATGACAGTGTATCGATGGAAGCGTATTATCGCAAATGCTTAAATGAAGGACATGATCTGATTGACGGAGCCTATGAGTTAATTAAAGCATTGAGTAAGCAATATTCCTTGTACATAATCACAAATGGTGTTGCACAAACGCAGTATCGGCGTTTAAAGGACAGTCAACTGTTGCCGTTTTTTCAAGCGGTATTCGTTTCAGAGGAAATCGGTTATCAAAAACCTGATCGTGCCTACTTTGATTATGTGTGTAAAAAGGTGCCTTGTAAACGAGAACAGATGCTTGTGGTCGGTGATTCTTTGAATTGTGATATTTTAGGTGCTCAGCGCTCTCAAATCGCTTCGGTTTGGTTTCATACGGATCATCAGGACAATGCGGTCTCTGTAAAGCCCGATTATGAAATTCATGCGTTGGAGGAATTATGGAGCATTCTGTAAAGAAGATTCATGAAATCACATGTAAAAAGGCATTTCGCAAACTGCCGCATCGTATCGGTCCGTATGAGTATGATATGAATGTTTATCGCGGCTGTGCGCATCGCTGTGCTTATTGTTTTGCTGTTTATTCACAGCGTTATTTGAATGATGACAACTTTTATGATGATATATATGTGAAAGTAAATATTGCACAACAGCTGGAAAAGCAGCTTGCTTCACCGCATTGGAAGCGACAGCTGGTGAATATCGGTTCAGTCAGTGATTCCTATCAACCGATGGAAGCGAAGTATGAGCTTATGCGAGAGGTGCTGCCGCTTTTGATTCGTTATCGTACCCCTTGTATTATTTCTACAAAGTCAGATTTGATATTGCGTGATATTGATTTAATCAAGCAGCTTGCCGAGGTCACCTTTGTGAATATCGCTGTTACGATTACAACGCTTGATGAGAAGATGGCTTCGATTATAGAGCCGAATGCGAAAGGGATACAACAGCGCCTACGCGCAATTACCGAAATCAAGCAGCAGACAAAGGCAGTTACCGGAATTCATGTGATGCCGGTGATGCCGTATCTCAATGATGACGAGGCTTCATTATTATCAATGTTGGAGTTGACAAAGCAGGCTAATGCTGATTATGCGACATTTGCGCCTTTGTATTTACACGGGGAAACAAAAGTGAAGTTCTTTCAGATGTTAAGACTCCATTATCCGCATTTGATTATGCCGTATGAGCAACTTTATCGAAACAGAAAGCTTGATCCAGCTTATAAAAAGGCTTTTTATGAGCGACTTGGACTGTTAAGCGAGGCTCAAGGGGTGTGTATCGATTATATGAAATTTGCACGAGAGTTTTTTCAGAAGCAGCAGGTGGAGCAGCTGTCGCTGTGGTAGGGAAATGAGAATGTAATATATTTTTAGTTATATATAAAAATGTATGGTAATTCGTTGTATTACCATACATTTTCATTATGTTGTTTTAAAAGAAGCAGTATGATTAAAAAAAGAAAGTTCTATATTGATAGGGTATGTGATTTATAGGACCCGATATAAAAAGAATGAGCGTACACAATCATTTCACTTTTTCATAATGAGTTAAGGAGAATTTTTTATATTCCTGTTGACAAAACTTTTATTTGGGTGTACTGTATTAGTGCAACTAGTACAGGAAGTACAGAGGAGGAATGCACATGCTTGAACTATCACATGTATCAAAAACATATCGTACCGGAAAAGGAGTAAAAGTACATGCTTTAAAAGATGTCAATTTAAAGTTTGCCGATCACGGAATGGTTTTTATTTTAGGAAAAAGCGGATCGGGAAAATCAACGCTGCTGAATATTATCGGTGGCTTGGATCAAGCGGACAGCGGGGAATTGATGATCCATCAAAAGAGTACCAAAAGCTTTTCACAGGCAGATTTTGATGCGTATCGCAATACGTATATCGGCTTTATCTTTCAAGAGTTTTATTTGATTGAGGAATATACGATTGAAAAGAATATTGCCTTATCCTATCAGCTTCAGCAAAAGGAAGCAGATCATGAACAAATTGCACAGATACTGGAAACAGTCGGCTTAAAGGGTTATGAAAATCGATACCCCAATGAGTTATCCGGCGGACAAAAACAGCGTGTTGCGATTGCACGTTCCTTAATCAAAAAACCTCAGATTTTAATGGCTGATGAACCTACCGGTGCTTTAGATTCGGCGACGGGAAAGGAAATTTTTACGACCTTAAAAGAGCTTTCTAAGGAGAAGCTTGTTATCGTTGTCAGCCATGATGAAGAAGCGGCGAAAACTTATGCCGATCGTATCATTACCTTTTCCGACGGAGAGGTCACAGAAGATACGAACGCCGCGGTAGAGGCAGATCAACAGGAGTTTGTACCGATTGCGTCTCATTTACCGTTCAAGGACTGTTTCTGGTTAGGAATTAACTGCTTTAAGCATAAAAAGTTGCGAATGATTTTTACGATCCTTTTAACCGCGTTTGCGCTGTTATGCTTAGCTTTATCTGATTGTATCGGACAGTTTAACGGAGTCAACGCACAATACAAAGCAATGCAGGAACACGATGAGCATTTATTGTCGATTCAAAGAAACGATATTGATGCGGACGGAAATGTTTATATCGGTTGGCAGGATCGTATGAATGAAATCAACAAAGCTGATGCGGTGAAGCTGATCAACGCATTGCCGCAAAAAACAGCGAAGCAATATGATTCAGCATTATATCAATTCAATTCATTAAGTATGGGAATTCAAGTTAAGGAGCGAAGCGCTTACTATGATTCCGGCTTGGATCACTTCTATTTAACGGAAGCAAACGATTTCAGTGCTGTTGGGTATGACAAATCAAGCATCATCGGCCATTTCCCGAAAAACAATCAGGAAATTGCGATTACTGCCTACTTGGCAGATTTAATTATCGAACATGGAATCAATGATCAGCAGGGAAAGCACATAAAGCCTAAAAATGAAACCGAATTATTAGAAAAGGTGAAACTGCCGATTTTAGATCAATGGCTCAGTGTATCGGCAATCGTAAAGGAAAAAGATTATTCAAAATATGAGTTTCTGCATTTAATACCGGAAGGTCAGATGAAAGAGGAAGAATACAATCAATTCAGAAAGTTTTATTCCTTAGTTCGACAAAACAGCAACTATTTGTATGTAAAAGATGGCTTTGTTCAATCTGTTCAACCGGAAAAAAGCAATTATTTAAATCGTGAGACTTATCAATTAATGTATCAGGAGGAATCTTTAAAAAACGGCAATATAACATATGGGGACGGAATGGCTTATCCGAAGGAACCGCTCACTTACTATGACGGTAATCAACTTCGACAGACAGATCATTTACAAAAGCATGAGGTCATATGGAGTCTCGCAGATTTAAATAGCTATTATTTATCCGCTTCAAGCAGCTTTCCGTCGCTTTATGATGATGCCTTTATGACGCTTCCGGCAGCTGAAAAGGAGCGTATAATTAAAGATATGGCAAAACAGGTGATCGGTAAAAAATTCACGATGAGGTATGAAAACTATTTTAATAATAGTGCGTTGATTGAGCAAAAGATTACAATAAAGGGAGTAATTCTGCCGGATAACTACGGTATGAATATGCTTGATGCGGTGGAACATACTTCTTACGTGAATAAGGAACTGCTTGAACCGCATATCAGCGACCCACTGTATTTGGGCGGCATTCTTATCAGTGCCGATGGCAATGAATGTCGTAAACTGTTGGAGAACTATCCGATTGATCAGGAATTTTATGCAAAAACAATGGCAACTAATGATGTTCAAAGTATTAAGAGCTTCGCTGAATTTGCGACTAAGGTATTCTTTATTGCAAGTATCGCATTCTTTATCTTTGCGGCTGTGCTGATGATGAATTTTATCGTTGTATCCATTACGTATCGTCGTAAGGATATTGGAATTTTACGTTCGATCGGTGCCAGAAGTGTAGATGTCATTAAGATATTTATTTGGGAAGCATTGGTACTGGCAGTAATTGCTTATATTGTTACTTTGATATTCTTGTTCGTAATCAGTTTCCTTGTAAATCACTATGCGATGGAAACGGTAGGAATTGTGATTTCACCGGTGATTATCACCTTGAGACAGCCGTTACTGTTGATTGTCATCGTATTATTGATCGCATTTATATCCGGGGCAGTACCGATTTTAAGAATTGCTCGTCAACGTCCGATTGATGCGATTAAAAAGAGATAAGTGAATCGAGTAAGTGCTAAAAGATATACAAAGGGAATCGAAGCGTTTGATATGAAAAAGAATGGTATTTTAATAAATTGTCAAAGATAAAATGTAAAAAAAGACATTCAGATGATTTCACTTTAAAATGATATCGTAATTTATCCCCATACGGACCCTAAGGGCTGAAAAAATAAAAAGAGCCGAAGGAATCGGCAATCATTTGCCTCTGTAAAGAAGCAGATTGGTTTTATTCCTTTGGCTTTTCTGTTGTTTGTGAATCATTTTCTTTATGCTGCTTGAAGCTGTAAACATTATCTTGCTCATCAGCAGTGATCATTTCTGTATCGGTAATACTGATTTTGCGCTTCTTTAAGATTTCATTGATATAGTGTGTAAACATTGCATAAAAGAATGCTGTAGTCGGTACCGCCAAAAGCATACCGATAATACCAAACTGCGCTCCGAATACAAAGATGCTGAGCAGTACCCAAAGACCCGGCAGACCGACGGAATTGCCGACAACTCGCGGATAGATGACATTATCCTCAAATTGCTGCATCAGCTGATAGTAAATGACAAACAGTACCGCGGTTGAGAAGTTTTCCGACAGAATCAGAATCGCACCGACGCTCATCGCAAACATGGATCCGAATACGGGAACTAACGAACAAATCGCAATCAATGTGGATATCAACTCAGGATAGGGGAAGTGAAACAGTTTCATCGTAACGAAATAAAGAACCCATAAAATACCTGCTTCGACAAGCTGTCCGGTAATGAAGCCGGTAAAAATCTGATTGGCACGTGTTCCCCAATAAAAGATCGTTTTAGAACGATTTGCGCCGCAGGCCGCTACAACAACTTTGCGTGTTTGGCGAATAAAGCTTTCTTTGCCGGATAATAAGTACAAGGAAAACATAAAGCCGGTAAAGATAATCGCAAAGCGAGCGGTAAAGGACATCGCGTTGTCCCAAATACCCCCGGCACTGTTGGATAAGAAGCCGAGTACCTGTGAAGAAATTTTAGCCCAATCCATACTGCCCATATTTAGCAGCTCACGAATTTGACTGATATCTGTCAGCTGATAATCAATATTCAATGTAGTCAGCAGTTTATCAATGTTTTCGACAATGCCCGATAATAATCCCGACAAGTTATTTAACAGTTGCACAAAGCTTTCTAAAATACGCGGTACGATAATTGAAAACATCAAAATCAGAATACCGAATACAATAATCAAGGACAAGGTAATCGCAATGCCGCGCTGAAAGCGATGCAGGAAGGAACCTTCTTTGATTACATGCTTCAGCAGTTTTTCTACTCTTACCATAACGACATTGATAACAAAGGCGAAGCCGATCGCATATAAAATAGACTGAAACATACCGATAAAGCTTGAAAATACAGATGTTACAACATCAAAGCGAAATACAAATGCCGCAAACAGGATCGTATAGGTCACAAGCAATATCCACGGACGTATTTTCATTAAATCGTCCTTGTTTTTATTCATCATAAAATCACTCCCGAGAATTAATATTAGCATAATTGTATGCTTATTTAAATAAAATTGCAAGTTTATAATGTGCACCTGAAGTGAAAAGTTAAATTCCACTTCAAAGGGTAAAAAATGGAATTCAGTCTTTCAGTAAATTCTAGTT
>QZED01000003.1 GCA_009917405.1 bacterium c-19 | reverse complement strand
ATACAGGATAACATCCATGTGTTAAGCTTCAACTCATAAATTTATGTGTCCAGGATTCTGGGTACATATCACATCGCATGGTTTTTACATATTCACTTGTTTTACGATCAAAGATGCACTGACTCCTTTGTTTAAGGAAATTTCAGCTTCTTGTAAAGAACTGATGCAAAGCTGAAGCTTGTCTTGAGCATTCAAGGTTAACAAAGACTGAGCAGTGAAAACGCTGTTTTCATTTTTAGCAAGGTTATTTGTGACAATCAGGGAAGGAAGGCTGGCATTTTGGTTGCGTACAGAAACTGATAATTCAGCCTTTTCATTCGGATTTAGATTGACAATAAAAGTGACTTCATAAGTGCCGCTTTGAGTGATCGTTAAAGCACTATTATCGTAAAGTACGTTTAATAAATCCATGCCATGTTCTAACGGAACTACATTGCAGGATCCAGCTTCGATATCCATCATCAGCTCATCATCATGATAAGCACCGCCGTAAGCATTTAAGCCTTGTGCAGGACCGGCAGGACCTTGAGGACCTTGTGGACCAGTAGCGCCTGTTGCGCCGTTAGCGCCGGTAGCCCCTGTAGCACCTTGAACTCCCTGAACACCTTGAGCGCCTTGCGGACCTACCGGACCGGCAGGTCCTGTTGCGCCCGTAGCACCAGCGGGACCGTTGGCACCGGTTGGGCCTTGGATACCTTGCGGACCGGCAGCCCCTGTTGCACCTTGAGGACCTTGAGGACCTTGTGCACCGGCAGCGCCGGCAGCCCCTGTAGCACCGGTTGCGCCAGTCGGACCTTGAACTCCGGGAATTCCTTGAGGTCCCATAACACCCTGAGGACCGGTAACACCTTGCGGACCGCGAGCGCCGGTAATTCCTTGCGGACCTTGAATACCTTGAATACCGCGTAAACCCTGCGGACCGGTTGCGCCTTTAGGACCGCGAGGTCCCGTAGGACCTACCTTACATTCACAAGGACTCGGGCAGGAACATGGTCCTTGACATGACATTGGGCACTCGCAGGTATCCTCGTCACACATGTTCATGCAGGGATCCATTTCACAGCCGCAATCATCAAAATCATCATAACATTCGTCGTTGTAATAACAGTTATTACGATACATGAGTACTATCTCCTTTCAATAGCGAAACATATGTCTGTTGTTTCAACACTACTATATGTGCAAATGCATAAAACGCCTAGGCAATTGCCTATAGAATCCGTAAAAGGAAAAAAACGTAAAAAATGCATGCTAATAATTAGGATATTTGGAAATACTAATGTATAATATAGAAGAATATTTGAGGTGAAGACTATGAATCATGAATATATAGATATAAAAGGCGCAAGAGAAAACAATCTGAAAGATGTGGATATCAAAGTTCCCCGCAATCAGTTTGTCATTATGACCGGGGTGTCGGGATCGGGAAAAACGTCATTAGCATTTGATACAATTTATGCCGAAGGACAAAGACGCTACGTGGAAAGTCTGTCAGCTTATGCAAGGCAGTTTTTAGGCAACAGTGAAAAGCCCGATGTGGAGTCCATTGAAGGCTTGTCACCGGCAATATCAATCGATCAGAAAACAACAAGCAATAATCCGCGTTCTACGGTAGGTACGGTCACGGAAATCTATGACTATCTGCGATTGTTATATGCAAGAGTGGGAACACCGTATTGCCCTAATCATAATGAACCCATAACTTCACAAACGATCAAACAGATGGTGGATCGCATTATGGAATTGCCTGATAAAACAAGACTTATTATTATGGCCCCGGCTGTCCACGGCACAAAGGGTACACACAAGGACTTGTTTGAACATTTACGCAAGGAAGGCTATATTCGCGCTCGCATTGACGGCGAAATGAAGCTGTTGGAAGATGTAGAATCACTGGAAAAAAATAAAAAGCACAATATTGATGTAATCGTCGATCGTATTGTGAAAGGAAGTGATCGATCACGCCTTCATGATTCATTAGAGAGTGCCTGCAAGCTGGGAGACGGCTTAGTTATTGTGGAACATGACGGTAAAGAAGATTTGTTTTCCACCAACTATTCATGTAAATACTGCGGTTTTACCATACCGCGTTTAGAACCGCGCCTGTTTTCCTTTAATGCGCCGTTCGGGGCATGTGATCATTGTAAAGGACTGGGAATTACCCAAAAAGTTGATCTTGATTATTTAATTCCGGATCGAAATAAAAGTATTCGCCAAGGCGGTATTATCTATTACAGAAATATCATCGCTAAAGAAAATTTAGAATGGCAGCGCTTTAAAGCACTGTGTGACTATTATGAAATTGATATTGACAAGCCGATTAAGCAGTTGACTAAAAAAGAAATGGACCTGTTGCTTTATGGCTCAAAGGATATTATTTCTTACCATATTTATTCCAAATCCGGCAGTGTGATAAAGAAATCAGAATTTATCGAAGGTGTATGTACCTTGATTGAACGACGCTATATGGAAACAAGCTCACAAATGTCACGAGAATGGTATGCGACCTTCTTGGCTGAGGCGCCGTGTCCTGTCTGCGGCGGTAAACGGTTGAATGAGCAGGCACTGGCAGTGCGCATCGGTGGTAAAAATATTTATGAATGGACGCAGATGTCGGTTAAGCAAGCGATTGTCTTTATGGATGAGTTACAACTGAGTGTGCAGCAACGGGAAATCGCAAAGCTGATTCTGAAGGAAATCAAAGATCGCCTACAGTTTCTAAACAATGTCGGACTTGCCTATCTGACCTTAGATCGTTTGGCAGGTTCTTTATCCGGCGGTGAAGCGCAGCGTATTCGTTTGGCAACACAGATCGGATCGCATTTAAGCGGCGTATTGTATGTGCTGGATGAACCGAGCATTGGTTTGCATCAACGTGATAACGATCGATTGATTGCGACGCTGAAAAATATGCGTGATTTAGGCAATTCCTTAATCGTTGTTGAACATGATGAAGATACAATGCGAGCAAGCGATTATATTATTGATATCGGACCGGGTGCCGGTGTTCACGGCGGACAAGTGGTCGCGGCAGGAACACCTGAGGAAGTCATGAATAATGAACAGTCGATTACCGGCGGTTATCTTTCAGGAAGAATGCGCATTGAAATGCCGAAAACACGGCGCAAGGGAAATCGCAAATGCTTGGAAGTTGTAGATGCGTATGAAAATAATTTAAAACATATTAATGTGAAGTTTCCGTTAGGCAAGCTGATTGTTGTTACCGGAGTCTCGGGAAGCGGAAAATCAACACTTGTGAATGAAGTATTATCAAAGGGCATTATGCACGAACTGGGACGTACCAAAATCAAAGCTGGTAAGCATAAGAAAATCAAAGGTTTGGATCATATTGATAAGATTATTGATATTTCACAGGATCCGATCGGGCGCACTCCGCGGTCCAATCCGGCAACCTATACCGGTGTATTCGATGATATTCGTGATTTATTTGCCCAAACACCTGAAGCGAAAATGCGCGGTTATGAAAAAGGACGTTTTTCATTTAATGTCAAGGGCGGTCGCTGTGAAGCGTGCCAAGGTGACGGTATTCTTAAAATTTCCATGCACTTCTTACCGGATGTTTATGTGCCGTGTGAAGAATGCGGCGGCAAGCGTTATAATGAAGAAACGCTACAGGTTACTTATAAAGGTAAAAATATCTTTGACATACTGGATATGAGCGTAGAAGAGGCAATTGATTTCTTTGCGAATGTCGCAAAAATCCGTCATAAGCTGGAAACCTTAAAAGATGTCGGCTTAGGCTATATCAAGCTGGGACAAAGCGCAACCACGCTTTCCGGCGGAGAGGCACAACGAGTTAAGCTGGCAAGTGAGCTCCAGCGCAAGGCAACCGGCAAAACGCTGTTTGTCTTAGATGAGCCGACAACCGGTTTACATACGCATGATGTTAAAAAATTGCTGGAAGTATTGCAGTGTATCGTTGACAATGGTGATACGGTACTTGTTATCGAGCACAACTTGGATATCATCAAATGCGCCGATTATATTATTGATTTAGGACCGGAAGGCGGCGATGAAGGCGGTAATATCATGGCAGTCGGAACGCCTGAGCAAATCTGTGAGGTAAGCGAAAGCTATACGGGACAATACTTGAAAAAGCTGATAGAAAGAGGATAAGGTATGGAAGAACAAAAAGCGATAACGGTACGCCGTTTAAAAAACTATTTTGGCTTTGAACAAATCTGCGGAAATGAAGAAAGCTTAAATCGTATGATTCAGATCGCCGATACCAATCGTCCCGGCTTAGAGTTGGCAGGCTATTTTGATCATTCTCAAGCACGCCGTTTGGTAATTCTTGGTGATAAGGAAATTGCATATATTCAAACGATGAGTGAAAAGAAACAGCGCAAGTCGTTTAACTTTATAACCGATGATAAAACGCCAGCGATCATTATTTCAAAAAATCATGAATGTCCGTTGCTTTTAAAGCGCATCGCTAAACGCAAACACTTTCCGATCTTAGTTGCAAACTCACCGACATCACGATTGATTGTCGATATTGTGGCATTTTTGGATGAAGAGTTAGCGACCGGTGACTGCCTTCACGGCGGATTGATCAGTATTTACGGCAAGGGTGTGCTGATTCGCGGTGACAGCGGTATGGGAAAATCGGAAATTGCTTTAGAGCTGATCAAACGAGGACATTTATTGGTGGCAGATGATCGTGTAGATTGTTTCCGTATTCATAATAAAATTGTCGGTAAGGCACCGGATCTTTTGCGCGGAATGTTGGAACTGAGAGGTATCGGTATCATTAATGTTCAACGAATGTTCGGAATTACCTCGGTCATTCCGAAAGCGGAGGTTTCCTTGGAAATCTGTTTAGAAAAATTTCAAGCGCATGCCGATTATGATCGAGTCGGCATCGAAGAGAAAAAATACGACAGTATTTTGGGCGTTGATATTCCTAAAATAGTAATACCGGTAAGAGAAGGTCGTTCCATGGCGGTCATTATCGAATCGGCAGTTACAAACTATATTTTAGGTGAAATGGGTATGGACAGTGCGAAAGAATTTGAACAAAGAGTACTGGATTATATTGAACAGAATAAAGAACAGTAAAAGGGAGGCAGAATCATGGAATTTTTTCCGGATATAAAAACAGTGGTTTCACTGGGATCCGTTACGATCACTTGGTATGCGCTGTTTATTTTAACAGGCGCCTTGCTTGCGTATTATCTCAGTATTCGCACCCTAAAAAAATGGGGTTATGAAACTGCTATGTTTGAAGATTTCTTTATTTGGATGTTGCCGATTGGCATTATCGGTGCGAGACTGTATTATGTGCTGTTTGAATGGGAACTGTATGCATCCGATCCGATCCGCATTCTTTATATTTGGGAAGGCGGCTTGGCGATACACGGCGGTTTGATTGCGGCGATCTTGTTTGGCTTATGGTATTTCCGCAAAAAAGCTATTGACGGTCTAAGAGTGATGGATGCGATTTTTCCTAATATTTTAATTGCACAGGCAATCGGAAGATGGGGCAACTTTATCAATCAAGAAGCTTACGGTCGTGTGGTATCAGAAGCTTATTTCGATCATTTCCCCGGATTTATCAAAGATCAGATGTTGATATCCAATGCTTATCGCGAACCGACTTTCTTATATGAAAGTATATTGAATTTGCTGGGGTGGGTATTGATCCGCTTTGTTTATAAGCGCTACGGCAGAAGAAAACGCGGTGATTTGGCATTTGCGTATTTGGCTTGGTACGGTGTGGTGCGTATATGGATTGAGTCCATGCGTACCGACGCATTAATGATCGGCTCATTAAAAATGGCACAGGTAATTTCCTTGATCGGCATCTTAATTGGGGTACTTGGAATCATGGGCGTATTCGATCGTATGTTTAAAAATATTTGGCCGTTTCAACGTCAGAAACCGGCAGTGTTGTTTGATTTAGACGGTACCTTGGTCGATACTAAGGATTTGATTTACGCCAGCTTTGAACATACTTTTCAAAAATATTTGCCTGAGCATCAGCTCAGTGAAGAAGAGCTTTCTTCGTTTTTAGGACCGACTTTGAAGGACAGCTTCTTACGCTATTTTAAAGAAGAACAGATTGATGAAATTATTGCTTATTATCGAGCTTTTAATCATGAAAACCATGATCGTTATATTAAGGGATTTCCGCATGCGCAAAAAACGCTGCAATATTTAAAGGAACATGATTACAGTGTCGGTGTGGTATCCAATAAAGTAAGTGCGACGATTCGCATGGGATTAGCAGCTTTCGGCTTAGAGCCGTATGTCGATGTCATTGTCGGTGCAGAGGATATTGAAGCGCCGAAGCCTAATCCGCAGGGATTGCTTCTTGCTTGTCAGAAACTGTATCATAATCATGATGATGTGATTTATGTCGGCGACAGCCCAAGCGATGTACTGGCATGTAAAAACATGGCGGCATTCTCTGTCGGAGCGGCATTTGATCCGCAGCGAGAAATTCAGCTGAAAGCGTCGAAGCCTTGTGTGATCATTCATGATTTAGCTGAAATAATCGATATAGTAAAGGAGGATCGTGAATGGAGCGACAATACGATTTAATTATTATCGGTGCCGGACCTGCTGGAATGAGTGCATCGATTTATGGCAGCCGTGCCGGGTTGAAAACGGCGATGCTGGAAATGGGCGCCCCGGGTGGTAAACTCATCAAAACGGCAGAAATATCAAACTGGCCGGGAATTAAAGGAACACACGGCGCACAGCTGGCATCCGATATGTTTGAGCATTCAACGGCATTCGGCAGTGAATACTTATACGGCAATGTGATCCGTGTGGAAAATAACGGCGAATGGAAAAGTGTGATTTGTGATGATGGCAGCAGCTATCAGGCAAAGGCAGTCATCGTGGCAACCGGGACACAGGAGCGAATGTTGAATATTGAAGGAGAAGCGGAAAATATCGGCAGAGGGGTATCTTATTGTGCGGTATGTGACGGCGCATTCTTTAAAGATCAAGAGGTCGTTGTGATCGGCGGCGGTAATTCAGCTTTAGAAGAAGCGAATTATTTAACACAGTTCGCATCAAAGGTCCATGTGGTGATTCGCCGTGATGTTTTTCGTGCCGATCAGATCATTCAGGACAGTGTATTGAAAAATGAAAAAATTCATGTGATCCGAAAGCATCGCCCGGTGCGTATATTAGATGACGGTCAGCGGGTTAGCGGTATTGTTTTGAGTGATGTTGAAACAAAGGAAGAAATGACAATCATGTGCAGGGGAATATTTCCGTATATCGGACAAGATCCTGCTACATCATTTTTAGAAGGACTTCATATTCTTGATGAAAACGGTTATATGATTGTCGATGAAAACTGTGAGACATCCTGCAAGGGAATCTACGGTGCCGGTGATGTCATTCATAAAAAGCTGCGTCAAGTCGTAACGGCAACAAGCGACGGTGCTATTGCGGCTCAACATGCGTTTCATCAGATTAAAGGTGTTTAAGAGGTGAAGCATATGCGAATAAAAAAATATTTATGCGTCGCTATCTTATTTGCGGCATTGTTGGCGGGGTGTAAATCATCTGGCTATGAAAGAAGCAGCGAGCCGGGTGAGATCAAGGAAATCACGTTGTCGCAAATGGATACGATGATTACACAAGGAAAAACCTTTACAGTGATGCTGACAACGACTTATTGCGGCTATTGTCAAGAATTTCATATATTGTTAAATGAATATTTAAAAGATCATCATCTTGTAATCTATGAAGTTGTTTTGGATAAGGAAAATGCAACGGAGCAAGAAAATTTAGCGATTATTAATCGTCATATCAGTAACTTTACTACTACTCCTGGTGTATTCTATATTGAAGCCGGAAAAGAAGCGTCACACCTTGTTCCCGATGCGCAGGGAATTCATGAAAAGCTGCTCGACGATTGGGTTGTTGAGCATCAACTGGACAAAGAATAATGAATTCGGGCTGTTTTATAAGCAGCCTTTTCTTTCTCAACAGCGTATCTATTAAATGTCTAAAGAACGAATATGAGAGGGGGTTATTTAAGGGCGGTTATGACATTGATGATATTGATTAGAACGCTTACATTGGCTGTATAGCGGTGTACAGGCTATTTTTAAACCTTTTGCGGCAATGATATAGGACAATGCGTCATTTTCATTCACTTTAGCCATATCGGTAAATTCTTTTGATAAAAGTGCAAGATTGAAACAGGGAGTGCAAGATTTCTATAGTTTTACAGAAAACAACCGGGAATATTTTGACTATGCATGTATATAACTTACTGAACTTTGTCTATATTTTTCTTATAATCATGAGATAACTAATAAATGCAAACTATTTACTAAAAAGTACAAAAAAATGCTAAGAAACCCAATACATATAGTTGTATAATTAATGTGCATGAAAGCGTTATCAGCATTTTCATGCATAATGAGGATATAACATATCTTAATGTACACCTTTTTAGACATATCGAAACAGGCAGTAATTGTCTGTTTTTTTTTGTGTTTTTTATCGTTTTTATCGATGATTCCTCATATTCAAAATCGTGTACCTTTATAGACAAGTGCAAAGGGGTGTTAATTGAGCAAGTCTTGTTTGTATATGATTTTAAAAAAAGAGGAAAGGAGAAAAAATATGAAAATAAGCAAAATTACAAAAATAATGTTGTCGTTACTCATGGTTATTTCAATCGGAAGTTACTCCGGGACATTCTTTGGTGGTTATGTAACAACTGTTGTTGCGGCTACCATAAGCGGAGACTACACATATGAAATGAATTCTGATTCAACGATTACTATTATAAACTACGGCGGTAGTGAGAAAAATTTAATCATACCGTCAGAAATTGACGGATACAAAGTAACACGTATCGGTTACGGAGCATTTGCAGAATGTAAAAGCATAGAAACGCTGACAATTCCCGACGGAGTGGTGAGTATCGGTGATTATTCCTTTTCACAATCTACGCAGCTTCGTGAAATCAATATTCCGGAAAGTGTGGCTTCATTCGGAAGATATTCCTTTGCCGGCTGCAACAGCTTGGAAAAAGTAAAGATACCAAGTCGAATCAGAAGCTTAAGCTATGGTGCTTTCTTTGATTGTATCTCATTAAAAGAAGTAATTCTTCCAGATGGATTACAAACAATCGGCGGAACAGCGTTCGGTAACTGTCGTGCTTTAAAAAAAGTGACTTTCCCTTCCAGTCTGTTAAGCATCGAAGGAAACGCATTTACTGAGTGTGTATCTTTAGAAAGCGTTGTGCTTCCGGAAGGATTTACAACACTGGGTTCGGGAGTATTCTCAGGGTGCTTGTCATTATCTGATATTGTTCTTCCGTCTTCTCTGATCGGAATCGGTCAGAATGCATTTCAAGAATGTGTCAGCTTAGAGAGCATTGTGATTCCTGAAAATGTGAGCGGATTAGGATACGGAGCATTTACAGGGTGTACTTCTTTGAAAAATGTAAACATCCCAAACAAAATTACAGAAATCGGCGATGCAACATTCAGCGGATGCCAATCACTGGAAAGCATAGTTATTCCGGATACGGTGACTTCTTTAGGAAACAACGTATTCAGCGGATGTTCTAATTTAAAAGATATTGTATTGCCTGACACTATTAAATATATCGGTGCAGAAACATTTACTAATTGTACTGCACTGAAATCAATTACACTTCCGAAAAATTTAAAGCAGTTGAGTGCCAGCTTATTTAGATACAGTACTAATTTAGAACAAGTGGTACTTCCAAACGGTATGACTTCTATTGAAGCAACCGCATTTGCAGACTGCCCTAATTTAAAGAGTGTAACGATCCCTAATACTGTTAATAATTTAGGAAGTCGTGTGTTTTCTAATTCACCGAAAGTTGTCGTTTTAATCGGAGAAAATTCAGAGGCTTATCGTTATGCGATAAATAATAGTGTAGCATATCGGTTTATAACAACAGGGATTAATTTAGATAAAGATAACTTGATGTTGAAAGTGGGCAATAAAAGTACATTTAATGTCATTTTGTCACCTTATACAGTATTAGATAATGCGAATTTAACTTGGACATCCAGTGCACCGGACATTGTCAGTGTTTCTGATGACGGAACAGTTACAGCTAATGCAGTAGGCAGTGCAACAATCACAGTACGCAATGCCAACGGTCACAGTGCCACTGCAACAGTTCATGTAGATGACGTTGTTGTGCCGATTACAAGTCTTGTTTTAAGTGAAACGGCATTAACAATGAATAAGGAAACTTCACAAGGTCTAAGAGTAATTGTAAACCCAAGTGACACCACAATGGACACAACGATTACTTGGAAAAGCAGCAATGAAGAAATTGCTTCTGTAAGCACTACAGGTTTGGTGCGTGCAAAGCGTCCGGGAAACGTAGTGATCAGCGCAACCAGTTCAAACGGAATTGTAGCTGAATGTGCCGTGACAATCAGAAGTGAAATTAAATCAGTAGTATTAAATCAAACCGCCATTACTTTAGAAGAAGGAAGTAATCAAAGTTTAAGGGCAACCATTAATCCAAGTGATACAACAGATGCAAAGGATTTAACATGGGTTTCAAGTAATACATCAGTTGCGACTGTCAATCAAAGCGGTGAGGTAACTGCGGTTGCACCGGGAACTGCGACGATTACAGTTACGACGGTAAACGGTCGCAAGGCAGAGTGTAAACTTACTGTTACACAAGCAGTAGTTACTAGGCCGATTACCTCTGTAACATTGAATAAAACATCACTTACATTGGTAGAAGATGAAACAGAGACACTGACTGCTACCATTAATCCAAGTGATACAACAGATTCACATACATTGGTTTGGACAAGCAGCAATGAGGATGTAGCTACTGTAGCAGATGGTGTTGTGACCGCTAAGAGCGCAGGAACTGCAACAATTACAGCTACCAGTGTAAACGGAAAACAAGCAAATTGCGTTGTAACGGTTAATGCAAAAGAAATACCTATTACATCAGTTACTTTAAATCAAAATGTTATAACGATAAAGGCAGGAAAAAATGCGACCTTAACAGCAACGATATTACCTGAAAATACAACACAAGCAAAGACGTTATCATGGACAAGCAGTGATGAGGATGTAGCTGCCGTAGCAGACGGCGTTATAACCGCTAAGAGCGCAGGAACTGCAACAATCACGGCAACGACAGTAAACGGACTTGAAGCTACATGCACCGTTTATGTTTATGAAATTAATAAAGATTCATTATCTGCATTAATCACTAATGCGAATGCACTTGATGCTGATGACTATACTGCAACTTCATATCAAGCTTTAATGACAGTAGTCAGCGATGCTCAAGATGTATTAACTGATGAGGATGCTACTCAAGATCAAGTTGACCAAATGGTTACTTCTTTAACAAATATGTTGGATGCGCTGGTTGAAAGAGTGTCTGCAGCTTCTTATCAAACATTGTCAGCATTAATTGATGAATGCGAAAAGCTAGCTTCTGATTTTACTGCAACAGAATTTGCGACAATGAATCAGTTGCTTGTTGATGCAAACGCACTGATTGCCGGCGGTATCAGTGAAGTAAGTGCTGCAAATGCAACTGCAATGATTGATTCCCTCAGCGCAGAAAAAGCTAACCTGGCTGTTGTGAGTGTAAAAAAAGAATTAGAGAACTTAATAAGCGATGCACATAACTTATTAAACGGAGACACTGCAGGTATTGATAACAGTAATTTAGAGGTATTAAATGATGCAGTTACAAAGGCAGAGAAATTAATCAGTGATGGATCAAATGATGTAAATCAGATGCAAAATAGTATTGATGAAATAACTGCAGCAATTGAAAATTGTAAAGTTGAAGTGAATGTTGTTGTGAAAACGCATTTAGAGCAACTATTAGAAATTTGTACGAATTATAATACAGCTCAATTTACAAATACCAGTGTAGAGGCGCTTGAACAGGCAAAGGATAATGCTTCAGCGGTGATAGAAAATAAAGACGCAACACAAGATGAAGTTGATGAAGCTTATACACTGTTAATAAGCGCACTTCAAGGATTACAAGTGAAAGCAGCAGTAAATAAGAATGCGTTAGGATCGAATTTATCGATGGCACAAAATATTTTGGACAATGCTTCAGATTATAAAGCTTCTACAATTACCGGTCTTGATGATTTGGTTAAAAATGCACGCAGTATTTACAAAGATGTGAATGCGACGAAGAAAGATGTAGATGATGTTAATGCAGCATTGCGCATTGCTTTAATGAAGGCGAGAAAGAAGCCGAATTAAGAAACAGTTCAGAAGTTATTGATCTGGAATCTATGATGTTATCTATTTACGTTTTAAAAAAGTAACATTGATTGTTATGACCTTAAGAAATTGGGGTGCTTAAAGCGATATGATAGGTATCGTTTAGATATATGAATGTGTTTATTGAATAAACACTGTGAAATGAAGGTGATAAAGGAAAATAATCTGAACCTACAATTAAATTATTTGTAAAATAGAAAGGGAAGAGATCATGATTAAGAAAACAGTAAAAAAATTAGAGATTATTTCTTTAGCTCTCATGATGACAACATCAATGCTTGGTTCTACTACTGCAAGTGTTTTTGCTAAAGGAAATGATGGTATTGCGACTGCTGCTGTTGATGAGAGTGGTTACAATGTTCTTGGATCTGTTGCATCTGTGTCTAATTCAGATAACATTGTTACTTTGGATATTTCTACAGGTGAACGAGTACGCTATACATTCTTAAAAGACAATATGTTTAGAATGTATATGGCACCGCTCGGTGAAGAATTTCAAGAATATCCTACCCCTAACAGCTCATCTCATACTGCAACAATCACAAATAAAACAGACAGTCAGTTTGAAACAGAATACGGTGTAAGACCTACAGTTAGCGAAAATGCAACAACCGTTACTATTTCAACCGGAAAAATTATTATTGAAATTAATAAAGCTGACTCTGTTACAAAGGTAAAAAAAGCAGATGGGACAGTGATTTGGGAAGAAGCTGCTCCTTTAAAATATAAGAGCGGAAGTACATATCAGACGCTGAAAACAGATGCGAATGAGTATTTCTACGGCGGAGGAACACAGAACGGACGTTTCTCACATAAAGGAAATACAATAAAAATTGCAATAACAAATACTTGGGTAGATAAAAGTGTAACAAGCCCAAATCCATTCTATTGGTCTACTGACGGTTATGGTGTTGTTCGTAATACATGGAAGCCGGGAGAATATGATTTCGGCAATTCAGGTACTGATACGGTTAAAACGACGCATAATGAGAAACGTTTCGATGCGTATTTCTTCATTGATGATACACCTGTAGAAATTTTAGGTGATTATTATGAATTAACAGGAAAACCGGCAGAATTACCGGAATATGCTGCTTACTTGGGACACTTAAACTGTTACAATCGTGACTTCTGGACTGAAGTATCAGAAGGAACTTCAGGAGCAGTCAAATTAGGTGACAAATGGTATAAAGAATCACAAAGTTATAGTGACGGCAGTGTTAAAGAAACACTGTTAGGTACGTCCAATGTGACAGCACAGCAAGTGATTGAAGATCATAAAGCATACGATATGCCGTTAGGTTGGTTCTTGCCAAATGACGGTTATGGATGCGGATACGGTCAAACTACTTCACAAGCCGGAGACATTGATAACTTAAAAGATTTTTCTGATTAT
The DNA here is from genome assembly GCA_009917405.1 of bacterium c-19. Classification (GTDB taxonomy): domain Bacteria; phylum Bacillota_I; class Bacilli_A; order Erysipelotrichales; family Erysipelotrichaceae; genus C-19. Next base: position 53,495 of record QZED01000003.1, on the reverse strand, counting down.
GCAATTGCGAACGGTATACAAACAGGTTTATGGACACAGTCCAACTTATGGCCTGCTGATTCAAGTAATCCTCAAAAGGGTGAACGCGATATCTATAAAGAAGTTGAAGCCGGTGTACATTCAGTAAAAACTGACGTTGCTTGGGTAGGTGCCGGATATTCTATGGCGTTAAACGGTGTTTCTGTTGCCTACGATGCTATTGCAACCAAGTCAGGACTCAAACCGAACATTGTTACATTGAACGGCTGGGCAGGTACACAGCGTTACGGCGGCATTTGGACCGGAGATCAGTCCGGCGGACAGTGGGAATATATTCGTTTCCATATTCCGACTTATATCGGAACAGCTTTATCAGGACAGCCGAATATCGGTAGTGATATGGATGGCATCTTCGGTGGTGCAAACTTAATTGCATGGACACGTGATTTCCAATGGAAAGCATTTACAACTTTCATGTTAGATATGGATGGTTGGGGAAGTAATCAGAAATCACCATGGGCTTTAGGTGAAGATGGTACATCTATTAACCGTGCTTATTTGAAATTAAAAGCAAAATTAATGCCTTATAATAACACAATTTCACATGAAGCAACTGCTGAAGGTGGATTGCCTATGATCAGAGCGATGATGCTGGAAGAAAAAAATAGCTATACTTTAGGTACAGATACTCAGTATCAATATATGTGGGGAAATAATTTCCTAGTTGCTCCGATTTATCAAAATACGGCAGCTAACGGTCAGGGTGATGATGTCAGAAACGGTATCTATTTACCAAGTACCAGTGATATTTGGGTTGACTACTTTACCGGTGAACAATATCGAGGCGGTCAAGTATTAAATAACTTTGATGCACCGCTTTGGAAACTTCCGGTATTCGTTAAGAACGGATCAATTATTCCGATGTATCCGGAAAATAACAACCCGGAAGCAAAAACTACTACAAATAGTGACGGGTTAGACAGAAGTCAAAGAATTGTTGAATTCTTCCCTTCCGGAGAATCAAGCTTTACAGCTTATGAAGATGACGGAAAAACTTTAGGCGGAAGCGGTGTATATACAGAGCTTAAATCTAAAGTTGATGGAGATACTGTAACATTGACTGCAGAAAAAACAAACGGCAGTTATACCGGTATGGTGAGAGAAAGATCCACCGAATTTGTTGTAAACGTATCTAAAGCGCCTACTTCTGTAACCGGTAATGTAGCAGGTAGTGATGTAACATTCACGAAAGTTACCAGTCAAGCAGATTATGATGCGGCTACCGGCAATGTATATTTCTATAATGAGAATCCTTCAATCTTTGTGAAAGAATATGCAAGTGCAGACAGCAGTTATGCAAGTACAACTGAAACTACCGAGCCGAAATTATATGTAAAATCTGCGGGTAAAAACGATATTACAGCACATGGTATTACTGTTGTAGTAGAAGGATTTGAAAATAATCAAGACCTGGGCGAAGATGTATTGGACACAACTTTAGATGTTCCGACAGGATTGGCCGAAGTTTCTAAGACAGATTCTGAAATTAATGTAGCTTGGGATGCCGTTACTGATGCTGCATCTTATGATATTGAAGTTGACGGAATTGTAATCAGAAATATTATAGATCCTGAATATAATCATTCCGGATTAGGTTTCTTAACCGATCATACTTACAGAGTACGTACTGTTGCTGCTAACGGACACTTCTCTGATTGGTCTGATTTAATTACCATTCAGACCGCTGATAATCCATATCGTAATGTTCCGGACGCTACTGCTGCTTGGGAATACGGAGACCAATGGGGAGCTTTAGCGAATGCATTTGACCATGATACAGGTACAATGTTCCATTCCACCAATGCAGTTACTCCTGATCAGATGATGACAATAGACTTGGGTGCTGCTTACCAATTAGATAAATTTACTTATCAACCACGTATGGACAATAAGGGTAATGGTACTGTAAAGCGCATGAATGTTTATTCCTCTTTAGATGGTGTAAGTTATAAAAAAGTATGGGATGGTGAATCAAATCCAGCTTGGACATATGATACGGATAATATGGATGTTGCTGATATTAAGGAAGTTGACTTAGACGGTGTGAAGGCACGTTATCTAAGATTAAGCGTACTGGAATCAACCGGAGGATTCTTCTCAGCTTCTGAATTGACCACTTACAAAAAAGATGGTACCGATGCTTGGGTAGTCGGAGATGTTAATAACTCAGGTGATGTTAACGAAAACGACTTAGTATTCTACGAAAACTACGTAGGACTAAAACCGGTAGATAATGATTGGGACTATTCAGCTTTAGGAAATATCAACGGTGATGAAATTATTGATGCCTATGATATATCATTTGTTGCAAGAATGCTGGGTACACCGATTACAAATCCTGTTTCCGGTGTAAACGGAAAGATTCAAATAATTCCTTCCAAGACAGATATTAAGGCCGGAGATATAGTAACTTTGGATATTTTCGGTATCGGATTGGAAAATGTGAATGCATTCAGCGTTGAAATTCCTGTAGACAATGATTTATTTGAAATCGCAAACTTCGGTTCTGCGACATTGGCATCTGCCTTTATGAGAAACTTCTCTAAAACACGTATTCACAACAATGGTGCTATTGATAACTATGTATGCTTTACAAATGTAGGAAAGCAGAATCTGATTAGCGGTACCGGAAGTATTGCTACAGTAACAATTAAAGCTACTGCTGACTTTACTTGGGATACAAAGCCGACACAGGCGATATTAGTAGGTCAAGATTTATCTACTGTAGATGCAATCATTGATGAAACAACAAAACCGGTTGCTCCGGATACAGAAAATATTTTAGGTGTTGATGATATTGCTTCTATCACATTTGACAATGACGTGAAAACGGATATGGACGGAAGCGAATTGTGGCAACAAACAAACTGGAAAGACTTACTGTTTGACGGTGATCGTTCAGGAGCAATGGCAGAGTTTAAATGGTATTTTAGTGGTAAAGATAATATTGCTGCCGAAGTTAAACTTCCTACAGACATGAAATTTACATTTGCCGAAAATCAACCTTTAAGTAAAGTTAAAGTTTATAACCGTGTTTCAAGTAACGGTAGAGTAACCAGTATTCAAGCTGTTGCATACAGCGGTACTACAGAAATTGATTTAGGTACAATTGATAGTGCGCAAGATATATTTGAATTTACTGTACCGGCAGGAAGCGGAACAATCGATCGCGTTGTAATTACACCGCTGACTTCAGTGGGCAACGCAACCGGTACTACTACAGGTTCGGTAGAAAACCGCATGCTTTCTTTATATGAAGTAGAATTTATTGTTGATGATGCTGTAAAAGCTACAGGTATCACATTTGACAGTACAAGCGAAACTGTGGCAAGAATCAATGAAGTAGTGCAGGTAGCTGCAACGGTTGCTCCGGATAATGTAAGCAATCCGTTCTATGATATTACAAGCAGTGATACCAATATCGCAACCGTTACTAAAGTTCCGTCTGAATCAGGCTATTACTTCTTAGTAAAAGGTGTTTCAGCAGGAAAAGTAATATTAACAGCGACAAGTGAAGATGGATCTTTCACAGATACATTAGAATTTGAAGTACTAAGTGGTGTAAACAGCACAAAAATTAATAAACAAATTGAAAGTTTCAATGCATTACACAAAAACTTGTATACGGAAGCAAGTTATAATGCTGTAAAAGATCTGGTAGACAGTGCAATTGAAGCATTGGCAAAAGATGATGTTACTCAAGAAGAAATTGATACGCTGACAGTTAACATTGCGAAAGCATTAGACGAAATTAAATTTAAAGGTTCTGATGAAAGCAAGCCTTCAAGTGCTAACTTAATCGATCAAAATAAATTGAGCAGATTTGATGAATCGAGTATGTCGGCAGTTGAACAAGAGCATGCCGGCTATGTAATTGACGGTGATCCGGATACTATCTGGCATTCAAATTACAGTGCAAGCTATTCCTTGCCTCAGTATGTAACAATTGATTTAGGTTCGATCTATAACTTAGAACAAGTAGATATGCTGCCTCGTCAAAACAACACTAATGGTCAGATTACACATTATCGCATTGAAGTAAGTACTGATGAGGGTGATGACAAAACATTTACACCGGTTGTTGAAGGATATTTCGAAACTGAAGGCGGTACTTTGGTAAATCCTGGTATAGCTAAAGAAGTGAAATTTGATCCTACACCGGCAAGGTATGTAAGATTTATCGCTATTGAATCTGTAGGTAGTAACGAGGCAAGTGCGAATAAATATGCTTCGATCGCAGAGCTTAACTTCTACGGTGTTTCAGGGCTGCCGTCTTATGATGAAATTGTTGCAGAAGCTGAAGAAATTATAGCGAATAAAGAATTATATACAACAAGTACATTTGCGGCATTTATGGAATCTTATGAAGCATTGAAAGCATTAAAGAATCCAACAGACGAAGAATTGTCATTGGCTATCGCTGCTGTTAGAAACAAAATTAATGATTTAGATTTGAGAGCAAGCAGCACAGTTCTTGATTCCTTAAAAGCACATGTTGCAGCTTACAAAGCAATGGAACCAAATTACAGTGAAGTTGAGTTTGCAGAATTGAAAGCTGCAATCGAAGCAGCTGAAGCGATTCTCGCTAAGGGCGATAATGATATTTCAACTGCCGAAGCAGTAGCAGCTGATGCAGCTATGGTATTAGCGGCAAGCACACTGCAAGGTGTATCGGTTGATGAATTAAAAGCAAACTTAGCTGAAATTATTGCAATTGCAAATGAAACTTTAGCAAGCAGTGAAATCGAAAATGTTCGCCCAAGTAAAGTTGAGGCTTTAGAAAAAGCTGTGGCTGCCGGTCAAGCATTGATTGATGAAGATTCAAATGATTCTGCTAAGCTGCGCGAAGCAATTGAAAATATTGTGAAAGCACACAGCGAATTATGGGAAGTTGTAGATAAAGCTGAAATTAATTCTTTGATTGAAACCGCAGAAGCAATTACAGGTAATTATACTTCAGCATCTATGGCAGCATTAAAAGAAGCAATCAAAGCAGCAAAAGCAGTAGCAGCAAATGAAGATGCTACACTGGCTGAAGTTAATGAAGCTTGCGCAGCTTTGCGTGAAGCAATTAATGGATTGGTTAAACTGGCTGATAAAGATAAATTGGCTGATGAAATTGCTAAGGCAAACAGAATCTTGGCTAATATCGATAACTATATATCAACAAGTGTAGCCGGATTAGATGAATTAGTAGCATCCGCAGAGAAAATCTTTAAGAATGAAAATGCAACACAAGCTGAAGTTGATGCAATGACTGCTAAATTGCAAAAAGCAATCAAGGGTGCTGAAAAGAGAGCAAACTTCTCCAAATTGGAACAGGCAGTAAAAGAAGCAGAGGCAATAGATACAAGTAAATATACTGTTGAAAGTGTGAAAACACTGAATGACGCAATCGCTGCGGCGAAAGCTGTATTGAATAATAAAGATGCATCTCAAGGTGATGTGGAAAAAGCATTGGCAGTATTGAATAAAGCCAGAGTCGGATTAAAGGTTAAACCAAATACTCCTGTTAATCCCGATAATCCAAGTAAACCTGATCAGCCAAACAAGCCGGGTACACCGGATAATCCAGGTAAACCTGATCAACCGAATAAACCAGGCAAACCGGTTATTCCAAATCCGGTTGAACCGAATAAGCCAATTAAACCGGGTTATGTAACTCAAATTGATAACAACAAAAACAATGTAAGTGTTATTGGTAAGTTCCCATCTGATGTTGTGTTGATTGTTGAGGATTTAGCAGCTGATGTAAAAGCAAACATCATTGCGAAAATCACAAACAAAGATGCAGTTGCGAAGTATAAATTTGAAAAAATCTTCAACATTTATATGCTGCGCAATGGTGTAACATATACACCGGAAGGAAACATTACGGTTAAGATTAAATTAGATGATGAGTTGAAAGCAAAACGCTATCTGGGAATTGTATATATTTCCGATGACGGTAAAGCAACAACAATTCCATCTAAAGTAGCAGACGGATATATCACATTTACAACAAACCATAATTCATATTATGCAATTGTATCCAGTGATTCTCCGATCGTTGATACGGCAACACAGCCGGTAACAGCGAGCAGTATTCCTGCATTCATCTTGCTTGGTGCGGTATTGATCTTCGTAACCAAGAAGATGGAAAAAGTGCTGGAAGATTAATCACTCTTGATTAATTAACTGCATTTGAATAAATCGGCAGCTGATATACGTAAAATTATATCGGCTGCTTTTTTTATGTTAAGCTTACAAATAATGTAAAATTCTATCGTAACGCTAGCTTTCAAATTCATATTGGTGTAAAATAAAAAGGGTGATTATTTTATGGAATACGGATATTTAACAACACCGATCGGTACCTTGAAAATAGGGGCGGATCCTATCGGCATTTGTGAGGTAGAATTTACAGATGAAGAAATACATACAGAAAATGAAAATCCTTTGATCATACAAGCGAAGAATCAGTTGGAAGAATATTTTGCGGGAAAGCGTAAAGTATTTGATTTATCGCTTCATCTGACAAAAGGTACTGAATTTCAACGTATATGTTGGGATGCTTTGATGAAGATTCCGTACGGAGAAACACGCAGCTATTATGATCAGGCAGTAAGCATCCATAAGCCTAAGGCAGTAAGGGCTGTCGGAGGTGCGAACCATCATAATCCGATCAGTATTATTATTCCCTGTCATCGCGTGATTGCTAAAAATGGTACATTATGCGGATATGGCGGCGGTTTAGAGCGGAAGGAATATTTGCTTAAATTGGAAGCCGGTGCTGAGAATGAGTAAGGTCACTGTTTATGCCGGTGCTAATCCAATTAAAAATGCCGGTATCTATCGTTATCAGTTAGATACGCTGAAAGGAACATTAGATGGCGGCGCCCTCGCTTATGAATGCGATGAGATTACGACTTTCCATTACAGTCACTTTCAATTACTGGTGTCTTGTAAAAAAGAAAATGAGCCGCTGTTGACATGCTTAGATTGTCATCAACCGATGCCTTACGAAGTCGATCGGCGTCATGTAATGGATCATTGCGATTGCGGTGTTGTACAAGATAAAGAACGTATTTATACAGTAAATGATCAAACGAATGTGATCACCGTATATCGAAAAGAACATGGTAAACTGAAATTGGAAAAACGCATTAAGCTGAAGGAACATGCGGAGTGCTGCGAAATCGTATCGAATGGACAAACTATCTATGTAGTATGCAGAGGAAATGACTGTGTTCTGCTTTATGATCGAGATACTTGTGAACCTTTAGAAAAATCGTTGGTGCTGCCGAAAGGAAGTGCACCCGAGAAATTATTAATTGATCCTGCAGGTCAGTACTTATATGTGCTTTGTTCCGATGCCAATGAAATATTTGTATATAAGCTGGGGAAGCACGGAAGCTATCGCTGCCAACAGATCTGCGGCTTATTGCCGAAGGGGTGGAAACAATCCTGCATCAGTCGCAAAATGTTGATGTCCCCAAACGGTAAGTTTCTGTATGTATTCATTGACGGCATTCACGCTGTTGCTCGCTTTGATATTATTCACGGTAACTTAAAAGAAGCAGAAATGATTGAAAGCGGCGGTTTGAATCCTTATGATGCTCTGATTGATGAAACAGGAAGATGGATGATTGTGATCCATAAAGACAGCGATAATATTATTGTCTTTCAAATGAATCCGGAAAGCGGTGAAGCGATTACTATCACTGATGAAAAAATCTTGTCAAAAGGCACCTGTCTGACTTTTGCATATCGTATCTGATTTTTTATAAGCAAAAGCTTCAATAAATCATCTTCTTATACGAAAAAAGCTGTAATTCATAAGAATAATTCTTATCAATTACAGCTCTTGTTATTTTGTTAAGCCGTTAGCTTTTCATAAACATCAAGTGGTTCTAACACCTCAATATTTTCAATCGGATTATCCACTAAACGCAGCTCAATTAAATTTTTCAATTTCAATAATGGTTTCACATCTGTCACATAATTTGCTTTCAATGTCAGTGAAGTTAAATAACTGAGTGATTCCAACGGTTTTAAATCATAGATACCGTTATGATCCAATCGCAGAGAAACAAGATTGATCAGCTTTTTCAACGGCTTTAGATCAGTAATCACATTTGCATATAAATCCAATGTACCGAGATTAGTTAATCCCGATAACGGCGATAGATCTTTGATATTGTTATTCGCTAAACCAAGACCTTCTAAATTTTTCATCTCAGCCAAGCATGATATATCTTTAATATTATTATTACCGACATCTAAATTGGTCATTTCCGTGCAGTTTTTTAATATATCAATCGATTCAATATTATTGTTAAACAAATTCAACTCTCGAATATGCTTTGCATCTTTTAAGAAATCAATGTGTTTAATGCCGCAGCTGCTCGCTCTGAAATAACGCAGCTTTTTCATATGCTTTAATGTATCACAATTCACAATGCGATTATCAGAAATATCCAGTTTTTCCATATTGGAAAGATGCTCCAAAATACTCAGATCATGAAAACCGGATTGCAGTAAGCGAAGATCCTTTAAATGCTTTAGCTTTTTTAAAAAGCTGAAATCCGCTAATTCATTATAAGAAATATTCAATTCTTCTAGTTCAGGTAAATCCTCTAAAATATGATAATCCTTTAAATAACAGTTATTTGCTAAATTCAGGCTGCGTAAATGCTTCATGGAAGCGAGCGGAGATAAATCAGAAAATAAATTCGTGGATAAATTCAGTTTTTCCAACTGGGTCAAATAGGTCAAATCAGAAATTTCATACATCCACATTTTACTAAGATGCAGTTCCTTTAATTCTTTTAATGTACCTAAAATGCCAAATGGGAAGCGTGCGCCTTCAATGCCGAGCCATAGACGCTGTAAGCGATGACAGCCTTCAAGATACGTAATTGAATCAACCTTACAGCGATCCAAGTTTAATTCTTCAAGGTTGATCATTGTATTAATTGCCGAAATATCCATCACATATAAATTATTACGCGATAAATTCAAACGCTTTAAATTACGAAAATCATGTAATGCGGTAATGTCACGAAGCAAATTTTTACTCAGATCGATTACTTCAAGATTGCGCAAATCATGCAAGGCGTTCAGTACCTCAATGCGATTGCCGGATAAATCCAAATAGCTTAAATTCTCACAGTATTCTAAACCGTCTAAGGTTTGAATATCCATTCCGCGCGCATGAATCTCTTTAATGGATTTTAAGTCATCAGCTGTAATATCAGCTTTATCTTTATGAAGTGAGCGAGCGATTGTCTCCGCCAGCATTTTATCTTTTATCAGCATACTATTCCTCCGCTTTTCATATATTCTTATTATACCGCAAATGCAGAAATTTAGAAACGGTAATTTGCATACTTTTCTTATAAAAGAAAACGGTATCAGATTTTTATGCACAAGATAAAGAAAAATGCTATAATAATGAAAAGGGAGTGATGAAATGGATCGCTTAGAGATGATTAGGATGAAGGTAGATCAAATGATTCAAGCTTTAGCAGATGAAAATGACCGCAAGTTTGCTTATATCCATCTTTACGGGACCTCACAATTTGCATCAATGCTGGCAATTAAGCGGCGAGCAGATGTGACCGTTGCGGCAACAGCGGCGATGCTTCATGATATAGCTTCCTATGCTTATAATGTTTCAGAAGCCGATCATGCCAAAAGAAGTGCTGAAATTGCTCAAGAAATGTTGACAGACAGTAAGCTGTTTCAGGAAGATGAAATTAAGCTTATTATGCATGCGATCTCGGTTCATTCTGATAAGCAGACTAAGGATGATAATGTCTATGCGGAAATTTTAAAGGACGCTGATGTTATGTCACATTATTTTTATAATCCGAAAATTGAAATCAGTGATAAAGAACGAGTTCGTTTGTATTATTTACTGGAAATGTTGGAAAAGAAAGATGTCGTGCCGCAAATAAATAACTAAGCAGGGAGCTAAGTCCCTGCTTTTCAATAATTTTATTGTTTATTTTGATATAGTGACGCTATATGTACCTATACTTTATGACTGTTTTTCGGCTTGTTGTTTTTCGTAGATAAATTTCAAACCTTTAAAGGTAAGATCAGGATCGTAAATATCGATCAGTTTTGTATTGTTATAGATGATTTTACCTAATCCGCCGGTAGCGACTACTTTCATGTTTGTGTGCAGTTCTTCTTTCAGCTTTTGGATAATATATTCACTCTGTCCGATATAGCCATAGACAAGACCTGCCTGCATACTGGTGATCGTGCTTTTATTTAAAATCGTCTTGGGCTTTTTAATTTCGATTTCGGGAAGCTTGGCGGTTTGCGTCCATAAGGCTTGTGCACCTGCTTCAATTCCCAGAGTGATTAAGCCATATTCAAACACGCCGTCAGCGTCTATATAATCATAGGTCGTGGCAGTGCCGAAATCAATCACAAGTACCGGACCGCCGTATACATGATAGGCACCTGCCGCATCGACAATCCGATCGGCTCCCACTGCCTTTGGATTTTCGGCGCGTACTGAAATACCGGTGCGGATACCGGGACCGACAATGATCGGCTCCTTTTTTAAATATTTGCGTATTCCGTTGTTAAAAGAATGCATGACTTTAGGAACGACGCTTGATACGATGACGTCTTTGATTTGCTCGGCATCAATATGTGTCGCATTTAGAAAATTCATAATCATAAAACCGTATTCATCACTCGTTCGCTTCATTTTAGTTGTAAGACGATAGCTCGCAAGCAGCTTGTCCTTTTGATAAATTCCGATGGTAATATTGGTGTTTCCGATATCCATAACTACCAGCATACTAAACTCCTTTCGCTTCTGCCGCCGCAATGATTTGTTTCCAAATTTCTGCGCTGACATCACGCTTATTCATGCAGGGAAGCTGTTTTTGATCTGTTGGGGTTAAGATCGTTACCACATTGGTATCGCCCGCAAAACCGGCTCCCTGTTCCCTTAAATGATTCGCAATTAATAAATCACAATGTTTATTCAATAGTTTTGCTTTTGCATTTTCTATAAGCTGTTCTGTTTCCATTGCGAAGCCGCACAGTATTTGATGTGTTTTTTTATTTTCTCCGAGCCATTGTAAAATATCGGGATTTTTGATTAAATCAAGCGATTTCACATCTTCCTGTTTCTTAATTTTATGATCTGCGATCGATGCACTTCGATAATCGCTGACTGCTGCAGCTTTGATAATTATATCAGCTTGTTCATATTCCTTTTGAAAGACTTCAGCCATTTCTAAAGCCGAGGTTACGGGAATGGTGTGAATTCCGTATGGGATGTGCTGATTGATCGGTCCGTGTACAAGTGTCACCTCAGCGCCCAGTGCTTTGGCAACCCATGCCATTGCGATTCCCATTTTTCCCGTGGAATGATTGGAAATAAAGCGAACCGGATCGATTGCTTCCTGCGTAGGACCGGCGCTGATCAAAACACGCTTGCCGAACAGCAGCTTTTCTCGATACAGTGCCATTTCAATCGCGTCTTCAATAAGTGAAAGTTCACATAAGCGTCCTTTTCCAACGTCTCCGCATGCCAATCTTCCTGACTGCGGTTCCACGATTTCCATACCTAATTCCTTCAGTAAAGCCAAATTACGCTGTGTGAGCGGATTTTCATACATTCCGGTATTCATGGCAGGACAGATGATTTTAGGGCATGAAGCGGCTAAAAAGGTTGTTGTAAGCATGTCGTCGGCAATCCCGTGTGCAGCTTTCGCAATCACATTGGCGCTAGCGGGAACGATAACGAAAACATCACAGCGCTGTGCGATAGAAATATGCTTGACACTGCGATCTGCCACTTTATCGAAAGTAGTTACCATCACATTGTGTTTAGTTAAAGATTCAAAGGTTAAAGGATTGATAAATTCAGTCGCATTTTTTGTCATGATGACTTCTACATCATATCCTTTTTTTATTAAATTACTGGTTAATTGAGCAGCTTTATATGCGGCAATACCGCCGCAGACACCCAATACCACACACTTTTTATTTTCCATCGTTATTTCCTCTTAATCATTATGCAAGTATTATAACGCTTTTAGAAACACAACACAACCCATTTGTGAATTGATTACCAAGTGAATCTTAAAGTAGGAAAACAAAATTGATTTTTCATAACAAGATAAGAATTTAAATTAATAATAAACAAACTTTCTCAACTTTGCTTTAAAATGCTATAATTGAGATAACATAAAGCAGGTGATAAAATGAAAATATGGCGATGTGAAGACATAAGAGCTGCCGATCAAAAGGCGCAGGAACTTGGAATTGCGGGAATTGTATTGATGGAACATGCGGCAATCGCACTGGCAAAGGTTGTTATCGAAGCGTCAAAAAGCTATGGAAGACGCATTGCGATCATATGCGGATGCGGTAATAACGGCGGAGATGGATATGCGCTGGCACGGTTATTGAAACAAAATGATGCTTTACAGGTCACAATCGTAAAAAATCATGAAATTGACAATTTATCCGGTGATGCTAAAACGAATGCGGAGATAGCCGTAAGGCTGGGGATCCCGATGATAACTCCAGAGCAGTTATCTGCCGACGGATATGACATTCTTGTGGATTGTCTGTTCGGAAGCGGCTTATCAAGAGCGATTGTCGGTGAGAATGCACGTTTGATCGAGCAGCTGAATAAATTCGATGCGTATCGAATTGCCTGTGATATTCCCAGCGGTTTATCGGCAGATGACGGACTTATTCAAGGCTGCGCCTTTCATGCACATGAAACAGTGACGTTCGGCGGCGGTAAGCTCGGTCTTTATATGAATGACGGTATTACTCACAGCGGAACGATTACGATTGCGGACATCGGGATACCGCCGCAAGTTATGAATGAATACGAATCAATTGTGATTTTAGACGATGATATCATTCAACAACGACTGCCGCATCGAACTATAAATTCTCATAAGCGAACTTATGGAAATCTGCTGTTGATCGGCGGTAAAAAAGGAATGCACGGGGCATTGTGCATGGCGAGCGAGGCATCGTTGCGCTGCGGTGCGGGATTAGTAACGATGATGGGAGAAGAACTGCATTGTGGTTCTGCCTTTGCACTTCAAGAAGCAATGTGCCTGAATTATCCGAAACTTGATTCAGAGGCGTTTCAAAAGCAGTTATTACATTTTGACTGTGTGGCTGTCGGCAACGGCTTGGGGCGTGATGAACGCGCCATGTGGTTGATACAGCAGGTATGGAACAGCGATCTTCCGGCAGTGTTTGATGGCGATGCTTTATATTTGTTAGGACAATGGCCAAAACGCAAATCGCGAACGGCACCTTATGTGCTCACGCCTCATCCTAAGGAGCTTTCTTATCTGTTGGGGGTCGATACTAAAGATTTGTTAAAAAATCCCTCAGAGGCGCTGAAATTAAGCGAGAAGACGTTTTCCAACGGCGTGGTTGTACTGAAGAATGCACGAACGCTTATCAGTGACGGTTCAGCTCGTTATTTGAATTTGACCGGAAATCATGGTTTAGCGACCGGCGGCAGCGGAGATATACTTTGCGGTATGATCCTCGGCTTGATGGGTCAAGGAAGTAGCGGAATGGATGCGGCAGCCTGTGCAGTTTATCTGCATGGGAAATGTGCCGATTCATTAAGCAAGACCATGGCCACAAGATCAATTCTTCCGCGAGATCTGCTTCGGCAATTGCCCAAAGAACTGATGTCTTTTGATATTGAATAAATAAAAAAAACGAGCCTTGCTCGTTTTTATGTGTCAATTATTCTGCGATATGTATAAATACCGGACCTGATCCGCCGTAAACACGATTGACTACGGTCGTATGACCTGTCCAACCGCCGTGTACTGCTTCATTACCGCCCAAATAAACGGCAACATGCGGTACTCCGACACCGCCGTCGGCATAATAGATAATATCACCCGGCTGTGCTTCTGCGGCAGATACAATTGTACCCAACTGCATATATCCGGCAGGCGCACTATGGAAGTTAATTCCCGCAGCCGCTAGCGAATTGGTAACCAACATCGTGCAATCTTGACTTTTGCCTAATTGCGATAATGCTGCATTTACTACTGCATTTCCGTTTACGCTGACCGCACCGTTATATTCACCGCTGTAATAATATTCATCCACATTCGTTAATTCTTCTTCCGGTTTTTCTTCTACAGTGATCTTAATATCAGCTGATGTCTTATTACCGGCCTTGTCTTTCGCCTCATAAGTAACAGTATAAACACCCGGTGTTTCACTGTCTACATTTGATACAGTCGTATGTTCTACATTGCCGTCAACATCATCAACAGCACTTTCAAAATAATCTTCTGCATTGAACTCATCGCCCTCAGTAATCGTGTCCTCGTTTTGTGAAACCTTGATCACCGGTGCGGTAGTATCAGAAACAGCTACCTTCAGTCGGTAAGTGGAAACAACGTCATTCGCCAGTGATGCATCGTTCTCTTCACTTACTGCATTTAATACAAGATCATTTTCTTTCGCAACTGCATTTGCTTTACGGAAAGAAACGAAAATTTCCTGTTGAGAGGATTTCTTAATATTGAAATTCTCTAAGGTAACCTCATAATCGCCTAATTGATAAACAGATGTAAGACCTTTTTTACTGATCAACTCTGCTGTAGCCATCGGTGACAGCTTTTCTCCTAAAATTACACTTGCGATTTTATGTACGGATGCAAGATCACCGGCTTTAATTTTAACCGGCTCATCCACAAATAATTTCATTGCTTCTTTTTGTTGCAGAAGGGATGGTGTTCCTTGAATCGGGAGTTCCTCTTTATTCATGAAACCGGAACCGATAATACCCATAAACATCGCCGATAACAGAAACATTGGTTTGTAATTTACATTATCGTTTTTACCCGTCATACAGATACCTCCTTGTCTGACCTCAGACATTCTACATCAAAACAGCGGTAGCTTGCAAGTGTTTCCCATATTTTCACACAATCTAGCAAACTGTATATTTGACTGCTAATATCACAATCCGCTATATAATCAAGGGGTATTGAAACCTTGTGAAAAATTAAACAAAGAAATATTTTTAAAATTTCACATAATTCATAAAGTCGCATATCAGCTTTTTACGCAGAAAGCCATGCAGAATAAGCTCTGAGGTATGATTTTCTTTTGTTTGAAGCTGAATCAGTGACAATACGGTGCTTATCACATCATTTTTTGTATATGGGATACAAAGGGTAACGGCTTCTTTCGGACCGTAAATCGCTTCTGCAATCTGTTCCCTTATCAGTCCGATGCTTTCCTGATCATCTGCACTGATATAAACGGCATTGTTTTGTGCTTTGGGATACGGACAATCGCTAAGATCACACTTATTGTACACATCGATTATGGGGATTGTATCGGCTTGCAGTGTTGTCAATGTATGCAAGGTCGCTTCCTGTTGTGCATAGCGTATCGGATTGTGATGATCAATGATGTGCAACAATAAGTCCGCATGACGTATTTCATCTAAGGTCGCATGAAATGCATCAATTAATTCATGCGGAAGATTTGATACAAAACCGACGGTATCGACAATGAGAACATCGGGAGCGTAAGGCATTGAAATTCTGCGAATTGCGGTATCCAAGGTCGCAAACAGCTGATCTTGTGCATACACCTGTTTGTGTTCTGCCGCATTTGTCTGTTTTAACAATGCATTCAGAATTGTTGATTTTCCTGCATTGGTATAGCCGACCAGTGCAGCTACCGGGATTTGCTGTTTCAAGCGTCGTGTATAGTGCAGAGCGTTTTGTTTTTTTAAGGCTTGAATTTGTCGATCACATTCTTTGATCCGTTGTTTCAATAAACGTCGGTTTAATTCCAGCTGTGTTTCACCGCTGCCCTTGTTTTGTCCGCCGCCCTGTCTTCCCAATGATTTGCTTTTGCCGATTAAGCGGCTGCGCTGTTTTTCCATTTTTGCTTTTTGAACTTGTAGCTTTGCTTCCTGTGTATGAGCACGCTGCTCAAAAATTTCAATAATCAGTTCACTGCGATCAATGACCGGAAGTCCCCATGCTTCACTTAAATAACCCGCCTGCAATGAAGAAAGCGGCTGCTGAAAAATCACACAATCGACATTCTGATGCTTCAAGCCTTTCGCAAACTCATCAACCTTCCCGCTGCCGATATAGGACAAATGCTTGATTTCTTTGATTCGCTGATACCATAGGTCACAAAGTTCCATGTCACATGCCTGAATCAATTCCGCTGTTTCTTGAAGTTCCTCTTCATTCGAGTCAATATCCGCATCAATTAAAATCACTTGTCTTTTTTTCTTTTGCATAAGCTCACCATTTTTATTTTTGCCGTTTTTATTTCTTTCATGCTGTTTATTTTATCATAGTTGAAGAATCCGGTAAATGATGGAAAAGGAAATGAGACATCGCAATAATTTTAAGGTTAAGCTTACAATATTTAACAATCACGAATAAAAAATATATATTATAAACTTATAATATATAAAAATTAGAACTATATCTTTGAAA
This sequence comes from bacterium c-19, assembly GCA_009917405.1. Taxonomy (GTDB): domain Bacteria; phylum Bacillota_I; class Bacilli_A; order Erysipelotrichales; family Erysipelotrichaceae; genus C-19. The sequence continues at coordinate 36,960 of QZED01000003.1, read as the reverse complement.
ACCATTAAAAGATAGAATGATTGATGATAAAGGGGGGAATTGCACTTCATATTTATTATGAGAGAATAGATCTCAATCAAAATAAAAAATCTACACCGGTTGGTTGTAGATTTCATTAGACTGTTGTTTTGTAATAATCTGCTGGTCGATCATCGCTTCCAACACAATTCGTTGCCGCTTTTTCGCATACATCATTCCGTCACTCAGCTGATAGATCGCAGGCGCTTGTGGTAAACCTGCCAACAGTGTTGCTTGGGCTGGCGTCAAGTTCTTCGGCAGACAGCCGAAATAACCGTCGGCTGCTTCTTTAATTCCATAGTATCCGTCACCAAAATAAATGACATTAATATATAGCTCTAAAATTTCATCCTTGGAATAAGTATTTTCAATGTCGTGAACAAAAAACAATTCGGCAATTTTACGCTGAAAGGTTTTCTTACTATCAAGATAAATGTTTTTACTTAACTGCTGTGTAATAGTACTGCCGCCCATCACAAAATCCTGCTCGCGCAAGTTCGTGGCAATCGCTTCTACAATATTGGAAAAAACAATTCCGTTATGGCTGTAAAAGGTAGGATCCTCGACAGCCAGTAAGGCATCAATAAAATCATCATCTACATCATCTAAGGAAACGTAATTAGGGTCTGATTGGATTTCGGCAATGACTTGCTTCAGCGGTTTTTCATTGATTAAGGTTTCATAACGAATAAAGCCAATGATAAAAATGCTACCTATGGCTACACTGAATAAAACTGCTATAGATATTAAGATGTGTTTCCATTTTTTCACATTGCCGTCCTCCTTCCTATTTATTATAACAAAACTGCATAAAAAATAAACGGTTATATTATGTGATTAGCTCTTTTATGGAATTACTTTAATTGTGTAGTTAATTCATGATACGGTTTTAGAACCGATGCGAGTGCTTTCCTTATATTATATAGGATAAATGAACAGATATGCGCGACAATTATCAAACGATTGAGATACGCTATTTTATTTAAAATACAGTAGTTTCTGTCATGTCTATATATTATATAGGAAAGAGAAGAGATAAAAATATGTAGGATCAAACAGAAAATGCAGTTAAAAAATAGTGTGAAAGAAAAGCATTAGTTATATCCTTATTAGATTGATATTTGGAAATGATCGTTTGATAGAATCATGTGATTAGGTATGTGCAGTGATAATTTCGAATATATATTATATAGGAAAGGAAAAAGGACTTATATGGATAAATTATGGATGATTAATGAGCGAATCAACAGCTTTGTATGGGGAAAGGGAATGATTTTTTTTCTGTTGTTCAGCGGTGCTTTACTCTTGGTACGCTGTCGTTTTTTACCGTTTACGCATTTGCGGTTGATTTATCAAAAGACAATCGGCTCTCTGTTTTCTAAAGAAACAAAATCGCAAGGGGTAACTTCTTTTCAGGCAGTAGCGACGGCATTGGCAGGTACGCTCGGCGTGGGCAGTGTGATCGGTGTTGCGACAGCGATTACGATGGGAGGAGCGGGAGCGCTTTTTTGGATGTGGGTGAGTGCTTTTTTTGGCATGATGACCAAATATGGTGAGGTTGTACTGGCGATCGTCTTTCGTAAAAGACAAAAGGACGGGCAATATTTGGGCGGCCCGATGATGACACTGGAATATGGCTGTCATATGCGCCTTTTGGCAGTAATCTTTGCGCTTTTATGCTTATTTGCATCGTTTGGTATCGGAAATGTGACACCCGCCAATACAATTACCAAAAGTGTTCAAGCTTATCTGCCGATCCCGTCATGGTTAATCGGCTGTATCACAGCGCTAATTGTCGGGGCTGTGATCTTAGGCAGTGCAAAACGTATTATGAAGGTGAATGAGATTGCGATACCGATCATTTCTGTTTGTTATGTTGCGGCATGTATTTATATGTTAGTCATACAAAAGGATCGATTGCTTCCGGCAGTGATCGAAGTGTTTCAAGATGCCTTTAGCTTCTCGTCGGCAGTCGGTGGAATCGGCGGGTTTGCGATCACCCAAGCAATTCATTATGGAGTTTCCCGCGGTGTTTTCTCTAATGAAGCGGGTATGGGAAGCTCACCGATTTCACATGCGGCTGTAGAAAAGGTTTCTGCGGTTGAACAGGGATTTTGGGGGATTTTTGAAGTGTTCTTTGATACGATTGTGGTTTGTACATTGACGGCAATGGTGATTTTGACAAGTGGACTGTTAGATCAAGGATTAGATGGTGTATCATTATCAATCGCTTGCTTTGAACAAAGCTTCGGAGCTTTCGGGGGGATTTTATTTGCGGTTTCCATTGTCGCGTTTGCGATACCTTCCATTTTAGGCTGGTACTTTTATGCACAGGAATGCATCCGTTATCTATTCACTGCAAAGTGGATCTTACCGCTGTATCAGCTTATATTTTTAGGTTTGATTATTGTCGGTTCAATGATGGAACTGCACTATGTATGGGAACTTGCCGATACCTTGAACGGATTAATGGCAATTCCTAATTTAATTTCACTGGTAATTTTACATGGGATTGTGGTAAAATGTACCAAAGAGTATCTGAAGAATTCATAGGAGTGATAATATGAAAGTAGTGGTTGCCTGCGATTCGTTTAAAGGCTGTTTAAAATCAGAAGAGGTTGCTTACCATGTGGAACAGGGAATTCACCGCTTTGACGACACGATTGATGTCATCTCTTATGCAATCGGAGACGGTGGTGAGGGCAGCGCGGAAGCATTTGCGAAAAGCTGTCAGGGTATTATGGTAAAAACCGGCGCAACGGATGCTTACGGTAAAAAAATCATTACAGAATATGCATTGATAGAGAACGGTCAAACGGCAGTGATCGAAGTTGCATCAATTATTGGTTTAAGCATGACACCTAAAGAACGACGTACACCGTTTTTCGGTTCCAGCTTCGGTGTAGGTACGGTAATGCTGGATGCGGTGAATCGTGGCTGTAAAAAAATAATTCTCGCCTTAGGCGGCAGCGCTACCAATGATGGAGGTATGGGACTTTTACAGGCATTGGGATGCCGCTTCTATGACAACAGGCATAAATATTTATCACCGCAGGCTGTGAATTTAGATAAAATAAAATATATTGATTTTAATCGTCTGAATCGTTTGGATGGGATTGAAATTATCGCTGCTTGTGATGTGAAAAATCATTTATTGGGGGAAAACGGCGCTACCTATGTGTTCGGTAAACAAAAGGGTTTTTATCCGAACCAAATCAAACAGGTGGATGAAGCCATGCATAATTATCGCGATCAAATACAGCGTTATTTAGATATTGATATTAACGCTTATGAAGGCGGCGGCGCTGCCGGCGGTATCGGTTCTGTAGTAATCGGGATATTACATGCCAAGATGGTTTCCGGCATTCAGTTATTGTTTCAATATTGCGATATTGAACAAGCGATTCAAGCATGTGATCTTGTCATAACCGGCGAAGGACAAAGTGATCGACAGACGATTTATGGAAAAGTACCGGTAGGGGTATTAGAAATTGCGAATCGTTACCGCAAACCAACGCTTTGTATCAGTGGTGCACTGGGTCTCGGTTATCAGGAATTATATGATTTAGGCTTTATCGGTATTTTCAGTATCGCAGATCGCGCAATGTCATTTCAACAGGCGCTGGATCAGGCAGGAGAAAAAATGGAAGCGGCTGTTTATACCATTATGAAAACGATTGTCTCAATACAGGGACGACTTTGAAGCATGAAAGCATAAGATGATCTTGTGCTTTTTTTATGCTGTTTTATAAAAAACTCTTTACATTTTATAAAAAAAGAATATAATTATATATGAACAATCGTTCATATATAACATATAATAAAATAAGAGGTGATAATATGAAGAAAACATTATGTTGTGATGTTGTAGAGGTACATCCGCAGGTCGTTACAAAGCTGAAAGAAACAATGCCGGCACATGTGCAGTATCAAACGCTGTCTGAGTTGTTTAAAATGTTTGCGGATCCGACACGTTTAAAAATATTGAGTTTGTTGTTTCAGCGGGAATTATGTGTTTGTGATATTGCAGAGATCTTATCAATGACTCATTCCGCTGTTTCTCATCAGTTAAGTGTTTTAAGACAAAACCGTATTATTAAATATCGCAGAGAAGGTAAAAACATTTTTTATTCTTTAGATGATGAGCATATTCAAATGATATATAATGCCGGAATGGAACATATTATCGAATCATTACATGTAGATCGATAAAATGAAAGTAATCAGAAATAATCAAGAAGAACAGGAGATGATTTTATGAATCAGAAACAAGAAAATATCAAAAACCACTCGCATCATCATGATTGCGGTCACTGTCATGAAACGGAACATGAGTATATGCATGAATCAGATCATTCTCATCATGATCATAATGATTCTCACTGTCATCACGGCAGTTGTGCTTGTGACCATGAGCATCCACATCCCCATACAGAAAGAACGATCAGCGGCGCGGTTAAGTTTAAGGTAGCGAATCTTGACTGTGCAAACTGTGCGCAAAAGGTAGAAAATGCGATTAAAAAAGCAGACGGTGTTGAAGATGCCGCTTTGAACTTTTCAAGCTCACTGTTATTTGTAAAGATACGTCATGCTGTTGATTTACAGGATTTGCAAAAACAATTACAGAATATTGCGAACGAAGCAGAACCGGGAGTGTTAATCACACCGTATGATCATAAAGAAGCGACAAACGATGAAACACATCATGTGCAAACAAGGGAGCTTTTGCGTTTAGCGATTGCTTTGGTACTGTTTGTTTTCGGCATCGTTATGGCTGAAAAGCTGTTTTTTGCGGCAGCGCTTATTGTTTCGGGATTTCCGGTAGTCATAAAGGCATTGCGCAACTTATGGCACAGGGAATGGTTTGATGAAAACTTTTTAATGACGATAGCGGCGTTCGGAGCGTTTGTGATCGGCGAATGGGCAGAAGGCAGCGCAGTTATGGTGTTTTATGAAATCGGTGAATTATTCCAGTCCTATGCGGTAAATCGTTCACGTCGATCAATTTCTTCCTTAATGGATATACGTGCAGAATATGCGAATGTGCTTAAGGACGGTCGTGAGATCAGACTGTCTCCGGAAGAAGCAGCGATTGGGGATATTATGGTGATCAGACCCGGTGAGCGTGTGGCATTAGACGGGATTTTGATTCAAGGGGAAACATCACTGGATACCTCGGCACTGAGCGGGGAAAGCTTACCGAGAGAGGTTGAAGCAGGCGATGAAATCTTGGCAGGAAGTGTGAATCTAAACGGTTTGATACAGGTGCGGGTTACGCGTGAATTCGCTCAAAGCAGTGTCTCACGAATTTTAGAGTTGGTGGAAAATGCCGGCAGTAAAAAAGCACCGGTAGAAAAATTCATAACGAAATTTGCGCGTATTTATACACCGCTTGTCGTAGGCAGTGCATTGCTTGTGTTATTGCTTCCGATGCTTCTGCTTGACAATGCATTATTTGATCAATGGCTTTATCGCGCCTTGACCTTCCTTGTTGTATCATGTCCTTGTGCGCTTGTCGTATCCGTGCCGCTCGGATTATTTGCCGGTATCGGCGGCGCAGGTAGACAAGGTATTCTTGTCAAAGGCGGAAATTATTTAGAAGCATTGGATACGGTCGATACCGTTGTGTTTGATAAAACCGGTACCTTGACAAAAGGAAGCTTTACCGTAAGCGGTATTTACTCATCAAAGTTGACAGAAGCAGAATTGTTGGAATTGGGTGCCTATGGCGAAGCTTATTCCAATCATCCGATAGCGAAATCAATTAGTACGGCATACGGTAAACCGATTCAAAAAGAACGCATTTCCGATTTTGAAGAAATCAGCGGACGCGGAATTCATTGTAAAATGGATCAAAAAGAGCTATATTTGGGCAATCATAAATTAATGGAACAGCTACAGCTTCCCTATGAAACAAATACGCCGATCGGAACGATTATTCATATCGCCGCCGATTCGGTATATCTCGGCTACATTGTAATTAATGATGAAATAAAGGAACACAGTCGCCAAGCAATACAAGAACTGAAAAAAATGGGTGTTTCTCAATGTATCATGTTAAGCGGCGATCGAAACGAAGTCGCACAGGTAGTGGGAAAGGAATTAGGCATGGATGCTGTATATGCGCAGCTTTTGCCTGAACAAAAGGTCGAAAAAGTGGAAGAGCTTATGCGCGATCATCACGGTCGTCTTGCCTTTGTCGGTGACGGAATCAATGATGCGCCGGTCTTGGCACGAGCAGATATCGGAGTAGCGATGGGCGGAATCGGTTCCGATGCGGCAATTGAGGCAGCCGATGTCGTCTTAATGAAAGATGATCCGATTGCCTTAGCACAAGCTGTTCAAATTTCTAAACGTACCAAACGCATTCTTCGCCAAAATATCATATTCTCACTTGCAGTAAAGGGAGCGGTACTGTTATTAACAGTATTCGGTTTATCTACCATGTGGATGGGCGTGTTTGCCGATGTCGGAGTTACATTGCTTGCCGTAATGAATTCTATGAGAGCTTTGAAGGCTTAACAGCAGTATCAGCGGTGACTTTTTCATTCAGTCACTGCTTTTTCTGTCATTTTTATTGAGAATGGAATGAAAAAGTAATGAAAGTGAAAGAAAAAGATTGATAATTTCTTTCATAAACAGTATAATAATATAGCACATTAGAATGTTTGCTTCAATTATTATGGGGAAAGAACCATACCCAAGGTATTTGCATATACTGTAGCAAACAGCTTAAATTTGAAATTATACGAAGCGGATCAACGAGGAGGAAGCAATATGAATAGTTTAGAAAATAACGCTTTTTTTTGGCAGAAATTAGATACACTGTTTTTTTCGTCTAAATTGGTTGTTGATCGCCCCCGTAATACTGTACATTATAAATATTCTAATTTAGTTTATCCAGTAGACTATGGATATTTAAGTGATACTACCGGAAGTGATCAGGCTCCGATCGATGTATTTAAAGGATCGCAGAAATCCAATCAAGTTGGAGCCATTGTTGTAAGTGCCGATATTTTAAAAAAGGACTGCGAAGTGAAACTGTTGATCGGATGCAGTGAAGAAGAGGAACATGAAGTCTTAGCGTTTTTGAATCAAACTGAATTTCAAAAGGCTATTATGATTCATCGCGGTAATGAAGTTCCTGAATGGGCGCAAAATGATTAAAAAGTAAGCAGAAGTGCTTATTTTTTTTATTCTTTTTCATATGTTAGTTACAGGAGCAAGGCTTTAACCTGAAAAAAATAAAAGAATTTACTGATTAGTGTGCAGAGTACATGAGAAACAAAATGAACGGAGCGGATGATATGAAACTATGGGTATGCTTGTGTTTTTGTTTAATGTTGATTACTTCAGGATGTAGGGCATCGGTCGGAAACTTTCATGACGATTCATTAAATATGACAGTACTGTCCGATGTAATCGATGAGAAAATTTCCGCAAAAGAATGGAATATAGATCCTCTTTTGGAATCCTACAGTATTCAAGAAGCTGAAATGCTTTACGGAATTGAAGATTCATTCTGCGAGGAAGTCTTGATTCGTAGAGCATTGTCAGATGCCGCATGTGAGGAAATCGTCATTGTTCATGCGAAGGATCAGCATCAAAAAGATATTATGAAGCAGTTTCAAACATACCAGCAGGATCGTGCCGCAGCTTTTGCGAGATTGGTGAATCAACAGGCGATGGTTCAGCAGGCGATAACGGTAAACTATGGAAACTATGTCATCTTTGTATGTAGTAAAGATCAGACAAACGTGTTACAATATATGCGTTCTTTATCGGCATAACGGATGTCTGAATCAATAATCATTTTCAACAGCTGATGCGAGTTTGAATGAATTTACAGAACTGTAACTTTAAGAACAGTTTTGTATATATAAAATCGAAGAAAGGAGTGATTGCATGGATAAGATGAAAGATGTGATAATGGAATTTTTATCACCGGAAGCTAATCTGTTTGTGTATTCATTGTCCTTTGGCTTGTTGTTGTCGCTTGCGCCGGGATTGATTATTTTTGCGATGATGTTTAAATGGGGAACTTTTTTAGATATCAATGTGGTGATCGATTTATTTCGCAGCCTGCATTTATCAGGTGATATTCAAGCGATCGTGGAAGATATTTTTATGGAATTCATGAATAAGGATTACGGTTTTATTCCAGCCATTACTACATTGTGTTTATCCTTTTGGCTGGCTTCCCGCAGTGTAAACTCATTTCTTTTGATCTCTGCCAGTCATGAGAAAGTAGATGTAGTGAAATTCTCGATTCGGATTCAATCTATATTTATGTTTATTATTTTTGTAGCTTTGTTAATCGGCGGAGTATTTTTGGCGACATTTTTGTATAATCTGGTGGATCCTTCGTGGCTGCCGCTATTAGGTGCACTTATTATGGTGCCGGTGTTTTCTTTGATGTATCGTGCTTTATCGTTTCGTAAGCGCAGTCTGACCTTTGGTTTGGTCGGTGGATTATTTACTACGACCGCTATGATTATATTGTTTTATTTATCGTTTATATTAATTCATCAGATGATCGCATATAACCGTATTTACGGCTCCTTGGCTTCTTTGGTTGCGTTATTGCTGGTGATCTATATTATCGGCAGTGTGATTTATCTCGGATTCTTGTTGAACATTGTTTTTGAGGAAAGCTATGGGAAAGAAGAAACCTTACCGATGAAGCATGTGAAATATTATGCGTTATGTGAGAGAGTTTATAACCGATTGCCTTTTGTAATAAAGGATTAAAGAATTTATATTTGTTTAATAGAAAAAGAGGATTGTAAAATGAAGGTTGAAGTGATTAAAACAGGAATTAACGGAGAGGGTATTGCTTATATTGACCATACTCCGGTGTTTATCCCGCAGGCGCTTGTCGGTGAGGTTGTGGATATTGAAATCGTTGATAAGCAGAAACGGTTTATGCATGGTAAGCTTAAGCGGGTTTTGAAGAAAAGTCCGAAGCGCGTGCTTCCGCCGTGTAAGATTCAGGCAAGGTGCGGAGGTTGTCCGCTGATGATTGCCGATTATGATGCACAACTCGAAGCGAAACAGTCGTTGTTACGACAATCGCTGATTAAATATGCACAGATTGATCCTAAGCTGATTCGTCCGATTATCAGAAGTGAGGTACAGCTTGGTTACCGAAATCAGTGCAAGCTTCCTTGTGCAATGGTGGAGCGTCGTTTAGCGACCGGCATGTATATGGCAAACTCTAATTATTTTGAAGCTGTAGAGTATTGTGCTGTGCATGAGCAGGGGTTAGAGCAAATTCGTTACAAAATAGTGGAAGTGTTGAATGCGCATCATTTACGTGCATATGATTATCACAATAAAAGCGGGATTCGCACAGTAATTATCCGTGGCTTTGATCATGCATATCAAGCTTGTATCGTAAGTGGTGAAGAGCCTTTAAGCAAAGAGTGCATCGCCGATTTAATGAAGATTGACGGTTTGGTCAGTCTTTGGCAAAGTTATCATACGGTAAAAAAGACAACGGATATGTTCGGCAAAAAAATGATTCATTTAGGCGGTGCGAAGCAGTTACATATAAAGTTTGATCATTTAGAATTGAAGCTTTCACCCCGTTCTTTCTTTCAGTTGAATACCAAACAGGCACAGCGTCTCTATCATGTTGTAGCAGACTTGGTAGGAGATGATAATGATCTGATCGTAGAAGCCTACAGCGGTATTGGAGCTATTTCATTGTATTTGAAAGACAAGGCGAAAGAAATCATCGGTATTGAGGAAGTGAAGGACGCTGTGGTTAATGCGAATGAAAATGCTTTGATCAACGGAGCAGAACATGTTTCCTTTTTGTGTGCTGACGCTGCGGATAAGCTATCTTATCTGTCTAAAAAGCGCAAGATTGATACCCTGGTTGTCGATCCGCCGCGTAGCGGACTTGATGATGCGATGTTGTATTGTATATTGAAAAGTAAAATTAAGCAATTAATTTATATTTCGTGTAATCCTGCGACGTTGGGTAAGAATCTCGCGATTTTAAAGGAACGTTACGAGGTTAAGGAGATACAGCCGATCGACATGTTTCCTCAGACACAGCATGTTGAAAGTGTCGTGTTGCTTTCCAAACTTAAATAAAATAAGTTGAAGCATGTCAATGTGGAATTAGAAATGGATGAATTGATTTGACGGCCGCGGAGAGCAAAGCCACCTATGAGGAAATTAAGGATTATGTGTTGGAGAAGACAAGACTTAAAGTATTTCAGTTATATATAGCACAAGTTAAAAGAAAGCATGGACTGATAGAAAAATCAATTATAATTTAGGAGAAAAGGAGTCGAAAGTTCCACAAATGCCGCCAGAAAAGGAACAAGAAGTCGAGGATGTGTAAAGATATTTTAAGATGATTTAGCGCAATAAAAGATTTTCAAATAGTAGAGGTGTTGATTATGGCTAATATTGAAAGTATCAAACAAAAAATACTCCAACTGGATGCAGGGTCATTTCAAAATCTTTGTGATTCCTATTTATATAAAATTGGCTACCCTAATATAGTATCTCTTGGCGGAGAAGCTGGTACACGAAAGACCACTCCAGGGACACCAGACACCTATTTGATTGCATCAAATGGAAAGTATATTTTTGTAGAATATACAACTCAAAAGACAAGTTTATTTGCAAAAATTAAAGGTGACCTTAAAAAATGCCTTGATACATCAAAGACTAGTATTCCGCATAATAAAATTTCTGAAATTATTTATTGCCATACTTCATCAAATCTTACGCCCTTTCAAGATAATGAGGTAAAAGTTTTATGTGAAAATATTGGAATCAAGCTTACAATTATCGGAATTGATAAGCTTGCAGAAGACATATATCTATTCCATCATAGCCTTTGCCGTGATTTTCTGGGAATACCGATAAGTACGGGGCAAATTCAATCGTATGACGATTTTATTAATAGTTATAATTTAAATAGAATGGCGGCTCCAATTGATACTAAATTTTTATTCAGAGAAAAGGAATTTAAAGATATTGGTAACGCCTATTTGAAAGCGGATGTTGTTATACTCAACGGCTCAGCAGGTACAGGAAAAACTCGTTTAGCTTTGCATTATGTGAAAAATCGCCCAGATATTAACAATGAAAAGGTCTATTGCATTCACAGTAATGCGCTGCCAATATATGAGGATTTGAAGCTATTTTTAGACAACCCTGGAAACTATTTTCTTTTTATTGATGATGCAAATCAATTGTCGGGATTACAGCATATTATTCGTTATGCTGGTATGAAATCAGAGGGATATAACGTAAAAATACTGATTACAGTGCGAGATTATGCACTTCAAAAAGTGATAAAAGATGTTCGAGAAATTACTTCGTATGAAATTGTAAACATAAATGTATTTTCAGATGACGAGATTAAGAAATTGCTCGAAACCTCATTGGGTATTCTAAATCTAGACTATCAAGAAAGAATCATAAGAATTGCAGAGGGAAATGCTCGTATTGCTATACTTGCAGGGAAAGTAGCATGTAATTCAAATCGTTTGGATTCTATTAATGATGTGTCACAATTATATGAAGATTATTATGGCTCTACCTTAGAGGATAATCAATTGCTTGTTAACAAAAACATGTGCATAACTGCTGGTATAGTTGCTTTTCTAGAAGCAATTCATTTAGAACACCTAGATGCATTTTTGCCAATTTTAAATGAAAAAAGCATAAATCGAGATGATTTTATTGAAAATATCCGTATGCTTCACGAGCAGGAAATTGTTGATATTTGCAATGATAAAGCCGTTCGTTTTTCTGATCAATGCTTATCTAATTATTTGTTAAAATATGTTTTTTTTGATAAAAAACTACTTAGTTTGTCGAAGATGATTAAAGCATGTTTTCAAAGTTATAGAGAGCGAACCATCTCTTCTGTTAATACGTTACTTAATATATTTAGTAATGAAACTCTTTTCAGTTTTGTTGAGAAAGAAATAAAATTATTATGGGATGAATTAACAACAGAAAAATCACAGGATTTCTTTGAATTTGTAAAAGTGTTTTTTCCCATTAATCCCACCGAAACACTCCTGATTTTACAAGATAAAATTGAATCTGAAGAAGGAGTGATTTGTGAATGGTGTAATATTGATACTGAGAAAGGAAAAAGCTACCAGAATGTAACAGATGATATCATTAAAATTCTTGGTGGTTTTGCAGATATGATTGATTTTCCAACAGCTTGTGATTTGTTTTTTCAGTATTATTTTAAGCGACCAGATTTATATATGGATTTTTATCATGCAGTTAATCTATATTTTGGTGTTAATAAAGATTCTGCACACTATGGTTTTTACACACAAGTAACTTTTTTTGAGAAGATGAAAGAATATTCAGATGACTGGAAACAAAAATTTGTTGCTATTCTTTTTTTGCAAATAGCAAAAGAATTCTTAAAATTACATTTTTCACCAGCGGAGGGCGGACGAAAGAATACATTAACGGTATATCAAATTCCGTTGGCCATATCTGAAGGTGTTGAAAATTATCGAAAGCTAATTTGGGAATCTTTATCCTCTTTGTGTGAAATTGGAAAGTATAGAGAAAAAGTTAGAGAAGTCCTTAGTTCTTATGGTGACATTATCGAGGATATAAGTGTTCCAGTTCTGCAATTTGACTTAAAATATATCGAATCAATTTTGGAGGTGCATTTTCCACCAGAAGAGTTAGGAAATTGCCTGTTAGTCAACAAAATAGCACACATTTTCAGTTGTGTGAACATTTCTTGTGAAACAGAATTTGCTAAATATTTTGCAGGAAAATATTTCCAACTATATTTGCTTCTTAAAGGACCAGATTTCACAAAAGAAGTTGGTTATGAAAAATGCAAACAATTAAAACAGCAAGCGATTAATCAATACGTTTCTAATTGTGATTTAGAAATGTTCAAGGAGTTAATCGATGTTTGTAATGATATTTCTGAATTTGATGCTCATACATCTTGGGAGGTTGTAGAGGGTTTAGGAATTGCTTTTGATGCCTTTTCTCCTCAAAAAGATTACTGTGTTGATGCAATTAAGTATTACATAGAAAATGATACACCAAACAATTTGGCCCCATCTCATCTGATCAACATACTTTTTTCCTTATTGTCTGATTTAGAAGTGTATCAAATTATTGCTAGTGAAGAATACACCCAGAAAAATGCTTGGCTGTATGCCTATTATCATGAATTACCGTCAGAATTAATTACTCCAAAACATCTGCAAGGGCTTTATAACTTTTTGAAAGATACTTCTGACGGAGATATTACTTCATCCTCAATGCGTGACGTGGATTTTCTTGAGAAATATAATGTAATAGATAAGCAAGCATTAATAAAGGGAAGTAAAATTATTTTAGCGAAGATGGAGTATTCACCTTTTATAGTTTATATTTATTTTGATTTGTTATTTAATAATTGTCATAATACACCTCAAGAAGTAATCCAAAAATATAATTGGAATTTGGAATTGCTTGAAGAAATTTATTGTGCTGTGTTATCGTATTATAATCACTCTGATTATAATGGACAGTTTTTAAAAGAAATATATTTAGTTAGACCTTCTATACTGGACAAATATATAGGGTATTTAATAAATAAAAATGAGGGTTCTTTTAGGGGCCATCAAGAAAGGAATCGTTGCTTTTTCGATTTGGACGATTTTATAGAAATATATAATAAGATTTTTGAACAGCTATTGGAGAATTGCCGTTTTTCCAAGATATCAGTACTATATTTTTTGGATTCTTTATTATTACCAATCCAAAATGAGCAAAATCTATTGGGAAGACAAGACGAGTGGATTCGACAATGCATTCAGTTGTTCTCTAATGATGAAGCAAAAATGTATTGCCTATATTCAGTTATATCGAAATTGGAAATCGAAAGAAAGAAGGAATATATTTTGCTATTTCTTGAGAATAATCCATTGTTTGAAGATTTTAAAAGAATACCATTAACACCTATTTCTTGGAGTTGGTCGGGAAGTGCAGTACCTATGTATTCTGCTTGGATTGAGTATCTTGAATCATTACTTCCAAGTTTAATAGGGTTAAAATGGATTAAGCATAAAAAATATATCGAGACAAAAGTTGATTCTTTAAAAAGGCAAATTGAATCTGAACAAATCGAAGAAATCTTAAGAGGATAATTTACAAATACATAAATATTAAAAGACAGAAAGGAGACGAATAATGGTGTACAATAAAGATAATTTTAATATTATAGGAAGCGAAATCATCATATATCAAACGGATGATGGAAAGACAAAAATAGATGTTAAATTTGAAGACGAGACCGTTTGGCTTACGCAGGCACAATTATGTGAACTTTATCAAACTAGTAAATCTAATATCAGTGAGCATATTAAGCACATCTTTGAAGAGGGTGAGCTAGAGGAAAATGCAGTTGTACGGAAATTCCGAACAACTGCGGCTGACGGGAAAAACTATAATACAATACACTATAATCTTGATATGATTATTTCGCTTGGGTACAGAGTAAAGTCTAAAATTGCTACAAATTTTCGTCGGTGGGCTACTGAACGATTAAAAGAGTACATGTTAAAAGGCTTTACAATGGATGATGAACGGCTGAAAAATTTGGGTGGCGGTAATTACTGGAAAGAGTTATTAGACCGTATTCGGGATATACGCTCATCTGAAAAAGTTATGTACCGGCAAGTACTTGACCTTTATGCAACAAGTGTTGATTATGATCCCAAGAGTAGTGAATCCATTGCATTTTTCAAAATGGTACAAAATAAATTACACTATGCAGCACACGGACATACAGCAGCAGAAGTTATATACGGGCGTGCGGACGCCAGTCAGCCTTTTATGGGATTAAAAAGTTTTTCTGGTGATTTTCCTGTATTGAAAGATATCAGTATCGCAAAAAATTATCTCAATGATGAAGAGTTAAAGATCCTAAATAATATTGTATCGGGATATTTTGATTTTGCGGAGATACAAGCTATGCGCCACAATCCTATGTATATGGCAGATTATGTGGAGCACCTTGATAATGTTTTAAAAACTACAGGTGAAAAAGTGTTACAAGGAGCCGGAACGATTAGTCATGTACAGGCAATCGAAAAAGCAACAGAAGAATATAAGAAATATCAGGTACAGAACTTATCGCCAGTAGAAGAAGAATATTTGGAAAGTATTAAAAATATTCACAGTACAGTAAAGAAAAGGGGTAAGAATTGATTCTCATAAAAGAGATTTTTTAGAAATCGGTAATAATATGAAGGTGGACAATGATAATTATGTTGAGAGTGTAATTCTGATAATAAGGGTATAAAATGTAAAAGAAATCACAAGCAATATCAAAAGTATTTTTGCCTATTTTTACAATGCTAATATCAGATGAAATCTTTTAGCATATAGAAAATGGACAAAAATAATATTAAAGGAATATATGATCCAAGGATATGCGATAAATGTAAAACGCATGAAGACACTAAAAAAATAGTTTATGCAAAAATAATCAGTGTTAATGCGTTATTTGCAATTATTTTGATTGCGGAATCTAAATTGGAAGAAAAAGAGATCATGATTGCATTGATTATGAATTTTCTACAAAAAGAGAATGTTTAAGGGATGAGTATGCCTATGATTGTTTAAATTAAAATATACAAGACACGTTGAAAGTGTGGTTCTGATAGTGAGAAAATAAAAGTGCAAATAAGCCGATAACAAAAGGCTGAAATGCACTTTTTTGCTTGGCTGAATTTGAAAGGGCAAAAATGAGTAGGAACTGACAGTAACAGCCATTTTATTGATTTATCAAGCAAAAACGTGGAATTTCAATGAAAAATAGTGTATAGGAAAAATAGCGCTTTTAATGAAAATAACACATATGAAAAGTGTTGTACTGCCCATTAGAAAATAAAATCATAAGTACTTTCAAAAACATCAGCTTCTATGTTTATCATGCAAACTTTAAATATATGCTGTTTGAATATGGAGTTTTCTTATTGTTTTTATGTTATACTTTAAAACAGAAAATCAATAAAAATATGATGAAAGGATGATGGGAAATGAATGAAATTGTTATTTTTGATGACGGAGAAATGCAATTAGATGTTTCTATTCGTACAGAGGATGATACAATTTGGTTAACACAAAAGCAAATGAGTATATTATTTGAAGCTAGTACTGATAATATAGGACTGCATATAAAAAATATTTACAAAGAAAAAGAGTTAGATAAACAATCAACAACCGAGGATTTCTCGGTTGTTCAAAGGGAAGGAAGCAGAACAGTTAAAAGAACTTTAAAGCATTATAATTTAGACATGATTTTGTCTGTTGGTTATCGCGTGAAATCAAAACGTGCAACTATGTTTAGAAAATGGGCAAATACAATATTGAAGGAATATATGATTCAAGGATATGCGGTAAATGAAAAACGTATGAAAGTTCTTCAAAAAACAGTACAGATACAATCAAAGATTATCGCAGGCATTTCAGGAATTGAAACTGATGCTGTTTTACGAGTGATTGATCAATATATTGCTGCATTAGAATTATTGGACAACTATGATCATCAACTATTGCAGAAACCAAACGGAAAGAAATGTCTGGTGAAATTAACTTATCAGGACTGTCGTGATTTGATTGAACAAATGGAATTTGATACGGCTGTATTTGGCGTAGAGAAAGAATGTTGTAAGGTAGAAGGGATTTTAGCGGCGGTATATCAAGAGGTTTTTGGATAAGAGGTGTATCCATCGCTAGAAGAAAAGGCAGCCAATCTTCTTTATTTTATGATAAAGGATCATCCGTTTGCAGATGGATGCAAAAGAATAGCAGCTGCTTTGTTTCTAGCATTTCTGCATATTAACAATTCATTATTTGTAGGCAATACAAAAATTATCAGTGACAGTACATTGGTTGCTGTAACTTTGATGATTGCAGAATCTAAGCCAGACGAAAAAGAAATCATGATAATGTTGGTTATGAATTTTTTACAAAAAGAGAATATTTAAGGGATAAGTATGCCGATGGTTGTTTAAATTAAAATATACAAGACACGTGGAGACGGTCTGTTTAATGTCTAGGAAAGAGAAATAAATAGCTAAAAGTAGCGTATTTCCGGGCTTTTTCGTTAGTGACAATCTTTCGGGGGAGCTCGGTTCTTTTATATGAAAATATATCTACTGCAAAATTGGTCGTAAGGTTTAGGCAGTGGATTCGATGTTAGAGAAGGAGAAGAGTTTGGCTACTAAAACATTAAACGCGAAAAAACAGTCGGTATTAAGAAAAAAAGCTAATTCAGAATTGCATCGATTACATTGTGCAATGTCAGATGATAAAACAAAGAAAATGATAGATGATTTTAAAGATAAATTACCAAACTGTTATGTGCTAAATCGACGATTGAAAGGAATTTTCAAAGCGAGCTTCTGTCTCCATTTGCTTCATGATAAGGAAAAAGCCATCGATTTCACTACAATTATTCAACTTTTGTAATGCCTGAATCACCTGTTCATCATAATAACGGACTTGGTAAATATATTCAAAGTCCTTTCCGTCGTGCTTTCTTATTCTTACTGCCGAGAAAGCTTCATAATGAGAATATAAGTTCATCTGTTGGGCAAGTTTAGAAATCATCCGTTCCAACTTTGCCTTGTTTACCCGAAACAATAACTGTAGTTGCTTCAGATTCAGCCAAATACGTTGATCCCAGAAGACAACAGAATCGATAACCGGATGTGTAATCTTAATAATGCGATAGTCAGTAATCATAGGCTATTTTTCGGTGTTGCTTTCAAGTGATCGATCAACTGTCTTGCACATCTGCCCGATACACCACCGTGTCTTAATTCCCATGCGGTAGCTGCCTGCCATAATTCCTGCTCACTGTAACCAGTCAAATGTGCCGCCTTAGCCAGTTCGGCAACGATCATTTGATATTCTTGATTGCTCGGTTTACCGTAATAGATAGAAATACCGAAGCGAGCAACCAAAGACAGCTTCTCCGACATTGTCTCTGAAATATGGATATCCTGATTCTCATTCACATCATTGCGATCTCGCCAAGTTTCCCTGATCAAATGACGACGATTGCTGGTCGCATAAATTAAAACATGTTTCGGTTTCATTTCTAAACCGCCTTCAATCACAGCCTTAAGATATTTATACTCAATCTCATTCTCTTCAAACGATAAGTCGTCCATATAGATTATGAAACCATAATTTCGTGATTTCAGTACTTGCATCAACTCATTTAATAAATAAAATTGATGCTTGTGAATTTCAATCAGACGTAAACCCTTTTCATAATACTGATTGGCAATTGCTTTAATACTGGTTGATTTCCCCGTACCGCTTTCACCGTATAACAATACATTGTTCGCCTGATAGCCGGCTAAGAAAGCTTCGGTATTTTTAGCCAATTCTTCCTTTTGTGATTCATATCCGATTAGATCATGGAATGTGATCTTTGCCATATTGGTGATTGGAATGATTTCCAATCCATGCTTGCCCTCATGGATGCGGAATGCTTTATGAAAAGCAAATTTACCGCAGCCGTATTGTCCGTAAAAATCATCGATGATTTTAAGCATTTCATCACCGTTTTCAGCATTTGCCAGTTTTTGATTGATTTCAATAATTTTTGTACCGGTTAAATCGTCAACGATTTCTTCACGTTTTTCGATTGCTCGATAATCGGTTATAATCCGAAAACAATCTACCTTCAGTGATTTCTCAACTTCGCTGAAATCATAATGAAACAGTTCATAAAACAGCTGCATATCATGGCGCAGAAACTGATGAATACTGCCGTTGAATTCATCGGTAATCCGTTCTTTGCTTAATGTATAAGAATTCTCATCATAAAGTAAATGATAGGTCAATAAGCACTGCCATAAATTATGATTCCACCCGTATTTAGTCGCAAAATCCAGTAATTCTTTAACTGCGGCATAGCACTTTGAGCGCTGCTTATCAATATTTTCAGAATAATTCACTGCTTCAGCGATTTGCATAATTAATGAATCTTTATCGACACGATAAATAATTAGATTTTCTAAACGATTCTGCATGATTCCTCTACCTTCCTTTAAGGGTAGTTTATCATAAAAACAGCTTTTCGTATAGCATCTGTGAAGAAGTAATCGGAAATAACTATGAAACATCATTTATTCCCGAATCATCGTAATTTAATGATCATTGTGATATAATATTGCCGAGAAAAGAATACATAGTTAAAACAGGAGGAAAAACAATGAAAAAAGGGTTATTAGTATTATTTGCGGCAGTGCTGCTTGCAGGATGCGGCGGAGAAAAAGAAAAAGTAGTGAAAACATGCAAAACGGAAGAAGAAGGCATGAGTGCAGTTTTTGATATGGAAGGTGAAGGCGATACATTAACAAAGGCTTCACTGTTATTCAAAGTTTCTTTTGATGCATTGGGAATCGATGAAGAAACTTATTCAAGTATTACAGAAGATAATAAATCACTGTTTTTGGATAAAATGGAAGAAACACTATTAGAAGAATTAGATATGAGTAAAGATGAAGGCTATGATGTGGATTCAAAGCTTGATGAGAACGGGTTTGAGATGAGAATATCCGCAGAAGCTGGTATTTTTGAACAAACCTTCAATGCGACCAGCGTAACGGAAATGGTAAGCTCTTTAGAGGAAGAAGGATATACTTGTAAATAACCATAGAATCTCACAGCGATGTGGGATTTTTTATTTGACATCATGCAGCGTATATTATAGGATTAATTATAAAGCGATAGATCAAAAAGAACATTTATATCAAATAGCGCTCCGAATGTATCAGTGCTATTTCCATAGCGATTACTGATATGGTACAATTATTATAATAATGAACAAAAAGAAAGTGAGGTAATTTCATGTATCGAATAATGGTAATTGAAGATCATGAAAAAATCAGAAATGAACTATGTGATTTTTTAAATAAAAACGGTTATGAATGTATCAGTGTAAATGATTTTGAACATGTGATGGAAGCGATTCAAAAACATAATCCCGATCTGATTTTATTAGATTTGAATTTACCTGTATATGATGGACACTATATATGCAGAGAGGTACGCAAAAGCAACCAGAATGTCGCAATCATCGTTGTAACAAGCAGGGATTCTGATATGGATGAGCTAATTTCAATGAACTTAGGGGCAGATGATTTTATTACCAAACCGTACAATTTACAGATTTTGCTTGCACGGATTGCGCGAATTCTTCATCGTACTTATGAAAGCGGCGGATCGAATACTTTATCTATCAATGATATTTTATTGGACATCGGAAAAAGTACCGTTACATATCAAAATAAAAGCATTGACTTAACAAAAAACGAGCTGCGTATTATGCACTGTTTGTTTCAAAATAAAAACAAGATAGTATCAAGAGAAGAGTTAATGAAGCATATGTGGGACTGTGAGATATTTGTCGATGACAATACTTTGACCGTAAATATTAATCGATTGCGCAAAAAACTGGAATATCTGCGATTAGATGATATGATTCAAACAAAACGAGGGATGGGGTATATGATTTATGAAGATTAGCACCTTTCTCAGGGATAAGCTGTATATTCTGCTTGCGTCTGTATTGACTTCACTGATTATGGTACTATTTCTTCGAGCAGTGCGCTGTAATTCATATGTAGTGATTGTTATCATTATGTTGTTTTGGGGTGTGATCGCTGCTATATTGATCGTTGAATACCTTCGCAGGAAAGTATTTTATCAGAAACTGGAAGAGGTGTTAAATAATTTGGATCAGAAATATCTGATCAGTGAAATAATTGAAGCACCGCAGTTTATTGACGGTATTTTAATGAGTGAATATCTTCAGGAAATTAATAAGAGTATGCTGGAACATGTGAATGAATATCGTCAAAGAGAAGAGGATTACCGCAGCTATGTGGAAATGTGGGTACATGAAATTAAAACACCATTGGCAGCTGCGAAGCTGATCAGTGATAATCATGATAATGATGCGACGCGCAGTATTGCCGAAGAGATGGAAAAGGTTGAGAGCTTTGTGGAACAGGCACTTTATTATGCACGCTCAACGACTCTTGAAAAAGATTATATGATTAAAGAAATACCGCTTCAGCCGATTGTGAACAAGGTCATTCGTAAACATGCCAAACAGTTTATATATCGCAGAATTAAGCTGGAAACAGAGGGATTGGAAACCTTGGTGTATTGTGATGGGAAATGGCTGGAATTTATTATCAATCAGATACTTTCCAATGCATTAAAATACAGTGAAGACGGAAGCAGTATTCGTATCTATACAAAAAAAGCACAAGAGAATGTTATTTTAACTATTGAAGATCATGGCATCGGTATAGCACTGAATGAGTTGCAGAAGGTGTTTGAAAAAGGCTTTACCGGAACAAACGGAAGAAACTTTGAAAAGGCAACCGGCATGGGACTGTACTTATGCAGACAGTTATGTGATAAGCTGTATTTAGATTTAAAAATATCCTCGCAAGAAGAGATCGGTACAAGTGTGAGTATCATTTTTCCGATTAACACCATGATGCTTTTGAAATAATGGCGCGTAAATGAATCAGCATATGATAAATTATGAGATGTCAATGAATGATCTTTAAACAGAAGTCTGAGAAATCGAATGATTAATTTAAACATAAGAAGCAGAAAAAAAAGATCAAGTCTAACACTTGATCCGATAAAACGCATGATGTCTGCTTCTTTTTCTAATTGCCTGCCGCACGCTTCAATCGTTTTGCGTAAAGCCAATATGTGTGGTGATTCATACTTCATTCAGCTGATAAACGGATTTTGTGATTTTAATACTTCTCAATCGGTTTGCGCTCTGCTTTAAGATTTCCTTGCTTTTGCGAACGCTTTGCAAGTTCTGCTTCAACCTGTTCCAAAGTTACACCGCTCGCTGCCATTAAGACAAACAGATGGTAAATTTCATCGCTGATTTCACAGATCAATTCCTCTTGATCCTGCTTCATTGCCGCAATGATGACCTCGGTTGTTTCTTCTCCTACTTTCTTACAAATCTTCTCCAATCCTTTTTCAAATAAGTAGGCGGTATAGCTTCCAGGTTCAGGTGTTTGTTTGCGCTGTTGAATTGTTTCATATAAATGATTCATTTCTTGTGACATAGGAGTTCCTCACTTTCTATCGCTTTGTTGATATAGCAACTGATAAAAACAGCTGTATGCGTCTGTATGACAGGCTGCCGTTGTTTGAGTTACCGAGAATAATAACGTATCACGGTCGCAGTCTAGACGAATTTCATGAATGGTTTGATAATGTCCGCTTGTCTCTCCCTTTAGCCATAATTCATTACGGGAGCGACTGTAATAACAGGCAAGTCCTTTTTCCCAAGTAATCTGTAAGGACTCCTTGTTGGAATATGCAAGCATTAACACTTCCTTTGATTCATGATCTTGTACAATTGTAGGAATTAAACCGTTTTGTTTCGCAAAATCAAGCTGTGACAACAGCACAGAAAAATCCTGCGGCATTGTTTTTTTACGCACGGGAATGCCTCGATACGTTAAATAATCCTTGACCTCACCGACGCTTAATTCACCATAGTGAAACAGGGAAGCAGCCAGTGCGGCGTCTGCAGCATTTTCTTTAAATACCTCATAGAAATGTGCTAAGCTGCCGCAACCGCCCGATGCGATGACGGGAATATCGGCAATCTGATTGACTGCGCTTAATAAAGGAAGATCAAAACCTTGCTTTCGTCCGTCTTGATCCATACTGGTCAACAGAATTTCACCTGCGCCCAGCACCTGAATTTTCTTGACCCATTCCAACACATCAATTCCAGTATCAATGCGGCCGCCGTTGATTACAACGTTCCAACCGTCTTTTGTCTCACGCTGTTTGGCATCGATCGCAACTACGATACATTGGGATCCAAAGATTTTGGCACCTTCACTGATCAATTCCGGATTTCTGATCGCCGCAGAATTCAAGGATACTTTATCAGCACCTGATCGTAAAATGCGTTTGATATCTTCGATCGTTCTGATACCGCCGCCGACTGTGAAGGGAATAAATATTTTAGCAGCGACCTGTTCACACAGATCACTTATCGTATCACGTGCCTCATGTGTAGCAGTGATATCTAAAAATACTAGTTCATCAGCTCCTTGTCGATAATACTCATAGGCAAGCTCTACAGGATCACCGACTTCCTTCAATCCGACGAAATTTACCCCCTTTACTACTTTGCCGTCTTTTACATCAAGACAGGGAATGATTCGTTTTGTGTGCATATCGTTCTCCTTTATTCTGTTTCACATAAGCGAAGTGCATCTTTCAGCTGAAGTGTTCCCGCATACATCGCTTTGCCGGTGATTGCGCCGTAAAGCGAGAGCTCCTTCAACGCTTTTATATGAGAGAGGTCCTTGATTCCGCCCGATGCGATAATATTTAATGACACCTGCTTGCTTAATCGTTCCAGCATTACCAGATTCGGTCCTTCTAAAGTACCGTCGGTAGCAATGTCGGTAAAGATGATCGTTTGTACGCCTAAAGACTCTAAGTGTTTGGCAAACTTTAAATAATCTACTTGACTGTCATTGAGCCAGCCTCTTGTACAAACATAACCATTTTTACAATCCAAGCCGACCGCAACGCGTTCTTGATAGCGGGCTACAGCTTCCTTTAAAAAGGCTTCGTCTTCGATTGCCGCAGTTCCTAAAATAATACGTGATACGCCGTGTTCCAAATAATAAGCCGCTGTTTCGATATTGCGGATTCCGCCGCCTACCTCTACCGGAATTGATAAAGACTGTGCTGTTTCACAAATAATGCTTTGATTCACAAGCTTACCTTCCTTGGCGCCATCTAAATCTACTAAATGAAGATACGAAGCACCTTGTTTTTCAAACGCTCGGGCAATTTCCGATATACTTTCGCCGACAACTTCTTTTTTTGCATAATCACCTTGATATAAGCGAACCGGCTGTTTATTTATAATATCTATTGCGGGTAAAATAATCATCTTAACGCCCCTTTCCTTAAATCGCATTCCATTATATAAGCGTCATAATCTTTTCCATCTATTCTAAAAAATTGATGCAGGCATCCGCAGATTTGAAAACCGAAGCGCTCATATAAATGAATCGCATGTTCATTTTCACAGATGACTTCTAAGGTAAGCATTGTAATATCACCGAGTGCTTTTGCATGTTCCATCAGCTTCTGCATCATCGCTGTGGCGATTCCCTGATTCCAATATGATTTTCTTACCGAGATACCGACGGAAGCACGATGTGCCATGCGCTTGTTTTTTACGGCATCAAAGGAACAAACAGCGATGATTTCTTCATGATCGATTGCACACCACATGGCATTGTGAGAATCATTTTGACAGTTGCGGATGAAGTCGGCTTCCTCTTGAATTGAAATCGGGATACCGTCTTTACCGAAGCTGAGATAATTAGATTCACTGCCGACAATTTTGGTATAAGCTAAAAACGCTTCCGCATCACTTTCTCTTGCTTCTCTAATCAAATACGTATGCTTCATAACAATACCTCAAAGGCTAAGAAGTTTTTCAACATCGCTAAGCCGTCTTCACCGCTTTTTTCGGGATGAAATTGACATGCCCAAATATGATCCTTATGAAAGGCACCGGGAACTTTTAAATCTCCGTACGTACTGTAGGCAATTAAATCGCTTTCCTCATAGGCTGTGGCTCGATATGAATGCACATAATATACATAAGGCTGATGTAAACCGGCGAACAACGGATCAGAGTGGGTAAAACATAGATCATTCCATCCGATATGCGGGATTTTTACGTTTGGATCTTCCATTCTTCGTATATGACCCTTGAATATGCCTAGTCCTTCACATTCTTCCATTTCATCACTACTTTCAAACAGCACCTGCATACCTAAACAGATGCCGAGAAATGGTACTTTATTATTGATCGCCTGTTTGATCGCATTGATAAGATCGCGCTGTTCCAGTTGTTTCATACAATCCGCAAAAGCACCGACTCCGGGAAGAATCAGGCGATCGCAATGTGCAAAGTCAGCTTTTTCACCGCAAAGCATATGCGGGGCATGAAGACGTGTCAGAGCATTTTGAACACTTTTTAAATTACCGGCCCCGTAGTCAATAATTCCGATCATTATAACATCCCCTTAGTGGAAGGCAGGTCATCAGAGGTAATGCGAATCGCTTCTCTGAGAGCACGTCCAAAGCCTTTGAATACAGCCTCCAGCTTGTGATGGTCATTTTCACCGTAAAGTACATTGATATGTAAAGTGATTCCTGCCTGATTAACAATGGCGCGGAAAAATTCGCTTACCATCTCACAAGAGAATGTACCGATCGTATCACGCTTGACATCAACCTGATAAACAAGATACGCACGATTGGATAGATCTAATACAACTTGAGCCAAAGTTTCATCCATCGGTAATAAAAAGCTGCCGTAGCGTTGAATGCCTTTTTTATCACCGAGGGCGGCTTTGATACATTCTCCTAATACAATCCCGCAATCTTCTACCGTGTGATGGTCACATACATGTAAGTCACCCTTTGCCTCGATTTGTAGGGAAATTCCTGCATGAAATGCAAACAGCTCCAGCATATGATCAAAAAAGCCGATTCCGGTAGAAATCTTAGCCTCTTCATGATTGTCTAAATCAAGTTTAATATAAATATCGCTTTCTTTTGTTGTTCGTCTTTTTTCAGCTGTTCTCATAAAACCCCTCCTTATTCAATCATCATTTAATTTTATTTCTATAAATGTATTGTATTGCTTATTTATTTTAACGATGCAGCCTAATTAGAAAAAACCTGTTTCATAATATTTAATACTAAATCATTCTCCTGTGGTGTACCGATACTGATGCGAAAGCTGTCATTTTGCGCATAATCACGAATTATGATATTATGAGATTTTAAAGCATCCAAAAAAGCATGTTTATTTGATGATGTGCCGTACAGATAATTTGCTTTTGAAGGATAGATCGTTACATCTGATAAGTCTGCTTTTTGAATTTCACGAAGCATGCGTTCACGTTCCGCAATCAAGGTACGGATATTTTCTTTCATCGCTTGTGAATGTCGTAACAGTACGACAGCACATGCCTGAGTAAGTGAATTGATATTATACGGAACCTTGTAGGGAAGCAATTTTGAGACAGCTGTTTTTGTGCCTACCATGCAGCCGCAACGAATCGCTGCCATGCCGAACGCTTTAGACATCGTACGTAATATGATTAAATTATCATATTGATTTAAGTACGGCAACATGCTTGTATCACTGAATTCACCATAAGCTTCATCAATCACGACATAACAGTCATGAAAGGCCTCAATAATTTTGATAAGATCACTTTGCGGAATGCATTGACCGCAAGGATTATTCGGATTAGAGAACATCACCAGCTTTGCCTTGGCTGCTTTCCCTTGTTCGATAAATGCTTGAACATCGAAGGGTTGATCTAACGGATAAGGGTATTTTTTCATAACCCCTTCATGCAGATGGGTATAGTAATCATACATGGAGAAGTCAGGTTCCATTGTATAGACACAATCACCCTTTGATATTTGTGTTGCGATTAACAGACCGATCATTTCATCACTGCCGTTTCCCATGATCAGCTGATCGCTGTTTACCTTTAAATACTTCGCATATTCTTCTTTTAGCTGTTCATGTGTATCATCCGGATAGCGATGAAAGTCAATGTTTGCGATAGCGTCATGGATTTCATTGAGACATTCCGATGAGATCGGAAACGGAGATTCGTTGGCATTTAAACGAATACCGTCTGTCTGAACAACTTGATAAGTGCTATTCATGTTCTAACCTCACTTTTACGGCATTTGCGTGCGCATCCAAATGCTCATGTTCGGCAATATGAATGATTTTTTTGCCGTCTTTTTTCAATGCTTCTTCACTCCAGTACAGGTAAGATGATTTTTTTACAAAGTTATCGACATTTAAAGCAGAATAGAAGCGCGCTGTTCCGCCGGTCGGCAATACGTGATTAGTGCCGCCGAAATAATCACCGATGGATTCACATGTCATATATCCGAGGAAGATACTGCCGGCATTGCGAACTTGATCCAGATATTGCTTCGGCTCCTTTAACATCAATTCCAAATGCTCAGGGGCGAGTTCATTAGAAATTTCAAAGCATTCTTCCAAGGTATCCAACACCATAACCGCACCGTAATTAGCTAAACTTTCTTTGACAATATCCTGCTTCAGCAGCTGTTTGCTTTGAATTCGCAACTGTTCAATCACTCTTTGTGCCAAAGTGTGATCGGTAGTTAAAAGGATCGCAGATGCCATCGGATCATGTTCTGCCTGTGACAGTAAATCGGCAGCTACATAGCGAGGATTTGCGTCTGCGTCGGCGATCACAAGGATTTCACTCGGACCGGCGATCATATCAATATCTACTTGTCCGTATACAAGCTTTTTGGCGGTTGCGACAAAGATATTTCCGGGACCGATAATTTTATCCACACGCGGTATGCTTTGCGTACCGTAAGCCAAAGCAGCGACTGCTTGTGCTCCGCCGACTTTATAAATCTGATCAACACCGGCGATTTTTGCCGCAGCGGCAATATACGGATCAATACCGCCTTCTTTATCAGGCGGGGTTACCATGATGATTTCCTCGACGCCGGCAATGCGAGCAGGCAATACATTCATCAATACGCTGGAAGGATAAGCAGCACGACCTCCGGGAACATAAACACCGACGCGCTGAAGCGGTGTGATGCGCTGTCCTAGATAGATGCCGTTTTCTTTTGTCAGTTCAAATCCTTGTTTCTTTTGTGCTTCATGATAGAAAATGATGTTTGCTTTCGCTTCTTCCATGTATTGAATAAATTCTTGATCAACGCTTTGATATGCAGTGTTTAATTCTTCCTCACTGACACGCAACGAAGAAAGGTTTACATGATCGAATGCTTTCGTATAATCCAATAATGCCTGATCACCTTTTGCGATCACGGTATCAATAATCTCTTTTACCTGATCAATGATTTTAGGATCATCATTGCCTTTTCGCTCATTAATCCATTTGGCGATGGCAGCTTTATCATTTTTAGTAAATTGTTTAATCATAATCAGTCTCCTTAATTGCGTTTTTCAGGTCATTCAATAATTCCTGTATTTCATTACGCTTTAAGCGAAAACTCGCCTTATTTACAATGACACGGGCGCTGATTTCACATACGGTATCGAATACAATAAGTCCGTTTTCTTTCAGTGTTGTGCCGGTTTCCATAATATCAACGATCGCATCGCACAGACCTAAGATCGGCGTCAATTCGACCGAGCCGTCTATTTTAATGATTTCTACATCTAAGCCTTTTTGTTTAAAATAGCGTTTTGTAACTGTCGGATATTTTGTACCGATTTTGATATGTCCTTGCTTTTTTAATACATTGTTTTCCGGTAAAGAGGCAAGAATGAAGCGGCACTTGCCGATGCCTAGATCCATCACTTCATAATATTGGTCATTGCTTTCCAACAGCGTATCCTTACCGACTACGCCGATATCCGCAACTCCATGCTCCACATAGGTAACACAGTCATTGGCTTTCACTAAAAAATATGAAATATCTTTTTTAGAATCAGGAAAGACAAGCGCTCTGCCTTTGTCCTTTAAGGCTTCGATTCCATAGCCGCTTTGTTCCAGTAGCTTTACGGTTTGTTTTTCCAGTCTGCCTTTGGTTAATGCCACTGATAACATATTAAGCCTCCTCCTTGATTTGTATTTGCTTGATCGTATTGTCTGTCAAAAGCTTTACGACGGTTGTTTCGCGAAGCTTTTGCGCCTGTTTCAATGCCTCTGTCTGCATTGAGGTCGGATAGGAGAGTGTAACCGTTTTTTGAGTAGGTGTATGATGCAGTAATGTTGCCAGTGCATCTAAGCGGATCGCAAAGCCGATCGCACTTATGTTTTTGCCGAATCGTTGGGTCAACTGATCATAACGACCGCCGCTTAAAATACTGTCACCGATTCCTTCTGCATACGCATCAAAGATAATGCCTGTATAGTATTCCATGCGCGGCAGCTTACTTAAATCAATTGAGATCTGTTGCTCATAGCCGAGTTCTTTTAATTGATGACATAAGCTTTCCAGTTCGTCAAGAATGGCATGTAAAGATTTATTAAAGGCAATGCTTCGTGCTTCCGCAATCGTCGAAAGATCACCGCACAGCCAAGGCAGCTGCTTAAAGAAATGCTTATGTTCTTCACTGATCGCTAATTCATCTACATAATCCTGCAACTCCTTTAAGCTTTTACGGTTAATATAATCTGCCAGTTTTTCAACTGCACTTTTTTCTAATGATAATGCGGTACATGCGTTATAAAAGAAATTACGGTTGCCGATTTCCAATGTATATTGACAGCCTTCTAATATGGATAATGCATCCAACGCACAGACTAAAATCTCTAAATCACCGATCGGCTCATCAACTCCGTAGAGCTCAACACCGCAGTCGGTGCTTTCATTTTGATTACCGCTTAAGCGCTCCTTTACCTTAAATACATTGGCACAGTATTGGAAGCGCAAAGGCAGCGGACTGTCTTTGAATTTAGTCGCAACGACACGTGAAATCGGAATTGTCATATCGCCGCGCAAGGTTACGATGCGATTTGATGCATCGAGTATTTTATAAACCTCTTTTTCTTTCATATTGGCGATGGAAAAAGTTTGATAATATTCCAGCATCGGTGTCATAACTTCTTCATATCCCCAGCGGGTAAATACGTTGCGAAAATGTTGTTCTAAAAAGCGTTTGTCCACACATTCCTGACGAATTAAATCTCTCGTTCCCGGCGGTGTTGTAAATTCTACCATACGATCACTCCTTTAATAAAAAAGCCTTCATCCTAAGGACGAAAGCTGATACTTACGTGGTTCCACCTTATTTTATTATTCTTTTCACAAAGAATAACCTTGTCGAGTATAAAAATACTCCGGTGCTTGTAACGTAGCACAGGGGGACGATCAAAGCTACTGTTGTTCACCTTGACAGCTCAGGGGCGTGTTCTCTGAACAGATCCGATTTCCTTTCACCAAACGGAAACTCTCTAGGCGAATCATATTCAGTTACTATTCCCTTCATTGCTTTTCTTATATAATATAATATTATATTTCAGTGTATTATGTCAACGCTTTTCATAATTTTCAGAAAGAAAATGAAAGTAAAAGTGTGGATCGATTTATTGAGAACGAGAATACATAGAATATGTATGAAATTCCTGATTGAAAATTGACGAAAAAAAGACAGGTAATCCGATTGATCCCTGTCTGATATAAACGCTTTTTTTCATTGGTATTTGAATCTATTGTGTTCAGTTAATCTCTGAAGTAATGGATCAGTTCCTCTTCTTCCTGTTCCTTTTCAGCTTCCGGCTGGATCGCATCTTCAGACTGCGGTTTCACCGTTTCTGCTTGTTGTTTCTGTCGTTTCCTTCGAGGCTTTATTATTTTTTGTTTCGGTGCTTTTTTCGTTCCTTTCGGATTGTGCTTTTTACGAAGGATCACTGTGACAATCACAGCGATGATTATAAAGATAACACCGATAATGATCCACAATAGATAGTTCCAAAGCGAATGCGGATTTGTCAAAACACTGTTATTCTCACTGACTTCATCGGGATCATAAACAGAAGAACTGTTTCGATAAACAAGGGCAAAATCACCGACGTGGTCAGTTAAGAAACGAATTTGATTGCTTGCTTGTTCCACCGGAATCTGAACAACCTCTTGATCCTCATAAGCTAATACCATATATTGTCGATTGACATTACTGTCATTTTTAACCGGTAATGCATAAATGAGTTTTTCTTTTGGTGAAACCGGAGTAGAGCCATGTACTGTTTTTAAATGGAAACAATAATCCATGGAATAGCCGTTTCCTTGTGCAACTTTTTCTAACAGTGTT
This sequence comes from bacterium c-19, assembly GCA_009917405.1. GTDB lineage: Bacteria > Bacillota_I > Bacilli_A > Erysipelotrichales > Erysipelotrichaceae > C-19. Next base: position 5,996 of record QZED01000003.1, on the reverse strand, counting down.
TCCGCTTCCTCATCAATTCCTTTTGAAAAGTACAGATGAAGCGACTGTGGGAAAAAGGACGGTTTTTCTAACGGTATGGCAACACTTAATCCCGATACACTGATTCCGCTGTCATCATCATGAACCATAGTTAGTAAGGATTTGCCGTAAGCCTTTTGAACAAGTGTATCAAAGGAGCGATAGCTGCCGATATGAAAGTCAGCCACTCCCTGTTGATCCATTTTTTCTTTTAATGTGAGGATTTCACTTTCATCTGTTTCACTGAGCGGTTCTGAAGGATTTATTTTTTCTAATAATGCATTGACTTGCTCGGTAAGTGTCGAGGTCTGTTCTTTTTTCGCTGATTGAAATTCAACTTCATAATCTAAAGATGCCCCCTGATAAGAGACATGAATGATTTGTTTACCGCTTTTTTCATTATCGAAGCCGGATACCATTGAGCTGTTTAACGGGATTTGTTGGTTTTCACCCTCTGCCAAATTAAGTTCTAAGACGCCGCCGCTGACATCGAGCTGTTCCTCAAATTCATATTGTTGCTTAGGAAGTTTAACTAATTTTGCGTTTGTGATTTGAACATATTGCGCTGTATATTCTGTTTCTTGAGTTACCGGTTGTATTTCCTTATCCCATCCGGTAAATAAATAACCTTCTTTGATCGGTGCGACAACTGAGGGCAACTGTCCTTCTTTTAAACTATATTGAAGTTTACTGCTTTGATTGTTGAATTTGCCGTCAGCGGCATCAAAGCTTACGGAATAACGCTTTTCTTTTTTTGTTTCAATGGGTTTACTGATAATATCTACATCACTTTTTTTCACATATGCGACATCACGATTATAATCATAGCCGTTTTCTGTTGCGGTTGCCGGTTCACTTTGAATCTGATAATAGTCTTGTACTTCATCTAAAATGACAACGGCAAAATCTTTTAATCCCTGTGTACTGTAAAGCTTTGTATCTTCGTTTGCGTCTTTGTAAAAGGATACGGTACGATCTCCTTCGATAATTCCTAATGAATATCGATGAAGGTCTTTATTTCCCAATGCTTCATCCAATCTCAAACAGTATTGCGCCGCCTTCTCACCCCAATACGGATCAGACGCATACATCACATTCATACCGCTTGCTTTATTGCCGAAGTAGCCGCCGTGCCACACATAATTATCGGGATCGACATATCCTTCATGAAGATAGTGGTAGGCGTGTGAATAAACACTTGCCTCAATGCTGTGATAACGCGATGCATTTTCTTCTACAGCGGAATCAAAAGCCGCATGTCCGAATAAATTATTGCGGGTATAAGCCAGATAGCTTCGCCCCATCGCACTCTCATTCATCGACAACGCCAGCATCATCAGCGCATTAGTACCGAATTCACTTTGATTTTGCAGAAATGCTGCGGCACTGCCTTTCAATAAGCTTTGTGTTAATATCGCATGATAAGAGGTTTGAATGCTACGATAGCTTGTCAGCGGTCCTTTAATTTGAAGATAATCACTGAAATAGTTTTCGAGTTCCGCTTCACTGTAGGAAGTTTCCGAGCGATGTGATAAATATTGATAATATTGATAAAACGGATCTGCTGCATTTACCGCATGAGTATGTGTTTTTTGTTCCAGATCGTCGATCATTTGATGGAAACCGCTGTAATCCTCATTGACGGGATAAAAATAATGGCCGTCATAGGAGTAATATTCCGCTCCATCTTTTAAATAATCCGGTGCTTCTCCCAAATAAATCAGTGAGGAATACGTCTGTTGATTCATATCGGTTTTGATTTGATGATACAGTTTTCCTTCATCTACAAGATAGGACGAAACCTGCTTTGCCGTTTCTATCGGCATCAGTGTGACATCATCACCGGTAGTGCTGCCGAAAATTCCCGAAATATAAAAATCCAAATAGCCGGGATTCGCCGATCCGACATATGCGGCATCAATTCCGTAGCAGCCGTTCGTATAGCCGTTCCCGTTTTCACTTAAGTAGGTAACATTATAATCACAAGTTTTGCTTGTTTGAAACAGCACTACACCGTATTTCATTTTCCAAATCGTTTCCCCTTGTCTGATTTGGATATTATTCACATTTGCGACATGTGCATCATAGCTTGCCTTCGCAACTGTATAGGATTCTGTCTGATCCAGTATTTCGGTGCTGCCGTCGCTTTTGATCTCCTCTACATAAAAGCTGTTGTCATTTCCGTTTACACCGATAAGCATGCTCAGAAATAAACAGAGTATCAGTGTAATTTTATAAAAGCTTTTTCTCATTTGTTATCCCTTCTTTTATTGTATTATATATTATAAAGGAATTATTCGGAAAAAGGCAAAGTTTTTTATTATTTTTATAAAATTACCAAATGCATAAGCGAATGAGTACTTATTTACAGTTGACTATGTTATAATTACGGCAGTGATAAGCGTAGAACAGCGATACCCATTTTAATGAAAGGAAACTTGGTTATATGTTAGATCATTATATTTTCAGAGAAATAGCGAAGGAGGAAATTCCTCAAATGTTTTCCATGATTCTTGAACGAATAAAATGGATGGATGAAAAGGGTATCCGACAATGGAATGTAACTGATTATGATAAGGTGTTTCCCGAAGCCTATTATGAAGCCAAACGCCAAATGGGCGAGGTGTTTGTGCTTGCGGAGACCATCGGCAATAAAATTGTATGCGCAGCTGTATTACAGGAGCAGGATGATTATTGGTCGGATTGTGAGAATGCTTTGTATATTCATAATTTCGTATCTCAAATCGGAGTGCGAAAGGTCGGAGAAATCTTTTTGCAATATGTAGATGAAATTGCGCGGCAAAGAGGAAAACGATGTTTAAGGCTTGATTCGGCGGTTGATAATCAAGCACTCGCTGATTATTATGAAGCGCAAGGTTTTATTGCGGTCGGCAAGTGTGACGACGGACCTTATCAAGGAATACTGCGACAAAAGCCGTTAGTTTGAAAGAAGCGCTGTGCAGCGTATTTTTACAGAATGAATTCATGAGGCTTGCTTCTTTAAAATATGAGAGGGTTCAAAATAAATAGCTTTTGAAATACTATTAATGTGCAGTCTACAATATTACGATTTACTAAATCTTAATTCAGTGAATGAATGGAATCCTTAAGCTTTTCAGATGAATCAGAGTTTAATGATTTTTAATGATAGGCTGATATAAAAAACAATTCGCTTTTTATAGTCTATAAAAGTGAATTGTTTTTTCTTATGATATTGATTCAATAAAGTGACTGATTATTCAACTACATCATAGCCGACTGCTTCGATTGTTTCCTTGATTTGCGCGACATTGAGCTTAGCTTCATCATAATCACATTCAACCTTGTTTTCAGCAGCGCTCGCATGTATTCCATTTAAGCCGTCTAATTCTTTGCATGCTTGAATGACACGATTTTCACAATGCGCACACATCATTCCCTGAACTTGTAATACTGCCTTCATTTTTATCACCTCATCATTATTATAGCACAGTCTTTATAAGGATACAGCGAATAAGCTTTTTTTTGTAAAAATGCGGTAATTGCCGAAGTGCCAGAAGAGAAAATCGGATAATTTGTATCAAAGAATTTAGCTTGTAATTTTTTGTCATATCCGCTACAATGATGAAGAAAGAAGGAATGTCATGCGAAAGGTTGAGTTATTGTCACCGGCAGGTTCTATGGAAGCGTTGATTGCCGCAGTACAAAACGGATGTGACGCAGTGTATTTAGGCGGGCATCAGTTTAATGCGCGTGCATACAGTGATAATTTTGATAATGAAAAAATGATTAAAGCAATTCGTTATGCGCATAGCTACGGCGTAAAGGTCTATGTCACAATGAATACGCTGTTGTATGAAAACGAGATGGAGAATGCGATCGCATACGCACGTTTTTTATATGAACACGGTGTAGATGCGCTGATTATTCAAGACCTCGGTTTGTTTGATGTAGTGCGTCAATGCTTTCCCGATATGGAATGTCACGCATCAACACAGCTACATATTCATAATGAAGCAGGCATTCGTAAAATGGCAGAACTTGGATTTTCTCGCATCGTGCTGCCTCGAGAAACACCGGTTGAAGCAGTGCGACAATATGCAAAACTCGGAGTGGAATTAGAAGTATTTGTACAAGGAGCATTATGTGTATCATACAGCGGACAGTGTCTGATGAGTGCCAAAAAGCTGAATCGCAGCGGCAATCGCGGAGCCTGTGCGCAAATGTGCCGAATGAAATATCGTTTAGGTTATGAAGAAAAAGGCGAGCTTCATTATGCGAAACAAAACGGTGAATATTTGATCAGCCCCAAGGATTTAAATACATTGCAATACGTACCCGAATTAATAGAGGCAGGAATCACTTCCTTTAAAATCGAAGGGAGAATGAAGCGTCCCGAATATGTGGCGCAAATGACGGCACTGTATCGTCAGGCAATTGATGCATATGAACAAAATCGTATTTATAATGCGAGTGAAGCCGATACGGAAATGTGCAAAGTATTTAACCGCGGCTTTACCTCAGGAATGTTGTTTCATGAACAGGATCAGACATGGATCAATCAAAAGCGACCGAATCACATCGGCATTTTGATCGGTGAAGTGTTAGGGCGAAACAAAAAGCGTGTTACTATACGACTAAGCGGACCGCTTTCGCAGCATGACGGTATTCGCTTTATTACCGATAAAGAAGATGTCGGCTGTATGGTGAATAAGCTGTATCATCGTCAGCTGTTGGTAAATCATGCCCATAGCGGTGACATTGTCGAAGTTGAAGTTGACGGTTTTATTCCTAAGCACAGTCAAGTAGTAAAAACTAGTGATAAGTTGCAGTTACAAAGGTTGCATAAAACCTATGAAAATATACAACGCCGTGTACCGATTACGATGAATATGGAAATGCGTATCAATAAAACGGCAAAATTAACTGTGCATGATGATTTAGGAAATATGTGTGAAGAAAATAGTAATACTATTGCGGAAATCGCATTAAAAACACCGTTAAGCAATGAACGGATTATTCAACAGCTGAATAAAACAAACGATACAATCTTTCAAGTAACCCAGATAACGGTTGAAGCTGATGATAACACAACGATGCCGATTAAAGAAATCAATGCGATGCGAAGAAATGTTTTGGCGAAGCTGTATGAAAAACGCACTGCGGTTTTAAAGCGCAAGGTACTTCCGTATGAACAAAATCCGTCTGTCTCAAAAGTGAGCGGTTTATTTGTGAAAGTGATGACAGCACAACAACTGGAAGCTGCTTCAAAATATCAGGCTGAGATTTACGCAGTTTCATCCTTATACGAGAACAAGCAATCGAAATATCCGAAGCTTGGATATTGGGGCAAACGAGTAATGAAAGAAGCCTATCCGAACACCGCGCTTTTGGCATGTGAAATCAGCGGATGCAAAAAAGGGGCAATTGTTGATCATTTTATGAATTGTACCAATTCCTATGCGGCAGCGTTCTTATTTTCGCTTGGTGTTGAAGGAATTATCTTATCTAATGAATGTGATGAAAAACAGATTGCAGAGATCAAGCGGGCGTTTCTTAAACGTTATCAACAGCCGGGTGCTTTTATTACCTACGGTTACGGGCGAGAAGAACTGATGCTAAATGAATACTGCGTGATTCATTCCTGTTATCGAGATCAAAAGCCGAAGCATTGCGGATTATGTAAAAAGCACGATTATTTTTTGGAAGATATTAAGCATCATCGCTACCCGTTGTACGGTGATGAGGATTGCCGCATACATGTATTAGATGATGAAATATTTCAAAGTACTCAACGGAGCAGTTCAATTTATCTTGATTTTTATAATGAAACAGCCGATGAAGTACACCAAGTGATTCGAAAAGCGCTTAAACTTATCGACTCTGAACAATGATTTTTTATTCATAGTAAAAGCCCGTAATCAGTTTTGATATGTACCCAGAATCCTGGACACATAAATTTATGAGTTGAAGCTTAACACATGGATGTTATCCTGTAT
>QZED01000040.1 GCA_009917405.1 bacterium c-19 | reverse complement strand
CCAGTTGGTGGAGTGTATCCACATTATTTGGTGGTTATTTTTTCTCACTCCACACTAGATGGTGGAGTCCCGGTAAAAACTGATTTTCACAAAAAAAGAATCAGATCCGTCAGGAAATGATTCTTTCATTATAATTAATTCTCTTCTTTTGCCAGTGCCAATAAGCGTTTGTGACGTTTGATTGCATCCTTCTTTGTCTTTTCAAACATTTCGTATGCAGTTTCACCCTTCAGCTTCGGCAGCTGCGCATAACGTGTTTCACACATCATGAAGTCTAACATCTTATCGAAATCAGGCTCTTTAGAGTCGATTGTCAACGGCTGCTCTTTGCGTGGATCAAAGCGATACAGATCTAAATAACCGCATTCAACAGCTTTTGCCTGTGTTCTTTGATGGTTCGCAAGTCCACCCTTGATACCGTGTTCTGCACATGGAGAATAAGCGATAATCAAAGATGGTCCGTCATAGCTTTCTGCTTCCTTCAATGCCTTCAAGGTTTGCGCCTTATTGGCACCCATGGAAATCTGTGCTACATATACATGACCGTATGCCATTGCAATCTGTCCCAAATCTTTCTTTGCCGTTGTTTTACCGCCGGCTGCGAATTTCGCAATAGAAGCTGCCTGAGAAGATTTTGAAGACTGGCCGCCGGTATTAGAGTAAACCTCAGTATCTAATACCAATACGTTTACATTTAAGTTATTGGCAAGTACGTGATCCAATCCGCCATAACCGATATCATATGCCCATCCGTCACCGCCGACGATCCAGATTGATTTAGAAATCAGATCCTCATCCGCTAAAGATTTCACATCTGCATCAGCTTCTTTTGCGGCTAACTCTTTAATGGTCGGTGCAATCTCGCGCTCTGCATCACGATCACCGTGAACTTCTAAATATTTCTCAAACGCTGCTTTCAATTCAGGCGCAACATTGTCCTTATTGTCTTCCATGATTTTCAGAATACGTGCTTCTTTATAGTTGTTGGCAAGCGCCATACCGTAACCGAATTCCGCATTATCCTCAAACAAGGAGTTTGCCCATGCAACACCTTCGCCGTTCTTATCATTTACGAACGGAGTTGACGGAGTAGAAGAGCAGTAAATCATAGAGCAACCGGTTGCGTTCGCTACTAACATATCACGACCGAACAGCTGAGAAACTAATTTATAATACGGAGTTTCACCGCATCCCGGACAAGCACCGGAAATTTCAAAGTACGGCATTAAGAATTGAGAACCCTTAACCGTATCTTTAGGGAAGAATTCATCTTTGTATTCAGTATTTTTGAACAAGTAATCAGCCAACGGCTCCTGATCCAATTTTTCATTGATATCAACCATTTCAAGCGCTTTATTGCCTGCCTTACCCGGACACTCAACAACGCACAGACCGCAGCCGACGCAGTTTGCCGGAGTAACCTGAATACGATATTTCATATTTTCGACACCCTTGCCCATTGCCGGAATCGTTTTGAATTCCATCGGAGCAGCAGCGATTTCTTCATCAGTCAATAAGAACGGACGAATTGTCGCATGCGGACATACAAAGGAACAAATACCGCACTGAATACAGTTTTCCGGATGCCAAGTAGGTACTTGAACCGCAATTGTACGTTTTTCGTTGAAAGATACGTTATTGCGGATGCTTCCGTCTAACAAGAAATCGTTTGTAAATGCGCTGACCGGCATGTCATAGCCTTCTAAGCCGTTAATTACCGCAACATGATTATCAAAATATTCATCTCCGGTCAATTTACGTCCGGCATTATAAGTCAACTCAGCCCAGCTCGGATCTACAGCTACCTGTTCGATACCGTCTTTACCTGCATCAATTGCTTTGTAGTTTAACTGAACAACCGCATCACCCTTCTTAGAGTAAGATTTCTTAGCTGCTGCCTTCATTAAATCTACGGCTGTATCATAAGGCATAATTTGTTCATTCAATGCGAAGAATGCAGACTGCAGAATTGTGTTGGTACGTCTTCCCATACCGATTTCCTGTGCAATCTTAGTCGCATTGATAATATAGAATTTTGCTTCCTTTTTCGCTAACTGAACCTTCATACGATTTGGCATATGCTCAACGATCTCTTCTTTAGAGAAAGTAGTGTTCAATAAGAAGGTACCGCCTTTTTTCAGGTTTCTTACCATATCGTATTTGAACATATACGCATCAAGTGAACAAGAAATAAAGTCTGCATTGTTAATATAGTAAGTAGAATGAATCGGTGTGCTTCCGAAGCGTAAGTGAGAACGTGTTACACCGCCGGCTTTTTTAGAATCGTATGCAAAATATGCCTGTGCATACTGATCAGTGTTATCACCGATAATCTTGATCGTTGATTTATTCGCAGAAACGGTACCGTCAGAACCAAGACCCCAGAATAAGCAGCTTGTGCAGTCTGATTCAATCGTAAAGTCCTCATCCGGTGTCAAGCTTAGGTTGGTAACGTCATCTTCAATACCGATTGTGAAGCCATGAATCAGCTTATCACCTTTTAAGTGATCGAATACTGCTTTTACATGGTTCGGCTGAGTATCCTTAGAACCTAAACCATAGCGTCCGCCGATAATTTCAATATCCTTGTCTTTTAATGCAGCAAGAATATCTAAGTAAAGCGGTTCGCCGATAGAACCTGTTTCTTTGGTACGATCCAATACAGCAATTTTCTTAACTGTAGCAGGTAATACGTCTAACAGATATTTTACTGAGAACGGACGATACAAGTGTACCTTGATCATACCGACTTTTTCACCCTTAGCAACTAAGGCATCGATTGTTTCCTTAGCACATTCGGTTACAGAACCCATCGCTACGATGATTCTTTCTGCATCCTCAGCACCGTAATATGTAAATGGTGCATATTCACGTCCGGTTACTTTAGAGATTTCCTTCATGTAACGTGCTACGATTTCAGGAACCTTGTCATAATGTTGGTTGCGCGCTTCCATACCTTGGAAGAAAATATCGTCATTTTCAGCACCGCCGCGAGTCACCGGATTGGTATGCGGATTTAAAGACTGCTTGCGATAAGATGCAAGTGCCTCCTGATTCACAAGCCCTTTTAATACTTCATAATCCATCATTTCAACTTTTTGGATTTCATGAGAAGTACGGAATCCGTCAAAGAAGTGCATAAACGGTACATGACCTTCAATAGCAGCTAAGTGTGCAACACCGGCTAAGTCCATTGCTTCCTGTACGGAATGAGAAGACAGCATACATACGCCTGTTTGACGGCATGCGTAGATATCTTCATGATCACCGAAAATATTCAATGCACGAGCCGCAAGCGCACGAGCCGCAACATGGATAACTCCCGGCAGACATTCACCGACCATCTTATAGATATTTGGAATCATCAATAATAAGCCTTGTGAAGCTGTAAAGGTTGTTGCCAAAGTACCTGCCTGCAAAGCACCGTGTACTGCACCGGCAGCACCGCCCTCTGACTGCAACTCAGCTACTTTTACAACCGTATCAAATACATTTTTTCTGCCCTGCGTTGCCCACTGGTCTACAACCTCTGCCATCGGAGAGGATGGAGTAATCGGGTAAATCGCTGACAGTTCGGTAAGCGCATACGCACAATGTGCCGCAGCGGTATTACCGTCCATAGACATGAAATTCTTTGCCATAAGTTTTGTTTTCCTCCTTGCGTAAAAACATTACTTTAATATTATAATCCACAATCGCATTTTTTTAAAGTGATTTCGGGGTATTTTCGTACATTTATTTGCGTATTCCCTTTGTTCTCCCTTTCATAAAGGATAAAAAATGCGGACTAGTTCATCACAATCCTGTCGGGAATGTGATAAACTTTAAATTGCTCTGTCGAAATACATCATATTTGATTCACAAAATGAAAAACATATTGTTTCTTTATCTTAGATAGACATAGTCTCTTTACTGCGAACAGAATAGGTAGCACGCAATAAGCATTACTTGCTTTTTCTGTTTTTTTCTTAATTCGATACGACGTTCGTTCCATATAATAACAAAAAAGCCCGGTTTGGACTTTTCATTTTCAAATGGTGACCCCTCAGGGAATCGAACCCTGGACCCACTGATTAAGAGTCAGTTGCTCTGCCAGCTGAGCTAAGGAGTCATTTTTTTATTGCTTGATTATTATACCAAATATTCGATAAATTTCAAGCCTTTTTATGAAATTTTATAAATGAATCATATAGAGTTCACAGAAATACTTCTGCTATTAACTATTTTCACATATTTTATAAAGATGGATAAAGTTTATACGACGAAGATAATATTTGAAATACGAAACAGAATATGCTTAGTTTAATAGCGACAATAAATTTCTTCTTTAAAATATCACGTTTTTTCATTTCTGCCCTATTACCGTTTGTGTGTGCTGCAAAGAGCGTTACTGCACATAAGAAACAAAAAAACTCATTCTTATATACACCGCATAAATACTAAAGCTGAAAAGGGCCGAAAGACATCCTTTCAGCCCTGCATTTATTCATAATCCTTACATAAACCTATCACAATCAGTCATCGATACAACTCATGTGATAGCATTCATCAGTCTAAATCTTCGCCATTGGATGCAATGACTTTCTGATACCAATAAAAAGAATCCTTTTTATAGCGTTCAAATGTCCCGTTTCCCTCATCATCAACATCCACATAAATAAAGCCATAACGCTTTTTCATCTCCCCTGTAGAAACACTGACAAGATCAATGCATCCCCATGGAGTATAGCCAATAAGATTGACACCGTCCTCTACCGCTTTCTTCATTTCCTTAATATGCTCACGAATATAATCAATGCGGTATGGATCATGAATCTCTTTGTTTACCGGTGTATCTAATGCACCCAAGCCGTTTTCTGTAATAAAGATCGGTACATGATAGCGATCATAAACCTTATTTAAAGTATAGCGTAATCCAACCGGATCAATGGGCCAATCCCAATCTGTCAGCTTCAAATAAGGATTTTTTACACCACCCATAATATTGCCGCTGGTCGTTTCATCAAATTTCTGCGTGCTTTCGCAAATGCTCTGATAATAGGAAAAGCTGTAAAAATCACATATACCTTCCTTCAAAGCCTGCTTTTCTTCCTCATTCAAAGCGATCTGAATGTGATTGCGCTCAAAATAATTCCATGCATAATAAGGATATTCTCCTCTCAGCATTACATCAGAACACATACAGTTATGCACCAAATCGTTCTGATGCACATAGAAGACATCATCCGGATTACAGGTACGCGGATAACGGGTAATATGGCAGATCATCGTACCGAATCGGAACTTCGGATTGATCTTTCTGCCTACCTTCACTGCCTTTGCACTGGCGATCAGCACATTATTCAGCGCATTCATACGCAGATTTGGATCATCTTTTTGGTTGTTAAAATCAGTAGAACCCTCGATATAAATACCTCCTTGAATCAAATTTGACAAAGGAAGCATCAAGTTATTAACTTCATTAAACGGCAGCCAGTAGGTCACATCATTTTGATAACGAGTAAATATCGTTTCACAGTACTTTACATACAGATCAATCACCTTTTTATTAGGCCAGCCATGATATTTTTTGACAATATTCAACGGCATTTCATTATGGGAAATCGTCACCAATGGCTCAATCCCGTATTTTTTCAATTCCTTCAATACATTATCATAAAACTGTAAACCTGCCTCGTTAGGCTTTTCATCATCTGCGTTAGGATAAATTCTTGCCCATGCGATGGAAAAACGATATACTTTAAATCCCATTTCCGCAAACAATGCGATATCCTCTTTGTAATGATGGTAAAAATCAATCCCTTTTTGATAAGGAAAGTAATAGGAATCATCCATATCCAAAGAAATTTTTCGTGGCTCCTGATGAGAGCCTACACTCATTACATCTGAAACGCTCAAACCTTTGCCATCTTCCAAATACGCACCTTCACACTGATTCGCTGCGGTCGCGCCGCCCCATAAAAAATCTTTACAAAAACCCATAACTATTCATCCTTCCATTTTAACACAATCAGTGCAATTACCGTAACAATCATCGATACGGCTACCCCCAGCATATAGAACCAGAAGGTATCAGTCATTGCCAATACGATCGTTCCAAAAGGCACAAAGCCAAAGGATAAATACTGCACCTTGAACAATGCCATAACTGCGCCGCCGGCAGCACCGCCAATGACGGTTGCGATAAGCGCCTTGCGGTATTTGGTAATTAAGCCGAACAGAACCGGCTCCGTCACACCGATCATAGCTGTCACACCGGTAGACAGACCCACAGATTTCGTTTTTTCATTTTTGGAGCGAAAGAAAATATACAGGGCACAAATTGCCATTGCCGAATTGGAAGCTGCACTTGTCACCGGATACAAGAAATCGTAACCCAATGTCGAAAGGTTCTGTGCGATCAACGGACTCATCGCTACCTGCATCCCGGACATCAGCATAAACGGATAGATTGCACCGCAAATAGCACCGCCGACAGGACCAAGTGACTCATACAGCCATAAGATCGCATCCGCGACGAATACGCCGAGCCAACCGCCGATGGGGGCCAGCAATGCCCATCCGACCACTGCCGAAAGCATCACTGTGATGAGCGGAGTTACGATGATATCGATCATCTTCGGCACAAATTTTTTACAGAATTTCTCAATATAGGATTGAAAATATACGGTTAAAATTGCCGGAACAACGGTTGAAGAATAACCGGCATAGGTAATCGGCAGAAAACCAAACAATTTAATCGTCGTTCCCGCCATTGCGGAAAATGCCGGAAGCATCAGTATTGCACATGTTGTCGCAGCTAATACAGGACTGCACTTAAAGCGTTGTCCTGCCGAATAACCAATCAGTACAGGCAGGAAATAGAAGGCTGCCTGCGCACAGTTAAAGAAAAATACATACGTTTCACTATTGGGATCCAGCCAACCAAAAGATTGTACGGAATATAATACACCCTGTAATAAACCGCAGGCGACGATCGCCGGAATGATCGGTGCCAAAATAGAGGTCAGAGTATCCAACAGCGTAGGTACCACTGTCTTTAAAGTCAGCGGCTTCTTCACGATGTCCAACTGCTCTTCCACTGCTTTTTCCATTGCTAAGCCATGCTTTTCACAGATTGCACGATATACGCTGTCCACGCCAGAACCGATGATGATCTGAAATTGTTCTCCGGACCATTGTACGCCCATAACACCTTCCGTACGCTCAATTTCTTCTGTTTGCACCAAGCCCTTATCCTTTACATTTACGCGCAATCGTGTTACGCAATGAGTAAAGAATAATACATTGTCTTTCTCGCCGAGTAGCTCAAGTATATGATTTACTAAGCTCTCATATTTGTCTTTCTTTGCCATAAATACTTCTCCTTTTCATTCATATTTATATTGCAAACAATGGCTGCGCACTTCCATTGTATTTGCCAAAATAAAAACCCCGCGCAAAACTAAATGAAAACAAGTCTCATCATTTAGCCTTATGCCGGGGTTAAGCCCTATCGGTAACAATCCTCGCGAGCACAAAGTCGATTAATATGTAGCATCAAGTACAGACATTCTTCTTCAGAAAGCTGACAATTTAATTCTCTTTCCAGATATTTACAGATCTTGATCGAACAATCACGCACCTTAGGATAGGTGGCTTGTATCGTCTGATACAGCTGTTTATTTTCACTGTTGATCTGTTCATTTATTTTTCCCCTCTTTAACAAATAATGCATATGAGAAACAAAGCGTGAATAATTGAAATTCCTGCGATCAATTGTCAATTCAAAATCTGCTTCAATCATCGCCGTAATTACTTCAATCATTTTTTCATCCATATTTTGACAAGCTCTGCCTTGACTCATCTTTTGTGCATTAATGAGATGCAAAGCAACATAACCTGCTTCCTCCGGAGGCAATAACACATTCAGCCTTTCCTTTATCAACTGCACTGCCCGTTTGCCGATCTCCATTTCAATCTGAAACAAGTATTCAATATCATGAAGCAGAGGCAGTTTTACATTCATATGCTCTTGAGTTCGTTTGACCGCAAATTGTAAATGATCCGCCAATGTAAATACCGTATTTGAATTCACAGAATTTTCCAGTTTCATCCGGGCTACATCGACAATTTGTGTTGCAATCTCAATGATCTGAGGAGATAAATCTTTGATCATACGGAGATATGTTTCATCGACATCATAATAAGTACGCTCAATTTTACTTAATTCGATCTCATAAGGCGGCTTTGTAAAACCAACGCCTTTACCAAACACGACCACTTCTGTATTGGTACTGTCTAAACAAACGGATACATTGTTATTGATGTTCTTAATAACTCTCATGGCCGATCCCTTTCCTATCCTTTGGTGATTTCCATCACTTTCATTGTTTTGCATACTTCATCGACAGCCAAATGTTTGATTTGATATGCATCAGTATTCGTAATTACCAATGGAGTTGTCAAATCAATACCTTTTTCCTTCATCCAATCATCTTTAATCTTCATGATCGGATCATGTGCCTTTATCCTTTCACCTGCTGTAACCAAGCATGTAAACCCTTCGCCGTTGAGCTCTACGGTATTGCATCCGATATGCAGTAATAACTCTGCACCGTTGTCGCAAACAAAACCGATCGCATGCTTTGTCGGGAAAATCATGGACACCTTTCCATCACAGGGTGAATACAGCGTATCGCCGTTAAATTGAAACGCGACACCATCTCCCATCAGCTTTTCTGAAAATACTTTGTCGTTCACTTCTTCCAGCGGAATCACTTTTCCATCTACAGGCGCATATATTTCATATATCTTTTTATTTTTCAAGAACCCAAACATAATTCCTCCATCATATAAAAAACTCTCCAAGTTATTACCAAAAAAACAAAAAATGTGTTTTTAAGGTAAAGCCTCGAAGAGTAACAATCCTTATTACAGTTATAATGATAACGCTTTCTTGTCCTCTTGTCAACATTTTTTTGTTTTTTCATCTTTTTAATTTCCAACATCATGTAAGAGCCCTGTAATGACATATGACAGTATGAAATATTCGACGAGTTTATTTTTGTATATTCTTCTTTTCGATATCTTGCTGATACGATTTCAATATAAGTATTTGCCCATACACAGTATATATAATTCTGTAGTTGTCGACAATGCCTGATATAATACTCATTTTTTTTGCCGGGTGAATGTTCGGCATTGTTTCATCCGTTTCCCATTTCAATATCGTTTATCTGCTGACCCTTAATTGCTCCCAACATCTTCCGGCGTCAGTACCTGTTTCTTACATGCATAAAATAAATGATCTCCTAAACTCATATGATTTTACTCCTTGTTTTTTTACACCATTATAATCTAGCATAAATTGCTTTACCACCGTTAATTCCACAGACTTTCGCCTGTATTTTTTACATATCATTTATTCATTGACAGATCCATTACTGCCTTCATTACTTTTCCGATAGAATCATGAATGACCAGATCAGCCGCAGAATCCATATCGGTAGCGGAGCGATTGATCAAAATGAGATGTGAGCCGTTAAAATACTGAATTAATCCTGCAGCAGGATAAACCTGTAAAGACGTTCCACCGATAATCAATGTGTCTGCAGCTTTGAGATGAGTAATCGCTGCTTCCAACACATTTTGATCCAAGGCTTCCTGATACAGTATGACCTCAGGTTTGATTGTGTGATTACAATGCGGACATTTCGGTACCTTTCCCTTTTGCTTCAGCATTTCCGCTAAATCATATTTAGAACTACAGCCTAAGCATCGATTGCGATGAATCGATCCGTGCAGTTCTAAAACATTACGACTGCCGGCAGCCTGATGCAAACCGTCGATATTTTGCGTAATCACCGCTTTACATATACCGAGCCGTTCCAATTCTGCCAGCGCGATATGAGCCTCATTGGGACCAGCATTCGGATATACCATTTCATTAAAATAGAAATGATAAAATTGATCACAGTGCGCATAAAAGAAATCAGCCGAAATCATATGTTCAGCCGGATACGGATAAGTCTGATTACTGTAAATACCCGCCGCTGAACGAAAATCGGGAATACCTGATTCCGTACTGACACCGGCACCGCCG
Source organism: bacterium c-19 (assembly GCA_009917405.1). Taxonomy (GTDB): domain Bacteria; phylum Bacillota_I; class Bacilli_A; order Erysipelotrichales; family Erysipelotrichaceae; genus C-19. The sequence continues at coordinate 8,018 of QZED01000040.1, read as the reverse complement.
AAAAACACAAGATATTTACTGTTTTGAATTATTTCGCTTAGTCTTTCAATCATATCTGCACTCCTAACTATAAAAGCATTCTGCAAAAGCTTTCGTGTTTGCCCTTGGTTACTTCAATTCCGTATGGGATATTTTCTTTCAACAGCTCCACATGGGAGATAATCCCGATCATGGTTTTCTTATTTGCCATACTGCTTAAAACCTGTAAGGCGTCCGCGATACTGGCTTCATCCAATGAACCGAAGCCTTCATCTATAAACATGGATTCCATTGATACGCCGGTATTGCGTGCCTGTACAACTGTAGATAATGCCAATGACAGCGCCAGTGAAACGAGAAACTTTTCACCGCCCGATAAAGAAGCCGCACTTCGCATTGTCGCTGATACACGATCATAAATACTTAATTCCAAACCGTATTTACGAACCTTACCGTTTGTATCATCACTGCGATAAAGCTGATACCTGCCATCATGAACATTTTTCAACAGGGCATTTGCACTGCGAGTAATATGCGATAACATAATTCCCAACACATATCGCTCAATACCGATTCCCGTATCACCACGCATTGCCTTTACGAACTCACCCTGCCGCGCGTATGTCAACAACTCTGCCTCATATGCTTTATTTAAAACGCTCAGGCGCTGTTCCGTCTGAATAATTTGTCCGAGGCGATATTCTTGTTTGGTAAACTCTTTGACTATGTTTTGATATGTTTGTTTGGCTTCCTCATATTCCTTGGCGGTCGTCTCTGATCGAAGCAACCTTATACCCTTTGTCTGAGCGTTTAACTCTTCTACGGCAGCCAGTAGCTTAGTAAATTGATCCTGATAAGCTTGTATTTCTTCCGTCCATTTCGCAACGCTGTGCTCATCCATCAGTTCCTGATCAATATCTAATTGTAAATGATTTTTCATTTGTAATTCCTGTTTTGCTTTCTCGTATTCGCGCTCTGCTTGAAAAGCCTCGGTTTTTAAATGTTCAACACTTGCTTGTAAAGAAGCTGTATGAAGCTGATTCACTTTCATATCTTTTTCCCATGCAGCGATTAACGCTTCATTTGTTTTCATTTGATGCTTTGATGCTTCCAGCTGTTTACGTAATACCAAAGGATCAACATTTAAAATACTGCGAAAACGCTCCTCACTTTGTGCTTTTAATTGCAGCAGCCGTTCAGAGACCTGCTGAAACTGCTGATGTGCCGTTTCATATGTCTGTTCACATTCAGGCAGCTTTGCTTCTGCCGTTTGCAACAGCTCCTTGTGCTTCTGAAGCAATTGCAGACTTTCCTGTGACTGCTTCAAATCTTTTAAAAATAACTCATAATTTTTATCGATCAAGTCAGCGTATTTTTCTTCCAAAAGCTGTTGTTTACCGCTGATTGTCTGATTGATTTGCTCTTTACGAACTTCAGCCTGCTTCAGCCAATTATCGATTTCCTGTATTTGCCGCAACAGGTGATCCCATTCTTGTTTACAGGCTTTCAGCTTCGTTAATTCACTCAGCTGAGCCTTTGCTTTGGCAGGATTGGGATGATGCGTCGATCCGCAAATCGGACACGGCTCTCCCTTTGTCAACATCTCTGCCAACAAACCGGCACTATCATGCAGATATGCCTGATACAGTTGCTCGTGTTTGATGTTTACCTCACACTCTTGTCTTTGGAGTGCTTCCCGCATGTGCTTGCGTTTGTTTGCGGCGCTCTCCCACTCCGATAGCTGATTTTTTTGCTGTGCAATTTCTTCCTCAAGGATTTTTTTACCCTTCCAACGCTCTGCTTCAATTCGTAGCTGCGTATGCTGTTCATTTACACACTCCAGCTTTATTATCTGTTCTTGTGCAGTGCTTCGCTGTTGCTTCAGCTGCACCGTTTCCGCTCGCTGCCGCTCCATTTTTGATTCAGCCAGTCGATACTGCTGTTTCATAGCTTCTATCGCTCGTTTGTTTTCTTCACGCTCATCACAAAGCGCCGACTGCTGTATCCACAGTTCGCATTGCTGTTTCAAGCGATCATGTTGTTGTTTTCTTTCGGACATCGCTTCACTTTGTTCCTGTAGCTTTTGAGAAATCGCTTTAAGCTCTGTCAACTCTTTCACGTTTTCTTGTAATTTCAGCTTTATTTCCGCATTGCGTTTTTTACTTTCTCGATAAGTGCGAATATAAGGTGAGATTCGCTCAACTTCCTTTGCCGTTTCCACTTGTTTCCTTTTAAATTGAATATTCGCTTCCTGCTGTTTTAATTCATTCAATTTCGCTTCATAAGCAGTCTTTTTATTTATCAAGGAACTGAAAAGCTCTTGTTCTTCTATTTGTCGCTGTTTCGTTTCCATTGTTTGCCGTGCCTGTTCAACCGCTTCCCGCAACGGCTCCAATTGTTCCTTCAGCCGCAAAATCAACGCACGGCATTCAGTAACTGAAGTAACTTCCGCCTGTTTCAATAAATTTTCAATTTCCGCTGCCATATGAACGCTATGATCCTTCGTCTGCTTCAGCTGTTCACTTAATGCATCACACAGCCTCGCCCATCGCTCACTTTGAAATAATGACTTTAAAATCTCCTGCTTTTCTTCACTGTTGGAAATTAACAGCCGTTCAAACTTCCCCTGCGGTAAAATCATTGTCCGTATAAACTGCGCATGATTCAACCCAATAATCTGTTCTGCCTGTTTTTCCAATAAAGTCATTTTACAATTCTCAAAAAACGGATAAAACTGATCTTCAATCAATTCTCCTCCGTTGACACTGATCTTATACAGTGCTTCCCCGTTACGCTTTTTTCCGACCGCAATTTCTCGATAAAAACGATAACGTCGTCCTTGAACGGTGAAGATTAATTCCACAAAGGTTTTTTGTTTATCACCTGCCGAACGAGAGCGCATAGATTCAAAATCACCGCGCTCACCGCTGCTGCTCTTTCCGTACAAGGCAAAGGTAATCGCATCTAAAATAACTGTTTTACCGGCACCTGTCGATCCTTTAATCAGAAATAGATGATGTGGGTAAAGTTCTTCCATTGCCAATTCTACTTTATTGATATACGGACCGAATGCCTGAAATGAAATTTTCTCTATCCGCATACGAGTTCACTTCCTTTTGCCTCTTTCAGCCAGTTTGTTTCCTCATCGGACAGTTCTCGATGAAAATAATCCTGAAAAAACTGTTGAACGATCGCTTCATCACATAAGCTTTCTAAATCATTTGCCTGTAGCGTGACCGCTTCTTCACACTCCTGTTTATCAGAGCTTAAGGTTAACAGATACGGACAACGCTCTTTAAGCAGCTCCAATAATTCAAAGTTGATGCTTTGATCCTTAAGGATAATTTTTACATAATCATTTTGATGATTGAAAAGCTGCGCGCAAACCGCATCATAACTGTCATGCAAAGTCACCATCGGATGCAGCGGTTTAATCGGAACCGTATGGATGTCCATGGTATCACTGTCAATAATGACAACTGTTTTATTTGTCGTTTCACTGAAGGTATAAGGACAAAGCGAACCGCTGTAACGAATGTGATCACTGATCTGTTGCGGTCGATGCAAATGTCCGAGCGCCACATAATCAATACCATGAAAAACATCCTTTGAAATTAGATCGGCACCGCCGATATGCGCAAAACGATCACTTTCACATACGCTTGCACCGTTTACAAACGCATGTGCCATCACGATCTGTCTGTGATGCTGTTTCTGTGATCGAACATGGTCCATCATATTCATAAAAGCCTGCTCGTAAGTTTTAAAAGGCTTTTGATAAACTGCACTGATTGTATCCTTATGCACAAATGGAATCGGATAAAAGTCCACCTGATCAATTGTTAAAGGTTGTAACGGTTCCGTTAAAACTCCGTATATATATAATCCCTGCGTCTTTAACAGATCCTTCATGACCGACAGCCTGGTCGGTGAATCGTGATTTCCCGCTATGACAATCACCTTGACTTTCAGATCTTTGATCATATGATGCATCACTTCATCAAAAAGCTGTATCGCTTCTTTACTTGCCAATGTCGTATCATAAATATCACCACAGATCAGCACAACATCAATTTGTTCCTGCTTAATGATCTGATCATATTGCTGCAAAGCATAACGCTGATCCTCACCGAACGCATGATGGTGAAAATCAATGCCCAAATGCCAATCTGATGTATGTAGTATTTTCATTCGCACCTCGTTATGAATATCATTCATATTCTTAATCGCACTTTTTCTGTGATTTTTTTGAAAAATGCAATTTTTTCTCATTCTATTTTATCATGATTCCGTTTGAAAGCAATGGTAATTATTGCAAGTTTACATGCTTTGGTGAACTGCTTTGATATTGCAATAACATTTACCGACAGATCAAATGCATAGCAGCTGTAAAAAGATAAGATGTTTTATATTTTTCAAATATTTTTCGTAATTATGTCTTTTTTGGGTTATATAAAATCATGTACAGACAGGAGTGATCATTTATGTTAATTCTTATTCCTTTAGTTATTGATGATGAAACAAAAACAGCGTTAGAAAGCTACGGTAAAATATTCAGACATGAAATTTATCGCATTGCCGGTATTTATCATAAAGAAAAGCGCATTTTCGCATTTCCGTATCGCTTGGTGAACAAAAACATTACAATGCAATGCCGACGCATTGTCGTTGAACAAGCCGTATTGTATTATCAGACGCAACAAAGTTCTTCAAATAAAAGATTACCGTTTATCAGCGTATGGACAAATGAAGCATGCACATTACATAAGCCTGTTCATAGAACAGATCCTTATAGATTGGAACTAAGCTGTGCTGATAAAAAGCGATGCGTTCTTCCCTTATCTATAAATGATAAACAAGCAAAAATGCTTCAAACAGGAAACATCATCGATATTACCATCACAAAACAAGCTGAGAATTGGACTGCTGGTATCCGAATTCAAACAAACGCAAATAATCTGAATGAATTCAATAAATTATGAGATGAATAAATGTAAATATATGATACACAATATAGATTAAGGGTGATCGTTATGGAACGAACAATCTTACATTGTGATCTAAATAATTTTTATGCTTCGGTGGAATGTGCAAAGGATCCGAATCTGCGCGATATACCGTTAGCGATTGCCGGCAATCAAGAACTGCGCCACGGCATCATATTGGCAAAAAATCAACTTGCGAAACAGATGGGTATCAAAACCGGACAGGCTATTTGGGAAGCAAAGCAAATCTGTGAGGATCTTATTTTGCTGCCGCCTGATTTCAAAGAATATCAACGATGTTCCAAAATGGTAAAAGAGATTTTTACGCAATATACTGATTTTATTGAAGACTTTGGAATTGATGAATCATGGCTTGATGTAACTCAAAGCAAAGCACTTTTCGGTGATGGAAAAACGATTGCCGAAACAATTCAACAACAAATTTATCATGAGATCGGTTTAACTTCCAGTATCGGTGTCAGCTTTAATAAAATTTTTGCTAAGCTTGGCTCCGATTATAAAAAACCGATGGGTATTACGATCATCACCCCGGAAAACTATCGTGAAATTGTATGGCCGTTGCCGGTTGAGGATTTATTATATGTAGGAAGAAGTACGACTGATAAGCTAAATCAGCTGGGAATCCGATCTATCGGTGATCTGGCTCAATTTAATTACGGCAAATTAAAGCAAGTGCTTGGTAAATGGGGAGAATATTTGTGGCGGTTCGCAAACGGACAGGATCACAGTGAGGTCGCAAAGCAAACCTATCTGTTTCCGATCAAATCCATCGGCAACGGAATTACCGCACCGCGTGATATTTATGATATTGAGGATTTTCGCTTAATTGCATATGTTCTTTGTGAAAGCATTATTGCCCGAATGAGAGAGCAGCAATTAGCAGCCCGCTGCATTTCGGTACAATTTCGCAATATTAATTTGATCAGCTTTACAAGACAAATGACCTTCTCCGTCCCTATTTACACTGTCAAAAGACTTGTGGATATTGCCGTATCGCTCTGTCAAGAGAATTATCACTTTCAAGTGCCCTTACGTTCCATATCGATCAGTGTATCGCATCTGCTCTCCCGCAATGCTTATCATCAGCTTTCGTTATTTGAGGATTTTGATGATACGGAAGAAGAAGCATTAGATGTTGTTATGGAACAGATTCGCAAACGCTTCGGAACTTTTTCTATTCGCCGCTGCTCAATGAAAAATGATCTGGAATTGACAGGTTTTGATCCGTTTTCAGACCATACGATTCATCCTGTCAATTTCTTCCGATGAAACAAAAAGTTGCGGTAGTCGTCCTGCATACCAAATCAGGCGAATTGGTTCCGTTATTTATCGTATGGGATAATATGGTAAAATATCCGATTGATAAAATTATCAACAAGCAAAAAGCAGCTTCTCTGAAAAGCGGCGGATTCGGCATACGCTATACAGTCAGAATTCAAGATCAATATCGTTATTTGTTTTACGAATATTCAGGATGGTTCATTGAAAAAATATCTTCAGAAGAATAAGTGACTGTATTCACATCCATACTGTTAGTGAATCATTTTGAGACAGGAGGACTGTAATGAATTTACGAGATGATCTGATTCAGGAATTGAATCAGCTGTTAAAGGGTACACATATGGGTGCATTTGTATTTGAGGATTTAAGCGAAAAGATTGAAGGACAACAGCTGAAGCTTGATTTTCATCATTATTTGGAGCTGTTAAAAAATCATGAAGAAATGTTGACAAGACATATTATTTCCGTAAACGGTGAACCGGTGGATACATCAGGCTTTATGGGTACTGTTACCGACATGATGTCAATGATTAAGAATATGGTGGTAACTGGTGATTTACAAGTGGTTGAAGAAGCAATCAAAGCGATTGAAATGGGTTTAAAAGCAATCCGTGATTTCGATGATCGTCATTTCACACTGTCAGAGACAATGCGTAAAGAAATAGATATTATGAAAGATGATTATCAAACGATTTATCATTCGCTACATAAATATTTAATTGCGAATCGATAATGAGACAAAACATTGAATGCTTTCTATTCACTGTAGAAAGCATTTCTTTTATTGCTTTTTTATGTTAAACTATAATCGTTATGAAACGACGAGGTATAGAAAATGAATAAAGAGATAAAAGCAGTATTTTTTGATGTAGATGCGACAATGTATTACCATGATGTCCATGATATATTGCCTTCAACAAGATCTGCACTTAATACACTTAATCAACGAGGCATTAAAGTCGGTGTCGCTACCAGCCGATGCCGTTATGAGTTAAAGCACACACCGTCCTTTTTTCGCAATTTTCCTTTTGCGGGTATAGTCAGTGACGGCGGTGCGTTGGCTATGGAAGGAAATCAAGTGATTTCTGCACAATATGTTGATCAAATTATTGTAGAGAGACTGATTGCTTATGCAAAGAAGCATCACAGGACAATTCGCTACAGTACGATTGACGGGGATTATTTCCACGATGAACCGATCCAAAAAGACAAGGATATCTTTTTTCAGCTTTATTTGAATACTCCGATCATAAAGCCTTATGAAAATGATGACGTTTTGAATATTTTACTCTATACAGAAAAAGGTCAGGAAACGCGAGAATTAGATGAGATATTAAACGGTATTTCTTGGGTACACCACGGTCCCGTTATTGAAGTAAATGCAGGACAGATCGATAAAAGCGACGGCATTGCCGCATTGGCAGCTCATTGGCAAATCGATATGGATGAAATCATGTGTTTTGGTGACGGAGCGAATGATGTCCAACTGGTAAAAAACTGCGGCATCGGTGTTGCGATGGGAAACGGCTGTGAAGAAGTTAAGGAAGCCGCAGATTTTGTGACTCATCGAATCGAGAACGACGGTGTGGAATATGCCTTAAAGCACTTTGGAATTATTTGATTATAAAAATAGACTGCTTGACTCAAAGCAGTTTTATTTTATATTCGACTTATAAATATCGGATATCTAAATTATTGTAGGGATAAAAGTAGGCTATAAATTATCATAGGGTCAAGATGAAGGTGAGCTCT
>QZED01000039.1 GCA_009917405.1 bacterium c-19 | reverse complement strand
GAGGCAGTTAGAGAAAGCGTTGCGGCTGTCAGGCCTCAATGGTCGAAAAGACCTTACGCAACAATAGGCCCATATAGGGCTGGTTCATACCACGTCTTTCAGGCGTGGTTTTGATATATGGTATCTCTCATAATGTACTATAATGGTATAATACTGATATTGATTTACCGCTGTTCGATAGATAAATATAGGATATCGTAATTTTTCATGTTATAATTAATAACGGTTTCATCGTGCATTCATAAATGAATCGACACGGTATTTCAGATGAGAATCAAATCATACAAAGGGAAAGGAGAAGGCGTGTGGGAATAATTACAAATGATGCATACGGAATAGAAGATCCGCAGCTGTATGAGCTTTTACTAGAAAAATTCGGGAACGGCATGTTCGGCAAAAAGCTCCGTGATGAAGCACTCGCTGAAGTGAAGGAATTGACGATTGTCAATACTCAGATTTCCGATCTTTCCTTTCTTCGTTTCTTTCCCGCATTGGTACAATTAGATGTGCATTCCAATGCGCTGATGTCTTTGATGGGACTTGGGTTTGTGCCACAGTTGCGCCGTTTAAAAATCTGCGATAATCCGCTTTTTAAAATAACTTCTCTTCGAGACTGTGTTAATTTAGAGGTACTTGATATCAGCAACTGTCCGATTATGGATATTTCGCCGTTAGCGCATTTAACAAATTTAAAGCTGTTGAGAGCCAGCAGCTGCCGTATTTCTTCATTGGAGCCGCTTGCGGAGCTGACAAACTTAGAGCTGCTTGTAGCAGATCATAATGATATTAATGATCTTAATTTTATGCGCCATATGGAATTATTGAGTGAAGTTGATCTCGGTTTTAACCATATTGAAAATGTCATCGGATTACTGCGCTTACCGATGCTTACAAGAATTAATTTAGAATACAATCATATCGATACGCTCAGAGGCTTTCAAACCATGGAGGATCTTTGCTATTTGAATGTACGCGGCAATGAACTGCACGGTGATTTAAATGTATGGTATGATACACTCTTTTTTGTGGAACAGCTGATATTGACGGAAGATGATTATCGGTATCAAACAGATGAAGATTTTGAGGCCTCGCTCTATGAATACGCAAAGGAGAAAGATGCATGAGATATATTGTCAGTGCCTGCTTAATGGGTGCGAAATGCAAATACAACGGCGGCAGTAACGCTTGTAAAGAGTTAAGCGCCTATTTAAAAGATCATACGTTTCGCTGTGTCTGCCCTGAGGTACTGGGCGGTTTGCCGGTGCCGCGTGCTTGTGTCGAAATACAAAACGGTCGCTTTATCAATACCGATCATGATGATGTCAGCGATGCATTTCTGGCGGGCGCCGATAGCGCAGCGGAAATAGCCTTACAGTTTCAGGCAGATGCGGCAATTCTTCAATCACGCAGTCCTTCCTGCGGGGTTCATATCATATACAGCGGCAATTTTGACGGTCGCTTGATTACGGGAAACGGCATCTTTACGCAAAAGCTGATTGAACATAAAATCCCCGTTTATGATGTGCAGGAATTTATAAGAGAAATTCAATACAAACATCAAAACAAATAAGATCTTGTTTCATGAACATGTGAGACAAATGAGCTTGAATATGTAATAAGTATCTTTTTGCTTGCTTACTATCTGTCTAACTTAGGCTACATACTTCATTGGCTTGCCTGTTTAAACAACATTTTCTGCTTTCTGAATCATATCTTAAGCGTTATCATATCCTAAAACACTTGAATTTCAACGTGATTTTACCAATGAAACCGTTTCAATTTCCTTGGAAAACCTAAAAAACTTATAAAAAAAGTCAATAAAGCATTGTAAGTGATATGAAAATGGTTTAAAATAATAGATGTAAAAACTTAGTGAACATAGGAGGAATAAAAAATGAAACAGATTACAGTTTCCGTAATTGATCCGGTTGGTTTGCATGCACGTCCTGCAACAGTAGCGGTAAACGCTGCCAGCAAATTCAAATGTGAGGTAAATGTTGCATTTAAAGGTCGTGAAGTAAACATGAAATCAATCATGGGCGTTATGTCTTTAGGTATCCCTACGAATTCTGAAATTACTATTACATGTAACGGTGATGATGAGGATGCCGCAATCGCTGCGATTGAAGAAGTATTACGCGCACAAAAAATTATCGGTTAATGAACGAGAGGTTGTAACGCATTGAGAAAACCTGATGCTTACAGCTTCTTTTTTTTGTCCTGTTTGAGCAGAAGGCAATGAGTCATTCATTTTGATGAACACTTATTCCTACGATAAAAAAAGCCATCGTTTTGATGGCTGTATGACTATAAATTCAAAAGTTCTTTCTTTTTCGTATCAAATTCTTCCGGGGTGATGGAACCCATAGCAAGCAATTCCTTTAAACCTGAATTTTTATCATTACCGCATTGCGAAAGCGCTAACAAAATAGTATAATAAATAAGAATAAGGAGTACAGGAGGAAAAGACATGATACAAGAAGCTTATGAAAGATGGCTGAATCATCCGAACTTGGATCCATCCTACAAAGATGTTTTAGCTGATATGAATGAAACAGAAAAGAAAGATAGTTTTTATACAACGATTGCGTTCGGTACTGCGGGCATGAGAGGATTGTTGGGACCGGGAACGAATCGCATTAATCTGCATACGATTCGCAAGGCGAATGTCGGCTTTGCACAGTATATATGTGAACACGGTGAAGACGCTAAAAAACGCGGTATTGCGATCGGTTATGATAATCGCCATATGTCAAAGGAATTCGCGATGGACAGTGCTAAAGTGTTGGCGACCTTCGGAATTCAAAGCTATGTGTTTGATTCTTTAAGACCGACACCGGAATTATCTTTTGCGGTTCGTCATTTTAACTGCTTCGGCGGTATTATGATCACGGCAAGTCATAATCCGAAGGAATATAACGGCTATAAGCTGTATGATGAAAAAGGCTGTCAATTGGTGCCGGCATTGGCGCAGCAGGTCATCGATAAGGTCAATGCGATTGAGGATGAATTGGCAATCTGTGCAAATCCGACTGAGGAACAAAACAAGCTGATTACGATTATCGGTACTGAGGTTGATGAGGTCTATTATGAAAATGTATTAAGTATTCAGTTGAATCCGGATGTTGATAAGAAAGCGGTTAAGATCGTATTCTCTCCCGAACACGGTACGGCAAATGTGCCGGTAAAGGAAATCTATGATCGTTTGGGTTATCAGTATACGGCAGTTGAGGAACAATGTACACCGGATCCTGATTTCTCTATGACACCGACACCGAATCCTGAGGAAAAGGGTGCTTATGAGCTGGCATTGACATATGCGCAAAAAGAAAATGCGGATATTATTCTTGTATGTGATCCCGATGCGGACCGTATGGGAGTCGGGGTACTGCATAACGGTGAATATGTATTATTGACCGGAAATCAAAGTGGCTCGGTTTTAATCGAATATATCCTTTCACAGCTTCAGGCAAAAGGTATGATGCCGGAACATCCGGTGATGTTTAATACGGTGGTAACCAGTGATTTAGGTGAAAAGATTGCCGCAAAATACGGTGTAGAAACAGAAAAAACATTAACCGGCTTTAAATTTATCGGCGAAAAAGTTGCGAAATATGAAGTGAATAATGAAAAACAATATGTATTCGGATATGAAGAAAGCTATGGTTCATTGATTAAACCGTTCGTGCGTGATAAAGATGCACCGCAGGCTTGCTTGATGTTGGCAGAGGCGGCTTGTTTCTATAAGGCACAGGGGAAAACCTTAGTCGATGTATTAAACGGTTTATATGATGAATTCGGTGCTTATGAAGAAAGTCAAACCTCTTTAACTTTAGCGGGTGCTGAAGGCGCGGCTAAAATTCAAAAAATCTTAAGTGATTTACGTACAAGTCAGCTAAGCAATATCGCTGATGTGGAAGTTATTCGCTTTGAGGATTATAAGGAATGTCGTGTAGTGGAAAACGGCGCGGAAAGTGAATTGTGCGGCTTTACGAAATCCGATGTTCTGAAATATTATTTGAATGACGGCAGTTGGATCGCAATTCGTCCGAGCGGTACGGAACCGAAATGTAAATTCTATTACTGCATCAAGGGTACGACAATTCAAGATGCGAAAGCAAAGACAAAGGTGTATCAGGACGCAATCGCTAAGCTGATTCAGTAGTATAGTATTTATACGAATGATTTTGTATATATGTGAACGATAAATTTAACTTTCATCAGAATCTATTACACTGTGAAGCGTGAGGATGAAAAGTAACATAAGATAAAGCATAAATAGCATAATACTGAAAGCATAACAAATAAAAGGCAACGGGTAAAGGGAAAACCGTTGCTTTTCCGATATGTTACCATCACTCCGTATTCTGAAATAGTCATAAGCCGTCACGATAAAAAGCATTTCATGATAATTATTTCAACAAATATGAAAGCATATGCAGGAAAATAAACCTCTTAATGTATTACATCGGAATAAAATGCTAAAAAACACGTTTTCATCTTTTCAAAAGGATAAAAATGAAGTAAAATAATAAGGTAAAGACAAGGAGGATTATATTTATGGCATTAGTATCTGCAACTGAAATGATTAACAAAGCACATGCAGGCCATTACGCAGTCGGTGCATTCAACATCAACAATATGGAATGGACCAAAGCTATTTTATTGGCAGCTGAAGAAGCAAAGTCACCGGTTATGTTAGGTGTATCCGAGGGTGCCGGAAAATACATGTGCGGTTTTAAAAATGTAGTGGCAATGGTTCGTGAAATTCATGACTTTTTAGGAATTACGGTTCCTGTCGCATTGCACTTGGATCATGGTACTTATGATGGCGCAAAAGCATGTATTGAAGCAGGATTTACTTCTGTAATGTTTGACGGTTCTCATTATCCGTTTGAAGAAAACCTTGAAAAATCAAAAGAAATGATCGCTTTGGCACATGCGAAAGGCTGCTCCATCGAGTGTGAAGTAGGCGGTATCGGCGGTGAAGAAGACGGCGTTACTTCTATGGGCGAATTGGCAGATCCAAAAGAATGTGAAACAATCGCAGGCTTAGGTGTAGATTTCTTAGCTGCGGGCATCGGTAATATTCACGGTAAATATCCAGCAGACTGGAAAGGTTTGAACTTTGATCGTTTAGGTGAAATTCAGAATATTACGAACGGAAAACCGTTAGTATTACACGGTGGTTCAGGTATTCCCGCCGATCAGATCGCAAAAGCAATTTCTTTGGGTGTATCTAAAATCAATGTAAACACTGAGCTTCAATTAGAGTTTGCGGCAGCGACTCGCAAATATATCGAAGCAGGCAAGGATCAGGAAGGCAAAGGCTATGATCCACGTAAACTGTTAAAACCGGGCGCAGATGCTATTCAGGCAAAAGTTGTTGCGATGATGGAACAGTTTGGTTCTGCCGGCAAAGCATAATCCAAGAAATCATCAAAATCTCAAATTAAGCAGAAAGACTGTGAAAATCTCGCAGTCTTTTTGTATGTGGATTTATCGATGATTAAAGAGTAAAATATCGAATGGATAAAAGCGTACAGATATGAGTGACTCAGTTAAAACAATACCATGTTAAGTGATAAATAAAAGCACATCTCGCTGTTGAAATGTGCTTGTTTCTGTTTCTGAAAGTGGTAAAACTGTATGTGCTTCGATTAATGATGATACAGTTTTTTTGTTTGATATTGCGCTTCTTGAGTAAGATTTACATTCAGCTTACGGAATACATTTTTATCGACTTCTGATAAAATCACACTGCTGTGTGCTTCGCAACCGCTCAATTTCTCCAACTGCTTTAATGCGGTATGTGCAATTTCGTTGGTGGTCGCAGAAATACTTAATGCGATCAGTACCTCATCGGTATGAAGACGAGGGTTGTTATTGCCTAAGTGATTTACTTTGAGTTTTTGAATTGGTTCAATGATATTTGGTGAAATTAGCAACATTTCATCATCGATATTGCCCAAAACCTTTAAAGCATTTAATAATGCTGCGGCACTTGCACCTAACAATGCGCTTGTTTTTCCGGTTACGATCTGTCCGTTGTTCAATTCAATCGCCATTGCAGGAGCTGTTGTATCTTCAGCTTTCGCTAAAGCAGCTGCTACACAGGCACGATCATCGATAGTAATGTTAGCCTGGGCCATGATAATTTCAATTTTATCTACAACCTCATTGCCGAGCGATCCTTTTTTTACATCGCATTTAGCGTGATAATAGCGTCTAATAATTTCCTGCTCACTGGCTTTCACTGCGGCATCATTATCGACAATGCAGTTTCCTGCCATATTGACACCCATATCAGTCGGTGATTTATAAGGACTTTTTCCTAAGATTCGCTCAAACATGGTATTTAAAACAGGGAAGATTTCCACATCACGATTATAGTTGACGGTTGTTTTATTATAAGCCTCTAAATGAAAGGGATCAATCATATTAATATCATTTAAATCCGCAGTCGCTGCTTCATAAGCAAGATTGACCGGATGCTTCAGCGGCAGATTCCAAATCGGAAACGTTTCATATTTGGCATAGCCGGCTTTGATACCGCGTTTATGCTCATGATACAACTGAGACAGGCAGGTTGCCATTTTACCTGATCCCGGCCCCGGTGCCGTAACTACGACCAAAGGTTTTCTTGTTTCAATATAATCATTTTTACCATAACCTTCATCGGAAACAATCAATTCCACATTATTCGGATATCCGGCAATCGGATAATGCAGGTATACAGGGATACCTAATGTTTCCAAATGATGCTTAAATGAATCAGCACTTGTTTGATTTGCATATTGTGTTAAAACAACACTTCCTACATATAAACCAACACTGCGATAAGCATCGATTAAACGCAACACTTCTACATCATAGGTAATCCCTAAGTCGTTACGAACCTTATTTTTTTCAATGTCATTGGCATTGATGGCAATGATTACTTCTACTTGTTCTTTTAATGTCAAAAGCATTTTTAATTTAGAATCAGGCTGAAATCCCGGCAACACTCTTGAAGCATGATTATCATCGAATAGCTTGCCGCCGAATTCCAAATACAGTTTATTTCCGAATTTAGAAATACGCTCTAAGATATGCTTCGATTGCAGTTTTAAATATAAATCATTGTCAAACGCTGTTTTTTTCATCTTACCGCTCCTTTTCACAACGTATTTATTATATCAAATATATTTCATGATTACTAATGAAAATAAGTAAAATATAGGAATGCAATAAAACTCATCTGATTAAGAATATGAGAAAGCTTACTTTGTCTAACAAGAACAGAAAGAAAAAGATAAGCTTTATTTATATAATGATTTTGAAGAAATCCATAATGATTTTTTTTGAATAGTATACTTTTTGAGCATTAAGGGACGAAAAGCGTTTATTTTTTTATAGCTATATTAATAGAAATGCTTTATAATATATCTGCATATGAATAGAAAGTAAGCAGAGTGTCTGTGTTTTTTGTGTTTGTGCACGAATTATTTTCGCTTTAATCGAAAGTACAGTGACAATGAACGTATTTCAACATAGAATGAATAAGCAAATATTTTTATAAATGAGCGCTTAAAATGTTTAAAAATACGCACCGACAGAGCGGTGTGTTAATAGAATAATTACTGGAAGGAGAAACAGCACATGGAAGAAGTAATTAAAATTGAGGGAGGACATTCACTCAGCGGAACTGTGCGGATATCAGGTTCTAAAAATGCGACGGTGGCATTAATTCCGGCAGCGATTTTAGCACACGGTCCGGTTACGATTTGCGGTGTTCCCAATATATCAGATGTGAGATCTTTATCAGTGCTGCTTAAGGAGCTTGGAATTGAAGTGATTCGCAAAGGTGAAGATATTCTGATCATTGATCCTTCGCAGATGAAGAATATGCCGATGGTTTCCGATACAGTCGGTAAGCTACGTGCTTCTTATTATTTTATGGGTGCACTGTTGGGTAAATACGGACATGTGGAAATGAAAATGCCCGGTGGGTGCTATTTAGGACCGAGACCGATCGATTTGCATGTGAAAGGGTTTGAAGCCCTCGGGGCTTCTGTGCATTATGAACATGGCACATATATTATTGATGCCGAGGAATTAACGGGAAATAAAATTTTCTTGGATATTTCCAGTGTCGGCGCTACCATTAATATTATGATGGCAGCTGTTTATGCGAAAGGCAGAACAACGATTGAAAATGCCGCTAAGGAACCGGAGATCATTGATGTGGCAACACTTTTGAATAAGATGGGAGCGAAGATTCGCGGCGTCGGCACCAATGTGATCACAATTGATGGTGTAGATTATTTAAACGGCTGTTTTCATGAGATTATTCCCGATCGTATCGAAGCGGCGACTTATCTTGTGTTGGCAGCTGCGGCAGCTGATGATGTAACCGTAGAAAATATTATTCCTCAGCATTTGGAATCGCTGTTATCAAAGTTACATGAAATCGGCATTCGTATGGAAATCGGTATTGATCATGTAAAGGTAATGGGGCGAGGCGAACTTCACGCAACCGACATCAAGACCTTGCCTTATCCCGGATTCGCTACGGATATTCAGCAGCCACTGACTGCACTTTTGACTCAGGCAAACGGCCAATCGATCGTCACTGAAACAATTTATCAAGAACGCTTTAAGCATTGCCATGAATTGAGCAAAATGGGCGCAAATATTAATGTGATGTCTCCCAGTGCGATGATTAACGGCCCTACTCCGCTAACTGGGTGTGAGGTTGTGGCAACGGATTTGCGCTGCGGTGCTTGTCTTGTGATTGCCGGATTATTGGCAGAGGGCATTACGACAATTCATGAAATCTATCATATTGATCGCGGATATGATAATTTGGACGGAAAATTAAATGCTTTGGGCGCAAAGCTATGGCGTGAGGTTATTGAATAAAGCAAAGCGCCGTTATGATACCTTGAAGACATATCCATATTAAATGGGATCATTCTATTGGATAAATGGAAATGTATGGAATCAGTAATAGAAATGAAAAGCTGATATTTACTGATATTTATAAGATAACGCTGACACGACAGCCATCGACTGACAGTACAGGGATTGAATGCGTACTGAAGGAAGGGCAGTTGTGTTTTTTTATATAAAGAGCATATTGATAAGTATAACTGAGGAATATGTTAAGAAGTATATTATGTTCATATATAATGATCATTTGTGTATATTGTAAGAATATTTTATTTAAAAGCAGAGAAAAAGGTCAATGGATAATCGTGGCTGACAAGATAAAAATTTTTGATGTCGGGTGCAGAAAAAACACATGCGTAATGTATGTAATCAATCGATATTAAAGATCCTCTTGAAAGAAATTTACATTCGTTATCGGCGAGTTTTTTTCAAAAAAATTTTTTTGGTTGACGGACAGCTAAACAAAGGAGAAACAGTCGATTCAACGCATGGTGTCTTACTTAATGAACAACTTCCGCTAAAATGTTTTCAAAGCGAAACCATTTTTTGATAGTTTGGTTTTCAATGTGTTTGCATTGTGTGAAAATACATTCATTGTGATGAAACTGTGCGAAAGTGAAAGTGATGAAAAATGAAAATATGTGTAGACTTTGTGAAAGAATAGTGATAAAATAAGAACACATAAGCGAATTGCTTATTGTGAAAATAAAGAGGAGGAATTCACAATGAAGATGAATCAACTTGGTAAAATTGCCTTGTCATCATTGTTGGGGCTCACAATGTTAGCTGGTTGTGGCGGTTCCGGCAGTGACGGATCTGATGGCAAAGTAGTTGTAAACCTTGCTTCTGAACCACCTGAAATGAATTCATTTATGAATACGGATTCAACAAGTGGTAACGTATTGCGTCATACAGTAGAAGGCTTAACAACTTTAGACAGTAACGACAATCCTGTAGAAGGTGTTGCGAAAAGCTGGGATGTATCTGACGATAAACTGACTTATACATTCCATTTGCGCGAAGACTCTTTCTGGAATGACGGTACTCAGGTTACGGCAAATGACTTCAAATTTGCATGGGATCAGTTATTTACAACTCACTTAGGTGCAGGCTATGCAAGCACTTGGGCTGTATTGATTGACGGTGCAGAAGAATTGATGAAGCAGACTGAAACAAAAGAAGCTGCAGCGTCTGAAGCAGCTAAGAAAGCTTATGAGAATGTAGGTTACAAGGTAATTGACGACTTCACATTTGAAGTTAAATTAACTGGACCTTATCCTTATATCTTGGGTACATTCGCATTCTATAGCTTTGCGCCAGTCAACGAGAAGTTCTATACTGAGCACGGCGGAATTGATAATTATGCAAAAGAATCAGCAGATTATTTGTCTAACGGACCTTTCGTTATGACTTCTTGGGCTCATGAAGATAACATCGTTCTTACTAAGAATGATAAGTATTGGAACAAGGATGCAATCAAACTGAATGAAATTACATTCAAAATGATTGAAAATACTAATACTGCACTGAATGAGTTTGAAAACGGTACAATCGATATGATCGGTTTAAACGGTACTCAGGCAAAAGATTACCGCAGTCAGGGTAAAGATGTTCTGAACTATGATGACGGTAGTGTTTGGTACATGGAATTCAATACAACAAAACCGGGCTTGAACAACGCTAAAGTTCGTAAAGCACTGACAATGGGTATTGATGTTCAGAAATTCATTGATACAGTTGTATTGAATGAATCCAAAATTGCGACTTCTTTCACACCGCCAGTTGTAAATAACGGTGAGTTCACAAAAGCAGTCGGAAATGTTTGGGAACGTGCAAACGGTGACTATACAGAAGCTAAGAAATTATTAGAAGAGGGCTTGAAAGAAGAAGGTATCAACCCTGCAGACTTCAAAATTGAATTGTTGGGTGATGAAGGTGATACCGGTAAGGCAACTTACGAGTTTGTACAAGAGCAGTTAAAGACAAACCTTGGTGTTAAATTTGAGGTTAAGCAAGTTCCGTTCAAAACTCGTATTCAGAGAATGAACGACAAACAGTTTGATATTGTATGGGCAGGATGGTCTTTGGACTACAATGATGCTATGAGTTATCTTGACTTGTGGTTGACCGGCGGCGGTAACAACCACGGCGGATATTCTAATGCAGAATACGACAAACTGGTTCAAGACGCTTATATGGAAGCAGATGTTGAAAAACGTACTCAGATGTTAGTAGACGCTGAAAAGATTCTTGCGGAAGATGCAGCAATCGGTTTAACTTACTGGCGTTCTCGTGACTACATTTGCTCTGACAAATTGACAGGCGTACAGCGTTCTGCGTTGAGAGATATGGACCTTAGATTTGCAGAAACTAAATAGCATATGAGGACTCTTAATATTCTATAAAAAAGAATATGCAACAATAAGGCTATAACTAATCATTATAGCCTTATTTCGTTAAATCATAAATAATGAGTATAAAATAAAAGGATGTGAATAAATGTTAAAGTATATTATAAAGCGCGTCTGCTACGCATTGTTGACTTTGCTGCTACTGATCGCCATCACGTTCTTAATGATGCATGCTGCACCGGGAGATCCGTTTGCTCGAAATAAGGCAATAACACCGGAAACTAAAGCTGCTCTGAATGCCCGCTATGGTTTTGATAAGCCAGTGTGGATGCAGTTTCTTGTTTATGTTGGCAATGTCTTTAAGGGAGATCTCGGCACTTCCACTAAATACGGTCGAGAGGTTACTACCATTATCGGAGAATCTTTCCCGATTTCCTTTGAGTTAGGTATCAGATCGTTAATTATATCAATTTTAGGCGGTGTTTTGTTAGGAACAGTTGCGGCAATACGACGCGGCAAAGCTGCCGATACAATCGCCATGACCGTTGCGGTAATCGGTGTCTCGGTACCAAGCTTTATCGTTGCGGCATTACTGCAGTATTTCTTAGCATTGCAGGTCAACCTGAAATTAGGACATGTTTTCTTCCCGATCACAGGATGGAAAGGTGAAATGGCAAAGATCTTGCCGGCGTTTGCCTTGGCACTCAGTTCCATGGCTACGATTTCACGTTTAATGCGTACAAGTATGTTGGATGCTTTGAATTCTGATTATATCAAAACTGCAAAGGCAAAAGGCTTGTCAGAAAAACGCATCATTTGGAAACACGCAGTAAGAAATGCTATCATGCCGGTTATTACGGTATTAGGACCGATTACGGCTTCCATTTTAACGGGAGCGTTCGTTGTTGAACAAGTGTTTAACATTCCGGGCATGGGTAAATTCTTCGTTACATCAATTAAAGAGTTGGATTATATGATGATTTCCGGTACAACAATCTTCTACGGAGCGTTCTTGATTATTATGACGCTGTTGGTGGATATTGCCTATGGTATCGTTGATCCGCGTGTAAAATTAACAGACAGTAAGGAGTAGGTGTTATGCGAAAAAAGAAAAAGAATGTGCAAAATATTCCTGAAAAGAACCTCACTGAAGTCGCATACGCTTGCGATGAAGCACTGAGTGCTGATGATTTTACATGGGTTGGTCAGGATGTAGAAAAGGGTAATGTGATCGTAAGAGACAGTGTCAGCTATTTCAAAGACGCACTCCGTCGATTATTTCATGATAAAGTCGCATTGACATTAATGATTATTTTGGGTATTATCCTGTTTATGTCAATTGTGATGCCGATGATTTCCCAATATACGATGTCTGAGATATGTGATTCGCATAATCTCGGTTTGATGTCTAAGGATGTCAACGGAAATCTTCATATCTTAGGTACGGATAACTTGGGGCGTGACAGCTGGACCAGACTTTGGTACGGCGGACGTATTTCCTTGTTAATCGCATTTGTGGCGGTAGGAATCAACTGTGTGATCGGTATTATTTACGGTGGTATTTCCGGTTTTATCGGCGGATGGGTTGATAATTTGATGATGCGATTCGTCGAAATCGTCAGCGGTATTCCGTATTTGTTAGTTGTTATTTTGTTGATGACAATTATGAAACCAAGTATCACAACGATCATTGTTGCTTATACGTTAGTCGGATGGGTCGGTATGGCGCGTTTGGTGCGCGGACAGGTGATGCAGCTGAAGGAACAGGAATTCGTTATTTCGGCACTGACAATGGGTGCGGGAACCGGCAGAATACTGCTTCGTCACTTAGTACCGAATACCTTGTCTGTCATTATTGTCAATTTGACATTGGCTATTCCGAGTGCGATCTTTACGGAGGCTTACTTATCATTCATCGGCTTGGGTGTTCCGCTTCCGCAGGCAAGTTGGGGAACCTTAGCTAACGACGGTATTACCAATTTCCGTTATTATCCGGAACAGTTGTTGGTGCCGGCAATCCTGATCAGTTTGACAATGTTAGGTTTTAACTTACTCGGTGATAAGCTGCGTGATGCCTTTGATCCTAAATTACGGAGGTAGTATATGGCAAATGTATTAAATATTGAAAATCTATATGTTTCTTTTGATACCTATGCCGGTGAGGTACAGGCAGTGCGAGGTGTATCTTATTCTGTAGATGAAGGTGAGGTACTGGCTGTTGTCGGTGAATCGGGATGCGGTAAGAGCGTTACGGCTCAAACGATCATGAAACTGAATCCGATGCCGCCGGCACGTATTAAATCGGGTAAGCTTACTTTGAATGGGATTGACATCATTGCGGCTGATGAAGCAGAAATGATGAAAATCAGAGGTAAGGAAGTATCGATGATCTTCCAGGATCCGATGACATCATTAAACCCGACGATGCAGGTAGGAAAACAGATCGTTGAGGCGATTGTTCATCATCAGAAGCTTGGTAAAAAAGAAGCGGAAGCTCGTGCTATTGAAATGTTGAAAAAAGTACAGATTCCGAATGCCGAAGAACGTGCGAAGCAATATCCGCATGAATTCTCCGGTGGTATGCGTCAGCGTGCTATGATCGCAATGGCATTGTCCTGCAATCCGAAGCTTTTGATCGCTGATGAACCGACTACTGCACTGGATGTTACTATTCAGGCACAGATCATTGATTTATTGGCGGATATTCGCAAGGAAATGAATACCGCAATTATATTAATTACTCATGACTTGGGTGTTGTGGCAAACTTAGCAGATCGTATTGCGGTCATGTATGCCGGAAAGATTGTTGAAACGGGAACAGCTAACGATATTTTCAACAATCCGTCACATCCGTATACAAGTGCTTTATTAAGCAGTTTACCGAAGCATGACACAAACAAATCAGAACGGCTAACATCAATACCGGGTACTCCTCCTGATTTGATTGCACCGCCGATAGGCTGTGCATTTGCGGCACGCTGTAAACACTGCATGAAGGTCTGCAAAAGCAAGCAGCCACCCGTATTTGAATTAGGTAACGGTCATGCGTCCGCATGCTGGCTGTTACATAAGGATTGTCCGAGTGAACGTAAGGAGGCTGCTGATAATGAGCAATAATAAAGAAAGCTATATCTCTTTACGAGAAGTATCAAAGAATTTTAAAGTAACCGGCGGTTTATTAAGAGCGGTAAACAAAGTCAGCTTCGATATCGCAAAGGGTGAAACACTTGGTTTGGTAGGTGAATCAGGCTGCGGTAAATCAACACTGGGACGTGTTGTAATGGGTGTTTATCAGCCTTCAGAGGGTGAAATCCTGATTAACGGTGAGCCGCTGCACATTAAATCCGCTAAAGATCGTTATAAATACGCTAAGGTTGCGCAAATGATCTTCCAAGATCCGTATGCTTCCTTGAATCCGCGTATGACGGTCGGTGACATTATTGCCGAGGGTATGGAAATACATAAGATGTATGATGCTAAGAAACGCAAGGAACGTGTTGATGAATTGCTGGAAACGGTAGGTTTAAATAAAGAATATGCCAGCCGCTTCCCGCATGAATTTTCCGGCGGTCAGCGTCAGCGTATCGGTATTGCCCGTGCTTTGGCAATTGAACCGGAATTCCTTGTGTGTGATGAACCGATTTCAGCCCTTGATGTTTCGATTCAATCACAGATCATCAATCTGTTGATCGATTTACAGCGCAAGCTTGGTTTGACTTATTTATTCATTGCTCACGATTTGGATATTGTTCGCTATATCTCCGATCGTATTGCGGTAATGTACTTAGGACATGTTATGGAAATCGGTGATAGCGATGAAGTTTATAATAATGCCCTTCATCCGTATTCACAGGCACTGTTATCTGCGGTTCCGATTCCTGATCCGGATTTGGAAAAACAGAAACAGCGCATTATCTTAGAGGGTGATGTGCCGAGTCCTATTGATGTTCCTAAGGGATGCCCGTTTGCGGGAAGATGCCGCTATGCGAAAGCGAAGTGTAGTGAGGATCGTCCTGAATTACGTGAAGTTAAACCGGGACATCAAGTCGCATGCCATTTTGTAGATGAAATTAATGATTTAAAATAATTTATGTATCAAAGATGACTTATGCTGAGGCAGAGTCATCTTTTTTTACGCTTTTTTATTTGGAAAGTTGAAAGACGCGTTTTATTAACACAATGATTCATTAAACTTTTGTTTCCAATTTGATGAAAACAGGTTATAATGTAGTAGGAAAAATTTATTTATAACTTAAATAGAGATAACAAAAAACTGTATAAAGGTAAAACTACTTGGGAAGCAAGGGAGTGGATTGATGCTGCGAATTGCGATTTTAGAAAAAGAACAGACTGCCAAGGACATTATATTTGAATGTGCAAAAATATTGGGTGAATGGGAATGGACATTTGTGCATTTTACCAAGATTTCTGAGTTTGCCCGTGTAGATGAACGGCAGAAGTTTGATTGTCTGATTATGAATGAATTATTTCATACGCAGCGAATCAGTGTCTCCTTTATTGAAACACAACCGGCACGAATTGTAATCTATTGTATGGATACATTGGAACCGGCGATGCAGTTACAGTCTAACGGCAGAATTATCTATATTGATCGTAAACAGATTAAATTGGAAATGCAGCGGATAAAAGCGCATTTTCTGTCCATGTTGCAATCGCGCAAGGAGTATTTGTTATCATATGCGAATCTTTTGGTGCCGCTGCAAATTCAGGATATTTATTATATTGAAAAAAGTGAAAAAAAACTGATCTATCATACCCGTAAGGGGATATTACAGGAGCGCAAGACGATGGCGCAGGCTGAGATTATTTTTATGAATTATGATTTTATAAGAATTCATGCCAGTTTTTTAGTAAATGTTGCTCACGTGGCTAAAATTACTAAAGATGCAATGGTTTTAAGTAATCAGGAAGAACTGCCGATCGCAAGAGCAAGGAAAAAAGCTGTCATTGATTGGTTTCATGCGTATGTAGAATCGAAATAACAGGAAAGAGTGAATTACATGATATTGGATGAAAAGCTAAAAGAAACATATTCAGCGATATTACAGGAAGAATTAATTGTCGCAATGGGATGTACGGAACCGATTGCGATTGCGTATTCCGGTGCGCTTATCAGACAAACACTGAAGCAGCTTCCCGAGCGTATTTCACTGACTGTCAGTGGGAATATAATTAAAAACGTGAAAAGTGTTGTAGTGCCGCATACAGGCGCAAGGAAAGGAATTCAGGCCGCGTTAGCTGCCGGTATCTGTTACGGAAAAGCGGACAGAGAATTAGAGGTTTTGACTGATGTCGATGAACAGGAGTTTGATCAGCTCGATCTTTTTTTGGCAAATACGAAAATAAGCATGAAGGAATCCGACGCAAACTGTCCTTTTGATATCCAAGTCAAAGCATATGCGGGATCAGACAGTGCCTACGTTCGCATTATCGGCAAGCATACAAATGTTGTAGCGATTCATTATAATGATCAAGTATTATTAGAAAAGCCGTTTGAGGATCAAGTGGTACAGGCGGCTAAAAACCGTAAGTTATTATCGGTGGAACAAATTGTGGCATATGCGGATCAAGCAGATTTGTCTGCCGTAAAAGCGGTGCTTGATCGTCAGATTGCTTATAACAGTGCGATTGCTGAAGCAGGAATGAGGGGAAACTATGGAGCAAATATCGGTAAGATTTTACTGTCAGCTTATGGGAACAGTGTGCAAAATCGTGCCAAAGCATATGCGGCAGCCGGTTCTGATGCTAGGATGAATGGTTGTGAACTACCGGTAGTAATTAATTCAGGCAGTGGTAATCAAGGTATTACTGCCAGTGTTCCGGTTATTGAGTATGCTAAGGAATGCAAAGTATCACAGGAACAGCTTTATCGCGCTTTGATTGTGTCTAATCTTGTGACTATTCATTTAAAGACTGAAATAGGCTGTCTAAGTGCATATTGCGGAGCTACCAGTGCTGGTGTTGGGGCAGGCGCAGGAATATGTTATCTGTATGGCGGCAATTACGATGAAATCGCCCATACGATTGTGAATGCGCTGGCTATCAACTCCGGTATGATCTGTGACGGTGCCAAAGCCAGCTGTGCTGCAAAAATTGCTTCCGCGGTGGAAGCAGGACTTTTGGGGATGAAGATGTATCAGCACCACAGTCAATTTTACGGTGGTGAAGGAATCGTAGCTAAGGGTGTAGAAAATACAATTCATGCGGTTTCTGTACTTGCACGTGACGGGATGCGCGAGACAGATCATGAAATCATTCATTTAATGATGAATGAAGAGTTTCAAAAGGGATGATTTTGTTTGATGGATTGATGTTTTTAAAGTGTATTTGTGAATACTAATTATTCTGATGCTGATTATGCCTCTGAAGCAACCGAAAATGCCACATCGCTTTACGATTCATTGAAATTGATTATAATGTAAGTGTAAGGAAAAAGAAAAGAGAGCGGTGAGAACATGGGAACGATAATTCGATAGATACAGTTGGTTAGAAGCCGAACTATAATAAATTTAAAAGGCGCTGATTAATCAATCGCATCTGTCATCATACGAACATACGGTTTGAGAAAGCCGGATTGAGATGCCTATAGTATTTGGTACAGCAGATACGTACAGGAATGGTGGCTTTTGAGGGCTATCCTTGAATATTCATAATTCAAGAAAAATCTTAGTTTAAGAAGTACGAAAACGGTAATTGGCGACAAATCTATTAGGATAAAGCGAGCCATACGTAACAAGTAAGGGAAACGATTGTAAAGAGTGTCCTAAGAAAGAAGTGATTTGTCAGGAAAAATTTAATTCAGAAAAGAAATAAGATAATCAGAAAGTGCTGATGAGACAAACAGCAATCAAATATCTATTTTTACGCATATAAATAGAGTCCCTGTATTGAAAAAACAAGGGACTCTTTATTGGGGCTCTAAATTATCGTAGGGTTTTGTAAAAAAACGCTCTAAATTAATGTAGGGTTTTGAGAAGATCAAA
>QZED01000038.1 GCA_009917405.1 bacterium c-19 | reverse complement strand
ACAGCTGATATAAATATTGATGTAAATGGAGATGGAATTCCTGATGTTGATATCGACAGTGATGGAGATGGAAAGCCGGATGTGAATATCGATACTGACGGAGATGGAAAACCGGATGAAAATATCAAAGAAATCACAGAATGGAAACCTGATAAAAATGTCGATGGTGAATTTCCGTTTGATACGATGACATTTGATGAATCAGAGGAACCAAACAATCCTGATGAACCGAAGGATCCTAATCAAAAAGGGCATGATACCGACGTAAAAGGTACTTATTATCCGGCAGACAGTGTCGGTGGTGCTTTAACAGGCGATGCGTCCCATCAGTCGCTTAACATCGGACTATGCTGCATTGCATTAGGTACAATGTTATATATCATTTATAAACGGAATATTATCTGATTCTACAGATATAAGTATTCAAATAATGAGAAATCATGATAAACAGGTATTAAACAATACCTGTTTTCTGTTATGTATGCAATGAAGATTATCTTTATATACACTCATTTATCATAACTAAATAAAACGATAACAGAAGTAGCTTTCTAAGCAGAATAAAGTTATAATAGTCATGATAGGATGTGATATAATGGATGATATGAAAAATTTAGATGAATTGATGCTTCGTTTAAACGGCAATTCGCAATATCTGCAAAGCAATGATATGAAAGTAACAGAATTGCGCCGTGGATATGCAAGGGTAGAAATGGTGATAGATAAGCAAATCCTAAATGTACACGGCTTTGTGCATGGCGGCGCATTATTTTCCTTGGCAGATACAGCTGCGGGAGCCGCAAGTTTTGCGACCGGTCGAGACAGTGTGACCCTAGCCGGAACCATAAATTATATGAAACCGGGAAAGGGTGGCAAACTGATCGGTATCGCTACGGAAATCAATGCCGGCAGAACGACCGGTGTATACGAAGTGTTTATTTATAATGATGATGAAACCTTATTATCACGTGCCACCTTTACCATGTTTTTTCTTGATGGAAACAGCTATAAGGCAAAAGAAAGCAGTGATCAGTGATAGAAACAGCTTTTCTGTAAAAGAGGGCTGTTTTTATAGTTATTTAGACATTCTTTCCTTATTTAACTTTGTTTATGTCAGTGCATAAACTTATCCATACAAAAAGCCGTATCATGCGATATGTACGATACGGCTTATCTAATGTATGAATGAATTATTTATTCATTGCTTCGGCAACTGCAACGGCAACCGCTACAGAAGCACCGACCATTGGGTTGTTACCCATACCGATCAGACCCATCATTTCAACGTGAGCCGGAACGGAAGAAGAACCTGCGAACTGTGCATCTGAATGCATACGCCCCATAGTATCAGTCATACCGTAGGAAGCAGGACCTGCGGCCATATTATCAGGGTGAAGCGTACGTCCTGTACCGCCGCCTGATGCTACAGAGAAATATTTCTTGTTCTGCTCAGTGCATTCCTTCTTATAAGTACCTGCAACAGGATGCTGGAAACGAGTTGGGTTTGTAGAGTTTCCGGTAATAGAAACATCGACACCCTCATGGTGCATAATCGCAACACCTTCACGAACATCATCAGCTCCGTAGCAGTTTACCGCAGCTCTTTCACCGTCGGAATAAGGAGTTTTAGAAACAACCTTTAATTCACCTGTGAAATAATCGAACTCAGTTTCCACATGAGTGAATCCGTTAATACGAGAAATAATTTTCGCTGCATCTTTTCCCAAACCGTTTAAGATAACACGAAGCGGTTCTTTTCTTGCTTTGTTCGCATTACGTGCAATACCGATTGCACCCTCTGCCGCCGCAAAGCTTTCATGACCTGCCAAGAATGCGAAGCATTTTGTCTCATCATTCAATAACATGGCAGCCAAGTTACCATGGCCTAAGCCAACCTTACGATCATCCGCAACACTTCCCGGGATACAGAAAGCCTGTAAGCCTTCACCTAAGGATTTTGCTACATCGTAAGCAGTTTTATCACCTTTTTTGATGGCGATTGCAGCACCTACGATATAAGCCCAGCAGGCATTTTCAAAACAGATCGGCTGAATGCCTTTCACGATGTTATATACATCAACACCTGCATCATCACATAGTTTTTTTGCTTCTTCAACGGAAGAAATACCATATGAATTTAATACTTCATTGATTTTATCAATACGTCTTTCATAACCTTCAAATAATGACATGCTTTCTTCCTCCTATTCGTGACGTGGGTCGATGAATTTAACGCCATCGGCGAAACGACCGTAAGTTTTCTTAGCACTGTTCAATGCTTCGGCAGCGTCTGTTCCTTTTTTCACTGCATCCATGAACAGACCCATATTGATATATTCATATCCGATAATTTCATTATTATTATCTAATGCCATTCTTGTGATATAGCCTTCTGCTAATTCTAAGTAACGAGGACCTTTTACCTTAGTTGAGTAAACAGTACCTACCTGAGAGCGAGTTCCCTTACCCAAATCCTCAAGACCTGCACCGACTGGCAAACCGTTTTCAGAGAATGCAGACTGTGTACGTCCGTATACGATCTGAAGGAACAGTTCACGCATTGCAGTGTTGATCGCATCACAAACCAAGTCAGTGTTCAATGCTTCAAGCAAAGTCTTGCCGACAAGCGCTTCACTGGCCATAGCTGCAGAGTGAGTCATACCTGAACAGCCTAAAGTTTCAATCAATGCTTCCTCGATGATACCTTCTTTAACATTTAAAGTTAATTTGCAGGCACCTTGCTGCGGAGCACACCAGCCGATACCGTGTGTTAAGCCGCTGATGTCTTTAATTTCGCGGGAATTTACCCATTTTCCTTCTTCAGGAATCGGTGCACAGCCATGACTTGCGCCGCATTTTACCGTGCACATGTTTTCTACTTCTTTTGAGTATATCATTAGTTTCTCCTTTCTCTTTCATTCTCCATGAAAGAAATACTCTGCTCGAAAATGAGCATATGTTACAAGCGTGTAGAGAATCGTTACGCTTACCTTTATATTGTAAACTTTTTCCTATGGATAGTCAATAAATGACGGCTTATTCATCGAAAAAAACATTCGTTACCAACAAAGAAAACAGCACTGCTTGTAAAGAATGAAAAAAAGCAGTGATTCTAATGAAATCACTACTTGAAAAAAGTCATATGTTTTAGGTGTTTAATTAATACCGTATAAAGAATGGTTGCGATTATAATTGAGGTAACCGCATTGATCAATGTAGAAACAGAGGACCATGCCGCAAATATTTTAGCAGCCTCATAAGGAACCCCTAGAATATAGTTTTTATAGAAGAAACCGACAATCGGATCCGCAAACACATTGAATACCATACCGCCGCAAGAAGCCCAAAAAGCCCATTTCATACTATATTTCCGATCATCGCTGTGTTCTTTCAGATGAGCAGCCTTGTGTGCAATCAAACCGACAATTACACCAATCATAAATTTCAATAAAATGGTTTTCGGTGCACTTACGATATAGATGGGATCCATCAAATCGGCTAATCCCATTCCGATGGCACCGGCAATACCGCCTTCGACACCGCCGATTAACAATGCTGCTAAAACACAAAATGTATTACCGAAATGAATAGCTGTTGTACCACCCGGAGTCGGAATATTGATTTTCAAAAACATAAAGCCGATGTAACACAAAGCACCTAATAATGCAGTAGCGCTGAATTTCGCAATTATTTTTTTATTACTCATAATGATCACTCCTTGTATGTACCATATTCTATCAATAACTGTACACTATATAAATAGCCACAAATAATAAAAAAATAATGTACAGTTTTGCGCGATATTTATCATTTATGTTATAATGCTTATTAATATAATATTAGCAGATTTAAAACAAACTGATAAAAGCAGGTGATAAAATGAAGCTGAATACGATCACATTTACATTAAAAAAAGGAGCAGGAAGTCGGTATACGCAATTATACGATACGATATGTCGAGATATTCTACAAGGAAAAATGAAAAAAGGCGATCAGCTGCCTTCCATACGAAACGCTGCCAAGCAGTTGAATCTCAGTCGAACCACTATAGAAAATGCGTATCAGCGTTTACTCACAGAAGGTTTGATTATTGCACAGCCGCAGCGCGGTTATTTTGTAGATGCCGATGAAACACAAAGTGAACTGAGAAAGGAAATTATGAACACAAGCGTTCTTACCCAAAAGGAAGAAACAATGATTGACTTAAGAACCTCATCGATTGATGTCTCAGCTTTTGATACAACGGTTTGGCTTCATTATATCAAGCTTGTTTTACAGAATCATACATGGTTGACCTCTTACGGTGATTCACAAGGTGAATTTTTATTAAGAAAAGCAATCCAAAAATACAGTTATGCGATGCGTGGGGTATTATGTAAAGAAGATCAGATTGTTATCGGTGCGAACTTTCAATCATTGCTGTATTTGATCTGTTCCTTATATGAAGGAAAGAAAGTAATCGGTATGGAAAAAAGCGGCTTCAGACAGGCAGAACAAGTATTTACAGACTGCGGCTTTACGATCATTTATTTAGATAGCGATGAGGAAGGCATCAGTATCACCAATTTAAAAACAAAGGAATTGGGCATGCTGTATATCAACAGTGCTTCCTGCGGTACGAAAAAGCGACCGCTGCATTCCAAACGCCGTAAAGCCTTGCTTGATTATGTAAATGAACAAAATATTATTTTATTAGAGGATGATCATAACGGAGAATTGCGCTATCAAACAAAGCTGCGACCGGCAGTCCAAGGTTTTGATTCTCACGGAAATGTTATTTATATGCGCTCTTTTTCTAAACTGTTATTGCCTTCAATCAGAATGAGCTTTATGGTTTTGAATCAAGATATGATGACAAGGTATCTTAAAAAGAAACGCAATTATCATCCAAGTGCTTCTAAGCTTGAACAGCTGACCTTGGCTCATTATTTAATGGACGGACATATGGAAAAACAGATCAGACAGTTGCGTAAACGTTATGAAGCAAAAAGCAGTTTAATGATAAAGCTGCTTGAAACTTATTTCCCCGATAAATTATATTTACTCGATGAAAGTAATTTGCAGGTCTTATTATATATGGGAAATGAAAAAGAGCTTTCTTTCTATACTGAAACTGCTGAAAAGCAGCGCATATTAGTGCAGGGGACAGAGCAGAATGTCATTGCGTTATCTTTTGCCTCGGTGGCTGAGGAAACACTTGTAAAGGCGGTTGTGTCATTGGCAAAGATATGGTGATTTCCGATTGTATCAGACAGAAAATTTTGATATGATATAACTGACAGAAAGGATGTAGCTATGAATACACAACAGCGGCGAGATGCAATTTTACAGTTGATTCAACAAGGCGAAGCTCCGATCAGCGCAAGTGCACTGGCAAAACAATTTCATGTATCAAGACAGTTGATTGTAGGAGACATTGCACTGTTACGAGCAAAGGGCTGTCAAATTATTGCGACCCCCCGAGGCTATCTTTGTGAACAAAGAGGGCAGGATCAAACAATAAAAACGATTGCTGTATGTCATCGCAGTGAGGAATTAAACGATGAAATTTATACGATCGTTGATTTAGGCGGAGCGCTATTAGATGTG
This sequence comes from bacterium c-19, assembly GCA_009917405.1. Classification (GTDB taxonomy): domain Bacteria; phylum Bacillota_I; class Bacilli_A; order Erysipelotrichales; family Erysipelotrichaceae; genus C-19. The sequence continues at coordinate 13,552 of QZED01000038.1, read as the reverse complement.
ATAGTAGAACATCCGCTGTATGGGGAACTGCGCGGTTCTTTGCATATTTATTCACGCTATGATGCCGATCAGTTTTTCAGTAAGCTGGCAGATAAAAAAGCAGTACCGTTGTCCGCTTTAACTGACGGAATTCATCTACATACCATTCGTGTCCATGATGAAGCATGTTATGTAAGAATACTTGATGCTTTGCGTAAAAAAGGCTATTTATATGAAAAAGGATAATTCGTCAGTCAAACGAATGTACTTTAAAATAAATGAAAAATTATGCAATAATAAAATGTCAGGCTGAGAAAAGCTTGACATTATTTTTTATCTTTTTTATAATAAACAAGTCAATTGTCATGACATATGTAAAGAGAGGTTATCTGATGAGTACAACAAAGAAAATTCATACAATGGCATTATCCGCATTACTGATTGCAGTAGGGGTCGTCATTCCGATGTTTATGCCGCTGAAATTAGTGATACCGCCGGCAAGCTTTACCTTAGCAAGCCATGTTGCGATCATCGTTGCGATGTTTGTATCACCGTTTGTCGCTGTTACCGTTGCGTTAGGAACGACGTTAGGCTTTTTATTAGGCGGATTTCCGATTGCGGTCGTGCTTCGTGCATTATCTCATGTCGTATGGGCATTGTTTGGCGCGTGGTATCTGCAAAAGGATCCAAATCTTTTTCAAAGCCGCAAAAAAAGCCTGATGTTTATTTTTATGATCGGATTACTTCATGCGATTTGTGAGGTGTTGATTATTTTACCGCTGTATTTCTCGCATGCTCTTCCCGAAGCAAACTATTCACAAGGCTTTCTGTATTCCATATTTACTTTAGTAGGAATCGGTACACTGGTACACTCTACGATAGATTTTGTGATCTCACTTGGCGTTTGGAAGATATTGGTGAAAGCTAACAGTGTAGCGGCAATTTCCAATGTGAAAAAGCTGGAACATCATTCCTGATTTAATCCGCTTTATGAAGCGTTTCATGAGAATCGACATGGTTGTGTCCATCGGATTCATACTCCGACAAAGGACTCTGTGCCGGTCCTTTTATAATACTGCCGTCATAATGAAAGCGCGATCCGTGGCAAGGACAATCCCAAGTATGATCCACCTCATTAAAATTACAGATACAGCCTAAATGCGGACATCGAATATCCACAAGATATAATTCCTCATTTTCATCAAGATACATGCCGTAGAGTCGCCCGCCTAATGAAACTGTTTTTCCTTCATTGATACGGCAGCTTAAATCACCGACATCGGGAAACTGACTTTTTATAAAATTGACGGCTGTTTTCATATTCATATGGAAGCATTGTGCTTGAAAAAACGGATATTTGCGTGACGGTTCAAATATATTAATCACATCACTGTCTTTTTTCAACAGTTTGGCACAAATCAATTTAGCAGCCACATTGGCATTGGTATTGCCCCATTTTGAAAAACCACAGGCAATGAAGAAATTTGGATAACGCTTTGATAAGGAACCGATAAAGGGCAAGTGATCAAAAGCGATTAAATCCTGACTGTCCCATACCGCTTTAGCGCCTTCACATTTCCATGCTTTTTGCAAGGAGATAAGCCATTCATCATATCGGGTATGATCGATCTTTGCGCAAGGATGTTCATAACCGCCGCATAATAACAGATCTTGGCTGATATCATGATAAGAAGCCATCGGGTCATCAATGCTGTAAAGCATTTGATTTGATAAAGAATGAGATATTGGCATCATCGCTATATGAGATACAGACGGATAACTTTTGGCATAGATAAAAGTAAATCCATCTAACAATGGTGTCATTGTGGCTGAAACGATGTTTTGTGCATAAATCAAATGACCATTGACAGATACCTTAAAGCCGCTGCCGTCTTTTTCAATCGCAGTTGCCGGTGAATGCTCATAAATTTTAATGCCTTCCTGATCCAAGCAGTCGGATAATCCCAGCAAATAAGCATAAGGATCATATCCCAGCTGGTTTTTTATGAGAATTGCGGCTTGATAAGCAATCGGATATTCTTGAGAATCGAGGAATTCACAGGGAATACCGATATCGAGATACGCTTGATATTCATCTTGAAGCTGTGCAATTCTTGTATCGTCGTTTGTATATAACACTGCATCTTTTCTTAGTGCATTGCAGGAAATATGATGTTCATCAATAATTGAAGCAATCGATTCCAATGCTTCTTTTTGTGCTTCATAATAAAGCTGTGCGGTTTTTAAACCATGCTTTTTAATCAGCTTTTGATAGATACAGCCATGCTGCACTGTCACTTTACCGCTGTTTCTGCCGCTTGTTCCGTATCCAATTCGATCAGCTTCAATCACCAATAGATTGTTTGTTACAGAGGAAAGATAATAGGCTGTAGTTAAACCGCATAGACCGCCACCGATAATAAGTGTATGTACATGTTCATCATGATCAAGCTTAGGGTATTGTTTTGCCTGATTTTGTTTGATCCAATAGCTTTCGTTCATAAAATATCACCTCGTTAAACTTAGTATGGGATACAGCACTGTTTTCATTCGGAATGTCGGTATAAAATGGATTTTTACAAAGTATTATGGTTTTCACTAGTTACTTAAAGCTTTAAATGTGCTTTTCAAACTGAATTAGGTCAAGCGGATTGACGAAAAAGGAAATATTTTATATACTATTAATATAACACCCATAGGGGGTGTTAGGAGGTCCTATGAACAAAGAACGATCGAACGCACTGCGCTGTTTAAAAACGGCACGAGGTCAAATTGACGGAATCATTCACATGATTGAGGAAGAACGGTATTGTATCGACATATCGAATCAGATCATGGCAAGCAATGCATTATTGAAAAAAGCGAATCTGCATATTTTAAGCGGGCATTTAGAAAGCTGTGTAAAAACAGCGATTTCAAGCCAAAATGATGTTGATGAGAAGCTGAAAGAAATAGAACAGCTGTTGGCAAAGGTACTGAAATAGAGGTGAATTCATGGAAAACAAATGTGAAAAGACATATCATGTGGATGGTATGAGCTGTGCGGCATGTGCTGCCGGTGTCGAGCGAATTTTAAACAAGCTGGATGATGTAGAGAGTGCACAGGTGAATTTGGTGATGAATCAAGTGAGCGTGCAGGCAAAAAATGAGCCTGATCTTTCATTATACAATGAAAAGCTGATGAAAGCAGGATTTCAATTAAGTGAGATGAAAACAGAAGAAACGACACAGCGCAAACAAGCTGAATTAAGCATCACGGGAATGCACTGTGCGTCATGCAGTGCGGCGATTGAGCGAAGTGTTGGTAAATTGGCGGGAGTCAGCTTAATTCAGGTTAATTTATTGACAAACAGTGCGTATGTAGAATATGACGCAAAGATAATCAAGCTGGCTGAAATTATTCAGCGAATTGAAAAAAGCGGATTTCAGGCTGCCTTAAAAGAAGCGCAGCATATGGAAGAGTCAAAGAAAAAACGCAGTTATTCTATTTATGTGACCTTGGTATTGGCATTGGTGCTTTTGTATATCGGCATGTCTCATATGCTGGGAGAAATAACGCTGCCGCTGCCGGAAATTATTCATTATAATACGCATCCGTTTCGCTTTGCTTTGATTCAATTTGTCTTAGCGACCATGATTTTATTGCTCGGAAGACATTTCTTTACTCGCGGTATTAAAGCATTGGTACATAGGGCAGCGAATATGGATACATTAGTTGCGGTAGGAACGGGAAGTGCATATCTTTATTCTCTATATTCTTTATATTTGATATGGCAGGGAGATCTTCACAGTGTGCATCGTCTTTATTTTGAATCTGCCGGTGTGGTGGTCGCATTGGTGATGTTCGGAAAGCATTTGGAAGCACGTGCCAAGACAAAAACAACCGATGCGATTGCGGCATTGATGTCTTTGCAGGCTCCGGTCGCATTGTTGTGGAAAAATGGGAAAGAAATTGTAGTATCCTTAGATGAAATTGCTTTAGGTGATGAATTGATCGTGAAACCGGGAGACCATATTCCTCTTGATGGAATTGTGTTAGAAGGAAGCGGTGCAGTTGATGAAAGTATGTTGACAGGGGAAAGTATTCCGATAGATAAACATGCGGATGATCAGCTAATTGGCGGAACGATGAATTTAGATGGGCGATTGCGAATGAGAGTCACGGCATTGCCGCAGGATACGATGTTGGCAAAAATTATTGCGATGGTTGAAAATGCCCAAGCCAAAAAAGCACCAATTGCTCGTATTGCAGATCAAATATCGGCAGTATTTGTGCCTACGGTTATGGCGATTGCTTTTGTAGCGGCATTCTTGTGGTATTTGGCAGAGCAAGATGCGGCATTTTCACTTACCGTGTTTGTGAGTGTATTAGTGATTGCCTGTCCGTGTGCGCTCGGTTTAGCAACACCGACGGCGATCATGGTAGGAACAGGACGATCGGCACAGCTCGGTGTTCTGATGAAAAGCAGTGAGGCATTGGAGCAGGCAGCACATATCGATACGATCGTATTCGATAAAACCGGCACGCTGACAAAAGGCAAGCTGACTGTTACCGATATTGAAACTGAAACAGATCAAAATGAATTTATGCGAATATGTGCAGCCGTCGAATCCGGCAGTAAGCATCCGCTGGCAAAAGCGATCATTTCCAAAGCGGAAGAATTGTCATGTGCTCCTTTAACAGCCGAACAAATTATTACTTATAACGGCTTGGGAATGCGCGGTACAATTTTAGATAAAACGATATATATAGGTAATCGCGCCTTTATGGAACAACAAGGATTGGGAACAGATGGCTACCTGCAACAGGAACAACAATATTCAAAAGCAGGTAAAACAGTCGTTTGGGTCGGTGATGAAAACAAAGTATTGGGGATTATCGCTCTGGCTGATGAAATTAAGGATGACAGCTGTCAAGTGGTTCAGGCATTGAAAGAGCAGGGGATTGAAGTTGTGATGATTACCGGAGATCATAAAATAACGGCACAGGCAATCGCTCAACAGGCAGGAATCGATCAAGTTATTGCTCAAGTGCTTCCCGACGGCAAGGCGCTTGAAATTGAACGGCTCCAGCAGCACGGAAAAAAAGTGGCAATGGTCGGTGACGGTATTAATGATGCGGTCGCATTGACACAGAGTGATGTCGGAATTGCCATCGGCAGCGGTAGTGATGTAGCTGTAGAAAGTGCTGATGTGGTTTTGGTAAAAGACAGTCTTCATGACGTGCTGACCTGCATACACATTTCCAAAGCAGTGATCCGCAATATTAAGCAAAACCTCTTTTGGGCATTCTTTTATAATTCGCTCGGTATCCCGATTGCCGCAGGATTATTATACTGTTTCGGCGGACCGCTGTTATCGCCGGTCTTTGCCGGTGCGGCTATGGCATTTTCAAGTGTCAGCGTCGTAACGAACGCGTTGCGCTTACGCAGGCTGAAGTAAAATGTTTGGATAAGCATTTTGATTATGATATACTAATGCCATGAACATTACACATAATAAAGAAAAAATGACAAAGAAGCTGTTGTCATGGTATGATGCCAATAAGCGTAGTTTGCCTTGGCGAGATCACCCATCTCCTTATGCAGTGTGGGTAAGTGAGATTATGCTTCAACAGACAAGAGTAGAGGCAGTAAAGCCGTATTTCAATCGGTTTATGCAAGAGCTTCCGACGCTTCAAGCTTTGGCGGAATGTGAGGATGACCGTCTGATCAAGCTGTGGGAAGGACTTGGATACTATAATCGTGTCCGCAATATGAAAAAGAGTGCGCTCATTTGCATGGAACGCTATCATGGACAACTGCCCTGTGAGGTTGCGCAGTTACTTCAGCTGCCCGGTATCGGTTTATATACTGCCGGTGCGATTGCGTCCATCGCCTATCGCATTCCGGTATGTGCAGTTGACGGAAATGTAATGCGTGTATTTGCTCGCATTCTTTATCTTGAAGATGATATTTCATCAGAAGCGGTAAAGAATAAATTCAGAACGATTATTCAGGATTATATTCCTAATCGCTGTGATGCTTATAATCAGGCATTAATGGAGCTGGGGGCGTTGATCTGTGTTCCCAACGGCACTCCGTATTGCGATCGTTGTCCCGTTTCAAGTGAATGTATCGCCTATCAGCGAAATGATACAACTCGCCTGCCGCTGAAAAAAGCCAAAAAACAGCGTACGATTGAACAGCATACGGTTTTGATTCTGTTACATCAAAACAAGGTGCATTTGATGAAACGCCCTACTCAAGGCTTATTGGCTGATCTATATCAATTTGATTTTCTTGAAGGATATTATACTGCAAATGAAATTAAGAAGTATTGTAGCACATTTGCGACAATGAAGCGAATAGAACCACTGTCCGCATCTAAGCATATCTTTACCCATAAAGAATGGCATATGCAGGGTTGGCTGGCAGTAATTGATGATTTGAAATATGAAAATGATATTTGGTGTGATCAACAGGACCTTATGCATACCTATGCGATCGCATCGGCCTTTCATATCTATAAGGATATTGCACTTCAAGCATTATCGGGAGCAGAAAACAATGAATCATAAATTGTATGAGTTGATCAACGCATATCAAGTACAGGATGAACAGGAAAAAAGAGACCGGGCGATGATGTTAAAGCTTATCGCATTATTTCCCGATATCATAACACGCAATAACGACATTGCACATTTTACCGCTTCTCCGTGGATTATCAACCGAGATCATACAAAGGTATTAATGGTATATCACCATATTTATGACTCATGGAGTTGGTGCGGCGGACATTTAGACGGTGTAAATGATCCATTTGCAGTGGCATTAAAGGAAGGAAAAGAAGAGAGCGGTTTAGCTGAATTACGAGCGTTGAAAAAAGATCCGCTTGCGCTTAATCTTCTGCCAGTTCACGGTCATTTCAAACACAATGAATATATCGCTTCGCATTTGCATCTTAATCTTACGTATTTATGTGAAGCTGATGATCGAGCTCCCTTATCGATAAAAACCGATGAAAACAGTGAAGTGAAATGGTGTTCCGTCGATGAAATCAATCGGATAGTGACAGAAAAAGCAATGCTTCCTGTTTATCAAAAGCTGATAAATAAAATGACCGCGTTTTTTGTGACAGGTGAAATGACTAAACGGTAAGAATCATTTGCATATAGATAATGCAAACAATGAAAAAACGGTGAAGCTGATCTTAAGCATCATCGTTTTCTATATGCGGTATTACTTAAAGGAGTAATTCTTTGCATACAATCATCGATAAGATCTTACTATTATTCACACACTCATAGTTATGCAGTAATCACCTTATTTCAATCCTGCCGTGACATTGTTGTTAATACATTAATATAGCTAAGACTGCCTTTACCGTTACAACCGAATGAAACGGTTTTATAAGCTTCTCTTCCATAGATGGCAAAATGAGTTCATTGATGAAGGCATGCAGTACTTGACAGTGCCGATAATGTATAAGCTCCTAATTGTATTATCATAACATAATTATCAACCCAAAACTATATAGTTGTACCTTTATGAATATGTTAAATTGTGCATTGGCGCAATCATAAAAAAGTGTTATAATAGCCTAAATAAAAAGGAGTGATAATCATGAAAATCGGAATACCAAAGGAAATAAAAAACAATGAAAATCGCGTTTCCATAACACCTGCTGGTGTATATGCACTGACTCAAGCAGGACATACCGTATATGTAGAACACGGTGCCGGATTGGGAAGTGGTTTTGAGGATAAGGAATATGCGGCGGTAAATGCGGTTTTATGTGATGTGAAGGAAGTATTTGCGCAAGCGGATTTGATTGTTAAAGTAAAAGAATACTTGAGTGAAGAATATCATTATTTACGTGAGGATCAAATGGTGTTTACGTATCTGCACATCGCAAACAATGCCGCATTTGCGCATGCCTTGGTTGATTCCAAAACAACAGCAATTGCTTACGAAACAATTAAAGATGATAAAGGTGGACTACCGCTATTAACTCCGATGAGTGAGGTCGCAGGAAGAATGGCAGTGCAGATCGGTGCGACCATGTTGCAAAAAAACAATCACGGCAGAGGTCTTTTATTAGGCGGTGTTCCGGGTGTTTTTCCGGCAGAAGTAGTAATTATCGGCGGCGGTACGGTTGGCTTAAACGCAGCCAAAATCGCCTGCGGACTGGGAGCGATCGTTACTGTATTCGATATTAATGCCAATCGTATGAGCTATATTGACGATATTTCCGGTGGTACGATTCATACCGCCTATAATAATGAATATAATTTACGTCGAGCATTAAAGAGTGCCGATCTTGTAATTGGAGCCGTATTAATACCGGGAGCCAAGGCACCGAAGTTGGTAACTGCGGATATGGTTCAGACAATGAAAAAAGGCAGCGCAATCGTTGATGTGGCGATAGACCAAGGCGGCTGTATTGAAACAATTGATCGCGTTACTACTCATGATGATCCTTATTATGAGGTATATGGGGTAAGACATTATGCGGTGGCAAACATGCCGGGTGCCGTACCGCGTACCTCAACGACAGCTCTTTCTAATGCGACATTACCGTATGTATTGAGATTGGCTGAGCAGGGCATTGACGCCTTAAAAAATGATCCGCTGTTTCTCTCGGGGTTAAATACGTATCAAGGGCATGTCACTTATCAAAAGGTTGCAGATGCATTACAAATGACTTATACGGATCCTAATAAATTGTGGTAATAATCATAGCAGAAAATGATGAAAGTTTGTATTTATACTAATGCACTTTATATATAAAGTGCATTTTTTTATATTTTATCGTTTTGCCTTAACAAGCCATGTTTAATCATTTCAATTTTTTTGAACGCATCTTTCTTTGCGATAATCGTTTCCGTAGTATTTATTTGAAATCTATGTGTTTTTACGGCTTCTGTCTATATTGAATATATGGTACCTATCATGTTCATGAAATTACATATTTTTAGTGTTAATAACACTAAAAATGATTTTTTATCATAAATTTAGGTTTTGAATGACGTTTTTGTATTTCATTTTTGAAATATTTGGTCGAAATTTCCAATAGATAGTGTATAATTATGGAAAAGGGGTGAGTCTATGAAAGCACTATTATTAGATTTGGACGGAACAATGTATCGAGGAAGTACAATGATGAAAGGCGGAAAGGAATTAATGGATGCCTTGCATCAAAATCATCAGCGTTATTTATTTTTAACAAATAATTCAAAGCGAACCCGTAAACAAAATGTAGAACATATGGAAAACATGGGTTATATCGGAATCAGAAAAAATGATTTCTTTACAAGTGCAATGGCAGCCGCCATTTATGTTCGCAAGCATTATGAGAAGCGCAAGGTATATATGATCGGCGAGGAAGGCTTGAGGGAAGCTTTATTGGAACAAGGCTTTTTATTTGATGATGAAAATCCTGATTTTGTTTTTGTCGGACTAGATCAAAAAGCGAGCTATCAGAAATATTCACATGCTGTGAATGCCTTGAAAAACGGTGCTGTTTTAATTGGTACGAATCATGATCGAGTATTGGCTCAGGAAAACGGTTTTAAGCTTGGAAACGGAAGTGTTGTGGCAATGATGGAATATGCCAGCAATCAAAAAAGTCCTTGTATCGGAAAACCGTATGAGCCGATTCTCACTGAGGCATTGGAAGCGATGCAATTACAGAAGGATGAAGTCATTTTAGTTGGAGATAATTTAGAAACAGATATTTTATTAGGTGTACAAAACGGTGTTGAAACGGTACTCGTACTTGGCGGGGTTCACACCGAAGCGGATTGTGAACGACTGGGGATTTATCCGGATCATATCGTTTCTGATTTGAATGAGCTCCGTGTCGAATTTTGCCTACAAAAATGTTATTAAAAATAAGCGCCTTGCTTAACTTTTCAAGTTTGCTGTGCTATACTAACAGTGTAGGCAAAACTACTAAAGGAGGACTTTAAATGCCATATATTATTGATGTTCATGCGCGTGAAATTTTAGATTCCCGCGGCAATCCGACGATTGAGGTTGAAGTAGAGACAGCGTCAGGTGCAATGGGACGTGCAATGGTTCCCAGCGGTGCATCTACCGGAGAGCGTGAAGCATTAGAACTGCGTGACGGTGATAAGGAGCGTTTTTTAGGCAAGGGTGTTTTAACAGCTGTAAATAATGTAAATGACATTTTGGCAGATGTTGTAGTCGGCTTAGATGTAACAGATCAAAATGCGATTGACAAGCGCTTGATTGAAGCTGACGGTACAAAGGATAAATCAAAATACGGTGCCAATGCGATTCTCGGTATATCGCTTGCCGTTGCTCATGCTGCCGCGAACTATTACGGGCTGCCGTTATATCGTTATTTAGGTGGTATGAATGCAAAAACTTTACCGGTACCGATGATGAATGTATTAAACGGCGGCAGTCATGCGGATTCTTCAGTGGATTTCCAAGAATTTATGATTATGCCGGTTGGTGCCAAATCGATTCGCGAAGCGATTCGTATGGGTGCTGAAACATTCCATGCTTTAAAGAAAGTGTTAAAGGAAAAAGGTCAGGTAACTGCGGTCGGTGATGAAGGTGGCTTCGCTCCGAATCTCGGCAGTAATGAAGAACCGTTGGAATGCATTATGGAAGCAATTAAAGCAGCCGGATATAAACCGGGTGATGACATCTGCATTGCGATGGATGTTGCCGCAAGTGAATTCTACAATACGGAAACGGGTAATTATGAATTGACTAAATCAGGTCAAGGTGTAAAAACAACCGATGAAATGATCGCATGGTACGATGAACTTGTTGAAAAATATCCGATTATTTCGATTGAAGACGGTCTAGGTGAACGAGACTGGGACGGATGGAAAAAATTGACTGAGCATTTAGGTAAGAAAATTCAGTTAGTCGGAGACGACCTGTATGTAACGAATCCGGCAATTTTACAGGAAGGAATTGACAAGGATATCGCAAACTCTATCTTAATTAAGGTAAATCAAATCGGTACATTAACAGAAACATTTGATGCGATGGAATTGGCTAAGAAACATGGTTATACAGCCGTTGTATCTCATCGAAGCGGAGAAACTGAAGATACAACTATCGCTGATATTGCGGTTGCTTTCAATGCCGGTCAAATCAAAACCGGTTCTATGTCAAGAACAGATCGAATCGCTAAATACAATCAGTTGATTCGCATCGAAGAAGAGCTTGGTGATGTAGCCGTATTCCCGGGGAAATCAGCATTCTATAATATTTTCAAGCATTAATATCATGAATTGATAGAAGAATTCTATATTTCTTCAGATTCTGAAAAAAGTTTTATGTAACTGTTAAAGGACAGTGGATTTATGAACTGAGATCCATTGTCTTTTTATATGTGAATGTTTATTTCAACCACGTAAAAAATAGCTTGTTAGACCCTAATCCATCCAGTATTGCGGTATGGTCTTTTGCTTATGGTGATGTGGTTATAATTTTATGTGGAAAGCAAACATACTAAGCGAATGAGAATGATATATTCTCCGCATTAATCTGTTGCGATTTTCTGCATTTTCTTGTATAATGATCTTTCCTTTTTGCTGTACATAAAAGGGCATGTGAATATGGTATTCTCAGTTCTGATTAACTGTATTGTATATGTAAAACAACAGAAAGAAAAATGTGAATATGAAAAAGTAACTGAATAAAGCGAAATAGAGAGGACCGAAAGGAGTTGAACAAATGAAGGAAGTAAATCCATCAGAAACCAAAAGAGCTGCAAGCTGGGAATTATATATTGACGCACCGATGCCTATGGTGACAATCATGAAAACCTTTGATATCTCAAAACTAATTAAACTTAAGGAAGCGGGTTATCAGTTAAATATGTTGATATGTTACTGCATTGCCAAAGCAGCTTGTCAATTCGAGGAATTTTATTTATTGCCGGTGCAGCGAAAAATGATGCAATATGATAAAATCGGAATCAGTGTCATAGTTGCCAATAAAAACGACGGTATTAATTCATGTGATATTCCTTTTGAAGCTGATTTTGATAAATTTCAAAGGGCATATGCCGAGAACACAAGGCTTGTATATGAAAGCTGCACAGATTATGAAATCAAGGATACAATGATGATCGGAACAAGTGCACTGATTCATTTTGAGTTTGATGCTGTTATGAATATGTACAGTGGTATCTTTAATAATCCGTTTCTCATATGGGGAAAATATCGTGAAGAAAATGATAAAGTAACATTGCAAATATCTTTTCAGTTTCATCATGTGCAAATGGATGGTATGGAAGCATGTGCTTTCTTAACAGCGGTACAAAAATGTATGGATGATACTGAGGGAATTCTCAATATACAGCAGCCCAATAATATGTAAAACAGACATAATGAATATGTAAAAGCGATGAAGTTTTATTTGTTTATATGAAAGCATGAATCTGATTTTTATTTCATTGACTTAAATTTTTTATTCTGTTAGCATACTGTTGAGCAAGATCTTACTCACCGATAATGAGGAGGATTATTTAACATGTATCATGAAAGAATGAAAAAAAGTCATTATGAAGCAGGCTATGAATGGGGCAGGCGTTTATTTCGTCATGGAAAATTGATCATGGATCAGCCTACTTTTGTGGTCGATGAAAAACGAAAGCTGTTTGCGAAGCAGTGCTTACCTTTGTATGAGCACCATTATCCGGAAATATTAGCGGAAATCAAAGGAGTGGCTGACGGACAGTGCGGCAGCTATGAGGATTTTTATACGTTCTTATTCAGCATGTATTGTTTTTCGCTTGAACAGCACTGTACGTGTATTGCATATCATGAACAAGGGAAAACACTGCTGGCCAGAAATTCTGATTTTCTTGTTACATTAGAAAAGCTGAATATGAATTGTCTGTATTGTCTTGAACAAGGCTATGCGTTTCAAGGGAATACGACTGCCTTTATTGAGATGGAAGACGGTATCAATGAATACGGCTTGGCTATCGGATTGACCTTTGTTTATCCGAAATTAATTCGACCGGGTTTACAGGCGGGGATGTTATTGCGCTATCTATTGGAAAAATGCAAAAGTGTCAAGGAAGCAACGACGGCATTAAAAAAGCTGCCGATCGCATCGTCACAGATATTTACGATAGCGGATGCATATGGTGATATTGCCGTTGCCGAATGTAACTCTTGCGATGTTGAGGTCATTACCCCTAAGCAAAATTATTTAGCGGCTGCCAATGTGTTTCACAGTGAGCGTATGCAGTGCTTTAATGAAACGGGAATTGATAACTGGCGGGCAGAGGAACGCTATCATGTTGCCGATTCAACCTTAAATAACTATCAGGGAAGCTATGACAGAAGTTTTGTCGAATCATTATTGTCAGGAAAATACGGCTTTATGTGTCAGTATGATCGAAAACAGAATGCTGATACCGTATGGTCGGTAATTTATGACATTACTGAACAAGAAATCTATCGTTCCGAAGGAAATCCGATGCGCAAGCGATACCAAAAGGATTCACGTATGAAGTTTGGGACTCCACCATCTAGTGTGGAGTGAGAAAAAATAACCACCAAATAATGTGGATACACTCCACCAACTGG
>QZED01000037.1 GCA_009917405.1 bacterium c-19 | reverse complement strand
AGCACTTCAGCGGCGACAATAGTTGGCCATGCGCCTGTGAAGATAGCACATTGCCGGGCTTTGACCCTTATTTAAGGGTCTTTTTTATTGTCTTTTTCATTTTATTCATTTATTCAAAGCTTTTTATTTGAGATGAAAATACAAATAAACTGTATAAGAATGAATAAATAAGATATTATAAAGAAAAACGGTAGCTTTATGGGTATGATATAAAGTGAACGATATGAGAATCAATAAATATTATGAAAAGGAGATACGATATGAGTAAAGTGCTAATGGAATTATTAGAACATACATTAAAAGATACGATCATAATGCTTCCGTTTCTGTTTTTTACTTATATCATTTTGGAATTGTTAGAGCGTAAGGGCTCATTTTCAATTACTGAAAAACTTTCTCATTTACGGCGTTTCGCACCTCTAGGAGCTGCGTTGTTGGGATTAATTCCGCAATGTGGTTTCTCATTGATCGCTGCCGGCTTATATGTCGATCATGCGATTTCCTTGGGAACATTATTAGCGGTGTTCATATCTACAAGCGATGAAGCGATCCCGGTCTTATTGGCACATCCTGATCAGTCTTATTTATTATTATACATATTGATCACTAAGCTTATTTTCGCAGCTACGCTCGGTTATCTTACAGATCTATTGATAAGAAACCGCAAAATCGAAAAACATTTACCGTCTTCAACACTTTGCGGCTGCCGCCATTCACACAATCATTCGTTTTGGATTGATGCCTTATATCGTTCAATTAAGATATATGTTTTTTTATTTTCCGTCAGCTTTATTTTGACATGGCTGATACATGAGATCGGTGATCAACAGCTTGCGGCTGTGATGCTGGAACAAAATATTTTACAGCCGTTGATAGCTGCGCTTGTCGGCTTTGTACCTAATTGTGCTGCAAGTGTTGTATTGACAGAATTATTTGCGGAAGGAATTTTATCTTTTGGTTCTTTAATTGCCGGCTTATCGACAAATGCAGGGCTTGGTTTTATGGTGCTGTTAAAATCACTTCATAATAAAAAAGAGCTTATTTTTATATTCGCAGTGTTATTTCTCAGTGCATGGGGATTCGGAACATTGCTTCATTTTTTGTTTTAAAATCCTTTCCCTCGCTCTTATCATTTATTTTCTACCCTTTTTATTGTATAATGATACTGTGAAATTCGGTTTAAGACACAAGGATACAGCCTATTCGTTGATAATTGTTTCAGTTAAGTTTTTTTGATGAAAGCTGGTGCGGATTTGTTGCGTTTTTATCCTTGTTTACGCTTAGGAATATTATGGGAAAGACTGGTGGAGGATCATTATGAGTTATAAAGAAAAATTTGATGAATTGGTCAAAGCGCAGCGTTTTGAAGAAGCTCGCGCTTTATTAGAGGAAAAAAAGGGACTTGCTTATGAGGAATCTTTCTATTTCGCCAATATGGGATGGGTTCTTAACCATATCGGTCGTCATCAGGAGGCAATGAGTTATCTTCAAAAGGGGATTCAGACCTTTCCAGATGATGCATGGATGTATTCTCAGCTTGGTTATGCTTACAATCATAATGAACAGAGTGAAGAGGCAATTCAATATTTATTAAAGGGATTATCTATGGGGCATGATGAGCCGTGGATTCACAGTGAATTAGGTTGGGCGTATCGTCAGCTGAAGGATTATAAGCATGCGATTGAATATTTTGAAAACGCACTTCTTTATGAACCTGATAATATTTGGGTTTTGGCACAAGCAGCATTTACTTATCGAGATATGGATCAAAAAGAAAATGCCGAAGAATATTTGAATAAGGTTTATGCACTTTCTCCCGATGATGATTCTATTTTTGATTTGGCGATGTTTTATAAGCAGGAAAGACGCTATGCGGATGAAGTGGAAATTTTAAATAAGGTTCAGGATGAACAATTTATGAATTGGCGTGATTTTGAAATTGCTTATGCTTATAATCGCATGGAAAAGGAACAGGAAGCGATTCAGTTGTTAGAAGCATGTCTTGCACGCGGTCGAGATGATACAGGTTTGAGAGAAGAACTGGCAGACGCTTACAGCAGATGCGGCAATACAGAAGAAGCCGCAAAGCATTATCAAATCGCGATCAGTTACTTTGAAAAGGCACTGACTAAAAATGAGCCTGATGCGTATTGGATCTTGCAGGATATGACATGGATTGCTCATAAACAGGATGATATTGAGCTAAAGCTTAAATATTTAGATCGAATGTATGAAATGAAGCAGGATGATCCTTGGGTACTTTATCATTATACGAAGTCTCACAGTCATTTGGGGAATTATGAAAAAGCTTTGCATTATTGTGAGTTATGTATGCAGGCAGAGGGTAAATCCATTGAGCTGTTATCATTGAAGGCATGGAATTTGGGTAAAATGAATCAAGTGGAACAGGCGCTTGAATTATTGAATGAAGTGGAAAAACTCGGTCGCGATGATGAATGGATTTATAATGAAATGGGGTGGGATTATTCTGAAATGAAGGATTATGAAAAGGCGATCGAATATTATGAGAAAGCGCTTGTTTTGAATGATCAAGATGCATGGACTTATTCGCAATTAGCTTGGAATGAAGATAATGTCGGAAAATATCAGGAAGCATTGACGCATTTTAAGCAGGCAGAAGCATGCGGGCGCAATGACGGATGGTTATATGCGAATATCGGATGGGTTTATACACATCTCAATGACTATAAAATGGCTGTTCATTATTTTGAAATCGC
This sequence comes from bacterium c-19, assembly GCA_009917405.1. Lineage (GTDB taxonomy): Bacteria > Bacillota_I > Bacilli_A > Erysipelotrichales > Erysipelotrichaceae > C-19. The sequence goes on along the minus strand of QZED01000037.1, from coordinate 17,633 downwards.
AAAAAATTTAGATTTTCAAGATGTCTGGTTTTTGAAGAAATATGAGTTTGCCGAAATGATGTTGAAACAAGAAGAGGAAGATGCGAAAAAGAAACAAGAATGATCAATTTTTAATTTGCATGAACAGTAATATATTCGGTAGACTATGAATGAGGTGATTTTATGTGCGGAAGATATTTTTTTCAGCTTTCAGAACAGCCGTTGCCTTTGATTCAAAATCACGAGCAGATTGCATTGTTTGATTTCTGTCAAGGTGAAATCTATCCAACGCAAAAGACGCTGGTTATTACCGAAAACAATGAACAGATTGTAGGCAGCGTTATGAAGTGGGGAATTAAAGGCTATTACGGACAGGTACTGATCAATGCGCGAAGTGAATCAATTAATGAGCGTAAAATGTTTCGCTCATTATTGAATCAGCGCTGTTTGATTGTGGCTAATGGGTTCTATGAATGGTCTAAGCACGATAATCATAAGGATAAAATCTTTATCCGAAAGAAGCATCAGCCGTATTTATTAATGGCAGGTATCTACAATGATCAAAATGAATATGTGATAATTACAGGTGTGGCGCAAGATGAAATGGCGAAGATTCATCTTCGCACTCCAATATTAATAGATGAGCATCAAGGATTGGCTTATTTGAAACAAGCATTAAATCTTACGGTTGATAATAGAGATTTGGTTTTTCAAAAGGTATAGGAGGAAACTTGTATGAAATTGGCAGTAACTTATGAAAATGGTATGGTTTTTCAGCATTTCGGAAAGTGTGAGTGCTTTCTGGTGTTGGAGATTGAAGAAGGCAGAATTCTTCATAAAAGCTTGTTAAAGGCTGAAGGACAAGGACACGGGGCATTGGTCGCCTTATTGGCAGAAGCTAAAATTAATACTTTGATTTGCGGCGGTTTGGGACAGGGCGCAAGAAATGCGCTTTCACAAGCGGACATTACGGTGATCGGCGGCGCTGCGGGAAATGCCGATGTCGCAGTCGATGCTTTTTTAAACGGTACGCTGCAGGATCAACCGGCAGATATGTGTCATCATCATGATGACGGTCATGATTGTTCTCATCATTGTTCTTGATTAACTAAGGTGCTTTAAGCACTTTTTTTATCGGTATATATTTTACCTAAAAAATAATTGAAAAAGTTTTAGCAATCCTATTGCCAAAGTGCTAAAAATGAGTATAATATACTGTGTTAGCAGTTATGGCATACGAGTGCTAAGGAGGTATAGCAATGTTAAGACCATTAAACAAGAATGTTGTATTAAAAAAAGAAGCTGAGGAAAAGAAAACCGCTAGCGGTATTATTTTAACGGAAGCTGCAAAGGAAAAACCAAGCATCGCATGTGTTGTAGCAGTCGGTAAAGATTGTGAAGCGAAGCTGAAAGAAAATGACCGAGTTGTGTATAAAGAATATTCCGGTACAAAAATTAAAATGAATGAGGTCGAGTATATCATCATCGAGGACGAGGATATCTTGGCAGTTGTGGAATAATCAAGGAGGAAAAAGACAATGAGTAAAGAAATTCGTTTCGGTGCAGAAGCAAGAACATCTATGGTGGAAGGTGTTAACAAGCTGGCGGACGCTGTGCGTGTTACATTAGGACCAAAGGGACGTAATGTCGTATTAGAGAAAGAATACGGCGCACCGTTAATTACCAATGACGGTGTTACAATCGCTAAGGAAATAGAATTGGAAGATAAGTTTGAAAACATGGGGGCTAAGCTCGTATATGAGGTTGCCAATAAAACCAATGACACAGCCGGAGACGGTACTACTACCGCAACTATTTTGGCTGCCGCAATGATAAACAACGGTCTTAAGGCCGTGGAAAAGGGCGCAAACCCGGTATTGCTGCGTGAAGGTATTGAGCTTGCCGGTAAAAAGGCGGCAGATGCGATTTTGGCGAAATCACGTAAGGTTGAAACAAGCGAGGATATCGCGAATGTTGCGACGATTTCAGCCGGTAGTAAAGAGGTTGGAGATATTATCGCTCAGGCAATGGAGCGCGTAGGTCGTGACGGTGTCATCAGTGTAGATGAATCCAAGGGCTTTGATACCGAGCTTGAAGTTGTGGAAGGTATGCAGTATGACAAGGGATATATTTCTCCGTATATGGTTTCTGATCGTGAAAAAATGCAGGTAGAACTGGAAAATGCCTATGTGCTTGTTACTGATCAGAAAATCAATACGATTCAGGAGATATTGCCGTTATTGGAGAAAATTGTACAGTCAGCGAAACCGTTATTAATTATCGCTGATGACATTGATAATGAAGTAACTTCTACATTGATCGTAAACAAGCTGCGCGGAACCTTTAATGTGGTAGCGACAAAGGCACCGGGCTTTGGCGATAATCAAAAGGAAATGCTTCAAGATATCGCTGTTTTAACAAATGCGAATTTCTATTCAAAGGACTTGGCAATGGAATTAAAGGATTTGGATATCAGTGATCTAGGTACAGTGAAAAAAGCAGTAGTATCTAAGGATAATACAACTTTGATCGGCGGTGCCGGCAGTAAGGAAGCGATTGAGGATCGTGTAAAGGAAATCAGCGCACAGCGTGATAACTGTAGCGGTGAATACGATAAAAAACGCTACCAGGAGCGTCTTGGAAAATTAAGCAACGGTGTTGCGATGATTAAGGTTGGTGCTACAACAGAAGTAGAGTTAAAGGAGAAAAAGTTGCGTATTGAAGATGCGCTGAATGCGACAAGAGCAGCGGTAGCAGAAGGTATTGTAATCGGTGGTGGCGCAGCGCTTGTGCATACGTATACCGAACTGAAGGATACATTAAAATCAGATGTTGTGGATGTTCAAAAGGGTATTAAAGTGGTAATGGATGCATTATTAGCACCGATTTCACAGATTGCCGAAAATGCCGGTTATCATGCCGACGATATTTTAGAACATCAGAAATCTGCTAAGGAACATGAAGGTTTTGATGCGAAATTAGGTGAATGGTGCGATATGTTTGAAAAAGGTATCATTGATCCGACCAAGGTCACAAGAAGTGCATTGTTAAACGCTGCCAGTATTTCAGCGTTATTCCTGACAACTGAGGCAGGTGTTGCCGCTGTTAAGGAAGACAATCCTGCACCGGCTATGCCGCAAGGCCCGATGTATTAAAAGAGTACCACTATTAGTGGTAAACACTCTCTTTATCTAAAAGATAAGGAGGGTGTTTTGCATTTAGAGCAGGATTGAATAAAAATACAGGCAGCTGTTACGCTGCCTGCTCGTTTAAGTAATCCAAGATATCCTGTGCATTATTTGCCGGGTTTGCTTTTTCAAACACCTTCTCAATATGAAAGCTTTCATCAATAATATAGGTTGAACGCACGGTTCCCATATAAACTTTACCGTAAAGCTTCTTTTCTTTCCATACATCGTATGCCTGTATGGCAATCAGTTCTGGATCGGATAAGAGAATGAACGGTAAGTCATATTTCTCTATGAATTTTTGATGTGATGATACACTGTCTTTACTGATGCCGATCACAACAATATCCAATTTCTTAAATTGCTCATAAAGCTGTGCAAAAGCACATGCTTGTTTTGTACATCCACTTGTCATATCTTTGGGATAGAAATATAAAATAATCTTTTTTCCTTTAAAATCACTCAGTGTTACTTTTTGATTCTTGTCGTCTGGTAAGGTAAAATCTACCGCAAAGCTTCCTTCTTTTAACATATTTTTCACCTCAGATGCTATTATAGCATATTTTCTACATCAGCTGAAAGAAGATGCTCAATGATTTGTAAAAGAAGTTCATACATATTTATACGTTATAGTTATTCAGTTCTTTAAACAATGAATAATTATAACATTCGGTCGATTATACTGACTTTTACTCAAAATTTATGTATAATAACGCTATAGAATACAGATAACAGGCGAATAGTCGGAAAGAATAAGGTGATACAATGATTCGATGTTTTGTAAGTGATTTAGATGGTACATTATTAGATGGACAAGCTTCTTTGACGGCGGAAAGTGCTGCTGAAATCAAGGCTGCAGTGAATTGCGGCTATCAATTTGTGATTGCGAGCGGTCGCAGTCAGGGAAGTGTGGATAAGCTGCTGACACCTTATCAAATAAATTGCGTTCGTATTTTATGTAACGGCGCATTGATTTTGGATGGTGATAACACTGTTCTTTATGCAAAGCCTTTGGATACGGAAAGAATTAAAGCAACGACGACAGTTTTAAGCGAGCGTAATTTTGATATTCAGCTGTATACGAGTGCAGGCAACGCAGCGTTTGATGCCGAACGCATAAAGCAACGCTTTGTGAATAGCATCATGAAAGAGCGTAATATGACTCAGCAACAAGCATCAGCGTATATTCAAGAGCGTTTCTTTTTTGATTATGAGACGATTATTGAAAATTTAGATGCATATTTAGCGAAGAATCCGGTGATTTATAAATTGGAAGCCTATTGTGATAATGAGGCTCAGCTTTATGAAGCAATACAGGCTTTGAGTCCGATTGCCAAACTTGATGTCAATATTGCCGGTTTAGGTCTTGAAATTACCGATATTGATGCCCAAAAAGGAATCGCTTTAGATTGGCTGACACAAAAGTTGGGGTTGAAGAATGATGAGGTAGCGGTATTCGGTGACGGTATGAATGATCGTATGATGCTTGAGCGTTATGTGCATAGTTATGTGCCTGAAAATGCCACAGCAGAGGTAAAAGCTTTCGGTAACCATGTGATCGGATCTCATAAGGATCAAAGTGTAGCGAAAACGATAAGGCGTATTGTTACAGAACAGGGAAGTCTGTAATCTTTATTAATGTCTTTATAACTATTTTACATGAAATCAAAGGAAAATCTGTTATAATTATAAATATAATGAAAGGATATATCGTCTTAGATATAATGAGGTATCCTCATGAAACAGAAAATAACGATTGATGATGTGGCAAAGCATTGCCATGTATCTAAAAGCAGTGTATCCAGATATTTGAATCATGGCTATGTATCTGCGAAGAATAAAGAAATCATAAAAAAAGCAATCGAAGAATTAGGCTTTGAACGAGACTTTTTTGCCAGTAAAATCAAGGCGAAACATACTCGTTTAATTGGAATCGCAGTTAATGATTTACGGGTGCAGGGGCATGCGAAAATTTTAGAGGGAATGCAGCGTAAACTGAAAGAGTTGGATTATCAGGGGATTATTCTATTAAGCAACGGCAAACGGGCTGAGGAATGCTTAAAAGAACTGACAGCGATGGGAGTTGATGCCGTTATTTTTCTTGATTGTAAACAGCCGGAGCAGCTTTCTGAGTTTGTTTTGCGCAATCAATGCAAAGTGTTGTTTGCGAAATATCCTTGTTCTTACGCCCCGTTTCTTGATGTTGATGAAAAATGGGCCGGTATGTTAATAGGAAATCATCTGAAACAGAAACAAATTCGCAGTATTCTGTATTTGCAGCAGGATAAAACGATTGGTAAAAAACGCTTAGACGGAATTGCGGAAGCTTATGGTGAGGTTCCGTATGATGTAACTGTCTATTCAATAAAGGATCCTCAGGATGCTTATGATAAATTGAAATCATTAATATCAAAATCCTATCAAATTATATTGTGTGAAAATGAAGCATTGGCACTTTCGGCAATCAAGCTTTGTCATGAATTACAGATTCATGTACCGCAGAATGTATCCGTTGCCTGTTTCGGCGGTGATGAACTCAGTGCTTACAGTTATCCGGCACTTACTACGATTTTCTATCAATATGAGGTGTTCGGTGCGAACTTAATCGAAGAAGCGGCAGCGATCAATGAAGGAAGGCAGCCTGAGTGGGAAACAATCGAATATAAGCTGATGGATCGTGATAGTGTTTGTGCCTATAACAATGACGATTTTAACAGTGAATCATCATGATATTGCATCTGCTTGAGCATAAGTCCGACGATTTTTGTCAAAAAAATAAAATTTATGCTTGACAAGTAGAACTGATTCGAGTATCATATACGCATACAAAAGTTGAATAGAGGCAGCGATGTATCAGAGTAACTGTGGGAGCCGGCAGGCAGTGAACGCAGTGAAAGGTAATCATCGCCGAAAGCAGTGATAAGGCATTATACCTGCTTGGGGTCATACGGGAACACCTGTGACACTCCTTCCCAGTGAAGAGGCGCTATTACACCACAGAATGATATTTCAGTCGTGTGAATAGCACGACTTTTGTTTTAGAAAAGAGGAGAAGAAAATGAAAAAAGTAATTGGTTTATTAGCAGTAGCGTTGTTATTAGGAGCATGCGGAGGTAATGACAGCAATAATGATGCAGAAAACAGCGGAAATGAAAAGCTGACAGTGGGTATGGAGTGTAACTATGCACCGTTTAACTGGACAGATCCGCAAAGCAATGATTTTAATGTAGAAATCGGTGCCGGTGAATATTGTGACGGATACGATGTACAAATTGCCAAAAACATTGCCGATGCATTGGGCAGAGATCTTGTGATCGCTAAAATGGATTGGGATTCTTTGGAGCCGAGTTTGAAGAGCGGCAGTATTGATGCAATTATTGCCGGTATGACAGATACAAAGGATCGCCGTGAAAACGCGGACTTTACTACCCCTTATTATCAGTCTAAAATGGCAATGATCGTCTTAAAGGACGGAAAATATGCAAATGCAAAAACATTAGATGATTTTAGCGGCGCAACCGTACAGGGACAGCTGAATACAATGTATGATACTGTTATTGATCAGATTCCTAATGTTAATCATGCACAGCCGTTGGAAACTTATCCGTATATGATTGCCGCATTAAAGAGCGGAACGGTAGATGCTTTAACTGCCGAAACGCCGGTAGCTTTAGGTGCAGCTGCGGCACATCCTGAATTGGCTGTTGTTGAATTCGAAGATGGAAAGGGCTTCCAGATTGACTTAAGTGATACAGCAGTTTCTATCGCAGTGAAAAAAGGCAATACCGAATTATTAAACAGTATCCAGGAAGCATTGGATAAGATGGATGAGAATACAAGAACAACTATGATGGAGGATGCGACAAAACGTCAGCCTGCTGAAGAATAAAAATAAAGGAGAATGAGAAGAATGGGTTTACATCTGATTTTTGCCGCAAACAGTACAAACTTCTTAACGAATACATGGAATGTATTTACACGTTATCACGTTATGTTCTTGAACGCTATCAAATCAACCTTACTGGTTGCCTTTGTCGGTACAATCGTCGGCTTACTGATCGGTTTAATTATCGGTGGTGTGCGCGCGGTCACTTCCAATCAGGAACATAATCAAAAGACATCGGCTAAAATTATAAACAAGATCATTTATGCGATTACCAGTATTTATGTAGAAGTATTTCGCGGTACACCGATGATGGTCCAGGCAATGTTTCTCTATTATACGTTTTTCGCCCCGGTGTTTAAATGGTCACCGCTTGCGTCAGCGATGGTTATTATTTCAATCAATACCGGCGCTTATATGGCTGAAATCATGCGTTCAGGTATTCAATCTGTGGATAAAGGACAAGTGGAGGGTGCTCGCAGTATCGGTATGAATAACTTTCAGACGATGCGTTATATCGTATTGCCGCAGGCAATTAAAAATTCATTTCCGTCCATCGGTAATGAGTTTGTCGTAAACATTAAGGATAGTTGTGTATTGAACTGCATTACTTTTTCCGAACTGTTCTTTGCGGCAAAAAGTGTACAAGGATCCATTTTCTCTTATGCAGAACCGTTTTTGATTGTCGGAATTCTGTATTTGATCTTAACTTTTATCACTTCACGTATTTTAGGCTTGATTGAGAAGCGAATGAATCATCGTAAATCAAGCTATCCCAGTTCTGTAACTACGCCGAATTCAAGCGTAATGAAGGGGTGATCGGCATGGCAAATATTATTAAAATTCATCATCTGCACAAAAGCTTCGGACAGTTAGAAGTGTTGAAAAATATTGATTTTCATGTTGAACAAGGTGAAGTAATAACGATTATCGGTTCCAGCGGCAGCGGAAAATCAACGCTGCTTCGCTGTATCAATCTGTTAGAAATGCCTGACGGCGGTGAAATTTTATATCATGATAAGGATATTTTAAAAAACGGTATCAATATCAATGAGCATCGCACTCATGTGGGTATGGTCTTCCAAAGCTTCAATTTGTTTAACAATAAAAACGTTTTGGAAAATTGCATGATCGGACAGATGAAGGTATTGAAGCGAAGCAAGCAGGAATCTGAAGAAAAAGCGATGTACTATTTGGAAAAAGTCGGCATGAAAGAGTTTGCTCATGCGGGCAGTATGCAGCTTTCCGGCGGTCAGAAACAGCGTGTGGCGATTGCCCGCGCGTTGTGTATGGATCCTGAGGTGCTGTTATTTGATGAACCGACGAGTGCGCTTGACCCGGAAATGGTCGGCGGCATCTTAGATGTTATGAAACAGTTGGCTTCTGAAGGCTTGACGATGATTGTGGTAACACATGAAATGGCATTTGCCAAAGAAGTTTCTTCGCGTGTGATCTTTATGGATCAAGGCGTTATTGCGGAAGAAGGAACACCGCAGGAGCTGTTTGAGCATCCGAAACAGGCGCGTACAAAGGAATTTCTGCATCGCTATCGTTCAACAAGTGTATAGTAGTATAACAGGGAGCTTCCCTGTTTTTTTTATCTTGACTCACGTTAGAAATTATTATATAATCGAGTTATATAAATAGTTTATATAAAAGGAGGAATTATGCCAAAACAGCGAATTACGAAGGAAATGATCGTTGCAGCTGCGTTTGATACTGCACGAGCGAGCGGTATGGAACACGTCATGGTAAAAACAATTGCGAATAAGCTTCATTGCTCGGTACAGCCGATTTACAGTTATTGTGAAAATATGGAAGGTCTGCGGCAAGCAGTTGTATGGAAAGTAAAAGAATTTATCGGGGAGTATATGAAGCAACATATTGATCCGCAGAATCTGTTTCAAAGCAGCGGGCAGGCGTATATACAGTTAGCCAAGGATGAACCCCACTTGTATAAGATCTTTATTTTACATGAAAGAAAGCATATTTCCACATTACAGGATCTTTATGAAAAAGAGACATCGCCGCAGATAGCTCAGATCATTGCGAAGGCATGCCAACTTGATTTGAAAACTGCCAAGCAGCTTCATTTGCATATGTTGATTTATACGATCGGTCTGGGAACAATTTTCGCTGTTACCACACCGGGTATTGCGGCTGATGAAATTTATGCACAACAGGAATCTGCGTATCAGGCATTTTTTCAACAGGCATTGAGAAAGAAAGACGAGGAACTTCAATGAAAAAGGGGATTATTTGTTATAGTTCCAAATACGGTTCAGCTAAAAAATATGCCAAATGGCTTCAAGAAGCCTTGGCGTATGACTGTCGAGATTTGAAATCGATCAAGGCCACAGAGCTTCAGAACTATGAGACTGTTGTGTTATGCGGCGGTATTTATGCTTCGGGTATTAAGGGGATAAGTTTTTTGAAAAAACATGCAAGCCAATTGACACATCAGCGCATCGCTGTTTTCTGTGTCGGTGCTTCTCCGTATGATCCGCAGGCTTTTGCGCAGTTGAAGCAAAATAACGGAAAAGATTTGCGTAAGGATATACGAATATTCTACGGGCGCGGGGCATGGGATGAAAGTAAAATGACATTGGTGGATCGAAAACTGTGTCACATACTTCAAAAGGTAATTGCGAAGAAGGATCCCGATACTTATGAGCCATGGATGAAGGCATTGATGGAAGCGCGGGGACAGAGTAAAGACTGGTGTGACAAGCAGTATTTACAGCCGTTAATCACATACCTTGAACAAACAAAGCTTTAAAATGATTGGATGCAGCTATGATTCGTGTAAATCATGATGATTGCTGCTTTTTTATTGAAATGGGATTGACAAGAATCGTCAATCCATGTATTATTGTATTATACAATTAATACAATAATACAAAGGAGAGAGAGTATGTTTTGGAAATTATGCAAGTTTGAATGGAAAAGCAGTTATCGCATGTATGGTATGTTTTACGCAATTCTGTTGATCTGCTCAGTTTTAATCGGGATGAGTTCTTTACCGGATGTGAACTTACCGGGACTTGTTGAATTTTTGATTAATTTGACTATTATCATTTATACGGCAGGAATCTTTGCGGTGAATATTATTACGATTGTATTTATCTTTCGCAATTATATTAAAACGATGTACAGACGCCAGTCTTATTTAACGCATACATTACCGGTTACTACTTGGCAGATACAGACGGTAAAGGTTTTGTTCGCAATGTTATGGATTTTCTTGACCTTCGCTGTTACTATCGCAACGGTTTGGATTATGATGATAGTATCAGGTGTAAATGTTCTCAGTGATGTTGTTGATGCGATGGTCTATGCTTGGCAACATATACCTAATCATACAGAGCTGATTTTAGGTCTTGTATGGACTCTTTTGGAAATGATTGAATCTATTTCCATCGTTTATTTTGTTATTAATTTTGTTCATACTACGTATATCCAGCGTTATCGAGCAGCTATCGGAATCGGTGCCGCATTAATTATCTTTATTGTAGAATCGATATGCAACAACTATGTAAGCAAAATTCTTTCGCTAATGAATGTATCTTATTCGTTGATGGTGCCGATTTTTATTCTCATCGGAATTATTTTGGTCGGCTTTTGGAATTACGCAAGTGTATATTTGATTGAACACAAAATGGAAGTGGAATAATGAATACAAAAAAAATGATACAAAGCATAGTGATGCTCGGAGTATTCTGGTACAGCTTTATGGTCTATCTATGTATCTTTGAGTTGCACTTGAATTGGTTGATTTTATTGTTATTAACGATTTTATTGGGAATCTTTATCAAAGTTTTGTATCCGTTAAGCAAAGACAGTTCGTTTAAACACAGTGAGGTGGATCATCATGGTATTTGATGCGAATATTCCGATTTACCTGCAAATTATGGACGATTTTAAGAAACAGGTGATCAGCGGTGTTTATCAAGGTGGTGAAAAGGTCGAAAGTGTGCGTGTTTTAGCGGTCAGTTACGGAGTGAATCCCAATACCGTACAGCGCTCATTAAGCGAATTGGAAAGAGAAGGACTGCTTTACAGTGAACGCACTAGCGGGCGCTTTATTACAAAGGATCAGGATATGCTAAAGCAGTTGAAAAGTTCATATGCCGATGAATTGATCGATGTATGTGTGAAGCAGCTGACGGAGTTGAAATTCAGTAAGGAAGAAATACTGAAACAGATGAAGGAGAGGTTGGAAAAATGAGTGATACAATTGTAAGTGTAACAGATTTAAATAAAAGCTTTGGCGATAAACAGGTTCTGAAGGATGTCTGCTTTACCTGCAAGGGTGGCTCGATTGTAGGCTTGCTCGGTCCTAACGGCAGCGGTAAAACCACACTGATTAAAATTTTAACCGGCTTAATTACCGGTTATGAAGGAAAGGTGAGGATCAACGGACAACCGATCGGTGTAAAGACAAAAGAAACGGTTTCCTTTTTACCTGATGAACCGTATTTCGCTGATTGGATGAGAGTAAAAGATGTCTTATCAATATTTATCGATCTTTATCACGATTTTGATTATCTGCGTTGCTTGGAGATTATGCAGCGTTTCCAAATAGATGAGAACATGCGAATAAAGACCATGTCTAAAGGCACAAAAGAAAAGTTTCAATTAGCGTTAGTCATGTCACGGCATGCAAAGCTCATTGTTTTGGATGAGCCGATCGGCGGTGTCGATCCGGCTGCTCGTGAAGTGATTTTGGACACGATTTTAAATAATTATCGAGAGGATCAAACGATTTTAATCGCTACGCATTTAATTGCCGATATTGAACGCATATTTGATTCCGTGTTGTTTATTAAAGACGGAGTCATTGTATTAGATGATAATGTGGAAGAAATTCGTTTGAAGACGAAAAAATCCATTGATGAATTGTTTCGTGAAGAATTTAAGTATTGATCGATTGCGCATATCGTCACGGATATGTGCTTTTCTTTTTTTCGGCAGACGATAAGCGATATATCATAATGAAAACTTTAATTATATGTGGCAAGTTAATTTCTATATCACAAAAATGAAAGCTATCGCAATCAACCAGTCAATATGGTATAATATAATCTGTAGAAATCTGCATGCGTGCTGTTTAAAGCGCATTAATTGAAATAATCTAGGAAGGAGGCGCTGTGATGGATAAAATACGTATTAATATGCTGTCAAGTGCCGATAAAGTAGACGGTCAGGGAGTAGGAAGTGCCTATTTAGAACAAGTGAATTTAATCAAGGAAGGCGCGAAAGATTTGTTTGATGTCACAATCAACGGTTCTTCTGATTGTGATATTCAACATATTCATACGGTAGACCCGCAAAATTATCTAAAGCTGAAAGCAAGCAAGGCAGCAAGTGTCTGTTATGTGCATTTTTTGCCGGATACACTGGACGGCAGTATTGAACTGCCTAAGGTTATTTTTAAATTATTCAAAAAATATGTTATTGAATTATATAAAAGCGCTGATTATCTTATTGTTGTAAATCCGATTTTTATGGATGCATTGGCACAATACGGAATCAAAAGAGAAAAGATGGTTTATATACCAAATTATGTATCCAAAGATGATTTCTATCGCAAGGATGATGAAACTGTTAAGGCATTAAAAAAGGAATACGGAATTGATGAAGATGCCTTTGTCGTAATCGGTGTCGGGCAAGTTCAGACACGCAAGGGTGTACTTGATTTTATTGAGGTGGCGAAGCAGATGCCAGACATCACATTTGTATGGAGCGGCGGCTTTTCTTTCGGAAGGATTACAGACGGATATGAGGAATTAAAGAAAATTGTTGATCACCCTCCGAAAAATGTTAAATTCTTAGGAATTATTCCGAGAGAAAAAATGAATGATATTTACAATATCGCCGATCTTTTATTTATGCCGTCCTATAATGAATTATTTCCGATGTCAATCTTAGAAGCTGTCAATCTTCATAAACCGCTGGTATTGCGTGATTTAGAGCTTTATGAGGATATTTTATTTCATAAGTATGCAAAAGGTCATACGAATGAAGAGTTTGTACAGCGGATTCGAGCTTATCAAGAGAATCCCGAACAATATCAGCAAGGAGCGCAGATGTCGCAGGAGATTTGTGAATATTATTCAAAAGAAAATGTGTTACAAATTTGGATTGATTTTTATACCAAAGTACATGAAGAACATCTTCAAAAGGAAAAGAAGCGCCAAAAGCGCAGAATAAGAAAACAACGCTGATGATTACAGTATAACTAGTAGGTGAAAATATGAAAACAGATTCAAAACGATATGTCTTGAATTTCCTGCTGATTATCGGTTTTACAATCATTGTGTTATGGTTTTCGTTAAAAGATGATTATCGAAATATTGTGAATCAATTAATCGGTGTGCCGTGGTATTGGTTAGTTATTATCCTTTGCTGGGGATTATTATATAACTGTATTATCGCATGGATTTATAAGACATTCGGAAAGAAGTATAAGAAAGATTACAATAATATCGAAGCGCTTGAAAATGCTTTTATCGGTACGTTTTTCAGCGGTATTACTCCAAGTGCTACCGGGGGACAATTCGGACAAATATATATCATGAAAAAACAGGGAATTAAAGTCAGTGATGCCGCAAGCTTGTTATGGGCAGATTTCATTGTTTACCAAACAACCATGATGATTTATGTGACAATTTTATTTGCGTTGGTATTCGCAGATGTTTATGAAAAAAATGCCTTTTTTCTGTTAGTATTCTTTGGCTATCTTGTAAATATCTGTGTGATCTGTGCACTGTGGACGATGGCTTTGTTTCCCAAGGCTTTTGTGAGGCTGAGTCAGTGGGGTGTGATTTTATTATGTAAGCTGCACTTTATTAAAAACCGTGAAGCGACACTACATGCATGGACAGTCCAAATTGAAGCCTTTACTTGTGAGATTAAGCGACTGAAACAGGATAAGCGTTTGATCATTAAGACAGTATTCATCAATGTTTTGCGCTTAACTATGCTATATTCATTACCGTATGTTGTTTGCTTGGCAATCGGACAGCCGCTACCCCTGTATTTGTTGGCAACGGTAATCGCTATGTCAAGTTTTGTGACAATGGCAAATACGTTTATTCCGATACCGGGCGCAAGCGGCGGAACAGAGTGGGCATTTGTCGCTATTTTCTCCGGTATTATCGATTCGACACTGGCAAAGAGTGTGATGATTTTATGGCGTTTTTCAACCTATCATTTCGTGATGATTGTCGGTGGTTTGATCTTTGTTTATGCAAAAAGAAAATATGATAAACGAAAATATATACAAGCAGAAGCAATTCATTTGATTGATGAATAAGGAGGGATGCAGTTTGCGGATAGGACTATTTTCGGATACTTATACACCTGATATTAACGGTGTCGTATCGTCGATTGTAACGCTGCAAAAAGAATTAGAGAAGCACGGGCATGAGGTATTTGTGATTACAAATCACAAGGCTTTTTTAACAACGCAGCGAGAGGGCAATGTACTGCGTCTACCCGGCTTGGAATTAAAATGGCTGTACGGCTATAAGCTGACAACACCTTATCATTTCAGTGCGCGTGATGAAATCAGAAAAATGAATTTAGATGTTATTCATGTGCATACGGAATTCGGTGTCGGGATGTTTGGACGCATCGTTGCTAAATATTTGAACATTCCGGTAGTCTCTACTTATCATACAATGTATGAGGACTATACGCATTATATTAACCGTTTTGCGATTGATGAGGTAGAATTATTAAGCAAAAAGTTTGTGACGACGTTTTCTCGTATGTTGTCCGATAATGTACACGCGGTAATTGCACCGAGTGAAAAAACGAAAGAAACACTTGTTAAATACGGTGTAAAAACTCCTATTTATGTGATTCCGACGGGATTGAATCTTAATCAGTTTGATCAAAATCAAATTGATAAGGAAAAGGTATTAAAGCTTAGAGATGAATACGGCCTGAAAGAAGATGATCATGCAATTATCTTTGTCGGCAGAATTGCCAAGGAAAAAAGCATTGAACTGCCGATTGAGGGATTTCGTTATATCAGTGACCCGCATGTAAAACTGATGATTGTCGGCGGCGGTCCGCAGCTGGATGAATTAAAGCGACTCACTGAACAATATGAGATTAGTGATAAGGTCATTTTTACCGGACCGAAGCCGCGCACGGAAATTCCGTACTATTATGCTTTGGCAGATGCCTTTGTATCGGCATCTTTGACCGAAACACAGGGCATGACCTATATTGAAGCACTTGCTTCTGACTTACCGGTATTTGCACGCCCCGATGATGTACTTACCGATCTGGTCATTGAGGGAGACAGCGGCTATTTGTTTGAAACTGCACAAGAATTTGCGCAAAAGGTAGAAGCATTCCTTGCTTTAACGCTTGAACAACGTGTTGCTTTATGTTTAAATGCACGTGCTAAGGTGAAACATTATGACGGTAATATGTTCTATACAAAAGTAATGAGTGTCTATTATCAGGCAATCGAAGATTTTGAGGATTCTTATGAGGTAATTAAGATAAAATCCGCCGATGACACTATGCGTATTTATGTCATCAATGATAAAGAGGATGAGCCAATTAAAATTACCATTTCGTTAGATGATTATTTTACGTTAAAAATACAGAAGCATACCCTATTGGATCGCAATACGGTGAATGAGCTTCAGCACAAAGAAGGTCTGCTTCATGCACACCGTTTATGTATACGCAAGCTGAGTATGCGTGACTATACGACAAAGGAAATGCGTCTTTATTTAAAAAATCAGAAACTAATTGATGATAAGGAAATCGATCAGATTATAAATGACTTGATTCAAAAGGGATATTTGAATGATTATCAGTATATGATGAATAAAATCGATAAAATGCAGTATTCGCTTCAAAGTAAAGGCAAAATCATTCAATCTTTGGTGGAGAAAGGAATCGCCCATGAGGATGTAGCAAATGCATTGGCGCAATATGATGAAGCAGAAGAGCGTGTCAAGGCAGTGAAATTGGCAGAAAAGCTGAAATCAACAGTGAAGGATAAGTCATTAAATATGAAACGCAAGGTGATTGCACAAAAGCTTGTAAGACAAGGTTTTGAAAGTAATGTGGCATATCATGCGAGTGAAGCCTTGAACTTCGAGGAAGAGGACGATCAAAGTGCGCTTCAAAAAGCGATGAAAAAGGCAATTCGTACCAATCAAAGAAAATATCAAGGCAATGAGCTGCGTAATCGAGTGGTTCGCACTTGTATTCAAAAGGGGTTTAAAAGCAGTGATGTATTGTCCTTAATAGATGAAATGGAGTGGCAGAATGAAGAAATGGATTAATGAACTTTGCGACGGTGAGCGATTGTGGTTAGAGGTTTTATTAAACGATGTAAGCCGTGGCATTACCAATAAGGGTGCACCATATTTGAACTTTGTCATTCAAGATAAGACCGGGACTATGGAAGCAAAATACTGGAGTGTAAGTGAGGACGAACTCCATTTATATAAAAGCGGTATGTATGTTAAGCTTAAGGGAGATGTGATTAACTATAAGGATCAGCTTCAGCTGCGTGTTTTGCAGATTCAGGATGACAGTGAAAATCCACATGATGTGCGTGATTATGTGCGCAGCGCTCCAGTGGATAAAGAACAGATGAAGGAGCGTGTTCAGCATTATATATCATCAATTCAAAATCAGGATATCAAGAGATTGTGTGAGGCTGTACACCTTCAGTATGAGCGAGATTTCTATGACTATCCGGCTGCCGCAAAGAATCATCATGATTTTGCAGGTGGTTTGGCGACACATGTATTAGGTATGATGGAGTTGGCAACGCAAGTATGTGTTATGTATCAGTTCTTGGACCAAGATTTATTAATTGCTGGTGTATTCTTGCATGATATTGGAAAGCTTATCGAATTGAGTGGTCCTATCGCAACCGAATATACGATTGAAGGTAAACTGTTGGGACATATTTCGATTATGCAGGCTGAGCTTGCGAAAATCGCTGATCAGCTCGGTATTCCGAAGGAGACGGCAGTTTTATTACGTCACATGGTTCTTTCTCACCATGGTGAATATGAATACGGTTCTCCGGTTTTGCCGATGCTTCCTGAGGCGGAAGTTTTAAATATGATAGATAATTTAGATGCACGAATGAATGCACTTCAGAAAGCATTGGATCGCACAAAAGACGGAGAATTTACGGCACGCATCTTTTCCATGGAAAACCGCAGCTTTTATAAAGTAAAAAAATAAATTGATCATAAAATGAAACAGAATAATACCGAGACAGTTGCCTCGGTATTTCTTTTTCTGTTTTATTTTTATGATTGATATATATAATTTAAAAGACTGCTCCATAATGATATGTACCCTCTTTACTGGACAAACCAGTAAGGAGGGTATTTTAATATGAAGTATAGTTTTGAGTTTAAGTTAGAATGTGTAAAATTGTATCAAGAGAAAGGCATCTATGCACCAACTCCGAAAGGAATAAAAAGTCATAACTTTAAACATAAAGTAAGAGATTGGTCACGATTAGTCTTAGAGCATGGAATAGATTCTTTAAAGCATCCAAATTCAAACAGAGTATGGAAACC
>QZED01000036.1 GCA_009917405.1 bacterium c-19 | reverse complement strand
ATAATAAAGGTCAATATGTATTTCACTGCGTTAGGCAGCTTTTTCAACGGCTCTTTTAATATCGTTTTCTCCAAATACAACAGTATGAAATAATACAATCCCCATAGGATAAAATTCCACGCCGCTCCGTGCCATAATCCCGTTAATAGCCATACTACAAGCATATTTCTGACCCATTTTCCTTTTGATACGCGATTACCGCCTAACGGAATATATAAATATTCCCTGAAAAATGTCGTCAAGCTGATATGCCATCTGCGCCAAAACTCTGTCACACTGTTTGCGATATACGGATAGTTAAAATTCTCTAAGAATTCAAAGCCGAATATTTTTCCCAATCCGATTGCCATATCACTGTAGCCGGAAAAATCAAAATAGATCTGAAATGTATAAGCAAGCATTCCCACAATATATACAAGGGAAGAATAATTGTTCAATGTTTGACTGTTATATATCGCATCCGCTATTACTGCCGTCTGATTCGCAATTATAACCTTTTTACCTAAACCGATAATAAAGCGTTCTAAGCCGTTAATCACCTTATCAAAGCTCTCTTTGCGATTCATCAGCTGATCTTCAATCGTTTCATACTGTACGATCGGTCCGGCAATCAACTGCGGAAAGAATGAGATATACAAAGCTAAATGAAAGAAGTTTTTCTGTACCTTCAGCTTTCCTCGATATAAGTCAATCAAATAAGATAAGATCTGAAATGTATAGAAGCTGATACCAATCGGTAAAATGATATTCGTCGTTTTAAAATCAAACGGCAATACAAAGGACACATTTGCCAACAGAAAATTCATATACTTGAAATACACGAGACTGCTTAATACCGCAATCACAGAAAGCACAAAGGCGAAGCGCTGCTTTTGTTTCTGTCCTTTTTCTCCGTAGGTATGAATCGCCAAACCAAACAGATAACTGATCAAAACCGTACCAAGCATCAAGATGATATACTTCGGTTCTCCCCATGCATAAAAGCAGAGTGAGAAGACAAGCAAAATCATATTTTTTAGCTTTATAAAGCGTCTTGGCACAATAAAATAAAGCAATAATAAACAAGGCAGAAAAGAGAACAGAAATGTCAGACTGCTGAATAACATTTAATTTCCCCCTTTCAAATTGAATTCTTCCATTACATAATAATCAATATTACCGATTAACAAAATACGATCGATAGAATGCTCTGTCACAAAGGCATCCAAATTAAACGGCTTGCCGTTTTCACGCTCATAATTGCGCAGATCCACATTATAGGTATGATTAAAATGACTTGCTAATAATTCATTAATCGCATTATCGTAAGACTCCCCAATCATTAATAAATTCTCTTTATCTTCCTGATGATAATCAAACTCCAAAAGACCCGCATCGCCACCGTAAAAATCACTGTAGCTTCCCGATTCCTTACCCACTTCAAAATAATCCATATAATTTCCATAGCGATCAGCAGCTTTGCCGTTTATATAAATATCATGAGGCTTCAATACAAATCGATACGCACACATCTGTTCCTTTAACAATGCACTTCCGCCGATACCGGCAGCCTTAGAACCGCTGAATGTCGTATTCATGCAAATCTCATCTGATTTTTGTATCGGCTCTTCATCACCCAGCCATCGCACAATTTCTCCATATGCTTGATAGGATCCCTTATGATTCCAATGATGATCACTCTGATAAAAATATGATTGGAATTCCTCAAAACTGTCAATCGCATATTTCTCAGTTGAAATACGCTGATTCAGTTTATCTTTCATATACTCATATACCTGTAAACGATCCCCTGTTTCAAAATTCATATCGGTATCTTTTTCAATATAATACAGATTAAATGAAACATTCGATAAACGATCAACTGTTTCATTCAAATTCATTATTTTTTGATCCAGCTTTTCTTTTATACTGCCAAAATCCCGCGGAGTATAAATTAAATAATTATCCTTATATAATAATCCACTGTCAATTTTATGAAACTGTGCATCATTCATTTCAAAATAATTCAGTTTAGTAATAAGCTCCAAAGTCTTCTCCGCTTTTTTCATCTTTGATGATAAAGGAAGCTGATCGGCAATCGCAGCTTCATACTGATCTTGGAAACTTTTATCAAGAAAAACAGAAAAGCTGAAAACCGGTAGCTTATTCGCTGTTCGATTTTCCGCATAATTTACATCTATTGGTTTTATTATTGGCTTTATGAAACCGACATAAATCACTGATAAGAATATTATAAGAAAACAGATATTAATGATTTTAATGTTTTTCAAGTCATTCACATCCTTCACAGAAGGATAATAAATATACATTAAATACTTATCCTTCATATCCTCTATATTTTACTACAAATACAATGATTATAAAAGTATTTGACATAGAAGATATAATTGTTTCAGCACTGGTAAGATGTGAATAAAAAAGACATCATATGCTTACTATTGCTTAAAAAGACAGCACCTCTAAATATTCACATACACCATCACTTAACAGCTTGGCGATTTTCTGTTGATAAGCATCGGTGTTTAATTGATTGCGGTCATTGTCATTGGATAAAAAGCCGCATTCTACCAAAATACCGGAATGTTTTGTCTCATTTAATATATAATAGTCACCGGTTTTGCTTTTTTTATCAGTTTGATTCAAATCATTCATTCGCTTTTGAATAATATCGGCAAATGCTTTTGCGGCTTCATTGTTTTTTTGATAAAAGACCTGACCGCCGTGTATCGCTACATTAGGATAGGCGTTTAAATGAATGCTTAAGAATAAATCGACACGTTCTTCATTAATAATATCGACCCGCTTTTTCATATCTTCTTTTTTACGATTACGAGCGCCTTCACTCGCTAAATCATAGGCTCCATCTCTTGTTAGCACGACTGTCGCCCCCTGCTTTTCCAGCTCGCCTTTCAACTTTAATGAGATGGCAAGATTGATTTTAGCCTCTTTGACATTTTCCTTTTGTGCACCTTCATCTTTTCCGCCATGTCCGGGATCTACTACAATTACCACCCCGTCCAAAGGTAAACTTTCAGACTTTACCAGCGCATGAATCTGAATCACGGCACCACATAACAGAATACAGGATAATGCGATAATCCACCATCGTTTTTTATTCATATTATCACCTATTTATATATATGTTCAAAATCTTATTTTTACGACCTTTTCTAAAGATAAAGCCGATTATAAACAGATGATTATAAGCTTTTTCAGCGGAAAAAGCAGACATTTTCTTGATGAAAGTGCCTGCCTGAA
Source organism: bacterium c-19 (assembly GCA_009917405.1). Classification (GTDB taxonomy): domain Bacteria; phylum Bacillota_I; class Bacilli_A; order Erysipelotrichales; family Erysipelotrichaceae; genus C-19. Next base: position 18,230 of record QZED01000036.1, on the reverse strand, counting down.
AATATGTGATCCATTTATTTATTATTGTATTGTTTGGTTGTGAAATCGAGAACAGAGATAAATCATGATACCGATTCCAAGTCCCATAAAGCATAAATGGTACATGATATTTGTTTCATCTCCGGTTAAAGCTCCGCCGATAGAATTTTTTAGTGTATTGTCATCGCTCGGATGATAATAGCCCTGTACGTCTTTGGGATGATCCTGAGGCTTTGGATCTTTAGGTTCTTCCGGCTGAGGAAATTCCATTGTATCATAAGGCGTATCTCCGTCGATATTTTTTTCCGGTTTCCATTCGGTAATCTCTACAATGTTTTTGTCCGGTTTCCCGTCTTGATCCATATCGACATTAATATCAGGTTCACCATTTCCGTCACTGTCGATATCAATGTCAGGGATCCAATCAAAATTTGTGTCGACATTAATATCAGGCTTACCGTCTCCGTCTAAATCAATGTTCACATCGGGACGTCCGTCACCGTCAGTATCGATATTTAATAACACATCTTTCTTCTCATCGATTGCCATTGTATCGAATTGAAAGCTGTTAAGTGCTTTATTCAATTCAGGTTTCCAGTCATGAATCACAGCGATATTAACGATTGGATTCTTTCCGTCTTTTGAGATATTGATATGTGGTTTGAAATCGCCTTTATTATCGATATTGATATTCGGAATACCGTCATCATCCGTATCAATATTGATTACTGCTTTCACACTTGTGCCTGTGCAGTATTCTTCTAAGATTCCGTTATCAATATCTTCTTTGACGCACTTGGTCGGTTTCCAATCTGATTTTTTTAAAATTACCAAGTTTAAGTCAGGTTTGCCGTCATGATCTGTATCGATATTCAAATCAGGTTTTCCATCACCGTCACTGTCGATATTTAAATCAGGGATCCCATCGTAATCTCGATCTCCATTGATCACAATCCATGTTTCTTCATCGTTTGGATCTTTCCATTTAATGTTTAGATCGGGACATCCATCTCTGTCCGGATCATTGAAATCAGGTTTCCCGTCTCCATCCACATCGACGTCAATTTTCTTCAGTTCTACTTCATGACAGCTTTCGGTATTCGTATTACCTGCGTTGTCTGTCGGAATCACACATACTTTATATTTGCCTGTTGTTTCACTGATTGTAATACTTGCTTTTTCTTTTGTGACAGTCAATTTCCCCTCTTTAATTAGTTCCTCACCTGCTCGAGCAACGGTATCAAGCTTATAGACCTTATAAGTTATGTCCTTGGTGCCACTGACCTTTAAGTCGTCTTTCGCATCACTTGTTGTAATCTCAAATGAAGTTCCCGGTTTGAAGAAGATTCCGCCACTTAGTTTGTTAATAATATCTTGTAGCTTATTGTTTGTATCCTTTGCCTTGATTCCTTTCACTTTGGGCGCTGTTTTATCGATCTTGATAATTTCTTGTTTCTCTTTTGTAATTGCCCCACTGTCCTTTTTCATCCAAAAGCTTTGGTTTGTTTCTCCCTCTTTGCTTGCGGTTACTTGATTTGGATTCCATGTGCTTTGATCCAGCGACAAGTTGATATATTCTGCGTGATCACTGATGATGTTTACATCTTGATTCGTCCACTTTCCTGTATAAGCTGTGTTGTTTCCATCATTGATTTCTAAGTGATACCAATCATCTTCGATATTATCTTCCTTGATAGTCAGTGTTCCCTCTTTAAAGGTAAAGCTGTAGTTTGGATAAGTCTTGTTTAACGTCGTGCTGTCTCCCTTGATGAGATGATTCCCTGCTTCACTATTTGTTTTCGCTGTCGTACTTAACTTAATATCGTTTTCTTGAATCACATCCTGTACACCATTCCACGTGACTAATTGATTCTTAAAATCTTGATAGGTTAATTGTGGATTTTGTTCTCCCTTGTACTTCTCTTGATCATCAATCGTTATTGTGATACTTTTCGGCAACACTGTGACCTGCACTTTTTTACTTAACGGTGATTCGCCGTCTGCCGTTCTTGTCACTGTGATTGTCGTTTTCTTACTTCCGCTGTTTTTTAATGCATCAAACTCAGCGATATTACCGTTTACCGTCGGGTTTGATACATACGTCGTATCGTCAATCTCAAAGGTATATTGCACATTCGTACTGTCCGCATCAAATTGTGTACTCTTGATTGTAAAGTGATCGCCATACGTAATCTTACCCGGACTTGTGATTGCCAGTACATTCTCATCAGGTCCCATGATATGAATCGTTCCGTCGGCTTCCGCTACTTTGTAGTTTCGATCCATCGGTTTCGTCGCATGAATCTTGATATCTTTCGGACTTGATTCTGTATATTCATATTCAATCGTTTTATTGTCATTCGTCCATGCGATCGAGCCGTCTTCGTTACTGTCTACCTCAATCAATACATCTCCTGATGTATCGACTACTCCATCTACTTCAACGACTGGTGTCACACTTCCACTTCCGTTCACTACATAAATCGGATCATCTGCGAATGTAATTACTCTTGTGCCTTTATCAATATTGATCGGTAATTCGATTGTTTTATCACTATAATTACCACTCGGATCATGACTTGTCGCTTGTACGATTACCTTTCCCATTTGAGCATTGAGACTGGCATTTAATATTGTTACTAAACCGCTTGCGTCTACTGAGATCACATCAGTAGGACTTCCTGCTTTTAGTTGATAGCTTACTATGCTTCCTGTCGGGTTTCCTGCCGTATATAATTGGAACGTCTTGTTTGGTTCATATACTTCTTTTTTGGCACTGTAATTACTTCCTGATTTCGGCAATTCATTTCCGGCATTGTCTGTATAGATAAAGTTTTGCGTGCCTGCCGTTACCGTAAAGGTTAATTCCGCATATGCATCTGCCTGTCCTGTGGCTCCTTGTTTCTCTGCCACAATCGTTACTGTTCCGACTCCGTGAATCGTAACCGCTCCGCTGTTTTCATTGATTTCAATCACATTCGTTGATCCGTCTTTTATTTTGTATTTTACCGGATTCGTATTCGTACTGCCCTTTACACATGCGAATACTGCGACATTTGTATCCGTTACCTTGACACTTTTTGAAGTGATCATATTGACTGCCGCACTTGTTTCATAGAATTGTAAGTTCTCCGCTCCCGCTACTCCGACATTCACTGTCACTGCAATATCCTTACTGCTCCAGTTATCTGACACTCTTACCGTAAAATGATAGCTTCCCACTCCTAATTCAGAGCCTGCTTTTACTTTAATCGTTCCCTTGTTGGAACTTGTAGTAATTTGAAACATTCCTGAATCTTGTCCGTCGATAATTTCATATCGATATGTCGTTTGTGTACCGCCGATTGTATCAGGAGTACCTTCGGTTCCTTGTACTGTTCCGATCACTCCGTTTCCCTTTACATTTGCTTGACTTGCCGTAAAGGTTGGTGTTGCTGTATCACTTGAAGCACTGTCCGGTGTCAATATGGCATCTAAAGCACGATAGATCACAATTTCTTTTTCTGCATATACAGGATCATAATTATCATTGCCCGAACTTGGGTCATCATCAGCCGTTGCCCGAATCGTCACCTTATTAAATGCATTATTTCCGTTATAAGTAACTTGTCCTGTTTCCGAATCAATTTCAATCAAGCTTGAGAATCCGCCTGTTTTGGAATAAGTAATTTTCACTCCCGTACTTGGTGTAGCTGTCGCTGTTTCACTCCAAGCTGTTACCGCATCGACCATTGATTTCTTGGTCGTACTTGGATCATCAAAAGCAATCGTCAAGGCTTTCTTCGCTACGGTTATACGCACAACGCTGCTGTTTACCCCGCCAGTCGGATCCCCGTTCGCATCAATACCATTTACCTTAAAGTAATAGTCACCCGCAGTTAATCCCTCAGTATTATTTATAACAATTTGATTGCTCTCTGTAATCGCGAATAACTGATAATCATTTTCATGTCCCGCAACCGAAGTATCACTTAACAAAGTAAAGGAAATCGGTTGGGCGCCGCCGCTGCTCGTTATCGTCGCAACAGGATCCGTATCAAACACATTTTGATCATACACTAAATTAGTATTTGGTTTCACTGTCACACTTTTCAAAGGTGCTATGATCTCAAGCGGCTTTGTGTCTGATATATCAGAGGAATAAACCGGTCTCGATGTAGAAGATGTATCCTCATTTAATATCGCCAGTTCATACTTCCCGATCGGTACTCCCGTTAAATCCAACTCATAGCTGTTTGTACCATCTTTTGTCGTTTCAAGCATCTTATAATACTTCAAAGCGTGAGTTGATGCATCGTAAAATAAAACAGATATATGAGAATTCTGATAACTGTTTGCCGTAATTCGTAGAGAAACAGTGCCGTTCTGTGTATATTGAGTTTTCGACTGTCCCGATAAAGACTGTATATCTACCAATTGAGCGCTCATGTTCGTGTTTTTAATTCTTAGCACCATGGCATCTGTTGTCACCTTGTTTCCTAAAGGACCGGTTGTCATACTGTAGGCATGTAATGCCCCGTTTGTATATTTAGGTGCCGCCGCAAATACAATATCTTTATTGAACATGGATATATAAGGACGTAAACCTGATGCGATCGCCTTTCCGCTATTGGTAGCCATCGCATAAGATATACGATTCCCTGCCGGAATCGGTGTATTTGTATCTCTATAAAATGATTTTATAGTCGGAAAATTCGCAGCTTGTCCGATCATTTGAACACTCATGAGCCGATAACCATACGCACCAGTTGTATAAGCATGTATATTCACACTGCCGTCTATCCAAAAGGATCCGTTATCTTGAAATGCTTGATCTTGCGCTGTCATACCTAAAGTACCGCCGTTTTCCGCTTCCTCTATCGTAGGAATAAATACAGAACGTTTAATGACCGGAGTTTCCAGTGATGAAAAAGATATTGTATTAATTTCTTCATTTAATTTAGTAACCGGACAATACAAATATTTTTTACTACTTGAATGATATACGCATTGTGATTTTATTGAATCATCATAAATAGGAAAATTTCCTAAACCAAGCGTTGACATTAAAATGTAATGATCAGAGTTCACTTTACCTACATCCCATACATGAGAGGTACCGTTATACTGTCCGATAATTATTTTAGACCCTTTACTCAACACAAAGGAAGGACTAAATCCCTTAATAGTGTCCATAATTCCTTTAGCAGAAAATCCGATCGAAATAACACTGATAAAAGTGATTAAGGCAATCATTGATTTTTTCCACATAATTTCACACTCCCTTTCTCTTTCATCTATAAACGTAAGCAATGTTAACCAGATATTATTAATGGTAAAAATGCTTTCTTTCCCGTGAGAGTAGTACGCGTATATTCTTTAGCATTGTATAAGCCCACGTATTAACTCCGTCCAACACACTTACCAATCCATTCTCATATTGTTTTAAACAAGTCAATGTATGTGTCCCAATTACCTGTGATAAGGATGGATCTGACCATTGTTAATTAAGTAATTGCATAGTTTCAAACTACTGTCATCATACTGTGTATTTCCCACATAACAATAAATGGAATTCGTTAAAAGACCATTCGTTTGAAGTGCACAATTGACTGTTTTCTGTTACCGCACCATTTTTAATCACATCTCGTATAACTCCTTTCTTCTTTCAATTACTTGTCATTCAATAAAAAACAAATAAAAGATGTATTTTATTAAAGTATCATTTATTCAACGATCATCCTCTGATCATATAGAAATACCTTCTGTGTTTCACATACCGAACAGCTGCTGAAAAGGCAGACTGCACCCTTTTGTATCAATCAGACGGAACAAGATTCAAATCGGTTTCAAAAATATCGGATTATTTTAAAAATTTTTTTATTTTAATAAAATACCGCAAGATAAAGAAATAAAATAATCAAAAAAAAGTATTGATTTCTAACATAAAAGTAATATAAAAGATATTGTAAACGTCATTTAATACACTTACAAGACAAACAAAAAATATATTATTCACCGAAACATTGTTCAAACTCTGTATCCCAACCACGATAACGCAACATTTGCCAATAGACACCTTGATAACGCTTTAATTCCTCATACAACGGTTTGATTGCCAACAAATCAGCCAATTCCTTTTCCTTCATTTCTTTCTCGCAATGCGCAAATAAAGTCAAAGTATAATACGCATCCTCAGGATTCGTTAAAGAAGCGCCCGCATAAGCGACGGGACCGAACTTTTGGCTTTTCTCTATTTCATAAACGGTACTCGCATCATTACCGATGTTTGAAAGTTGTAGAATCTTACCGCCGCAAAAAACGATAACGGCTGATAAAGCCACACATACAGATACAGTAGAAAAACGCAAAGAGCGAAATCTCGGCACATTCATTTTCCATGATTGAAAAAACGGGATTGTCACTTTGGTATTGGCATAATCATACAAAAAATAACCGCTTAACACAGCCGTAAGATCGGCACTTTTAAAGTTCAGCTTTACATCCTCTCGGTTTTGATAAGAGGAAATCAAATCCTTTAATACTTCGCGTCCTCGCTTCAATCTTGTTTTCACGGTACCGTCCGGTATATTCAATGCCTGTGCAATTTCCGCAATGCTCAATTCAGAAAAATAACGCATAACTAAAACAGTCCGATAACGCTCATCGATCGTACTCATAAAATAATCCAATAATTCATGATCGGAATTAAAATGAAGACTCGCTTCCGGTATAAATGCTTTTCGCTCTTCCTGCTTGGTCTGAAACAATACGTGATCCTTAGGTAAGATTGTCGTTTTATTCTTTCGGAACAGATCGCTCGCTTTACTGCCTACAATGCGATTCACCCACTGTACAAATAAAGCATTATCATTTAATGAAGTGATTGATTTATGAACTTGAATAAAGGTCTCTTGGGTAATATCCTTCGCATCAGCTTGATTTCCGGTGATTTTTAAAGCGGCATAATAAACTTTTTTATAAAATCGACGGTAAAGCTCTTGAAAAGCTTGTTCATTTCCCTGCTTCACCAGTTCGATTAAATCCTCTAAGATCATATCGCTCATAAAATCACTTCCTTTTATTTTAGAATAGTATAATTACATTTCTATGTCAATGCTAATTTCGATAAATTTTATTATTTTTCTAAAAACAGCCGTATAGTTCTATATTAGCGCTTGTTTTTTACAAAATTTATCAATTATTCATTTATATTACATCATTAAACATTTTTCATAAAACTTATATTATGAAACAAAATCCCTTTTTACAAAAATAATTTAGATAAAACCAGTGTCATTAATGATTATTAATCTTACAATTTCATATACAAACCAAATGTCATCGATCCGTAAAACAAAACAGTTTATCGATAAAGCATTCAAACAGAACGATATTTATAAAAAGTCATTCGTAATAAAAAAACTTTTTGATCAAACATCCAATCAAAAAGCTTACTTAATCAAAATATTCTTACCTATGCAATAGTTATATTCAATCAAATTTAAACAAAAGTTATTGATTTCTGAAAAAAGCATCTTTCAAATATAAAAAAGCTTCACAAGATCTCCTCCCATGAAGCCTACCCATTATAGTTCTGTAATATTACCTTTTTTATCAGCTAAAATTACACTCATATTTAAGCGCTCTTTTACCATTGCCGGAATTTCATTCCATTGACGACGATACGTAAGTGAATCATTAAAAGCCATACTGTAATGTGTATTCAAATCATCAATATGCTTAATCACTTCACCTAATTTTACCGGTAAAGTTTGCTTTCTTCCGCGCTTAATCCCCTGTACGTTAATTACCCATTTTTTATCGCCATTGAAAGCTTCTAAAACACCTTTGTTTTCTTCATAGCTCCACCCATGTTCATTCAGCCATGCTTTAATTAAATTCGTCAGATCTTCGGTATTGCGTTTCATTTTAGCTCTGCGTGCCGCTAATTTTTCTTCATCGCTTTTCGCCGGACGACCTCTTTTCTTGCCCGGATACATCTGTACACGATTCTCCATATTTTCCAAATGGAAACGTACCGTTAAATGACTGCCGAAGCCGGTTGATCCCTTAGGTCGCTGTAAGATTTCATCGCCCTCAAGCATCAGCTTATAAATTGCTTGACAACAGGTCGGCATCGTCGCATGATTAGGTGATACCTCCGCATGAAGCTCCTTTGAGTTGATTTCCATTTCAGTCTGCCCTTGTTTCAAGGCTTCCGCTTTTTTGTCTTGTATTACTTGTAAGTAATCTTTAATGCCTGGTCCTTTCATAGTTTTTCCTCCTTATGCTTCTACATTGTAATTGTTTTGTTTTGTCGAATACACGCAAACGATGTCATTATACAAAAATTTTTTTGTCTGATAATAATTTTTATCGAAATCTTTTGTTTTTTCCTCGGTTTATGCACATAATATAGGCATGAAAAGAGGGATTACCTTGAATAAAGCTTTTTTTAAAAAATGCTTATCCATCTTAGATATCATTGAGATTCATGCGATTTCTTATGATGAATTAGAAATACTTCTGCGTAACGAATTAATTGATGAAAACAAAGAAACCATTCATTTATTACCGCAGGTTTGTTCCTATCTGCGTAAGTATCATTTTTTAAAAGATACCGAAAACGGCATCGATTTGACCGCATGTGCCACCGTTTTTGCGAAGGCAGATTCATCAAGTGCGCTGGAAGCCTTGGCATTATTTGAATGCCTTTACCGCTGCGGGGGATATCAGCGGGTGCTTCCGGTGTGTCTGGATCATTCATGCACCGACACATGGTTATCAACGCATTTTGATCCGATCAGTTTTTCACTCTTGACAAAGACATCGCTCTTTCTATCAGAACATCATAATTATATCATAGATAAAGCATATCGCAATCATATTTTTACAATAATTGGTGAATATAGAGTGAATAAATCATTATTAATTTCCACGTGTTTATGCGCTTTTTATACAAAGCATATCCTTGATCAGCATAAGGAAACACTGACTTATAAAAATGAAACGCTGAAACCGATTGACTATCCGCAAATGGAAATGATCGTAAAACAGCTGCCTGTTTTCGGTGTACCGAGTGAACGTGAAGCAGTCAAGGGACTGCAAGTTTTTTATAAGGATACACTGTTTCATGAGTGCGAGCATCAATGCGTGCTGTGCCGAATCAATTTATCGCATATGTTAATTGCTTCGCATATTAAGCCGTTTCGAGACTGTGCGCATATTTATGAGGTGGTGGATTATCACAACGGATTACTGCTATGCCGTAACCATGATTTTTTATTTGATCAGGGATATATCAGCTTCAGTGATCAAGGAAGGCTGCTGATCAGTGATGCATTAAAATCTTTCTTAACAAAAAACGCAGATGCATATCAGCTGAATGCTGATTTTCAGTTGCCGAACGAATTGTTAAATCATGAGCGGAAGCTGTTTTTGGCATATCATCGAGAGCATATTTATCAAGGATATAAACAGAATAAACAATAATCATTTATGTTTATGTATGCTTACTCAAAGATCATTTCCCGGGTAATAATCATACAAAAAGCCTCATGAGAGGCTTATCGTTTTGCTAATTCCTGCTTGATTAATTGATTGGTCATTGCCGGATTTGCGGTACCTTTTGAAGCTTTCATGACCTGTCCAACTAAGAAACCAACTGCGCGATCCTTACCGTTTTTGAAGTCCTCGATTGATTTCGGATTATTATCAAGCACTTCATTGACTAACTTTAACAGTTCGGCGCCGTCAGACATCTGCTTCATGCCTTTTTCTTCAACGACACTCTGCGGATCCTTGCCCTGCAATATTTCCTCAAATACCGTTTTCGCCTGCTTGGAGGAAATTTCACCGGATTTGATCATTTGAATCATATCAGCCAAATGCTTCGGGTCACACGGGTGATCCTCAAGTTTTCGATTCGATTTATTCAATGCCGCAGTCAATTCAACGATCGTCCAGTTCGCCGCCGTTTTATATTCTTTCGTATGACGGCATACTTCATCATAGAATTCTGCCAGTTCGCGATTATTTACAAGCACGCTCGCATCATAATCATTAAGACAGTATTCACTCATATAACGTGCCTTACGCTGATCGGGTAGCTCCGGCAAATGCGCTTGAATATCGGCAATCCACTCCGCGTCTAAACGAATCGGTAAAATATTCGGCTCAGGAAAGTATTTATAATCGACATTTCCTTCTTTTTTACGCATGGATACGGTTGCTTTAGATGCTTCATCAAAACGACGCGTTTCTTGAACAATCGTGCCGCCTGCATTTAAGATTTCGCTTTGACGCGCTACCTCATAATCCACTGCCTTTGAAATGTTCGCAATCGAATTCAGGTTTTTTATTTCGGTTTTGACACCGAATTCTGTGCTTCCTGCTTCGCGAAGCGAAATATTGACATCACAACGCATACTTCCTTCTTCCATTTTTACATCACTGACACCGAGGTAATTTAAGATGGAACGAAGCTTTTCCACGTAGGCAGCCGCTTCTTGACCCGAGCGCATATCGGCTTCCGATACGATTTCTACAAGCGGCGTACCGGCACGATTGAAATCAATCAAGGTGCCTTCTTCATTATGAAACTGCTTTGCGGTATCTTCTTCCATATGAATGCGATTCAGGCGAATTTGTTTCTTTCCTGCATCGGTTTCAATCTCGACATAGCCGCCGCTGCCGATTGGATGAAATTGTTGCGTAATCTGAAAACCCTTCGGTAAATCGGAATAATAATAGTTTTTACGATCAAACTTGACTAACGGATCAATTTCACAATGAAGTGCCGTTGCCGCCATAACTGCCAAACGCACAGCATCTTTATTCACACAAGGCATCGTCCCCGGATGTCCTAAATCAATTTCATTGACACAGCTGTTCGCAACTGCCCCGAAAGAAACCGGCGCTCCCGAAAACATCTTTGTTTTTGTCTTTAATTCGCAATGAATTTCAATTCCTATAACTGTTTCGTAATTCATGCTTTCACCTCCGCAGTGATTCCTTTTAAACCGGTTTCGGCTTCAATCGCAGAGCCGATATTAAACAGTTCCTGTTCACAGTACGGCTTAGCCATCATATGAATACCGATTGGCATATCGGAAACGAAGCCGCACGGCATGGTCATACACGGATAACCGGTAAAATTACCGATGATCATATGATTTTCCGCAATTAAATAAGTATCGCTTAATGCTTCATCCACACTGTCCTCGGGATGAGGTGCGATTGTCGGCGCAGCGGTTGTTAAAATCATATCGTATTGATCCAATACCGCCTTTACCTCATTGACGATTAAACGACGCACCTTTTGTGCTTTGCGAAACAGCTTGTCTTGATTTTCTACGAATAGCGAGTAGCTTCCGATCACAAAACGCTTTCTGATATTCGATGAGAAACCTTTGGTGCGTGAGTTAATCATTACCTCTTCCACACTTTCTCCGGCTTCACGCACACCGAAGCGAATTCCGTCAAGATTGGAATGATTGGCAGTCGCTTCCGCATTCGCAATAATAAAGTAGGTCGGTAATAACACGGAAAGCAGCTCATCATTCAAACGCACGTGTTCAATGACAGCGCCGCGTTCTTCAAGCTTTGTAAGCAATGACTCAAAGCTTTGTACGATCGCTTCCTCTTTTACCGCTTCAATAATATTATCAATCACCGCAATGCGCTTTCCGTGAATATCATCATTAATTAACGATTCATAAGCCGGTACTGGTTCATTGCCGGTAGTCATATCACGATCATCACGTCCTGCCAGTACATGAAGCGCCGCTGCCGCATCCGCAACCGTTGTCGTAAAATATCCGACATGATCCAAAGAGGACGCATAAGGAATAATTCCGTAGCGCGAAATTCTGCCGTAAGTCGGCTTTACGCCGATCACACCGTTATACGCAGCCGGCTTACGTATACTGTCACCAGTATCGGTACCGATTGTCAGCGGAGCGACTCCTGCCGCGCATAATACCGCACTGCCGCCGCTGGAACCGCCGGAAATTCTTGTCGTATCGTATGGATTATGTACCGGACCACTGTACGCAGACAGATTGGTGCCTCCCATACCAAGCTCATCCATGCTTGCTTTCGCAATAATGATTGCGCCGTTCGCTTTCAACTTTTCGCAGATTGCCGCATCATATACCGGAATATAATTACTTAAAATACGTGAAGACGCAGTTGTCAAAATCCCTTTGGTATTTACATTATCCTTCAATACCACTGGAATTCCGTACAACGGCGCGTCACTCGGGATTTGTTTCAATGCCTCAAGCTGTTCTTCGACATCGACAAAAGTCACAACCGCATTCAATTTCGGTTGCAGTTGCTTAGCTTTCTCAATCGCATCATAAACGCGTGTTTTTACATCCTGCATTTTCATTGTTTTAATATCCATTATTTCACCACCTTCGGCACATGAACATGCCCTGCCATTACCGCCTGTGCGTTGCTTAACGCAGCCTCGCGGGAAATCGTATGTGTGATTTCATCTTCGCGTAAAAACGCTGTTTCCGCTTCAAACGGATAGACCATCTCTTTTACATTTTCCGTATCGATTCTTTCCAACAGTGCAATCTGCTTTTGTAAAATCACAAACTCTTCTTGCAGCTGCTCGGCTTCTTCCTCACTGATATGAAACATCAGCTGTTTTGCGAGTGTTTGAAAATATTCCTTATCCATTCGTTTTCCTCCTATAACAATGTATTTACTTCCACATCTTTATCACCGATAAAGCGTACCATGGTCGCAATCGTAATATCCTGACAGCGCACCTCAACCAAAAGCTTATAGTCTAATGAGGAGAAGGTTGACAGTAAGGATTTTAAATATTGGGTCAGTGACAATGCCTCTGTGGCTGTTTTCGCATACATCTCCACCGTAATATGTAACTCAGATAATTTGTTATCGGTAAATTTGCCTTTGCCAATCATACTGACATCATCCGGCAGAAAATTCGCAAATGCGTTTTTGATCTGCGTAAACTGCGCCACCGTAGAATTGTCCAGCTTGCTGGCTTCCTCTCCGGGAAACATGACCCATTGTTCCTTAATTGAAGAAAAGCTCGCGCTTCTTCCCTCAAAGTATGCCTCGGAGAAGAAATTGCCCGGTAGCGTACTTTCCGCCGAAGTGTTTTTATATAAGGCGATATAAATCGGCATCGAATCACCGATTTCCGGCATTTTGCGCAGATAAGTCACAAGCTTGCGCGCCGCCTCCTCACCGAATGCCTGAAGTCGCTCATCGCTGATTTTTATTTCTTTATCTCCGACATAGCCGTTTAATACAAGCGCCAATGCAATTCCTCTTGTTTCTTTGCTGCGAATAAAATCAACCTCGTAAATATCTCTGACGAGTACCGGATCATTTACCTTGCCGTTGCCGGTATCGAAGCTTGTTCCGCTCGCAGGATTCAGCGCATCAGAATTATTCTCTGATTCCCTGCCTAATAAATTGCTTAATTCATCATAAATCAAAAACTGTCCTTCCTGAATTGTATAATTATTGACGGAAAAATGCGATTTCGCATAATTTAATAAACCGGTTCCGATATAAAGATTATCAACCAAAGAAACCGAGCGCAGCTGATGCTGCTGTCGGGAACTTGAGCTTTGAAACGGCAGCGTCGTACCGTATTCACCGGATTCCAATGCCTTGGTTTCAATCATCGTATCGATATTCTCTTCTGTTTTCGTACAACCGCTAAGCAACATGCCGACACAAAGTCCGCAAAACAGCTGCTTATGATTCATTTTCATATTGATTCACCTCTTCCATAAAGGTAGCTTCATTCATTGTCGCCACATTCAGCTGCTGTGCCTTTGTCAGCTTGCTTCCTGCCGCTTCTCCATAGATGACTAAATCGGTTTTCGCGGATACCGAGCCGCTGACATTTGCCCCCAAACGCTCTAAAATCGCTTTGGCTTCCTTACGGGTCAGCTGCGTTAATGTTCCGGTCAGCACAACAGTCTTACCGGTAAAGCTGCTTTCCAGCGCCGTATCTTTTTCCGTCGTCATATTTAAACCGAGGGAACGCAGATGCGCAATCAATCGCTGATTGCGTTCTTCCGCAAAGAATGCGACAACGGATTTTGCGGTAATTTCGCCAATATCCTTCAGTGCCGTTAATGCTTCCTCATCAGCTTCCATCAATGCATCAATCTGTAAATAGCGCTTTGCCAAAAGCTTTGCTGCTTTTTTACCGACTTGTCGAATTCCCAAACCGAAGATCAAATCCTCTAACGGCTTTGTTTTGCTTGCCTCGATCGCATCGAACAGCTTCTGTACGCTTTTTTCCTGAAAACCTTCCAGTTCCAGCAATTCGTCCTTTCGCTCATGCAGATGATAAATATCCTCAATCGTATTTAAAAAACCGTGCTTATGAAAATATTCAATTTTTTTATCACCTAAAGTATCAATATCCATCGCATCACGACTTGCGAAGTGAATCATGCTTTCGACAACTCGCGCCGGACAATCCTGATTGATGCAATAATGCGCCGCTTCATCGGGAAAGCGCACTAATTTTGAATCACAAATCGGGCAGTTGCTCGGAAACACATAAGGAGCTTGTGTACCGTCACGCTTTTCACTTAAGGAACGAACAACCTCAGGTATAATATCACCGGCTTTTCTGATGATCACCGTATCATTGATTCTGACATCCTTTTGCTTAATCATATCCTCATTATGCAATGTCGCAGCCGACACACTCGTTCCCGCTACGCGTACCGGCTCCAATACGGCATTTGGCGTAATGCGTCCCGTTCTGCCGACCGTCAGCACAATATTCAAAAGCTTTGTTGATACTTCCTCAGCCGGAAATTTATATGCGATTGCCCATCTCGGCGTTTTAACCGTATAACCCATGTGTTCCTGATCTGATAATTGATCTAACTTAATCACGATTCCGTCAATTTCATAAGGAAGTGAATTGCGTTTTTCACTCATCGTTTGAATATATTCCCACACCTGTTGAATATTTTCGCAAAGCTGACGTTCTTGATTGGTGCGGATATGCAGTTGATCCATTTTGTCCATTGCTTCATGATGGGTCAAAATACCATATTCGGACGCATTCACAAAGTAATACCAAAAAGCATCTAATCGGCGGCTTGCCGCTATCGCAGAATCTAATTGACGAATACTGCCGGCTGCCGCATTACGCGGATTCGCAAACAGATCTTCACCGTTTTGCGCTCGTTGTTCATTCAGCTGCTCAAAGCTTCGCTTCGGCATGTACACCTCACCGCGCAATTCCACTTCACCGCTCATATCAATATTCATCGGAATTGACTTAATCGTTTTTACATTGGCACTGACATCTTCACCCACAGTACCATCACCGCGTGTCACTGCTTGTACAAAGCGTCCATTTTGATAAAGGATCGACATCGCCAATCCGTCTATTTTTAATTCGCAAACATAGCGAGGATGCTCCACTTCATTACGCACTCGCTGATCAAATGCTTCTAAATCTTCTAAATTATATGCATTCCCGAGACTTAGCATCATGCGCTTATGTGTTACCTTGGAGAATCCTTCTAATACAGTTCCTCCAACACGCTGCGTCGGTGAATTCGCATCCGCAAACTGCGGAAAGGCTTCTTCCAGTTGCAGCAGTTCCTGATAATAGCGATCATATTCACGATCATCGACACTGGGATGATCCAACACATAATATTCATAAGATAAGCGATTTATAATTTCACGAAGCTCCGTGATTCTTTTTTCTGCTTGTTCTTTTTCCATACGATCCTCCTATTTTTTTGATAGGGAAGGATGATTCGCCATAATTTTGCGGATTCCGAATTTTGCTTCAAAAGCAATTGTCGCCAATCCGTCTTTGATATTCACTATGACGCCTTCTCCAAAGGCAGTATGTACCACCGCATCACCTTTATGCAGCTTCCCTTGCTTTTGTCCGGAGCTGTTTGTTTGATTCGCGGTTACCGGTATTTGTTTCTGTGCCTGCGCTCTGACATTTTGTGATTTTAAAAAGTCCTGCGCACTGATTCCGAATTGCTGCTTCTTAATTTGCTGAACACCTTGATAAGAGTTCGTATACGGCTTAGCACCGACCTCTTCGCGATATTCTTCGGGAATTTCCTTTACAAAGCCGGATGTTGATTTTATTCGATCAAGCATATAACTGTATCCTTGCGCATCACTCAGAAACAACTGTTTTTTAGCGCGTGTAAAGGCAACATAAGCAAGCCTTCGCTCTTCTTCCATCGCTGCTTTGCCACCTTCATTCACACTACGCTCGTTTGGAAAAATACCGTCGCATAAGCTGTATACGAACACATAATCAAACTCCAAGCCCTTTGCCGCATGAATCGTCATCAGCGAAACAAACTGTGCATCAGCGGTATCTTCTTCTTTATCGGTGTATAAAGTAATCATCTGCATATATTCATCCAAAGTCGCTTCCGGATCATTTTGGATAAACAGTTCCATATCGTGCATTAATTCTTTGATATTTTCTATGCGCTCGATTTCTTTTTCGTTTTCCAACATCTGCATATAGCCACTTTTTTCCAATACCGTCTGTAACAACAAATCGATACTGACGGTATCTCGCAAGGCACGGCATGCTTCAATCATTTCCACAAAAGCCGCAATATTCTGTGCTGCCTTACCCTTTTGTCCCGGAAACAATTTACATGCTTCATAAAGATTCGTATCATGTTCCTTTGCAATCATTTCCAGCTGCTCCATCGTTTTATTTCCGACACCTCGCCGCGGCGAATTGATCACTCGTCTTACAGCCAAATCCTTAAATTTTTCTTTTGGATCCGCTTCATTGCTTTGCGTAAGCAGCCGCAGATAGCTGAGTGCATCCTTGATTTCAGCACGGTCATAGAACCGTATTCCACCGTAAATACGATAAGGAAGATTCGCATCCAGCATCGCTTTTTCTAATGATCTGGATAAATAGTTACTGCGATATAATACCGCAATGTTTTTAAAATCGATGCCGTTTTGATGCAGCATACGTATTTTTGATGCCACCCACACCGGTTCATTATAGTCATCCAGCGCTGTAAAATGGACGATCTTTTCATCACCGGTATTGCGGGTAAAGAGCTCCTTTTCAATGCGATTTTCATTGTGTGAAATCAATGCATTAGCTCCGTTTAGGATCGCCTGTGTACTGCGATAGTTTTCATTCAAAATAACAGTTTTGCAGTCGGCAAAGTCCTTTTCAAAATTCATAATAATATCGACCTGCGCCCCGCGCCATGTATAGATCGTTTGATCGGGATCTCCGACTACACATAAAAGGGTTGTATCTCCGCAAAGATATTTGATAATATCATATTGCAGATTATCAACATCCTGAAACTCATCCACATGGATATATTGAAAACGACGCTGCCATTTACAGCGTATATCCTCATAATTCTTTAACAGTCGATGTGTAAACAACAACAGATCGTCGAAGTCTAATGCCATCATGTCCTGAAGGCGTTTTTGATAAAACTCATACACCTGTGCTTTTATTTTTTCCGATTGCCATGTTCCTGCCATTGCCATCGCAGTATCAGGATCTACGAACTGCGTTTTATTGTGTGAAATATAGCTCAGTACATTTGCATAGCTGTAGCTTTTTACATCGATGTCATATTCTCGATATGCTTCTTTTAAAATGCTTTTTTGATCGTCACTGTCTAAGATTGTAAAGTTACGGGGATAGCCGAGTTCATAAATATCTTCTCTTAATAAACGAACACAAAAAGAGTGAATTGTTGATATTTGAATTCCAAGCGCAATATCGCCGAGCAGCGCAAATACTCGCTCTTTCATCTCCTTGGCTGCTTTATTGGTAAAGGTTATTGCCAAGATCTGATTCGGCCATATATGACATGTGTCGATCAAATAAGCAATCCTTGTTGTTACAACTCGTGTTTTTCCGCTTCCGGCTCCGGCTATAATACGCAAATGAGTATCATTGCACAGCACCGCTTCTTTCTGTTGTGGATTTAATTCCTCTATTATCGACACAAAATCACCTCACCTTTAATTATATCACAAGTGCTCTTTAAGTGCGATACGGAAACGATGGTTTCACCGTCTGTATGAATCGAAAATGATAATGTCTTAATGTAACGAAATTGATTTTGTCCTAAAGGATGAAGTAAAATAAGACCTCATGAGAAAGTGAGGTTATTATGAGAAAGGTGTATCTTAGAATGAATGAACAATTAAAATATGACATTATCAAAAAACTTGTAGTTTCTAATGGTAATAAGAAA
>QZED01000035.1 GCA_009917405.1 bacterium c-19 | reverse complement strand
GTTTGGCAATATAATTATATACTATATTCTCTCATAACTCTACTTTACCAACGCTTTGCTTTAATGGTTCGTTTTTTTCTTATCTGAAAATAATAAAAAATCAAAATATTCTTAGTGAATGCAATATTTTTACAGGTGTTTTTTGTTATAGTTTAAGTGGAGAGGTGAGAGTATGATACTTAACAAATTAGTAAAATCTGTATTATCCTTCAGCATGTTGTTAGGCGTGTTTACGCTTACCGATACGAAGGCTGCAAGCGGTAAAATAAATCTGACTGCAGACCAGATAAGTGCGAAGGGGGCAACAGATCATCCGATTAGCAATGCGATTGACGGTGATCATTCTACTTATTGGAAAACGATGAGTCATCTCGGAGAAGGCAGCAGCGAAGCCGAGCGATATGAAAGTCGTATGAGCGATCATAGCCGTTACATCGATATTGTATTAGACGGTACTTATGATTTAACATCAATTAAAATTTTTAATTTGGTAGATGGTTCTTTTTCCAATTATTATATTTATGCTTCCGCAGATGGAAGTCATTATGATAAAATCGTTTCAAAAACGGATACGAAAGCAGCTGCCGCTGCCGGTGATACGCATAATATATCAAAAAGAGCAGCGTATTTACGTATCAATATGGCTTATAATTCTAACAGCTATGAAACGAATTTAGCGGATATTGAAATTTACGGAACAAAGATTAATCAAACGGTTCCGAAAAAAGCAGCGATTCAGGTGACTTCATGGGAAGACAGCACTTGGAAAAGTGAATGGGATAAGTTTGAACAGGATCAGGATTATGCGAATGAAAAGGTTTTGAAGGAAGCTTCTAACTTGGTAGGTCGTGTAATCGGTGATGAGTGGAAATCCTCATTTGTATTCGAGCTTCGTTCTGATTTAAACGGACAAGATGTTTATGAGGTAAAAGACGGTGCTGACGGCACGATTGTGATTCGCGGTAATAACGGTATCGCATTGGCGAGCGGATTCAATTATTACTTGAAAAATTATGCGAGAGTAGATTATAATCCGTTGTTTGCCAGCAATACCGATATGAAAGAGCTTGTACCGGTTGGAACAGCAGTGATTAAAACTACGCAGTATGATCTGCGCTATGCATTAAACTTCTGTACGTACTCTTATACGATGTCCTTCTGGAACTGGGATGAATATGAAGCATTTATTGACTGGGCAGCCATGAACGGCGTAAACCTGATGCTTGATATTGTCGGACAAGAAGAAGTGATTCGTGAACTGTTACTTCAGTATAATTATACCGATGAAGAAATCAAGGATTATATTTCCGGACCTGCATATTTCGCATGGTTTTATATGCAAAACCTTTACAGCTTCGGCGGACCGTTACCAGACAGCTGGTTTGAAGAGCGTGTAGAGCTGGGACGCAGAATGCACGACCGCATGCAGACATATGGTATTCAGCCGGTAATCCAGGGATTCAGCGGTCAGGTTCCGTTGACTTTTGATGATAAAAACAGCGGTGCTGTTTTGACTCCGATTGATCAATGGCCTACCTTTACGCGTCCGGCAATCGTTTCTCCTTATTTGACCGATGCGGATATCGCAGCCGGCAAGAAAAATTATTTTCCAGAAATGGCGGAAAAATTCTATGAGGCACAGCGCAATGTATTCGGTGATGTATCTCACTATTATGCGGCCGATCCGTTCCATGAGGGTGGAAACACGGCAAGCTTGAATATCGCTGAAATTTACAAACAGGTACAAAGCGAAATGTTAAATGCCGACAGTGAAGCGATTTGGGTGATGCAGCAGTGGCAATATAATCTGACCGATCAAAAGCTGGGCGGCTTGGTCAAACCGAGTCAGGCATTGGCATTGGATTTACAGTCTGATTTGAATGCACAAAATGGAGTGATGGAAAATCATCAGGTACCGTGGATCTGGAACATGCTTCATAACTTCGGCGGTCGTATGGGATTAGACGGTGAATTAGAGGTAACTGCTGAACAGATGGCAAAGGATTTTCAAAATAAAAACTATATGAAGGGAATCGGTATTACGCCGGAAGCATTGGAAAACTCTCCGGTAGCCTATGAGTTGTTATTTGACATGACATGGTCTAAAGATCCAATTGACTATCATGCATGGTTAGAAACGTATGCTGAGCGCAGAGCCGGCGGAACGAGTGAATCATTGTTACAGGCATGGAAAATATTAAATGAAACAGCCTATGCAAAAAAAGGACAATATTTTCAGGGTGCTGCGGAAACAGTTATCAATGCGCAGCCGGGCTTCAATTTCAGCGCGGCATCGACTTGGGGACACAGCAGTATCTTGTACGATAAAACCGAATTAGATCAGGCCTTACAATTGTTAATTGATAATTATGATGCATTCGCAAGCTCACCGGCATTTCAATATGATTTGGCTGATGTAGCAGAGCAAGTTCTGTGTAACAGTGCCGTGGAGTATCACTCCTTAATGCGTGAGGCATATAATGCCGCAGACAGTGAAGCATTCCGTAATTACGCAACAAAATTCTTGGAAATTATCGCACTAAGCGATGAGATCTTATCCAGCAACGAGGAATTCATGGTCGGAACATGGATCAACGGCGCACGTAAAATGTTAGACGGTGCTGATGATTGGACTAAGGACTTATTTGAATTTAATGCACGTGCTTTAATTACTACATGGGGCGGCGTTCGCAGCAGCTCTTTGAATGATTACTCCAATCGTAAATGGGCAGGCTTAACAAAATCCTATTATTATGAGCGTTGGAATATGTGGATTGCGAATCGTCAGGCTGAATTAGATCGAACGGCTAAAAATCCTGAATATGTAAAAGCGGAAAGTAACTGGTTCTTATGGGGCTGGCGTTGGGCAAATTTAAAGAGCGATGACGGCTTTGCGTTTGAGACGACGGCGAATCCAAGTAAGCTGAAAGAAAATGCACAGAAAGCGTTTGATGATTATTCAACGACGACATTACGTGCTAACGGCGGTGTGGTAGAGGGTAAAGTCAATATTGCCAAAGGTAAAATTTTCACCACTCCATCCGCCACAAAAGCCGGTACATTGGCAAATATTACAGACGGCTCCACCGGAAGTTCATGGGAAGGTGAAGGAGCAGGACCTCATGTGCTTACACTTGATTTAGAAGGTTTATATGAAATTACCGATATGAATATTGCCATTCGTCAAGCAGCCGGTGATTATCCGATGGATTATAAGGTTGAATATATGGATGAAAACGGTACATGGCAGATCTATGAGCCTCAGCATACCGGTGAGATTATGCAAAGTAATACTTCTATTGTTAAGAAAGTAGAGGCAACACAGCTTCGCTTAACAATGTCAACTCGCGATTATGCACAATTCTCTGTATATTTGGCAGAGGTAGAGGTTTACGGAAAAGCATTAGAAGTAATTCAATATTATAATGTCGCTTTGGGCAAAAATGTCACATCCGATCACTCCACTGGAACCGGTGATCTGAAAAATATCACTGACGGTGATACGAATAATTTATGGACTGCTTCTTGGTCCGGCAATAAGGCTGACATGTATCCGTGTACAATGACATTGGATCTTGATGCAACAGTAAAGGCTGATTTTATTGAAATCTATTTTGAAAAGATCGGCTTACCGTATCAATATAAAGTGGAGATTGAGGATAAAGCCGGGAACAAAACAACTGTGTTGGATGAGAGTGCGGCAACGAATCCGCTTGAAAATCGCTATGTGAAGATTCCGGTACAGAAAAAAGAAGTTACGAAAGTGTATGTGACCTATACCGATCGTTTAAGTGCGGGAAGCTGTGCAGACCCTTGTGATTTAGCAAGTCCGGGATTAGCTGAAGTAAGAGTTCTTTCTACTGAGGATATTGCGAAAACAAAGAATTATGCGTTAAATAAACCAGTTTCGGTCAGTACCACTGCTTCAGCCTTGGGTGGAGAAGCAATTACTGACGGGAATT
This sequence comes from bacterium c-19, assembly GCA_009917405.1. GTDB lineage: Bacteria > Bacillota_I > Bacilli_A > Erysipelotrichales > Erysipelotrichaceae > C-19. The sequence continues at coordinate 18,168 of QZED01000035.1, read as the reverse complement.
ACAATACTTTCTGGAATCATGATGAATATGCCGAGGGAGAAGTTGGTTATGCGGTTGTTGATTTAGAAGCTGCTCATTATATTGATAATGTTAAATTGACTTTCAATAAGGAAAGCTATACAAAGTATTATGTATTTGATGTAATAGCGATCAAGGCAGACGGTAGTGAACAGATTGTATTATCGGAAACCGGCGAAAATAAAACAAGCTATAAGATTCCGGTAAATGATACAATTCAAAAAATAAAAGTTGATTTCAAAGGTAAGCAAGCAGGCAGCTCAGGTTGGTTTGATATTGCCGAGTTGGAAGCAATCGGTCCTCAGGAAAGCGCCGATATGATTTTCAATGACGGATCAATGTTGGATGCGAAAGTCAACGGCAGATATCAAAATACGTTAGATAAGAATGATGATACTTTTGTAAGTAATATCGTAGATCAGGAAATCGTTTATGAATTAGATAATAACTATTATATTGATCATGTGGATCTAACTTTTGAAAAAGCAGGTTTAGGATTAAAATATGTGATTTATACAGAAAATGCACAGGGAGATCGTACACTGGTTGTTGATCGTTCAAATTCCACCGCTTTACTTGAAAACCGTACAATTCGCATTGATGTGAATCAGCCGGGTACTAAGCTGATCTTCAAGCATTTAGGAAATAACGGTAAAGGTGATGCTTATCTGGCAGAATCACGCTTGTATGAAACAAGAATTTACGGAGGAACACCGGAAAATGTTGCTGTAGGCTCAACGGTTGATCCTAATAATGCACAGGCGGTCATTGATGATGATTTAGCGACAAGCTATACGCTCAATGCCGGCAGCGCAATGACGATCACGCTACCTCAATCCGCAGATCTTTCAATGCTTGCTGTATACAGTGAGATGGCTGCGGCAAATTATCTTGTCGAAGTATTCAATCTTGATACAAATAAATGGGAAAGCGTTTATGACGGCAAAGGTCAGACTAAGCTTCAGAGTGAAAAAATCATCACACTAGGCGAATCAATTTTCGCTAATAAAGTTCGAATCACTGCCACGGATTCATTGGAGATCAAAGAGTTTAAATTGTTTAAGACTGATAAACGCGGTGATTTATTGGATAAGATTACCGAGCTGGAGGACATTCTTGCATCTAAGCAATATAACGATATGAACGGCAGTTATACAAAGGAAGCAAAAGCAAAAATTGATGCCAAGCTTCAAGAGGCAAAGGATGCTGTCAAGGATGCACTCAGCTCCAAGGATGTTGCGGCATGGATCGTACAACTTAATAATGCTTTAAAAGAATTCTATCGAGACGGTGTTGTTTATGTAGATCGTAGTTCACTGTTGAAGGAAATCAATCATACCGATATGATTAAAAACGAAATTGCTTCATTAGGCAATGAAGCATTCAAAAATCTATTTGATCAGCCGTATGAAAATGCGCTGACAAAGTATAATCAATACATGATTACACAGGTTGATATCGATAAGGCAGCACAGCAGCTTAAGACAGAAACTGATGAGATACTCGCTCGCTTTGATATTTTAGATCAATATCGCATTCAAGTGGGGTTGACTAAGAAAATTGCCGAGGAAGCAGTAGTAGGTGACGTTGATGGCGCTTATCCGCAGGAAGCACTTGATCAGCTGAATCAAACGATAGCGACTGTGGAATCTGCTTTCAAGTCGATTGCCGATCCAAGCGAAGCAACAGCCTTAATAGATACATTACAGGATGCGGTTACAGCGTTTGAAGCAACCGTAATCTCAATTGATCGCAAACCGTTATTAGCATTAATTAATGCATTTGATGATATGAATAAGGCTGATTATGATATTGATACATGGAAATTGTATGAAGCAGCAATTGAAAACGGACAAAACGTATTTGAAGCAGCAGCGATTTCTAAGAAACAACTAGATGATGCATGTGCTGAAATTGAAGCGGCATTTGCCGATTTGCAGCAATTGGATCGCAGTGCTTTACGTCAGGCATTAGATGATTTTGCCAATAAGGTCGCATCGGAATATACAAAGGATTCTTGGGACGCAGCCGTAAAAGCCAATGAAGCGGCAGCACAGCTCTATGAAAGTGATGAAGTAAAACAAAGTGAATTGGATGAAGCTGCACAGGCACTAAATGATGCAATTAAGAACTTGAAAAAGAAGGATGATGAAATTGTGGATCCGAAGCCGGAAATCGATCGCTTGAATGATCAAAACGGTAGCGGTATCTATGTTGAAGGAAAATTTACCGATACAATGAAATTCTTTGTTGAAAAATTGTCTGATGTACAGGCAGAGGCAATAAAGAACACAATTAAAGATCAAAGCTATTTTGATGATCATCAGCTGTTAAATGTGTTGAAGCTATTCTTCAAAGACAACAACCAGTCTTATGAAGTGAAAGACGGAGCAGTTGTATATATTCCAATTTCAAAGGAATGGAAGAATCAGGGGCTAGAAGTGATTTTCATTCATGAGGACGGTTCGATTGAAACCATGAGCAGTGTCGTCCAGGGAAGTTATCTAAGTGTTCAGATGAAAATAAACGGACATTACGGTATTGTCGCAAAAACCGAACCAGATCAACCGAGCAAACCAGATCAGCCGAACAAACCAGATCAACCGAGTAAACCTGATCAGCCAAGTAAACCTGATCAACCAAGCAAGCCGGATACTCCGAATCAGCCGAATCTTCCGGAACAGCCGATAGAACCGAATCCGATAAAACCGAACGAACCGATTCAACCAGGCTATGTGAATCAGATTCACAACAACCAAAATAATGTGACAGTAATCGGTAGATTCCCAGATGATATTACATTAATCGTTGAGGATTTAGCGAAAGAGTTAAAGGCAGATATAATTTCTAAGATCGCTAATAAAGATGCAGTTGCGAAATATAACTTTGAACGAATCTTCGATATTTATATGTTGCGCAATGGGGCAGTTTATACACTGCAAGGAAGCTTTACCGTAAAGATTAAATTAGATGATGAATTGAAAGCAAAACGCTATCTTGGAATTGTATATATTTCCGATGATGGCAAAGCTACAACGATTCCGTCTAAAGTTACAAACGGATATATTACATTTACCACAAACCATAATTCTTATTATGCCATTGTATCCGCTGATTCACCGATTGTCGATACGGCTGCTCAACCGTTCGCTGTAACTGTATTACCGGTATATCTTCTGTTAGGTGCAGTCTTGATTTTCACAGGAAAAAAACTAAAAAAGAATTATACAGTGTAAAATAATCAAAATGCTGCGTTGAAGCAGTGAATAAAGAGGACAGAGGATCGCTTAAATTCTCTGTCCTTTATATTTATTAAGAATTCATATAATTCTTAAGTATATTTTAAAAAAAGTTCTTGATTAATGTATAACATGTGCTAACATATAGGTGTAAAAAGAGAATAAATACGGTAAAAAAGTACACATTAGGAATTAGATTATACGGGTTGAAAAATGATTGTTTTAGAAATAAAAAACACACATTTTAATAAGCAGTGCCACTGTCTATAAATGTGTACAATAAAATACGAAAGCGGTGAAAATTGTATGATAAAGAAAAAAAGGATTCTGTTTGCATTGTTTGGAATAATTTTATTAGGATGCCATTCTGTTGCGGATTCCGAAAATCAAAAGGGTACTTATATTCTGTTTGTAACACCGCTTGTTGACCATAATCTGTGGCTGGAAGCCAAGGAAGGATTTATGGATGCATGTGCAGTCTATCAATATCACTGTGATTGGATCGGACCGAAAACGATTGATACAAATCGCATGAATGATGTGATGAAAACCGGCATCTTACAGAAAGCGGATGCGATTATTACGCAAGGGGTCGTTGATACCGATATCGTGGATGTGGCAGTGTCCTACGGGATTCCGGTTATATTAGTGGACAGTGATATGCCCAAAAGTAAACGCACTGCCTATTTCGGTAAGGATTTTCATTATCAGGCGCAGTTGTTTTTAGAGGATATTGAAAAAAACTGGGGCAAAGATAAAAAGTTGATTATTTCTATACAGGTGGCTCAGGAAAGCTTTACGATCGCAAAGGAACAAATTCAACAGATCCGTGAGGTTTTTAAGCAACATCCCGGTGGCTTTGAAATTGTTTCTGTCACCAGTTCACGATCCGATGTCGTTCGTGCGAAAAAAGAATGGGCGCAGGTGATTTCTGACCATCCGGATATTAATGTTGCTTTAAACTTTGCGGGAGAATCGGCTGAAGCATGTTATGAGGCAATGGATCACAGTTCAAGTAATACAGAACGTTTAATTTACGGTGTAGATGATATGGATGAAACAATCCGTTTAATCAAGGAAAAGAAAATCAACGGTACAATCACAACTTCCTTTTATGGTTACGGATATGAAACGATAAAATATCTATATCATTATTTCAGTGACCCGAAAGCACAGCGTGATCAAGTTATACCGGCTACCATACAGCTTGTGACACCGAATAATGTGGAGGAATACATTAATGGAAGCGGGCAATAAAATGAGAAGTTTGAAATATCAGATTATCCGTTTTCATAGTATTGGTTTCTGCATTGTCTTTTTAATTTCAATTATGTATATCATAATGAATTTATATACGGTGGAACAATATCGTTCGGCATTTTATCAGTATCGTTATATCAGTGAATTCTATGATGCGCTGAATGAAGCCAATGAACAGTTCAAGGAATACCTTTATTCCGATGATGAGGATGCGTATCGCAAATATAATATCAAGGTCACTTATGCCCAACAACAGCTGGATAAGTTAAATTACAGTGAATATGATGATACATGGCGAATTCGACTGCTACAGAATATGCTGGACTCCTACTCGGAACAAGTAGCAGCGACAAAGCAGGCGTTTCGTAAAACCGGTGACAGTTATGAGCAAAACTATACGAAGTTATTAGACTCTTATGATTTGATTAAGAGTACATCTGATACCTATTATGAATTAATGACGAATCAGATGGCATATCATTCATCGCATTTAGATATGATCAAGGCTGTGGTAATTCTGTTATCGATTCTGTTCAGTATTGCTTTATTGTTATGGATGCTTTGGTTTTATCGCTCTACTGTAAAGTCAATTCTGCGACCGTTAACAGCAATATTGAAAAATATCGGAAAGATTAAGGCCGGAACCTATGATTTGACTAAAATATCTAATACCAACAGTGAAATTCATGCGCTGTGCGAAGAATTGGATGAAATGGCAAAGGTTGTACAAAAGGATATTGAAACAACAAAGGAAAATGCGGAACTGGAAAAGAGTCTGCTGGAAATGGAAAATGAGAATTTAAAAAAAGATGAGTTGTTAGCACAGAGCGAAGTCAAAATGCTTCAAAATCAGATAAACCCGCATTTCTTGTTCAATACTTTAAATATGACTTATCGTTTGGCACTTCAGGAAAACGCTGTGAAGTGCAGTGAAATGATAGAGCGTACTGGAGCGCTGTTAAGGTACGGCTTAGACAAGCAGAATAAGTTAAGCGATATGATGGGTGAGATCGCGGCAGTTGAGAATTATATCGCTATTCAAGAAAAACGCCTAGGCGATCGTGTCAGCTTTGATTTATCGGTTGATGAGAATATTCCCAACATTGCGATTCCGGGTATGATTTTACAGCCGCTGATTGAAAACTCCTTGAAACACGGCTTAAAGAATGTGGAGGAGCACGGTGAAATCATAATTTCTGTTCGATATTCAGAACCTGATTTAATATTACAAATATCAGATAACGGAGAAGGTATGGATTCAGAAAAATGCGAACAAATGATTTTACATGGTTTTCGCGATGAAGCCGAAGAACATTTGGGACTTTATAATGTAGTGCGGCGATTGGAAGCGATCTATAAGGATCGAGTAGATATTAGTGTGGAAAGTGCAGTGGACTGCGGATTTACATTTACAATTAAAATAGAGGTGAGCGAATGGAACGACTGATGAGTTCGGTATTAATTGTTGAAGATGAAAAAATTGAGCGTGAATCGATCTATAATATCTTAAAAGAACGATTCAAAGGGATTATGCGGCTATATACCGCAAAAAACGGCAGAGAAGCGGTAGAGTGTTATGAGAAGGTGCTTCCCGATGTTGTATTGACTGATATAGACATGCCGATAATGAATGGATTGGAAGCAATCGAAAAGATGAAGCAGTCGCATCATCATTCCATCTATTTGATTTTAACATCTTATGACTATTTCAGCTATGCACGAGATGCTATCAGACTCGGTGTTGAAGATTTCATCTTAAAGCCGGCTAAGCCTGAGGAATTGATTTCCGCCGTATCACATGCACTATCTACGGTTAAGGTCGCTAAGAATAAGGAAATGAGTGAAACCGCACTGTTAAAAAAATATACGGAAATTCAGCCGGTACTGGAGCAGGAATGCCTGTATACGATACTAAGTAATCACAGCGAGATTGAAATTCAGAATCATCTGCGCTATTTAAATATCAGTGCAAAGAATGCCTTGTGCATCTTAATTGAAGCAGATAACGGCAGTAGTAAAGAAATGCGTCAGCTTAAGAATGATTTATGTGATGTCGGTTACAGCTGTTTATATGATGTGATTGATCATAATCATGTGTTTTTCCTGTTGCATAATCGTAATTTACTACCGCAGGATGTTGAGGTGATTGAATATGTACTTGCGCAGCATCATGTAAAGGATTTGGCACTGGGAATCGGATCAATTCAAACTCAACTTTCGCAGTTTAAGCGCTCCTATGCGCAGGCGATGCGTCGCCTGCATCGCTATGACGCTGATGAACCGCTGCGCATTGCTATATATAGAGAAACGGAAAGAAGTTTTCAGATTGATCTTTCTGTTTATGAAAATCGCATGATGCAAGCTTTTAAGAAAAAAGATGAAAAGGAAATGGATCATATTATTCATGAATTGGCACAAGAGCTGTTGGTATGTTCGGCGAAGCATATAACATCATTAGTCAATCAGCTGGTGAAGGATCTAACAGTTCGGCTTCAATCACTTGTACAGGTAAATATTGATATTAATTCATTGCCGGAGTTTGTTTTAAAGGAAGAAGAAAAGTACCAAAACTTTGAAGTATCACTTCATTATGTCTTGCAATCATTATTTCGACCCTTGCGCAATGAACAGTATCATGAAGTCAATACGTTAGCGAAAAAGGCGATGAATTACATCAATCATAATTTTCGCAAGCCGATCAGCTTAAATGATTTGGCAAAAGAATTAAATGTATCACCGTTTTATGTCAGTAAGCTGATCAAGTCTGCGTTCGGTAAAAACTTTACCGATGTAGTAGCGGAAGTACGCATTGAAGAAAGTAAGCGCCTGTTAAAGGAACAACAGCGCGTTAAAAAAATTGCGTTTGATGTCGGTTTTCAAAGTCAAAGCTATTTTGCGAAAATGTTTCGTAAAATGGTAGGTATGACACCGAAAGAATATCAAGATTTATTTATGAAGTAACAGTACAATATTTTTTTAAAAAATGCAATATTTTATTACTCATTTTGTATTATACTGTTTAAGGATAAAGAGAGGTGAATCATGGCCGCCCATACCGGTTATGGTTTGCCTTTTACTATCCTTTTATGTTTTATTTCTCTCTTTTTTAATACAAAAAATCCTGCATTTACGGATGCAGGATTTTTTGTTCGACTTGTTTTAAATATTCATAGAGGTGCTCTTTGTGGACTTGAAAATATAAGCGATTATTGTCCTTTTCGACCGATACTAAGCCGGCATCGATCAATGCTTGCATATGATAGGAAATAGTAGCGGTGGTCAGCTTCATTGCCTTAGCTATTTGCGCCCCATAGGCTCTTTGATTTTTAGACAGGAAGCACAGAATTTCAAATTTACTGCGGTCACTCAAGGTTTTTAAGCCGGAACAGATTGTTTCCACGCTGTTGCGCTTGACTTGATCGGCACGTAGAATGTGCACACCCCATAAAATTGAGGTGCGTTTCGGTTCGATCAGAAAGCTTTCACCGACAAACAGCGAGAAACTGTAGGCCACGCTGGGAATTAACAGCGTATCTTGATACTTACTTTCAAAGGAAATGCCTTTTTCATTCACAAACTGATCGTACAGTTGACTCCGGTAGGTTTCATAATCCTTATAATAATCATTCATAATGTGATTCAGCTGTGTTTCATATTTCTGATAAATCGGCATAATATCGATAAACAGTTTTTCTACTTGTTCCATCACTTCTTCACTATGCGCGTTTAAGTGAAACAGTTGCCACTTTAAATCATCATTGAATTCACAAGCCTCAAGCTGTTCAATGAGTGCATTTAAGTCACATTCTGCCCATTGTTCCTCATGTTCTTCCTCACATAAGGCAGCGGTACAGCGCAGAATGAAATGATCCTGCGACAATACCTTTTGTTTGATATCCCGAAGCTGTGTCTTCCATGACGGGAACAGTTCATTTGTACATTCCAGTATCATTTTTTTCAATATCGAAGTATTATGATTCGGAATATGGATTAACAGCGGCTTCAGCTTGCCGCATGATCGTTCTGCCTGCTTGCCGAACTCAATTTTTATTTGTTCCAATGCTTTTAAAGTATCGCCGAGATTGCTTTCTATATAAATACTTTTACTGCGATAATCGAATTGTGCCTCATAGTATTCAATAAAGCCGATACATTCAATCAGCGGATACAGGCTTTGATGATAATGTATGTTCATATGCGCTCCTAGTTCATTTGTTTTAATGTTTTCGAGAACATCATACCAGTTATTGACATTATTGTAAAGAAGGCAAACCCGCAAAAGATTACCGGAATGGAAAAATACAAGGAAAGAATACTCAGAAATATTGAGGTCAGCGGTATGAATGCACGCGAAACCGCCTGAATGATTGCGGTGACACGGGATAAATAACTCGGATCAATCACTTTCATTACCGAAACGGCACAGGCATTACAGGAAATGCCGAAGCCGATTCCGCAAAGAAAGGCAATGCTAATGATATAAGCGCTTAACGCTAAAGTATCTTTTAACAGCGGTGCAAGCATCATCATAAAATAGTAAAGTGCAACACTGTAAAAAGGATACAGAAATAAATTGCGTGTGGAAAAATGCTTGCGCAGATAAGGTAACAGAAAGGTACCGATACAAATGCCTAAGGTTAAGGCAAAGTTAAAGGTGGAATATGCCTGTTCGTTTAATGATAGGGTACCGTTGATAAAAGGCGCAAGATACGTATTGATGGGTACGAGCAAGGCGTTACATAATATACTGTAAGCAAGCAATATTTTGATTAGGCGAAAGTTTTTGATATAAGTGATTCCATCTTTAAACACACTTCGATAATCAGAAGTTGATAAGCTGTTTTCTGACTTTTTTCCTTTGATGTTGACTAAATAAAATAATCCTGCACATAGAAAAAAGGAAATGGTATCGATCATAACGGCACCTGTCGGACCGATCACTGCCAACAGCACGCCGGAGAAAGCGATGCCGATCAATTCACATGTGTTTGTCAGTGAAGTGTTTAAGGATAAACCATAATCATATTGATCTTTGTTCAGTACCTGCGGCAGTAAAGCGGCTGCGGCGGGAATGCGGAAGCATTCAAAGGTGTTGTTAATAAAGGTAAAGGTGAGCAGCCAATAGACGTTTAATTGATTGATGATACATAGATAAGCAATGAACGCAGTACATAAACCGCGCATAAAATCACAGAAAATAATGACGCTTTTTTTATTTAAGCCTTCGACAAATGCACCGCTTAACGGCATAAACAGAACCGCAGGCAGCTGATTGACTGCAAACATGACTGCCGACCAGCTGGCAGATTGGGTCATTGAAAAAGTGAGCCATGTGAATGCAATCATATCAATTGAATCTCCTAAGCGGTTTATAAAGTTCGCTGTCAATACAATGCGATAGTTTCTAAGCTTCAGTATTTGAAGATATCCTTGTTTCATAATCATCAACCCCTATATTAGATATACATCTAGTATATATTGTTGTTTTATGCATGTCAAGCATATATTAGATGAATATCTAATCAAGCTGTGTCTTATATTCCATGTTTTATGCATCGCATATGTCATATTCCGATGCATACACTGTATTAGCGATATTTGACTTTTTGTATGAGATAAAGCTAATAGAACTGGTTTTCATACGAAAGCTGTGGTAAACTTATTACGAGGTGATCATATGCCGCAATCAAATATATTATTAGTAACAGGAATGTCCGGCGCCGGTAAAACAAGCGCCATGGGAATTTTAGAGGATATGGGGTATCATTGTATCGATCAGTTTCCGGTTCAGCTGTTGGCGAATCTCGGAGACATCATTCATGATCAACCGGATTCTCGTTATGCGAATATCGCTTTGGCTACACCTGCTATCGATTATCCGAAATACTTAAATTACTTTGAAAACAGTGATGCGAATGTCAGAGTGATTTTTTTAGATGCCAGTGATGAAAAGCTGTTATTACGGTATAAGTTTACGCGCAGACATCATCCGATGATTTTATTTCAAAAGGCAAATACCTTGGAAGAAGCGATTGAGGTAGAGCGCGATATGTTTGAGGCCTTGAATGATCGTCCGATGATGCGCATTGATACAACGCAGCTATCACAGGCTGAATTGAAGGCAATCCTAATGGATAAGCTGAATTTAAGCTCACATCAGGTATTCTCTATCTCCTTTGTATCCTTTGGCTTTAAATACGGAGTTCCGTTAGACGCAGATCTGATTTTCGATATGCGTTTTTTACCGAATCCTTTCTATATTGATGAATTAAAGGAACTGACGGGAGATGATCAATCGGTTTTTGATTATGTAATGGCATGTGAGGAAACAAAACGATTGTTAAAGCATATCACACATTATCTGGATTTCTGTTTTGAATCTTATGCAAAAGAAAATAAGAATCATTTAACGGTGGGAATCGGATGTACTGGCGGTAAGCATCGTTCGATTTCAGTCACAAACTGGCTGTATGAGCATTATCAAAAAAGTTATCATTGTTATAAATCGCATCGAGATAAGAAGGCGAGATAATTATGAAAAATATTGTGGTAATCGGCGGGGGACACGGCTTGTCGGTCATTGTGCGCGGTTTGAAGCAGTTGGGTAATATTAAGCTTTCAGCGATTGTCACCGTGGCGGACGACGGCGGAAGCACTGGTCGGCTTCGAGCGCAGTATCATATTCCGGCAATGGGTGATATTAGAAATGTGATGTGTGCAATGGCAGAAAGCGAAAGTCTGTTTTCTACCTTAATGAATTATCGCTTTGAAGGTGAAGGAAATGATATTGGCGGTCATAATTTAGGTAACCTGTTATTAACGGCGCTGACTCAAAACTGCGGAAGTTTTATTGAAGCAATTCAAGCCTTTTCCAAGGTCATGAATGTGAAGGGCGATATTATTCCGAGCAGTACCGAGGTCATTACCTTATTTGCGGTGATGGAAGATGGAACGATTGTACGCGGGGAAAGCAATATCCCTAATTTTAATAACCGCATCAGCCGCGTGTTTTATCAAAGTGATGTACAAGCAAGTGCGCAGGCATTAAAGGCAATTCATGAAGCCGATGTCATTATTTACGGAATCGGTTCACTGTATACAAGCATTATGCCGAATTTAATCATTACGGGAATCCGTGAGGAATTGGCACGATCAAGCGCAAAGAAAATTTATTTCTGTAATGCGATGAGTCAGCCGGGTGAAACAGATCATTATTCTTTAGAGGATCATGTACAGGCAATTATCGATCATACCGGTCCTTATGCTGTTGATACCGTTGTGTTTCATGACAATCCGATCGCACCGGGTGTAATGGAAAAATATCATGATATGGGCGCATGGGAAGTCTTTATTAATGAACAGGAACATCCTTATCGCATTGTGAAACGGGATATTTTGAAATTTGAAAATGATCTCATTCGTCATGATGCGAATAAGGTAAGAGATGTTATGGAAGAATTAATCAACAGTAAGGATTGATAATATGAGTTTTACAACCGATGTAAAAGCAGAGGTATCGATGAATCAGCTTCATGAATGTTGTGCCAAGGCACAGTTATCGGCGTTGATTCAGATGTGTGCCAGTCTTTCATTTACAAGTCAAGGCATGGCACTGGAAGTAAAAAGTGAAAATGTAAATACGGCAAAACGTATTTTGAAGCTGCTAAAGGAGCGTTATCATGTCAGCGCACAGCTTTCGGTTATGCGCAAGATGAAGCTGAAAAAAAATAACATTTATATATTGCGAATCAATGCTCAGACAGCGGATATTTTAAAAGATTTGCAGATTATGGACGAGGAAGGTCTGCGTGCACATCCGAAGGATGATACGGTTCATGAGGAATGTTGCGCAAGAGCCTATTTGGCTGGTGCTTTTTTAGCCGGCGGAAGTGTCAACAGTCCGCAGACTGCTAACTATCATTTGGAAATCGTCGCTAACTCCAAGGCACAGGCTGATTTTCTGTTGCGGCTGATGAAGCGTTTTGAACTTCCCGCAAAATATATCCATCGCCGCAACCAAGAGGTCGTCTATTTAAAAGCCAGTGATAAAATATCTGATTTTTTGCGCTGTATCGGTGCGAGTGATGCATTGTTTGCCTTTGAGGACAGTCGCATTCAGCGTGATTTTATGAATTCCTTAACACGCCTTGATAACTGTGAATTGGCGAATGAGATGAAAACGATCAGTGCCGGTAAAAAGCAGTTAGAGGATATCGCATGGATCGAAGCTTATCGCGGCTTAGATACATTACCAGAAAAGCTGCAACAGGCTGCCATTTTGCGCCGCATGAATCCGGAAGCGAGTCTGAATGAATTGTGTGAGGCTTATTTTGAGGAAACCGGCGAAACAATCTCAAAGTCTGGCATGAAGCATCGCTTGGCAAAATTAAAGGAACTTGCAAGTCAATATCGAAATGAATAAATAAAAGGGAACTGTGCAAACTGTAAATGGTGATAGAAATGAAATTAATATTGACCGTATTGTTTGCACTTTTTCCTTATTTGCATCATCAGCGTTATCCGATTACACTTGAAAACTGCGAGACTGAGCATATTGTGGTAAAGGATAAGGGTGATCCCTTTGAGATTACGCTGTTTAATTTAAAAACTGATGAAGCAGGTTGGAAAAAAACATGCAGTCTGTTAAAGGATGCAGCTCGAATTGAAATGGAAATTGATCCGAGTACACAAATATCCGAACCGCTGCCGGCTTATCTTTTTATTGACGGTGAATTGCTTCAAAAGCGCTTGATTCAGGAAAATCATGCTTATACATTAATTCATAACCCAGAATATCTTTATGAAAAAGAGCTGTTAGACATTGAAGAAAGTGAAAGTGTGATGGCAATTACTGAAAATGAACCCTATACCCAAGATATGCGGACTCAAGGTCGCTTGTTTTTTCTGTTTATTCTCTTATCGTGGGGAATTATGAGTGTTTATTCGGCAATGCGCATTTATCATAAAAATCGACATTTACCCTTTACAAAATCTTGATTTGTGATATGATGTCCTTGTAGAAAGGACAAAAGAACATGGCTAAAACCGATGGGAAGTTTCTCTCATCGAATGCGGCGCAAAAGGAATGTGACAGCGGTAGAAATTGCGATCAATCCAATCCTGTACCGATAGAAGTTCGCTTCGGTATGCGTGTACACGCTTTGCGTATTGAGCGAAGATTGCCCCAAGAAGTATTGGCATTCCGTTCACAAGTTCATCGAAACTATATCAGTGATGTGGAGCGGGGCAAGCGAAATGTATCCTTACGGATCATCGAAAGATTAGCGAAGGCACTCGATGTAGAGATTGCTGAATTATTTAAAAATATGGATTGAAAATAAATAGGTCTGATGCACTTGGATAAAGTGCATTTTTTGTTTTTATCTGAGATCAAACAGTAAATTTACAAAGAGACGGATGTTGATTGAACATTTTTTTCATCGATAGGGTCTAATTAAAAAAGACAAAAGCTGATGTTGAATGATTGTGCAGTGTTTTTAGTAAGCATCTTTCAATTTATGTAATATCGTCGGTAAATATAGACGGTTTGATCTTTTTAAATTTCTATAATATACCAATGATTATTATGATTCAAGTTGTGATAAAATACTTTTTTTACAATCAACTGATAAAAAAACGAAAATATCGTATATAATAATAGAGTAGGAGGAAGGCTGATGAAATCATTTAAAGAACAAACGATGCAATTTTGGACTGTCTTTTCAAAAGAAGAAGCTCATTTGCGTGAACTGTGCGATCAACTTCCGAAAGAGCGTACTAAGCTTCGCCGTACTATGAAACAGATATTGGATATTTGTATGAGTGAATGTGCGTTTACAATTGATAAAAACAGCTCCCAGCGTTATGTTTTGACCCTTTCTCCGAAGCGTGATCACTTGTTTATTCTGTATTTACGCTATGTGATAGATAAAGCACCGACAAGGCTTTGTAAATATTGGGATTTCTATTATGCAAAACAAAAGGTACATCACTCAGACTATCAAATAGAGGTCGGAGAACAACGGATTGGCTTTCATGATCTATATGTATTTCCGCATATTAAAAATCAACATATTTATTTAGATGTGTATATCAATCATCTGTATAAATTGCATAAGGAAAAACAGCTTCAAATTGCTTATGAAATGATAACAGCATGTATCGGTGAAATAGATACGATGTATTTATTACAGGGAATCAGAATTATCAAGCGAAAGAAAGCAGGTAGCTTCACCTTGGATCGCTTTCCTGTCTTTATTAAGGATTTGCTTCAAACTGAGCATTGGATCAATGTGAATAATCCGTTGCAGGTATATTCGCAGTATACGATTTTACCGCGAAGGCATGAGATTCGGCTGCGGGATGATATGTACAGCGGTGTTTCCACTCAACTGCAGTTGATTCATGAAATGGTGCATTATGATGATACGCATATTCGTTGGGCGGAAGCGAACGGAATTATTATCGGATTCATTTTCTATGAGCATTTAAAGATTGAGCGTAAGGATCAGGCAGCTTTAAGAGAGAATCTTGAAGAGCGCATCACTAAGCTTTGTGCAGATGAACAGATTGCGGAAAATATCGGTGTTGCGGGCGGAGTCTTTTATTCTTATTTGGATTATGTCGTTTATGATTGGGAGCGATTCTTACAAGTGATACCGGATATTTTGGATGATGTGAATACAAAGACCTATGGTTTTCAGTATATGATATCAGGTGAACAGCCTTTGTATGTAGTAAATAATGTAATCAGCGGAAAGAGCTAGAAGGGAAAATTATGAAACAAATTACAATCAGTGATATTGATGGGTTTGCGGTTGGACAGGCACAAGATACGGTCGGAGGAAGTGGCTGTACCGTCATTCTATGTGAACAAGGATGCAGTGCCGGTGTGGATGTGCGCGGCGGTGGGCCTGCGACACGAGAAACGGATCTTTTACATCCGATTAATATGGTACAAAAGATTCATGCGGTATGCTTGAGCGGCGGCAGTGCGTTCGGATTAGCGGCGGCACAGGGAGTCGTGCGTTATTTAGAGGAACGTAACTGCGGTCATGATATGGGATTTGTGAAAGTGCCGATTGTTTGCGGAGCAAGCCTGTTTGATTTAGCTGTCGCAGATGCGAAGTGTCGACCTGATGAACAGATGGGGTATCAGGCATGCTTAAATAGAAGCAATACCATCAAAGAAGGTAATTTTGGCGCTGGGACAGGTGCCAGTGTCGGAAAGCTGATGGGGATGGCCCATGCGATGAAAAGCGGCATCGGCGTTTACGGAGTGCAGGTGAATGATTTGCAGGTAGCGGCGATCGTTGCGGTGAATGCTTGCGGAAATGTAGTTGACGAAGCGAATGGTGAGCAGTTGGCAGGAATTTTAATGGGTCGGGAAATCTGCTCAACCGAGGCAATGATGATGAAGCATTTGGAAAAGCAGTTGCCGAGCGGAAATACAACGATCGGCTGTATTGTTACGAATGCGAAGCTGGACAAAGCGCAGTGTACCAAAATTTCCGGGATTGCGCATAACGGCTATGCCAGAGCGATTCGGCCGGTACATACGATGAGTGACGGCGATACGATCTTTGTCATGGCAAACGGCAAGATTGAGGTTCAGCCTGATATTGTCGGTGTTTTAGCTACCGACTGCATGGCAAAGGCAATCAATCGTGCAGTCAAATGTGCAAGCAGTGCCTATGGCTTAAAGGCTTGGAAGGATGTTGTAAAAGAATAGTGAAAGCGTGTCTTTACGGCACCTTTTTCATTTATTCATTGGTGTATGTCATCGGCAAACCTAAGATGTGCAGGATGAATGTAATCATAACAATAAATCCCGAAAAGAGAAAGAAACGGAATTTTAATTTCAATCAAGCAAAACGTATAAAAAATGAAGCAGATACGAACAAATCATAATCAAGTACACTCTATAATATGAGTTTTACGGCTTTGGATAAAAAAAACAGAAACATACATAAAATTATCATTATGTTTCCAAAAGCAGACAATTATAGACATACACTTCTGATATAGAAATGTATGTTTTTTGTTTATAAAGCATACGATTTTGACTGATTTCTTGCTATTTCTTAAAGTCTACCTTTGTAGATATTGAGAAGGAAGGGAAAAAGAAGTATGTGGAAGAAACTTTTAATTGCATTGATGGTACTGGCAGGTACTTTATCGGTAGGGTATGCGGTTTTTGCCGATCAAATGGATGCGGCGCCTTCTGCAGCAGCGAAGTATTATAAGTCTTGGTATAATGCACAAGGCGGAACCGAGCGAAATGGTAGTGCCACTCATTTTAAAATGGGCGGCGAAGATTGGTGGTTTGCTTATGAAGATAATGGCACGATGTATATTTCTTCGACAACCGGCTCAGAGAAAAATTGTGCGCTGAAAGCATCCGGTCAGCCCAACGCGACTGAAGTAGAATCTTGTATTCCTCAGGCTAGACAGCACTTTTCACAGAATCTCAACGATGATGATGAGTTGGGAAAGTTAATTTTTAACAATTCTGCGAATGGCTTGAATAGTGCAACTCCTGTTATGTTAGATTACAATCTTTATAATAAGATGTCGCAAAATGAAACTGATTTTAATCCACTATCTGGCTTAGTATGGTTGAATGAAAAATATAATGGGTATCGTGTGGCATTTACGAAGGGTCCAGGTGGATACAATCAAAGATATAAACTGCCTAATTATAAAAATTTGTTTACTTCTCAAACCGTAAATCAAGCCAATCTAACATTCTTTTTTGCGATTCAAACACCGCAGTATAATATGGTGGACAGCATTTCAGCGGTAATGAAAAAAAATACGATTAGCTATAGCGATTCAAAAAACGCTGCCAATGAGATCGTTGCAGATATTGATACGAACAATGGAGAAGGACCGTATCATTTTTATGTACATGATACGGATGTTTCAGGTTCAAACGGTAATTATCTGACACCTTCTCAGTATTTTGATATAACCGGTTTTTCTAATGATGGCAGGGCAACAGTCACCATGAAAAATAAATTGCCGGTCGGTGATTATTATTTCCGTGTAACTGTAAGGGATGAAAGTACCAATCAGCTTCTGTATTACAGTCCGGATAATATGGATGCGGATAAATTTCGCCGTAAGGAAACCAATGTGCTTCATGTGCAGATTACAAAAGGTAAGCCTAAGATAAGTTTTGATATAAATGATAAAGGAACAACTTATGTTACGGGTGATGCATTAAATACTGTAACTCACAGTGAACATGCGACACATAATCATCCTGAAAAGACTGCGGATGATGTAGGAATTGAATATTCAGTTCTCAGCGCAACACCCGGCTTACTGGTAAGCGGCTTGCCTTATACATCGGTGAATGCGGGTGACGGTCCTACGCTTACTTTCGCAAGTAATATGAGCGGCACGATTAAAATTCAAGCGAAGGTACCGGGAGATTCTAATTATGAGGATGCGATCACAGAAAAAACGATTGTTGTACAATTAGGATTAACAGCGAATTATGTAGAAGATAAAACAAATATCAAGGCAGGTTCAACGGAAGCGAAACCACCGACAAGCTATGTAGCAGGTAATCGAATTGGTCATGTAGATGTAAGCGGCGGTGTAACTCCTTATACGTACTCTTTGCCGAGCGGGAAAGGAAATA
>QZED01000034.1 GCA_009917405.1 bacterium c-19 | reverse complement strand
GTCGCAGTTTCACTCCAAGCTGTTGCCGCATCTGTCATTGACTTCTTGGTCGTATTCGGATCATCAAAAGCCACAGTCAGCTTTGTTTTAGCTACAGTGAATGATGTACACACTTTTGTGTCTGTTGTAGCAGTTTTCGGAGCTCCGTTCGCATCAACAGAATTAATGCAGAACTTGTAAGTCCCTGCTTTTAATCCGCCGTTTGATAAGTCAGGTGCAGTACTTTTGATTTTTACATTCAAGGATGTATTATTTGAAGAACCTTGACTGTTCAATCCATCAATCTCAAAATTTTGGTACGTATTATCACCATTTGATTCTACTGAATAAGTTAGCGGCATAACACCCTGTGAATTTACTGTAACTTTTCCTATCACCTGTCCTGCATTTACATTCTTGTTAAACTCATATTCGTTTCCGCCTGATGCCCCGCTTTGCGGTGTCGCTGTATAACTAATACTATGCTGTTTTACAATCTCAAGACTTTTATAATCAGATATTAAGGAGCTTCCGGCAGGTGTGTTATCATTATCGCTGTATGCCTCATTAACAATCGCAATCTTATAACTGCCGATTGGGATTCCGGTAGTATCAAATGTATAATCGCCATTACCCTTAGCTGATTCAAGCGGCTTATAATACTTTAATTCTCCGCTTTGATTAAACACCAATACCGATAATGTATATGGATTCCCGCGCGCATCAGTGCCATTATTTGCATCAGCGTTTAACTTTACCGTACTGTTCGCAATTATTTTAGAAACCACATTACCGTTTTGATTCTTAATAGAATTAAAATTCACAGTCAAAGCAGAATCATATAAGCGGAGTTTCATGTCTTCACCAACCGCATTTTTTATCAAATCTCCGGTTGTAAATACAGGTTCTTTCACTTTTGCGATCTCATTTGCGGTTCCCTTTGAAATAGCAAATACCACATTTGAAAGATCAAGGAAGGTTCCGAAACGATAGTAATGAGAAGTATTGACATTATGACGTGGGTCGGTGTAAGCACCAGTTGCACAAGTAACCATATGTTGCATATCAAGTGTGGAAAAGCGTATTGTTCCCCAATACACATCACAGTTGTTTACCGTAATATCTGCCGATGTTAATCCCAAGCCACTGGGTTGCGAACCATATCCCCATGAAAGTTCATATGCACTATGATAAACAAATATTCGATTTTCTGAATAATCTATAAAATTCTCAAGGCTGGCGCCAGTACTTTCTGCACGATAATTTTTATAAACCAAGCGATCCTTGATCAGTGCATTTTCCACCGCATTATTTGCGACTGTCGAATTTAATTGATCTAATACCGTTCGCACATTACTATCCCGATATAAAATTCCGGTTCCCCAGATAACAGGTCCCCATACTCTTGAATTCATCACATGCCATGTTGAAGAAGGATAAGTAATTGCCGGACCGTCAGACATAGTAAAGCCTGGAAAAACCGTAGAATCTAATGTATAGGAACCCGGATTGCTCGCATTACTCGAGCCGCTTTGAATCAATCGCCAAGCTAACGGATCTCCTTCCGGAGAAGTTTCATTAAATAAGACAGAGTCCCCTTTTTTCATTGCCCCGTTTGTTCCGTTCGGCAGTACCCCTTTATATCCGATCCTGCCTGTTACCTCACCACCGGATTGATAATTAGCAACACTTGCTTTCATCGTTTTTTGCATATAATCACATGCCAAAGCAATACTAAAAGTGCTTACTAAAGTAATCGTTATAATTATAAATTTTTTCTGCACTGTAATCACCTCAATCATTAAGCAAGCGATTTGAAACAAAATCCGGTTACTCCTCGCCGATGCTTCAGATACTGGATGCAGATAACTGTTGAAAGGTTGAACAAATATGAAATTTTTTTAAAAATAATGTAATTATTTATATTTTTCAATCAGCTGATGCCAATTTCTGTACTCTAATAACTCTTGATAACCACCCTGATAATCAATTAAAGCTTCATAAACCGGAAGAATCTCCTGAATCTCCTGTTCACTTTTAGTCCTCATCTCCACGTCACAATCTGCCCAATCAATTAAAACGGTATAAGCCTCTCTCGGTGTAACAATCTTTTGGTTCTGATACTCTAAGCTGCGAAATTCTTTTTTCGGAGTTATCGTATTTTGCGTATTGTTACTTTCTGCATCTATCCATACCTTGATACCTAATGCGGTTGATAGACAAATAGCAGCGGTTAATGAAAACTTAACACCCTGTAACAGTCCTGATGTAGGAATAGCCGTTCGCAAAAAAGGAATCGAAACAAACTTGGGTTCTTTGACCAATGAACCGCCTAACATAAACAGCGTTGCTTCCAAAGATTTATTATGAAAGTTCAATGTAATATCATTTGCTTTTTCATATGCTTCTATTTCTGCTTTTAAATATTTTTTCGCATACAATAAACGACTTTTAATTGTCCCTTCTGGATTTTCTGTCAGTTCGGCGATTTCTTTAATTGACAACTGCGAAAAGAAAAACAAAATTAATACTTCACGATATTGCGGTTTTAGATTTCTCATACAGTCATAGAGCACCTCTAAATCGCTTTGACGATGCGCCTTCTTTTGCGGACAGAATTCTTCACGCATTTCTTCCCTGTTTTGTAAAAGATCCAAATATTCATCATCCATGTAATAATCTCTGTTTTTACGAAATAACATTTTGGCTTTGGAATATGTAATCCTGCTCAGCCATGCTTTGAATTGAGATGTATCTTTTAAATCATTGATTGATTTTTGTACCTGCAAAAAAACTTCCTGAACAATTTCATCTGTGTCAGCATGGTTTTTGGTCAGTCCGTATGCGATATATCTAATCAGCTTATGATAACGCCGATAGACTTCATTAAAGGCTGCTTCGTCCTGTTGCTGCAAATTCGCAATTAGTTCAGGAAGTTTCATTGTTTTCATAAAATCTCCTTTTTCTGTCTGTTTTTTTTATAATACATCATACACGAGGACATGTCAACAGCTTAAGCACTTGAAAATTTTAACAATTAAAATTATTGCTTTTTACATAGATTGAGATTCAGCGCTTTAAATATCGTATTTCTATTATAATTTTTCGATAATTATGCAATTTTCTTTCCAATAAAAAAAAGCATCCGATGTGTGTTCAACGGATGCCTAAAACGCATACCTACGCCGGTTTTCATGATTCAATAAATAGCTTTCTGTTAATTTATTACGAACGATCATTGGAATTTCGCTTCATGTATTATTACTATTTGCTAATATTATAAAGTTTGAATTAAAATAACGGAATCTGACGATGTTGCTTTTCCGTGCGTATTTTGATATGATCCTCTGCCGTAACTTCACCGATCAGTACACTTGCGCCGGGATTGTGAGTGAGGCAGCGCTGCTTCACCGCTTCTTCATTATAATTCGCATAACAATAGCGGCAATAATGAGGGCAGGCATTATAATCTCCGATATCAACCGTCGGCAGACAGTTACAGTTTCTCACTGCCTTTCCGTGCGGCGGATCGTATGGATGATGAAGCAGCTGTTCCATGATTTCCTTTGAGATACAGGCTCCGTTTTTGATTCCGTATTCACTCAGATCAATAGTTTCCGCACAGGTTTGCAGCGTCAATCCATAAGGTTTAACGATTTTTGAAAAGACCTTTGCACACTGTATCATTTCGGTTTTTGTGATCGGATGTAATGACAGTTCTTTCGCATGTTGAGTCGTATTTTTATAGATATCGACAAAGGAAAAAATGACCGTACTGATATAAGGAGCTACTTGATCAATCAGCTTTTGAAATGCTTTTTGATGATACTCCATCGTATAGCGATCGTTTATCAGGACAGGATCATAGCGTAAAACAACCCGCTCTTTTCCGATTTTTTCACTCAATGTGATCATTGCTTGAATCACCTGTTGCTTATCGGGTACATGAGGTTCAATATCGTGATGATACGGTGTTAATGTAATATGAAAAAGATATGGAAAGGGAATTTCATCTAATCTGTTGATCATCGGGGAAGGATTTTTGGTACAAAAAAGACAAGCGTCAATATTGCTTTTTGTTAAATGAATGCGGCTGAGTTGATGCGCATCATATGGATTTCGGACATCGACGAAGCCGGCACGGATGCGGTTGAAAAACCATCCACTGTAAAACGCCGGTATATCACAGCGCCCGCTGACGAATAGGATCATAACCTTCCTCCTTGCTTTGTAAGCCTTATTTTATTCGCTTCGACGATAAAGCTGATTTACTTCATTGACATCAAAAAATACAACTGTACTTTGTCCAGATAATGTCTCTTGCATATAACGTGCCAGCTTTTCGTTTTTCTTCTTTTTCGTTAACATCGATTCATATAGTTCTACAAACTCTCCGCTGCGTTCCTGTTTTAAATATTGATCTAAATAAGTCGTTACCTTTTGACAGTTATAGTATTTCGAAAAGCCGTTACATACAAGCGATACACTTTTTATATCATGCAGCGGCATCGAACCTGTCAAAGCATGCTTCACTACGGTCGCATCTTCTCCCAGCACATAGTATCCACCTTCAATATTACGCCTTAAGCGATTCTCCACCAATAAATGATCCATAAAATTACGCGCAGTGAATAACGGCATACGCTTTTTATCATGCATTTCTCTGCTTAATTCTAATAATTTAGCATCAAGTTCCTGAAGCCGCAAATCACTGTATGAGGTTATCGTGTTATCCTGATGGGTGATGATCAACTCACAATTTCCTAATATAAAATAATATAAGCGTGAGTGCAGTACTCTGACCACTGCACAACAAGCATTGGGAAATTCTAAATCGCAACAGTTTAGCACTGTCGGATAGTTTAAAAGCCGGCGGTGAATATGCTGCATTCCCTGATACATAATGTCGGGAATACTCCATCGTCGGTTGGTTAAATTTTGTTTTAAATACATGTTTAATTCTTTGACAAACCATTCGCCGTCATGTGCTGCTTCGGTGATATGAGTAGGAAACAGTGCATCACTTCCGTCAATTACCCATGCACAGTTTTCTTGCACACTGCACACGTCCATCGCTTCCGGATCGGAAGTGGAGCCGTATTGAACATTGGTAAACATGCGGTTTCCTTACTGACAGTGATCCAGTATGGTTTTCATCCGTTTTGCCAGTCCCTTACAGTCGCTCACACTCAAAGAACAGACCGCAACACGAATGCCTTGATTTACTTTTACGGTAAAAATTAATTCATCCATCAATGCCTGATGATAACGATCTCTTTGTTCATTATTATCCATACGTATTGTCACAAAGAAGCCTTCCTTATACGGATAGCACGGAAGCCCTGCTTCCTTAGCTTCGCTTGTAAAAATATCGCTGCGCTGCTTTAATAGTTCTACATAACTTGCTTTTTCTTTGTTATATGTTGCTAAATGATCGGTCGTTACATAGGTGAAATTATCCATTGCCGCATTGGCGATATTGGACCATGTCGCACGTGCCGCCTTTTCAAATACCACTTCCACGTTACGCACATCTTCCGCATTTTGTCCCATAATGAGCGCTGCTCCGCAACGCAGACCATAAGATGTCAAAGATTTACTACAGCTGAAAGCAATCACAATGATTACATTTTCACTGATCGCATTGAATTGTTCCATATAGTCACGAGAATGGATAATGTCATAGGAGTAATCAATATAGGCAATATCGTTTAATAATACAACCGGCATCTGCTTACCACATTCATTTAAAAAGCAGATAACTTCTTTCCATTCAGCTTCGGTTAATGAATAACCGGTCGGATTATGACATGGATCATTAATCACTACAACGAGCTTTTTTTGTTGCGCCATAACTTCATGACAAGTTTGTTTAAAGTCCTTCATATTGAAATGATCATCTTCAAATAAGGAATATGTCTTTGTTTTTAAATTAGCCATTGTCGCCATTAATTGATAGGAACCCCATGCGATTTGCGGCAAAACCACTGTTTCTCCTTGATCCAAGCATTCACTGATTGTAATATTCACTGCGCCAGTTCCACCAGGTGTCGCAATTACACTATGAGTCAATGTGCTGTTAATTGAACCGAGCAGCCAATTCGCCACTTGATCGCGATAGCTCTTATTCCCGGTAAACGAGCCGGCATATTTTGCTTTAATTTCTTTCGGTATTTCATTGTATGGAGTAAATACGGAGTCAAAGGCAACAAGCTTACCGCTTTCGTCATACAGGGAACCGATGGTCGCATCGACAACCTTGTCTTTGCCGTATTGTGCTTTTGCTTTAGCTGCTTTTTCAACAATTACGAATACCGTATCTTCAATCGGTGTCGTATTCACTTCGTTTTTTACAAATCTCATGCTTCATCCCTACTTTCTTTCGTATAGTAACCAGCAATTTTTATTTCTTTACATAACAACTTCATTGCCGCATACAGTTCTTTAAATTCTTTGCTGTCAAGCTGCGCTACCAGCTCTACATAGAAATAATAGGCAAACGGTTCGTCTTTTAATGAACGGGAGTGGATGCTTTCCATGTTAAATCCGTGATCGCTGATGATTGCCATTACTTTGGCTAAGGAACCGGTGGTATGCGGCAGGGTAAACACTAAGGAAATTCGATTTCCTTCAGCCGGTAACTGTTTTCCTATGACAATGAAACGAGTCGTATTATCGCTTGATGTATTAATATCTTCCGCCAATATACTTAATCCGTACAGCTCTGCGGTTTCTTTGGCTGCGATTGCGGCTTTAGTAATATCGTTTTGTTCAGCGATATATTGCGCTGCCATCGCTGTATTGGGATAGGGAATACATTCAATATTTCTGCCTTCCAAGAATTTCTTTGATTGCGAAATTGCTTGGTCTTTAGAATATACTTGGCGGATATCGCTGATTTCGGCACCTTTGATGCCTAACAGATTCTGATGTATTTTTAAGTCGTACATACGATGGATACAAATATTATGTGATAGGATCAAATCCATGTTTTCTCCGACTTCTCCGGTATAGGAATTTTCAAACGGTAGCACACCGTAACTTGCTTCTCCGCTCTCTACTTGTTCTACAACTTCCTCAAAGGTCGGCAAGTGGACTAAGGTATCATCGGGAAACAGCTGCATCGCTGCTATATGGGAAAAGGCTCCCAGTGTTCCTGCATATGCAATCTGATTATGGTGAATACGGGTCTTTTGATAGGCTCGTGACAGCCGCATCACTTCGGTGATAAACTCGGTATAGTAGCCTTTATAGGTTTTATCTTTTATGTATTCAGTGTTTTTCTCTATGACTTGTGCCTCTCTTGCGGTGTCCAAAATTTCCATTTGGTGTGCCAGCTTATAGGCGATGACTTCTTCGACTGTTTGCATCCGTTCTTCAAACAGTTTTGCCATTTGCGCATCGATTTCATTGATTTTTTTGCGGGCGGATTGCAGTTGATCCATGGTGTCACTTCCTTTGTGTTTTTTCGCTGTGTTTATTATACCATGATTGCGGCGGATTGCGTGCGATATTTATTTATTTTAAGCGTTGATGCGGTGAATCGCTTTGATATGGGAATTTTTATGGTTGATCGTCAGGTTAATCGGATACAGAAAAAAGGCACCGTGTGTATGATGCCTTGCCTGTTATTGTATTGTATTATATGTCCATGCCTTTTTGTGCCGCAGTAACAATTGCCATCTTATAGATTTCTTCTTCATTACAGCCGCGTGACAAGTCGTTGATCGGTGCGTTTAAGCCTTGCAGAATCGGTCCGATTGCTTCGTATCCGCCCAGTCGTGCCGCAATCTTATAACCGATATTGCCGGCATCGATATTAGGGAAGATAAATGTATTGACGTGTCCCGCCACATCGGAATGAGGTGCTTTCAGCTTCGCCACTTCATCGGCAACACAGCAGTCAAACTGCATTTCTCCGTCAACTTCGAAATCTAACGGCATACGTTTTAAGCGCTCGCTTGCCTCTTGTACCTTGGAAACACTCGCACCTTTGGCAGAGCCGTATGTAGAATAGGATAACAAACCGATATGCGGTTCGATTCCGAATTGGCGCACGGTATTTGCTGTCTGTAGTGTAATCTCAACTAGTTCATCGGTATTTGGATCGATGTTGATGGAACAATCGCCCATAACAAGCTGTTCTTCGTCTTTTAACAGGATAAAGCAGCTTGATACAATGGAATTACCCGGTCTTGCTTTGATCAGCTGCAACGCCGGTCTTACGGTATCGGCTGTGGAGTAGGTAGCTCCGCCCAGCAAACCATCGGCATACCCCAACTGAACAAGCATCGTGCCGAAGTAGTTGGTTTGTAACAACAGCTTGCGGCATGTTTCCGCATCCATTTTTCCTTTACGAAGTTCAATCATCTTCGTAACCATTTCGTCCATCATTTGATACTCATATGGATCCAGTATTTCCATCTCATCTACTGAAACACCGTTTGCTTTTGCACATCCGGTAATTTCGTTGCGGTTACCTAACAGCACCGGTTCCAATACTTGATCCTCAAAGAGTCTAACCGCAGCTTTCAATACACGTGGGTCGCTTCCCTCAGTAAATACGATACGGATCCCTTTCCCTTTTATTTTATTAATTAATTCAGCAATCATAAAACATATGCCTCACTTTCCTATGAATTATTATACACCGAAGTTGTGGATAATAAAAGCGGTTTCAGGGAAGAAAAAGGAAAATGTTCTAAATTTACAACGATGATTCTTGTACTGTCTTTACTCTGAAACAGATGTGATTGTCATATATTTTCATTAACAATAATCCTGAGATGTCAACAAAAATTCACTTGCAGATCAGAAAAACATTACCATATATATCAAGCTTAATTTCAAACATTAATTGGTAACTGTATATCCTTTTGCTTCTAAATTCGCCTTCAGCTGTTCCATTGTGATAATTCCTTGTGCATATTGCATCATTTGTTCCGACATATAATTATCATCTATCGGTGAAGATGATTTTACTGTAAGGGTCGTGCCGTTTATCTCAACAGTCGTTGTATATTCATTAACTACATTACCGTTTCCTCCAAAATCGTCACCATTAAGTATTTCTGAATAATCAGGTGACGATCCTGAATTATCTGTCGGCGGTACGGCGGTACTTGGATATTCAGTCTCAGGCCATATCATATTTCCATTCTCATCTGTCGCATGTCCGTATACCTTCATTGAAACATCTGACCAAGTCATCGGTGGTACTCGAAAATATTTCGGACCTGTTCCGATATATACCGAATTTATGACGACTTTATTGTTAAATCCACCATGTACTGCCTTACCGTTACCTGCATATACAGCAACGTGCATAGATCCTACGCCTCCGTCATCATAAAGAATGAGATCTCCGGGAACAGCCTCTCCTTCAGAAATATATGTACCGATTGCCGGCATTTGATAGACGCCGATATTGTAATAATTGCCTTGTCGAAAGATCTTTTCTGGTGTTCCGGTTAAATAACCGCCTTTCACTAATGCCATTGTCGCAAGCTCATCACAAGCCATATCCGCCCCTACATAATTCAATGCGGCTTGTAAGACAGGACTGCCTTGTGCATCAATCGTTTCATTTGAAGCGGTATTCGATGACTGAGTACTTTCTTGTTTTGGCGAAGTCTCAGCCTGTCCATTATCGACAGGCTTTTCTTCTTTAGTTTCTTTTTTCTCTGATTCTGTCTGTTTATTAACTTTATATGAGATTGCTTTCCCCATTTGTGTACCTTTCACACCCACTGCCAGTTTCTCTTTATTTACATCTATTCCTTGTTCCTGCACCTTTACCTTATAGCTGACTTCTGTAACATTATAACCATGGTCAACGACTGCGGCATGAATCGTATAGGTTCCCGCTTTCTTCGTATCTACATCACTTGTCAATAATGTGTATCCGCTACGCAAACGATATTTCTTATAGTTTTTTATTTGATCATTTGATTCAAAAATTTGCTTCTTTGCCTTCTTACTGAAATCCTTGATTGTTTTTAGCCTTTTGTCATACTCATCTTGACTGACAAGATCTATAACTTTATACTCACCGTCTACTTTATCCGTTACAGTATCGATATTTCCGATCGGATTATAAGAAGCTTGAAACGGTATTTCAAATGTCTTCTCCGGCTGAAGCAATTTGATTTCTGCTTTCTCAGTGTCTTCAACCTTAATTTTTTTGTTTTCCTCGCGCTTTGTCTGTCCGGTAATTGTGGCTTTTACATCATATACACCGATAACTTTGGAGTCCACAGTGATATTGGTAGAAAGCTTTTCTCCAGCTTTTAAATCAAAATAATTTTCATTTACTACTTTATCACCGTATTCAATGGTTACATCAGATGAAATATCAGAGCACGCGCTCATACCAATCACAAGCATACATAGAAAAAATGCAGTGCTTCGCTTCATAGCTTTTTCTCCTCTTTTGATAGTTTTTGATCTTAGATATTTTCTAATTACATTTATGTATATCCTTACAATAATTCAATTCCTATCCTTTTTACAATTACTTTAATCGAACATCTTTTTCCTGTACTAACAGCTTATAGTCAAAACCATTATTCATCGCATATTCATAACCGATAGAATCAGAATAAACAGATAATAAAATGTCTAAATTATAATATGCAACATGTCCTATACTCTTAAATGCAGTATCTTCAATGGTAGTAACACTGGCGGGAATAGTTATATTTTTCAATTTATAGCATGCTTCAAACACCCTTCTCCCTATATATTTCAGATTATAAGGTAAAATAACATTTTGTAAATTGGCGCACATTACAAATGCGCCTTCTTTAATACTGACAACACTTGCCGGCAGCACAATCTTTCTTGCTTTATTCATTTTAAAAGCTTCTTTTTCAATAACTTTTACACCGTTCGACACGGTAATTACATCCGCAAAAGGATGAAAGTATAATTTTTTTCTATCCTTACTGTATAAAACATTGTTGACAGAAGTGTATTGTTTATTATTAGGATCTACACTGATTTTCTTTAAATTCTCACATCCTGCGAAGACTGCCGGATTGGCTTCGACAAACCTTGGAATAGTTATAGCGGTTAAACCTGAATGTGCAAAAGCATATTCTTGTATTGTGGTAACTCCTCGAGGAATGGAAATATTCTTTAATTGAGTACACCCGTCAAAAGCCAATGAGCCAATTGCTTTTAAGCTAGTCGGTAATGATACTTTATTTAAGCTTGTACACATGTCAAACATACCACCTGCGATAATATCGATACCTTCCGGTATTGTAATCTGCGTAAGACTTTCACATCGGTAAAATACATACCCTTCTAAATGTGACACATCAGACGGTATATTGATATTTTTTAAACGTCTACATTGAAAAAAAGCGCTGTGACGAATACTCTTTAAGCTTTTGGGAAGTACTATTGTAACTAAATCATCGCAATTACTAAAAGCATACGGCTTTAATTCAGTTACCCCTTCCGGCACCTTCACATAGGTTATATTATATAATGTGAATGCATTTTCGCCGATGCTCACAACCTTTTTTCCGTTAATATAAGAAGGTATATAAACATGAGAAGCTTTGCCGATATAACCTGTTATCTCAACACCGTTACTTACATGCCGATATTTATAATCATTAAAAACATATTCAGGTGACGCTGCGTGAGCAGTCAATACAGAAGCCGAGAAAGATAAGTCTCTTGCATCTATTACGGTAAACAATATTATTAATGCTATAAAACTGCAAATAATCTTTTTCATTCTAATTTTCTCCATTCTAAATATAATTCCATTAATAATATCCGATTATATTTATGTTAACCTTACAATAATTCAATCTCTATCCTTTTTACAATTATTTTGTTACTTTAATTAACGCTCTGATTTCTTTCCCATTCACTGTTCTTGCATATAGCCATGTTAAGCCCGTAGATCTCGCTGTTACTTTCCCGTTTTTATCTACTGTGGCTATTTTGGAATTCCCGGTTCTCCATGTAACTGCCTGATTCGCATTGGTTGGATTTACTGTCGCTTTAAACTTATAGGTCGTTCCGCGTCTCATAACTCGCTTGGCTGTATTTAGCTTCACGCTCTGAGGCTGCGGAATTACTTTTACCGTTGCCGTTACCTGCTTGCCGTTAATCGTTTTGGCAGTAATAACCGCTGTTCCTACACCTTTTGCTTTTACCAATCCGTTTTTATCTACGGTCGCTACCCTTGTATTGCTGCTTCGCCATGTTACCGCTTGATTCGCATTTGTCGGATTTACCGTTGCTTTAAACTTTGTTTGCTTGCCTAATGTAACTACCTTACTGCTGTAATTCAATTTTACACCGCTCGGTTGCGGTATAATCTTTACTAAAGCTTTTGCTTCTTTTCCGTTTGTTGTTTTTGCATATAGCCACGTGAGTCCTTCAGATTTGCCGGTTACTTTGCCATTCTTATCAACAGTAGCTATTTTAGGATTTCCCGTTCTCCAAGTAACTTTTTGGCTTGCGTTATTAGGAGTAGCTATAGCTCTGAACGTATAAGAAAAACCTTTACTGATTACCTTTTTACTATCCGTTATTTTAACAGCAATCGGTTTTGCGGCAACTCGAACCAAAACTTTTGCTTCTTGACCGTTATCGAGCTTAGCTCGTATAATCGTACCGCCGGCTTTTAACGCTTTTACATTACCGTTTTGATCGACACTCGCAACCGATGGTGAAGATGATGTCCATGTTATTCCGCTGGCATATGCGTAAGATGGATTTAAGTTTGCCTGAAGTTGATAAGCTTCACCAACATCCAGCGTTATTTCATTTACCATCATTCCGATTGAAACTGATGTCGGCGGTATATCAAGGAGATAAATGGGTCTTGTTAGTGACGTGGTGCAGCCACTTGAATTAAATGCTACAATGTATGCATAACATGGGCCTCTTTGTGATATCTTTCCGGAGACAGATTGACCACGTACATTTTCTCTATAAAATAATAAATCTCCGTTATAGTTTTTTATTGCAACACTATAACATTCTGTATAAGCAACCTGCGGCCATGAAACTGTCACATCGCCCGTATTATGATTTATATATACATCAGGTTGAATTTTTGTTGCGTCCGGCACCGGTGTTACAACCGGTGCGCTTAATCCGGGTGGATAATAGTAGCCCCAAATATCTTGTTCCCAAACAGTCCCACTTACACGATAAATGTGACTTCCATCTTCATAACCACCGTTGAGTGTTGTAATGATGTCACCATTTACACTTTCTACAAGAGCCATATGTCCGTAATAACTATTGCTTCCTCCGGATATTGCTACTGCACCGGGGATCGGTACAAAACTATTAATTATAGATTTCTTCGCTTCAAACGTTGTCATGTCCTTTCCAAAAGCAAAACCGTTCCCGATCAGCCTTTTTACTGTAAAAACACAATTCGCGCGTTCATTCACCGGCACGCGATTATCCACATCATATGCAATTGATGCAGTTCTTGCTTGAGTTTCTAAAGTGTTTGAAAAAAACAAAGTTGTTAAACACATGATAACTGATAATAATAATTTATTAAATTTTTTTAACATAAGATCCTCTCTTTCTCCAATACCCTTTTCTGCTTTTTACTTATTTCAAAATTTTTGCTTTTTATAAGCTTATCACTCCTCATACCTTATTTTAATATACAATACCATATCGACCTGCCCCTTAACTCCCCGTATGTCCCGATTTGCACAAAATATGTAATTTTTGGTAATTAGACTGCTCACATTCATGTCAAAAATCGACAGCAATTATGTTAAAATATACCGTGAGGAGAGAAAGTATGCAAAATATAATTATTTGTGAAGATATATCGGCACAAGCAAAGCACCTGCAGCAAGAGGTTGAAAAGCTAAATATACCGGAGCTTTCCTGCAAGGTTTATTCAAGCGCTACAGATCTTTTAAAAGATTTGCCGGAAATGAATGCTTACAGTATTTTTTTATTAGATGTCATGATGCCTGATATCGACGGCATTTCGCTTGCTAAAATAATCAATGAAAGCCACCCGCATTCCTGTATCATTTACATCACTGCATATATTCATACTGTTACCGATGCACAGGATACGAAACATTGTTACTTTTTGTTAAAATCGGAGTTAGAAAAACGACTTCCGATTGCTGTGGAAAAAGCTATGAACCTTATCAAAGAAACCGCGAAAACGATTTTAGTAACACAAGGTTCTTCCAAGCTTGTAGTAAATACGGATGATATTTTATATTTAGAGCGAGTCAAGCGCTATACATATATTGTCACCAAGGACGAAAAACTTCGAGTCAAAGAAGACATCAAGGATCTAATGTCAGTGCTTGGTCCCTACTTTCATCGCTGCCACAATAGCTTTGTTGTAAATTTCAGCAAAGTAACCGCAATCAATAAGCAAACTTTTTTCATTGACTCTTGGGCGATACCGATCTCAAGAAGCCATTCAAAAACAAGCGAAGCTGCTTTTCATGATTATATGATACATACAATTTAAAGGAGACAGAACATGAAAAAAGCAAATTGGTTATTATGCTTTTCCATATTACAAGCAATCACGATTATTACCCTGCTCAGCATTGTATTACTGGAAACCAAAGCCTATACAATTCCCTTGCAGATCTTTGCAATTCTTATCTGTGTGATCTCCTACGGCGCTCTTTACATGGTCTATCGCACGATTATCCAAAGAGCCAAGCTGGAAGCTGACAATGATATTCTGACAAAACAGATTGCCTTACAAAAAGAACACTATATTGCATCACAGGAAAATGAAAAACAGTTGTTAGAAATCAAAAATGAACTGTTACAAAAAATGAATGTACAGCATCCCGAAGCTTTTCAAGATGAAGTAGCCACTAGAGCTTATATCAATGAGTTAATCGAAAAATCCGATCAAATTCAACAATTAGAATATTGTCAAAATAAAGTAATTGATGCTATTTTATACAACAAATTTCTTATTGCCAAAGCAAACCGCATAAAGATTGAAAGCGAAGTCATATTGCCCGATGATCTGTCAATAGATCCCCTTGATTGTATGCGGCTGTTTACCAACCTTTTGGATAATGCGATTGAAGCTTGTGCTCCCGTAGCCGAAACAGAGCGATTTCTTACAATCAAATCGCGTATTAACAATCATACAATGATACTCCAAGTGACCAACAGTAAGTTGAAAGAGAATAAAATTAATCTTGAGCATCCGCTTTCTACGAAAAAGGATAAAGAAAATCACGGTTTGGGAATCAGTATTATTCAAGATGTAGCAAAACGAAATCGCGGTAATATCTCTGTAGACGATCAAGAAAATCAAGTAAGTGTGAATGTCACCTTACAAGTATAGAAGGAGTGCTTATGAGAGTGATTACTACGATTTTTAATCAAGTTCTTGTTTCCGTTGTTTGGCTTGTCTTTACCCATTATTTTTTAACTCCGAAAGAAAATAATTGGAAAAGAGAAGTCAAATCTTATCCGATATGGATCATATGGATTTTTCTTACCGCAACTGTTTTATGGTATCACACTGCCGTTAAAACCGTCCTTACACCGATCATTCTGACTCTGATTTTCAGCTATATCTATCAGTTTAATTTAAAACGCTTTGCATTAGCAATTCTGGCAATAGAAGCAGTCACGATGATCATTGAGGTAATTGCTTTGTTAATATTAACACTGTGTTTAAATGTACGACCCGAGAATATTTCTTATATCGATAATATCTTACTTCTGCCTTTTATTCTGTCCTTTAATATCGTTGCGTTTAACTTCATTCTAAAGAAATGCAATTCCATCGGACAGCTTCCTTCTTTTACACTCATCTTTTTTCTGTCACAAATTCCGATGACATTGATGGTAGAATTGACACTGCATCCTCATGATCGCGGATCTTTGGTCGTCCCCTGCCTGTTTATTGCCGTGTTAGGAATGTTTTTTCAAATGCTTATA
Organism: bacterium c-19; assembly: GCA_009917405.1. Lineage (GTDB taxonomy): Bacteria > Bacillota_I > Bacilli_A > Erysipelotrichales > Erysipelotrichaceae > C-19. The sequence continues at coordinate 7,286 of QZED01000034.1, read as the reverse complement.
TGGCGACAAAAGGATGAATACTTCAACATCAAAAAACAGAAGATGTTGAATCATCAGCTTTTGGATATTTATAATTTAGAACTTGATGCTTATTTGGAACAAAAAGATCAGCTGTTGATTCAAAGAAAGCTGCGTCATGATCTCTTAAATGAAATTCAAATCGTGAAATATATGGAACAAAACCATATGCATCCGCAGGAGCATTCGCTGTGAGAGCTATAACAACAATATTGACGCAACTGCTGTGTATGGTAATATGGTTTCGTTTCACGCATCAGTTTTTAAATCCAAAAGAAAATAATTGGAAAAGAGAAATAAAAGTTTATGTATTATGGATGATCTGGACTGTATTTACCGCAACGATCTTTTGGTATGATACAGAGTTCAAGGCTTTGATTACACCGTTTTTTTTGTATCTGTCTTTTTCCTATATTTATCAGCCCGACAGAAAACGCTTTATTATTACCATTATCTTAATCTTTCTCGTTATCTTGATTTCGGAAATCATCAGTATTCTGATTTTTATCACGGTATTTCACAGACAACTTGAAGCGATGAACTGGATGGATAATCTGTTGCTTTTGCCGCTGATTTTGGCGATCAATTATTTTATTTTGCATGCTGTTCTTAAGCGCAAAAATCTAGTTTCCGATATACCGAATATCAGTTTGATATTTGTCTTTTTACAGATTCCGATTATGCTGATGATTGACTTATCCTATCAACAACATGCACCCGGATCGTTAAAAATTGCAGTATGGATTCTTGCTTTTTTCACACTCTTTTTTCAAATTTTTCTTTGGAAAAAGCGAGAAAATTATTATAATACAAGGAAGCAGGAGCAACTTAATGTGCGGTTGAAGGCTTTTTATACACAGGAGATGAGTGCTTATATGAAGCAAAGGGATCAAGAACAGCTTCAGCGAAGACTCCGCCATGATTTATTGAATGAAATACAGGTTATTAAATATATGGAAAATAAAGAAACGGATGATCTGAAAGGAGCGTAATTATGCGCATTTTAACAACAGTCCTCAATCAAATGTTGTGTATTATGATTTGGTTGTATTTCACTCATCACTTTTTGATCAAGCGCGAAAATAATTTTAAGCGGGAAGCTGTCATTTTTATATTTTATATCCTATGGGCGCTTTTAACCGCCACTGTTTTATGGTATGATACGGAGCTTAAATCGCTTATCTCGCCTGTTTTTCTGTATTTATCGTTTGCTTATATTTATAAACATGATATGAAGCGATTTATCATCACACTTCTGTATATATTTATCGGAATTTTCTTAAGTGAATTATTCGGTATTCTCTTATTCATCATGGTATTTCAAAAGCCGCTGGAGGCTCTCGGGTGGCTTGAGAATCTAATTGTGATGCCTCCTGCCTTACTCTTTAATTTTTGGTTGGCAAACATCATTCTCAAGTCTAAGGGATTGATTTCCGCTCTTCCCAATATCAGCTTATTATTTGTATTCTCTCAGGTTCCGATTATGCTGATGATCGACTTATCTTATCAGCAGCATTCTCCCGGTTCCTTGACTTTGCCTGCCTTTTTAATCTTTTTATTTACTGTTATTGCACAGTTGTTTTTGTGGAAGAAAAAAGATTCTTATTTTAATGCCAAGAAAGAACAAATGATTCACAAACAGCTCCGGACTGTCTATGAACACGAAATGGAAGCTTATTTAAAACAACATGATCGGGTACAAGTACAGCGAAAATTAAGACATGATTTATTGAATGAGATTCAAGTTATCAGTTATATGGAACAACAGTGAGAATCGCATAAAATACCCAACAGCTAAATTTATAATTAAACGCTTTGGTTACTTTTACTCTCTGTTTCGGCTTCTTCTCGAATAAATGATTGTGCTATACCTAACATTATGAAAAATAACGGTGTAGTAATCGGTTGACTGATATTAAATAAACTTTGAATAAAATAACATAAAACAACACAGAGTAAGGCAAACGAAAATGGCTCCTTATACCGATGTGAAAATAAACTCCTGATTACAGTTACGTTAAGTCCTACATAACAGATTACCCCTAAGATTCCGGTTGTTATCATATACTGAATAAGTTCATTATGTGCATTATCATACGCTAAAATTTCAGCATTCTGATAAAAATCAAAAACCATCGGACGCATTGTATCCGGACCTATTCCGATTAATTTTTGTAAGAACGGCTGATGCTGCCAAGCTTCTAATACCATAGACCATATATTTCCCCGCCCGGTTCCCCAAGAACGGTTAAATTTCAAATAGTTTTCAATATATGGAAAAGGTATTTTTAATATTTCCATATTATACAAAATTATAATAATCAACAGGAGAACGAATCCAATGAATACATATTTGCAGAAAATACTTTTTATTTTTTTCATATTTTGTTCAGACATAAACACAGCTTTTTTATACACCAGCAGTGAATAGATTACTCCTATAGTTAATAAAATAAGATAAACAGACGGATGATACGCAAGTACTGAGGAAATAGTATGCAGAAAATGACCTGTACCTATCTGCATCGTTAAAAGTCCTAATAATTTCGCTGAAACAATATAAGCTGCCAAAAGTTGCAGATACTTCTTAAAATACTCGTAGTTGCTCATTGCATATAGACCGATGACTATAAGCATTATCACACTCGCAATATGGGCACCGTCGCTGTTGGAAATAAATACAGCCAAATAATTCATAACTGTTAAAATAAAATAAATGATATTTGATAAGCGCTCCTTTGCGGCACAATAAAGTACAATGCCGAAAGGCAAGGAAAGACAAGTCAAAGCCGCAAAAAAGTTTACATTACCTATTGTTGATATATATAAATTACCGTAGTAATCCGATAAATACTCATAAAACCCGAAAACGTCAACGGAAAAGTAATGAAACACTCCGAGTAATTCTACTAAAAATACCGATACAAGAAAAACTAACAAAATTGATTGTTGCAGCTTATAGAAACGTGATACCACAAAATAACTTCCGGCACATAACAAAATACTGTACAGTCCCATGTATCTGCCAAGACTGCCGTTCCATGCTTCAGTTGAATTAGCAGAAAAAACAGTCGAAAAGATACAGGTCAACACGAACAAAATTAAACAAAGATCAGTCTTTGAAATATGCTGCGACAGTTCTTTTAGATTTAACTTAATTGCTTTTTTCTTAATCATTAAAACAATGAATGTTATAAATATGAAAAGCAGAGATACAAGTGTAATATAAGAAAAAGCTTTATATTTCGTAATTGTTATATCATAATAATAATCATTAAAGATAAAAAGCGGTATTGTAAACATAAGCACTAAATAAATAGAGCATAATTTATTAACCAAGTTCTCTGTTTTCATTGTTTTTCTCCTTTCTTCCATACATATACAAAGGGGGCAACACAAATAATAGCCGAAAGAAAGCCAAGGTACAGCCATATATTTTCAAAGGCTGTCGTTTCCTTCAGAATCGGTTTTTTGGTTAATTCTTGCTCATCGTATGTGATGATTATTTGATCATCACTTTGATTAGATTGCATCTTTGTTTCATCATAGTTTTTAGGGACATGTACCTGAATATCGGAATTGCTGTCAGTCTCAACAGTTACTGTTTTGTATTGATCTAAAAACGATTTATAAACATTTATTGCATCTCCGACATTTACTTTATATTCATTATTTAGCGCAGGACCTTCAGCGCTTGCAAATAAAAATTGAATTCCTTCATATTCCGCAATCGATATCATACAATCACCTGCTTCTGGAGTATAACCAGTTTTCGCACCTTTAATAAGAGAGCTGTTAAATCCTTGTTTTTCAAATAAAAGCTTATGATAAGAATTTAAAACATGAGGGTTATCAGTAAAGGGGTTTATTGTATACGTTTCTGTTTCCATTATTGTTTTAAATTTCTCATTTTTCATACAGTATTGAAACAAAATACTAAGATCCTTTAAAGTTGTATAATGATCTTCATCATGGATACCGCTGCAGTTGGTATAATGCGTATTCTCTAAACCGAGATATTGCGCTTTTTGATTCATAATCTTCACAAACTCTTCTTCACTTCCTGCCATATGTACAGCAGCCGCATGTGCCGCATCTGCACCTGACGCCAAAAGCATACCATGTAACGCATCTTCAACGGTGATCATCTCATCACTCTGCAGCCCTACAACGGAAGCATCATAACCAAACTCTAAGTCACCCTCTGTCACAATGATTTTTTTATCAAAATTCGTTGTATTTTCAATCACAATAATCGCAGTCATAATCTTTGTCATCGAAGCCGGATAAATTTTCTTATCTGAATTTTTATCAAGAATTATTCTTTGATCATTTAAATTCATAAGATAATAATCTAAACTATCCAATTTTTTCTCGTCAAATTTCAGCTCATTCGCAAACGTTGTTGTAATGAATATTAATATAACTGTCATAACAGTAATAATTTTTTTCATAGCCTTCTCCACTTTCACTTCTAAGTTCAAAAGACAGTCTCAGACTGTCTTTTGATTATATTTACCAATGCACCTTAATTAAGGTTTTTACGATTTTACCGTTTGGCATTTTGAAATTTAAATAAGTATTTCCTTGTGATTTCGGTATATATTGAACATATATTTTGGAACCGTTAATATTAACGTCTTTTACTTCAACAATCGATTTATTTCCGATAAATACTTCAACATCATCTTCCTTATTTCCATAAGCGGTATTCATCGTCGCTGTACATTCGTAAGCTTTCCAATCATATTCTTTATTACCCGGCGTATTATCACTTAAGTTAACATCAACGGTACGCGGTGCATTAATCTGTTTGATTTCATCAAATCCCGTAACCTTTACAAGCGCTTTAGTTGTTACACCGTTTGGCGCTGTCGCATATACATAAGTGCTTCCGTTACTCTTTCCCGTGATATAACCGTTAGAGGATACAACTGCAATTTTTTCATTCCCTACTTTGTAAGATAACTTTTGATTAATTGCATTCACCGGGCTAAAAGTAACCATAGGCTTCTGACTCATGTTTTTCTTTGCATTGATATTTATAACACTTTGATCAAACTTGATGCTTTTGATTGTCGGTCCGCTTTTCACTGAAACAAGTGACTTCAATGTTTTTCCTTGGCATTCCGCATATAAATAAGTAAGCCCTTCGCTAACACCGATTAAATAGCCGTCTTCGGTTATTTTGGCAATCTTACTGTTTCCGGTGCGGAACTTTACACTATTTCTATATGCAGAATCCACATTTAATTGATCAGACATATACTGACCCTCGTGTTTTTCAACAATAAATTTATCCGGCATAGAAAACTCTTTCAACGGCTGCTTTTTTACTTTCAACAAGAATTTACTTTTTAATCCGTCAGTTGTTTCTAAATGCAGCCATGTATTTCCATTGCTGATTGCTTTAACAGTAATAATGCCGAAATCGTGATTTTTCCCTCCGTAATATCGCGAATCATTTTCTATTTTGCTCACCGCGGCAATTTTTGAATTTCCGGTTTTCACTTTCAGCTTGGTAAAATCATAAGGCATATATGATTTCGAATCTTTTTGTATAATACGAGTATCTAATGCTATTACACTACCGTTTATTTCAACAGAATCTCCATCGTATTTATAATGATTTATAACCAGCATATTCGGATTCTGCACTTTAATTAAACTTCTGACTTCTTTTCCATTCGCTAATTTTGCATATGCATAAGTATTTCCTACAGATACTCCTGTTACGACTCCGGATTGGTTAATCGTTGCCACTTTTGAATTACCGATTCGCCATGAGGCAACCTTACTGTTTGTCGGTGAAACAATTGCTTTCAGCTTTACTTTTTCCTTGATATTTACGATTTGTGAGGTAGGAAGCGTAACGGATGCAGCCTTTTTTTGTGTGTCCACGATATTTAACGATATTCTGTTTTCATAACCGCTTTCAGACTTTACATATAGCCAAGTACGTCCCTTTGAGAGTGCTTGAACTATTCCGTTTGCGCTTACTTTTGCCAATTTACTGTTTCCGATTCGATATGTATATTTTATATTAGGCTTCATAACCGATGAAGCATCACTGGCAGTAATAGTTTGAAATACTAAATCATTTATATTTAAGTTTTGATTTAAACCTATGTTTGTTACTTTTTCCAAGAAAGAAACACGACTGTAATCCTTTTGCGGCGTAACAAGCACAGATACTTTTGCTGTTAATTTATTTGGTGTTTCAATATATAACCATGTTCTTCCTTCTTTTTTTGCATAAATGGCATTTCCTGATACATATGCTATTTCAGGATTTCCAGTCCAATACTTAGCACCTCTTATATAAGGTACAGTGCCTGCGACCTTTGGAATGGCCTTAACTGCTCTTGTCACTGAATCAGATTCATATTTTGCAATTTTAATTGTCGATTCTCCAAAATAAACTTTCTTTGGGTCACTCGTTGCACTTACATAGACTGAAGACGACCTCACCGAAACGGATACCTTTGCTCTTACCTTGTTCGGTGTTTCTACATACAGCCACGTTTTTCCCTCTGATTTTCCGATTATTGAGTTCCCTGATACATATGCAACATTAGGATTACCTGTCCAATACTTTATACCTGTTAGATCTGCATCAGTATTTACAACTGTCGGCGTAGCTTTCAAGCAACTTGTTATAAGCCTTGATGCATATTTATTAACATAAACGGTTGAATAAATAAAAGTTATTTTTTTAGGTGCACTTTTTGGGGGCGTAACAGCACGAGCATTCTCCTTAACAGATGCCGGTAATGGTTCACTCACAGAAGCTTTTGCATCAACTTTATTGATTGTGAACATTCCTAATACCATCATACTCACTAAACTACTTATAAAAGTTTTTTTCAAAAATAGGCTGTTTGCCCTTATTTCAATATTCCTCATTTTTCTTTCCTGACCTTTCTCCCTGTACTTCGTATATTTTACAAGCTTTCCTTTTACTTCATAAAGCATTTGTTATGTGACCCATTGAATTTTCATAACGATCCTTCTCCCCTCTCATGATTACAATCAACACAATCAGCTGATATATGAAATAAACATAATATGTTAATAAATTACAATATAAAATATCCTATGATTTGAGGTATTCACACTGATCTGTGTCGATCCTATATGTTTATTTTACATTATTTACCGCTTTAAATCAAGTTTTTAGTTTTGTTTAAAATAATTTGCTCATTGTAAAATGAAAGTGGAATTAAGAAAAGATGAAAAAAGTCCGTAGAAATAGTATCATTATGTCA
>QZED01000033.1 GCA_009917405.1 bacterium c-19 | reverse complement strand
ATCAGTGATCACGCAGAATATATCAACCTATCACTTGATCAAAGCACATGGAAACCGAATCAAGTCACAGTAACCAAAGAGGGAGAAACAAATCAAAGCTTTTGGATGAAAAAGGACAGTGGAGCGATCACAAAAGAAAAACAAGAACTCATTAAGATTGATAAAACTGCACCAAAAGTAAAAAGTATTAAAGCGAAAGACACAAACAATAAGCTACAAGATATTATAAATAAGCTCAGTGGCGGCATCTTCTTCAAACCGGGAACAGCATTTGAGATTACTACAAGTGATGCGAAAGATGACTTAAAGGTCAGCGGAACCAAGGAAATCAGTTATAAAGTCTATAAGTTAGATACTGTTGCCCGTTCAGGTGAAGAACTGATCAAAGAGGGCAAACTAGCTGTCACAAAAGAAAAGGCAAGTATTACAATCAGTGAAACTATAGGAAAGTATAAAGTATGTGTGATACCGACAGACAATGCCGGTAATACGAATACCGAAAGCTGTCATGAAGTAGAATTGAAGAAAATCGATGTTGATGTCGATAAAGACGGCAAGCCTGATTTCAACGATCCTGATGGTGATGGATGTCCTGATCTAAACATCAAGTGGAAAGATCCAAATGATGAAAGTAAATGGATTGTAATCAATGGTGACAGAGATGGAGACGGTATCCCTGACTTAAACATTGACAGCGATGGAGATGGAAAACCTGACTTGAATATTGATACAGATAATGACGGCAAACCCGATCTTAACTTAGTGATTTTAAAGAAAACAGATTGGAAGCCAACGAAATGTGTAAAACAAGACATAGAAAATGGAATCTTGGAAGAATACTGCACAGGCACAAGTGTAAAAGCTGTAATCAATATTGATACAGATAGTGACGACATTCCGAATATCAACATCGATACAAACGGTGATATGAAGGCAGATATTAATATTGATACAGACAATGATTTCAAAGCCAATGTGAATATCGCACCGATTCATACTGAATGGAAACCAAACAAAGATTATTCTTACGGTAAACCGATATTCCGTTATGACACTGCGGAAAAATATGAACCGTTGTTAAATATCGATAGTGACGGAGATGGCAGACCTGACATCAATATTGATTTAGACGGTGACGGTGTAGCGGATCTGAATATCGATACAGACGGAGATCGAATTCCAAACATCAACATCGACAGTGATGGGGATGGGAAGCCCGATATTAACGTAGATGTAGATGATGACGGCAAGCCTGATGAAAACATTAAAGAGATCACAGAATGGAAACCGAATAAAAATGTCGATGGAGATCTTCCGTATGATACGATGGAATTCAATGATAAAGAGGAACCAAGCAATCCAGATGATCAAAACCAAACAGATCAAAAAGATGATTCTGTATCAGGTAATACTACAGATGTAAATGGTTATTATTACCCGGGAAAAAATGTCGGTGGAGCAATCACAGGAGATGACACCAATTTAATGTTTTTAAGTGTATTAAATTTCGTATCATTAGGTTTATTTGTAATGCTTTATAAAAAGAAACTAACAGAAAAATAAAACAAACAGGAAGGCTCGGCTTTCCTGTTTATGATATTTAGCTATTTTTAATGAATTATTTTGAAAGAATCAAATAAGGCAGTATGTATTTTTTTACACCATCTGTTCCGGAATAATGAATTGCTCAAATTCAGCTTCACTGAGCAATCCGAGAGCAACACAGGCTTCTTTCAATGAGATATTTTCCTGATAGGCTTTTTTTGCGCATTTGGCAGCATTTTCATAACCGATATGCGGATTCAATGCCGTAACCAACATTAAAGAATGATGCAGGTAATATTCCATCTGTTGTTGATTAGCGGTGATACCTGAAACACAATGGATATTAAATGAATAAATACTGTCTGCCAACAAATGAACACTTTGCATGAAATTATAAATAATCACCGGCATAAAGACATTTAATTCAAAGTTTCCCTGACTTGCCGCAAAACCGATTGCGGCATCATTTCCCATAACCTGTACGCACACCATTGTCATAGATTCACACTGGGTCGGATTCACTTTTCCCGGCATGATTGAAGATCCCGGTTCATTTTCAGGGATTTTGATCTCACCTAAACCGCATCGCGGACCGCTTGCCAGCCAACGGACATCATTCGCGATTTTCATCAGATTCGCCGCCAAAGCTTTCAATGCACCGTGTGCGAAAACAATATCATCCTTGGCTGCTAATGCGTGAAATTTATTAGAATCACTGATGAATACCGTGTGTAGTTCCTCGCTTAATAAACTGCATACCGTTTCGCCAAATCCCTTAGGCGCATTTAATCCAGTTCCGACCGCAGTACCGCCGATCGCAAGCTTTCTGAGAGCATCAACTGCTTGTTTTAACATCATGAGATTATTCTTCAGCATTGCTTTCCAACCGCTGATCTCCTGTGAAAAACGAAGCGGTGTCGCATCCTGTAAATGCGTTCTGCCGATTTTAATAATATCATGGTTTTCTTGTTCCAATCGCTCTAATACAGCGATCAATTCCTTCAGTTTCGGCATCAGATAATGCTCTACGCCTAAGACAGCCGCAATATACATCGCACTGGGGAATGTATCATTTGAACTTTGTGAACGATTTACATCATCGTTTGGATGTAAATTCGCATGAAACAACTCATTGCCGCGATTGGCAATCACTTCATTCACATTCATATTGCTTTGAGTGCCGCTACCTGTCTGCCAAACGGATAAAGGAAAATGATCATCTAATTTATGATCACAAATTTCATCACAAACTTTGATGATAGCTTCTGCCTTTTCGGTAGAAATCTTATCCAAAGAAGCATTTGCTTTTGCACAAGCCTTCTTTAAATATGCCATAGCATAAATGACATCCATCGGTATTTTTTCATCATGTATTTTAAAATTCTCAAAACTGCGCTGTGTTTGCGCTCCCCAATATTTATCTGCTTCTACGGCAATTTCGCCCATAGAATCGTGTTCTGTTCTTGTTTTCATTTAATGACCTTCTTTCTTTGACATCATAATAACAAAAAATAATACGAATGTCTATGTAACAGGCATCTTTCTGACAATGTTTTTCTTACGGTAATTTTAAATAAAAAATATGAGTGATAAGCCGACATAAAAAACAAGCCGAATACAGCTTGTTTTAAATTATTTGATTGTTTGAAACATTTCTTGATAGCGTTTTTTCAGTTCTGCTTTTTCTTCATCAGTCATTTTGCGTTCATGCGCATCATGAGTATCTACGGTACCGGTGTGATAAGAAGTGATTTCGCCTTCTTTTATCGTAATGACATAAGGGACATAAAGATGCGGATTACCTTCATCGTCTTTATCTAATTTGTCAGGGATTCGCGCTTCAATCGCTTTGCTGTCTTCTTCCTTTGTAGTTTCAGCTTTTTTATCGATATAGAAAATCTTTACATCAAACTCTTTCGCAACTTCATTCATAATCGGAACCGCCTCAACACACCATGGACAAGTGGTGTATCCGAAATAATAAATTCCGGTAGCGCCGGCATCCAGCTTTAAAAGAAAATCACTCATAGGAACTTCGACAAACTGATGCTCGTTATCCATAAAGCCCTCATAGCCAGACATATCGCTGCGCTCTGTTACATCGCAAAGCTCATCACCGTCACAGCCTTTTGGATCACTTGTATCCTTTTTATCGTCTGAACAGGAACTGCATATTAATAAACTGATAAATAACCAACAGATTGTTTTTTTCATACTGCATCCTCCATCTATATATAGTAATACCACGATCATCATTTCGTAAGCTATGAAAATAAGAATGATGAAGCAATGTATCGGATAGGCATATCAAAGGAAATTTATTTTACTTGATTTTCCGCTTTGATTAAATTAAGTGTACCGCCGTAAGCAAGTGTGCGAATATCCAATTCACTTAATGCATAGGTCAAAGTAAGCTTACTGTTTTTAGTTAAATTCTCGGCAATGATGGTTTGATTCGGCTTTAAATCATGTAAATTATTCAGCTGAATGACATCACCCTCATCAATTTTATCATAATCAGCTTCATCTGCGAACTGCAATGGTAAAATACCGAAATTAATTAAATTCGCATGATGAATTCTGGCAAAGCTTTTGGCAATTACCGCTTTAATACCCAAATACATCGGTGCCAAAGCCGCATGTTCACGAGATGAACCTTGTCCGTAATTGCTGCCGGCAATGATGATACCGCCGTTGTGATTTTGGCAGCGTTTCGCAAAGTCAGCACATACATCACGGAATACAAACTGTGAGATCTTCTCGATATTGGAACGATAAGGGAGAACCTTAGCACCTGCCGGCATGATATGGTCGGTGGTAATATTATCCTCAACCTTTAACAAGACTGATTTCTCAATCGTATTTTCCATCGGTTGATTGATCGGAAGTGCTTTGATATTAGGACCTCTGATGACTTCTACCGATTCAGCGGCATTTGGATCGGGAATGATGATACAGCGATCATCAATTAAGAATTCGTCAGGTTCTTCCGGCAATTCATAAGCTGTTTTACGCGGGTCACTGATGACACCGTTGATGGCACTGGCTGCGGCTACCTCGGGTGATACAAGACAGACATTTGCGCTCAGCGTTCCGCTTCTGCCGTAGAAATTGCGATTAAAGGTACGAAGTGACCAAGCATTTGTAATTGGGGACTGTCCCATGCCGATGCAGGGACCGCATGTGCTTTCCAAAATGCGGGCACCTGCTGCAATCATATCCGCAAGAGCGCCGTTTTGTGCAATCATATTCAAAACTTGTTTGGAACCCGGCGAAATAGTCAATGAGACATTTTGATGAGCGACTTTATTTTTTAAGATGGCCGCTACGCTCATCATATCCATATAAGAAGAATTAGTACAGCTACCGATCGAACACTGGTCAATCGGCTTACCTTCCACCTCAGTGATACTGACAACATTATCAGGACTGTGAGGCATTGCGATCATCGGCTCCAAGGTGCTTAAATTAATCGTATATGCTTCATCATATACGGCATCATCATCGGCACAAAGCGGAGTGAAATCATCTGCTCGTTGCTGCTTGCGCAAAAATGCTTCGGTAATTTCATCACTCGGGAAAATCGAAGTGGTTGCGCCAAGCTCCGCACCCATATTCGTAATTGTTGCACGCTGCGGAACACTTAATGTTTTTACTCCGTCGCCGCAATATTCAATGACCTTTCCGACTCCGCCCTTGACACTCATAAGAGATAACAGCTTTAAGATAATATCCTTTGAAGATACCCCTTGTGTCAGCTTACCGATCAGCTCTACTTTAACGATTTTCGGCATTGTGAGTTGGAAAGGACGTCCTGCCATTGCACAAGCGACATCTAAACCGCCGGCACCCATCGCAAACGCACCGATTCCGCCTGCTGTCGGTGTATGAGAATCACTTCCCAACAGAGTCTTACCCGGTTTCGCAAAACGCTCTAAATGCACCTGATGACAAATACCGTTCCCGGCACGAGAAAAATAAATTCCGTGCTTCGCGGCAACGGTTTGTAAATACTTATGATCATCGGCATTTTCAAACCCACTCTGTAATGTGTTATGATCTACATAACTCAATGATAACTCCGTTTTTACTTGATCGACTCCCATAGCCTCCAGTTGTAAATAGGCCATGGTACCGGTCGCATCCTGTGTTAAAGTCTGGTCTATTTTAAGAGAAATTTTCTTTCCCCGTTCTAGTGTACCTTCCGCCAAATGCTTTTGAATAATTTTTTCAGTCATTGTTGGCATAAGCTTCATTCCCTTCTGTTATCATAATGTATAACTGCATATGTTCTATTATAACATTAATGATGGAAAAATTTCATTAAAAATGCGAAAAATATGATATAATAAATGAAATAAAATGAAAGAGGGTGAAGCTATGAATCAAAAAATCATTGAATTTTATCAAAAAGGACTAAGCTATAATCAAATAACTAATGAATATTTTAAACAATTCGATGTAAAAAAAGGTCTGCGCAACGAAGACGGCACTGGTGTATGCGTCGGACTTACGAAAATAGCCGATGTAGTCGGATACAAAAGAGAAGATAAAAAAAAGGTCGCAATTGAAGGTAAGCTTTACTATCGAGGAATTGAAGTACATGATTTAATACACGGAAGATATCAGAACAATCATGCCTATGCATATGAAGAAACATGCTTTCTACTGTTGTTTGGGTACTTACCGACAAAGCAGGAGTTAGCAGCATTCAGCGAAGTGCTGCAACAGGAATATGAATTACCGGATCAGTTTTTAGAAACAGCCATTTTACAGCTGCCTTCTAAAAACCTGATGAATCAGCTGCAACAGGCAGTGCTGTCGCTTTATGATTTTGATCAGCTTCCCGATGCGACCGATGTGAACAACACCCTTCGTCAAGGGTTGTCAATTATGGCAAAGCTTCCGTCGATGCTGTGCTATGCATATCATTCGATGGCACATCATTTTGAGAAGGCTTCTCTGCATATTCACTATCCGCAAAAGCATTACAGTATGGCTGAGAATATACTGCACATGCTTCGCAGCGACAGTCAGTTTACCAAAAGAGAAGCATTGATGCTTGATCTGATGCTCGTACTTCATGCCGATCACGGCGGCGGTAATAATTCAACCTTTACTAATGTGGTCATTTCATCCACCGGTACCGATATTTATTCCACGGTGGCAGGCTCGATCGGATCTTTAAAGGGACCGCGGCACGGCGGTGCGAATTTACAGGTATGCAATATGATGAAGGAAGTCATTGAGGAAATCGGTTTAGATGCAGATGAGAATGCGATGAAGGAAATTCAGCGCAAACTGTTAAACAAACAGCGCTATGATCACAGCGGTTTGATTTACGGTATGGGACATGCGATCTATACGCTATCCGACCCACGAGCCGAGCTGTTGCGTGAGCATTTATACGAATTGGCATTGGAAAAACATGAAGAGCAGCGATTCGATTTCTATCGTCGTTTTGAGAAATGTGCTAAAGCAGTGATCAGTGAGGTCAAAGGCATTCCGGTATCTGCCAATGTCGACTTCTACAGTGGTCTTGTTTATGAGATGATGAATATTCCGCAGGATTTATTTACACCGTTGTTTGTTTGTGCGCGAATGGTCGGCTGGCTTGCACATAATATCGAAAATAAATTATATGACGGCAGAATTATGCGTCCAGCAACGAAATATGTCGGCGAGCTTCAGGAATATATTAATATAGAGGAGAGATAGAAATGACAAATAAAATAACAGTGATGAAGGGTGACGGCATCGGACCGGAAATTTGCGATGCAGTTATGCAGATTTTAAAGGCTGCGAAGGCAGATGTCACATTTGAATGTTTTGAGGTCGGTGAAGCTGAATACAAGCGCAACGGAGAATTGATTCCTAAGGAAGCCTATGAATCCTTTGAGCGCAATCGCATTATGTTGAAAGCACCGATTACAACACCGATCGGCAAAGGCTTTCGTTCTTTAAATGTCACATTGCGTAAACGTTATGATCTATATGCAAATATCCGTCCGGCAAAGTCAAATACTGCAGTATTGACACCGTTTCCGAATGTTGATATTGTGACCTTTCGTGAAAATACCGAGGATCTGTATGTCGGTGTTGAGGAAGAAATTGATGAGAATACCGTGCATGCGACAAAGATCATTACTCGCAAGGCAAGTGAACGCATTATTGAAGATGCGTTTGAATATGCGCTGAAGCACGGACGCAAAAAGGTTACGTGTGTTCATAAGGCAAATATTTTAAAGCTGAGTGACGGCATGTTTTTATCGATCTTTCAAGAGACGGCAAAACGATATCCGAGCATTATTGCTGAGGATAAAATTATTGATGCGCTCTGTATGCGGCTTGTAATGGATCCGAGTGAGTTTGATGTACTTGTCATGCCGAATTTATACGGTGATATTGTTTCGGATTTAACAAGCGGTTTGATCGGCGGACTCGGATTATTGCCGTCTGCGAATTTAGGTAAGGATCATGCGATGTTTGAAGCAGTACACGGGAGCGCTCCTGATATTGCAGGTAAACATATCGCAAACCCTACCGCATTGCTTTGGTCAGCCTGCATGATGCTGGAGTATTTAGGACAAAGTGATTGTGCCGGTAAGATCAGAAATGCAGTGGACGCGGTACTGGCAGAAGGTACGGCTATTACTCCCGATCTGAAAGGTAATGCGACAACCGAGCAGTATCGTGATGCGATCATCGCAAAGCTGTCATAAGACAACGATCGATGTCTAAGGTAATCGCATCAGCTTTCTGTTATAGAATTATTCAAAGACAGTCTTCGGACTGTTTTTTTACATAGTCGGTCAACAGCTTTGCCAAACTATCTACAGGAGGTAATAGAATGATTACAAACATTTCACGAATTACACTTTTTGTAGATGATCAACAACAGGCAAAAGACTTTTGGGTAAAGAAAATGGGCTTTCATGTAGTCGAAGAACAAAAGCTGGAACGCGGAAAATGGCTCGAGGTGGCACCGCCGAACAGTTCCGTCCGCTTTGTACTGTATGATAAAGAATTGATGAAGCAACAAAATCCGCAGGCAATTACAACCCATCCGTCACTCATTTTATCCACACTGCATTTAGGCAATACAAGAAAAATTCTTAAGGAACGTGATGTGGATATTGAAGAAATCATCACAATGCCTTACGGTAGTATGTGTACATTTTATGATCCGGACGGGAATGCATATTTATTAAGAGAAGATAAACATTAAGTATTGTTTTTTATGAGCTGTATTATTGCATAACAGAGGGAGTCCGTGTTAGAATAAATGTACAAGGCAGGCGATCATATGAAGCTACAAGAATCAGGCGAAGATTATCTGGAATCCATCTTAAAAATTGAGCGACAAAAAGGTGTGGTGCGATCCATTGATATTGCCAATGATCTTCATGTATCCAAACCAAGTGTAAGTCGTGCAATTCATATTTTGGAAGAGCGAGGCTTTATTCATATTCAGGATAATATTCTTGTATTGAGTGATACCGGCAGAGAAATTGCCGAGAAAATATATGAACGTCATTTACTGTTCACAGATTTTTTTGTACACATCGGTGTAGATGAGGAAACGGCAGCTGAAGATGCCTGCCGTATGGAACATGCCTTAAGTGATAAAAGCTTTGCGGCATTAAAGAGCTACATTGAAACACATAAATAATGGTAGAAAATACAAGTGTGAATAGCTTTTTTAATATGATGGGACAAAACAGATAAACAGAGTCACAATTCTATTTATAATCAGAGTGTATATTCATAAAGAATTTCTCTGATTTTTTATTTTGCTTTATTATGATCCCATGGTCTGTATGATAAGGTCATTTTGTAATATACAAAGGTGTTAAAATTTATCATGTACAGTTTATATATGAATGTTTTGCAATTTATACGATTTGTTATATAATACAGGCAACGGAGCGTGAACTATGGATAAACAGAATACATTACGTTTTCAAAATGGTTTAAAGGACGGTATACCGATTGCTTTAGGTTATTTATCGGTATCTTTTACCTTTGGTTTAACCGCGATCTCAATGGGAATCCCGTTGGAAGTAGCGGTTGTTATTTCATTGACTAATTTAACCAGTGCGGGTCAGTTTGCGGCTTTGGAATTAATAGCAATATTTTCATCTTATACAGAAATGATTTTTACGCAGCTGTTAATCAATCTTCGCTATGCACTGATGTCATTATCTTTATCACAAAAGGTAGAAAAGAATATGCCTACGCATCAACGAATGTTGATGTCCTACGGGATTACCGATGAAATATTCGCATTGGCTGCGGCAAAGGAACAGCCGTTGACATGTGCTTATTTTTGCGGCTTGATGCTTTTGCCGATCTGCGGATGGACGTTCGGCACATGGCTTGGTGGCGCGACAACAACGCTGATGCCCGATGATATTCGATCCGCAATGGGAATCGCAATTTACGGAATGTTTTTAGCAATCATCATACCACCTGCTAAAAAACAGACGGCGATACGAAATGTTGTGCTGCTTGCGGCTGTTTTGTCCTGTCTGATGGAAATACTATCTTCTTTTTTATCAATCAGCGGCGGTTTCGCACTGATTCTTTGTACACTGGTTGCGGCTGCTTTCGGCGCATGGCGTTACCCGATTCAAAAGGAGAATTCCCGATGAGTGAATATTTTCCGTATATTATCATAATGGCAGGTGTGACTTATTTAATTCGCATGATTCCGCTGACCTGCTTTCAAAAAGAACTGAAAAGTCCGTTTATTCAATCTTTTCTGTATTATGTTCCATATGCAGTGCTGGGAGCTATGACGTTCCCTGCTGTATTTACATCTGCCGGAGATCTCATTTCTTCTCTGACAGCTACACTTGTTGCGTGCCTGCTTGCCTATAAGGAAAAAAGCTTGCTGATTGTCGCAAGCTTCGCCTGTCTTTGTGCATATGTTACTAATCTGATTCTGATGCTTTAAATATTTTTTTAGATCGGTATATTTTTTATCACAGCCAATGCATAGCTTTTATGCTTTTGATCCAGCTGTCGATAATTTTTTAATAACTCTACTTCATCGTCAGTCAAGCTTTGAATATCAATGTTGGTACTTCCGTAAAATAATTGATTGGCGTCAATATGAAAATAACGTACAATATGACAGATTGTATTCATGTCCGGTATACGTTTATCCAAGATATAATTACTCAGTGACTGGGGTGAAATATGTAAGAGTGAAGCAGCTTGTTTTTGATTCAGATTATGATAATTCAGCACTTTAGACAAATATTCCCCGAATGTTAATTCCATCAGCTATTCTATCCTTTCAAAATCGTTACTATTATAACGAATGAAGCTGTTATTGTGAATAATAACATTAAAATTGGCTATTTTAGACAATTTTAAACCATAAACAGATATAAAATAATAAAGATTTACATTTTTTTCTGTTTGTAAAAAAATAAAACAGGATAATAGGAAGTTTATGTTTAGTAACAAAGGGCTTCTGCATAAGCGATTGATATCATCAAAAAAGAGATTATCAATAGGCATGAGAGATTTGCTACAGAGTTCACTCATGAGAAATTACATTTGGAGGATGAAAATGGAAAAATTTAAATGGATATGTTGTTCCGTATGTGGAAATAAAACTCGTCCTGAAATAAATATGCTTGTTTATATGCAAGCCAATGAGAATGTGATATAGATTTTAGTTAAGCTATCTGTAAATACAATAATAGTGAAAAGGGAAATGAAAAAGGCAGTAAGTACACTACACAAGCTAAATCATGTGTTACTTACTGCTTATTATAATGGTAACTTAATTATTTACTTGTTATATTTTAAAGAAAATGGCAAAACAGCACCAGAACGCTTTACAAAATCGTTTTATAAGAAACTGATTAAAGTACCGAGATATTAACGATTTGAAATTGTAAATGAATATTTGTTGAAAACAGGATCGAGAATGACCATCTGTATGCAGTTATTGCAAGGGATCCTTATCTTTTGGCGATTTCAGCTTTTTTTCTTTTTGAAACAGCTTCTTCTTTGCTTTGCCTTCATAATACAAGGTGTTTTTTATGGTAGTTAAAGAATTATCCAATGCCCGCATCCAATAAATTGGTGATTGCGCATCGGCATTAGCGTGGAAATACCAAACAGGTGCGTCTAAGGGAATAGAGGTAAATTTCTTTCCCCATATATCGGTAATATCAAAGATCCAAGCATATGGCAACATATCCTCAAAATAATAAGGGTTATCATATAAATATGTAGTGAGTTGTTCACTGTTTGCCGTTCTTATATATTGACGCAATGATAACAGTCGTAAATACAGATTGCGACCGTAAAAGGTCCTGCGATCCATAAAAATGATAATGCAGGCAAATAACAAAGTGAGGACAAAATTAATTGCAGCATATACAACCGGTGTTTGATTCATCAATAGATAACGATACAGCAATGCACCGCTGATAAAGTTAATCAGCATTGTTAAAACCCGATATACATCCTGTGTGCTTTTTGATAAGCGATAACGTTTTTTTAATATCCAAATCCATGGAATACAATTCAAATAAATGATTCCGGCACAGATGCCTGCATACCAAAGGCTCTTTACCAATTGATATTGCTGCTCATAAATGCAGGCAAACATCGTAAGAGCAAGCGGAATGCAGATTGCCGGGACTGATAACAGCTGCCATAAATACGAATTATTTGCATAAATTGCATTTTTTCGCTTTCGTTCTTGTTCAGCATAAATTTCTTTTTCAACGGCAAGCATTTGTTTCTTTAAATTACGCGTTTTTAATTGATCGACGGTAACCATTGTATATTGAGTGAAAATGGCATCAAATAAATGCTGCTCATAAGGCTTTGCGCTCTGCGGCAATTCATTGATGATTACAAGTGATATTGTCTGATTTTCATCGCGTATTTGAATATAATTCTGATTCGCCCATTCAATCAAAATGGAGATAATATCGGCTTCATCAACAATACCGTCAAGAATGTACCCGAGTGTTCCCATTTCAATTTCTTTAATTGGAAAGCTTTCCTTTAACATGTCTTTTTTATGAAAACGATTGCTGTAAATGATGCCGAAGTAACACCCCATTACAAGAATAATTGAAAACAGGGAGAAGAATAAATGCAGAGTCAACGGATGTGAATAGTTGAAAAAGAAATTGCGAAGTGTCGCAAAAACCATGATTCCCGTACCCGGCTTCAATGCTTGGGTTGATGTGATTTCGATTGTTTTATCGGTGACTGCGGCATTCAGAGAACCGGTGCGGTTGAGCCCCTGATCACTTTGATAAACATCAAAACCTGTGTCAGGCCGATTCGGTAAAGTAATTGATGCGCTGAAATTTTCGATTGTCCCGCTGTGATTCGGAGAAATCAGCTGATAAAGAAAGATGTTGGCATCCTCTGCGTCAAACCGGCGGAAACGCACTTGATAGTGAATGATGATATTTGCATCATTCTCTTTTAATGTAAGATGAAGGCGATGTGCACCGTTTTCATAAGAAGATGTATAATCAGCACCTTCTACACGAATATTACTGATCTCATAAGCATAAATTTCCGGCGTTCCGTCTTGATCGGCATCGTAGCTGTAATCCTGCAAGATCTCTTTATCAAAACTGAGGGAATCACAATCACGAAAGGTGATGTTTTCTTCAACCTTCATCACCGCACTTTTATCAATATCGGCATGAATCTGATAATTCGATATCGTATAAGTCTCTGCAGCCGAAGCAGAAAAAAAGCAGGCACATAAACAAAAACAAAGGAAACCGATCAAACTGATTTTGATTTTTTTTCTCATGTGCATTGCCCCTTTCTGTTTTACTGACATACTTTCCAATTTCAGTGTTTTGTGTTAAAATATAAACAGCCGTGCCCGTGGCGCAATTGGATAGCGCATTTGATTCCGATTCAAAAGGTTGCAGGTTCGATTCCTGTCGGGTGCGCCATTTTTACGCCCTCTTGGTGAAATGGATATCACGGGATCCTCCTAAGATCTAATTGTAGGTTCGATTCCTACAGAGGGTGCCATTTTCGATAATCAGCACATGCTGTTTTTTATTATCCGATAATCATAACAATTATATCATAGATATGTGATTTATGGTTAAGAATATATAACAGATGTGAAACGATAATCAATTTTCGTTTTTTTATTAGGATATTGATAGGAAAGCTTTATTCAGGAAAATCATGTAATCTGCTTGACAAAGTGAGGGTTTCCAAGTAAAATAATACCGTTACTGATATTGGGGTATAGCCAAGCGGTAAGGCACCAGACTCTGAATCTGGCATTTCCTTGGTTCGAATCCAAGTACCCCAGCCATATGATAATAAAAGCCTTTGATTAAAGGCTTTTTTAATGCTTTGGAATTAGAAATACCGGAAAAAGTGTATTTGCTTTTTTCATTGACGTAAGGTGTTGATGTATTGAATATGAAAAGACAGTTGATATAATTGACAGGCTATTATCAATCCTACTATTCTGCAGTGATATTGATTAATCATATAAAAGATAGGTTTCTCATGGCTTTTTTTATGGTTTTGCGATACAATAAGAGAAGTTACAAGGAGGAACGAAAAAGTGGAACGAATACAAGCAAGATTACAGGCGCTCAGAAATGAGATGAAACAGCGTGAGATAGATGTTTATATTATTCCGACAAGTGATTTTCATGAAACGGAATATGTAGGAGATCATTTTAAGGCAAGGGCGTGGATGAGCAATTTCAGCGGTTCGGCAGGAACGCTTGTTGTGTGTCGAGACCACGCTGCTTTATGGACCGACGGACGTTATTTTATTCAGGCGGCAAAAGAACTGCAAGGAACCGGTATTGAACTGATGAAAATGGGTGTGGAAACAACACCGCCGATGGCACAGTATATTTATGATCATATGAGTGAAGGACATGCGCTTGGCTTTGACGGACGTGTAATCAACACAAAGCTGGCAGAGGCATTAAAACTGAAGCTTTCCGATAAGCATGCAAGTTTGAAGTGCGATGAAGATTTGGTCGGTATGATTTGGTCGGATCGCCCTTCGCTGCCTCAGGAAGCGGCATTTGCACTCGATGTGAAATACTGCGGCAAAAGCAGTGCCGATAAGCTGAATCAGGCACGTACATGGATGAATGAACACAAGATTGATGCACATATCGTAACCACATTAGATGATATTGCGTGGTATTTGAATATGCGCGGCAATGACATTGCATGTTATCCGGTCGTACTTGCTTATTTAATCATTGAAGCGAAGCAGGCGCATTTATTTATAGAGGAATCAAAACTGAATGATGCCTTGAAGCAGCAGATGATGCAGGACAATGTAGTGCTTCATCCTTACGATGCTGTATATGATTATGTGAAAACAATGAGTCATACAAAGCATATTCTGCTAGACAAGGGGTGTGTCAATTATCGAATCACCTCATCTCTGCCGCAGGAATGTTTAGTGCATAATCAAAAAAATCCGAGTCAGCTGTGGAAGGCAATTAAAAATGAAACAGAATTAGCAAATAATCGCATTGCTCATATCAAAGACGGTGTGGCAGTTACTAACTTTATGTATTGGCTGAAAAATAATATCGGTAAAATTTCAATCGATGAGGTAAGTGCGTCTGAATATTTAGAGACATGTCGTAAACAACAGGACAACTTTATCGAAATCAGTTTTGATACGATTGCGGCATATAATGAAAATGCGGCTATGATGCATTATCATGCGACAAAAGAACATTGTGCAAAGCTTGAGCCGAATGGCTTTTTACTCGTAGACAGCGGCGGTCAGTATTTTGAGGGAACAACCGATATTACACGTACTTTTGTATTAGGAGAAATTAGCGATGAGATGCGCAGACACTTTACAAAGGTCGCAAGAGGAATGATGAATTTATCAAGAGCTAAATTCCTATACGGATGTACCGGTATCAATCTTGATATTTTGGCAAGACAACCGTTATGGAGCGAGGATATCGATTATCAATGCGGAACCGGACATGGTGTCGGCTTTGTGTTAAATGTTCATGAAGGACCGAACGGTTTTCGTTGGAAGCGTGTTCCTGAACGCGAGGACAGCGAGGTACTGCAAGAGGGCATGGTAACCACGATTGAACCGGGTGTTTATTTAGAAGGTCGATACGGTATCAGAACCGAAAATGAGTTAATTTGCCGTAAAGGCAATAAAAATGAATACGGTCAATTTATGGAATTTGAGACAATTACCTTTGCGCCGATTGACCTAGACGGTATTGATGTTACACTGTTAAGTGAAGAAGAAAGAGCGTGGCTGAATGCTTATCATAAGGAAGTCTATGAAAAACTGTCTCCGTATTTAAGTGATGAAGTGAAAGAATGGCTGAAAATTTATACACGTGCAATCTAATCTTTTAAGCGAATGATATAATCGGTATAGGCTTATTAAGAGAAATCAATATCAGCGTAAAAAATTATGAGCTTTTTGAAATTGACTGAAAAGCTTGATAGTGAAGCAAGGGAGCACTTTGTAAAGCTTATTAATTTAATGTTGATGAGGATGTTGGAATTATTTAAACAAAGGAATTGATTAAACTTGTAATATATTCAACTATCTTAATCACAAGGCTTTGGAATTTGTTAATTTCTCCGAAGTTTTTCGCAAAAACATTTTAGGTTAAATTTAATCTTTTAACCTAAGACACTCTTATGAGTGTCTTTTATTTAGGTATTGAATAAATTTTAGCACTTAGGTGTTGACTCTGCTAATAAATTGGTCTATACTATTAGCAGACTTAATAAAAGAGTGCTAACGGAGGTATGAAGATGAGCAGAAAAAAACAATTTAAAGCGGAATCGAAACGCTTATTGGATTTAATGATTAATTCTATTTATACACATAAGGAAATATTTTTACGTGAATTGGTTTCCAATGCCAGTGATGCGATTGATAAGTTATACTATCAGGCATTGAGTGAAAACTTACAAGATATCAATCGTGATGACCTAAAGATTGAAATTTCCTTGGATAAAGAAAACCGCACAATTACAATTCAGGATAACGGTGTCGGTATGGATAAAGCCGAAATGGAAGAGAATTTAGGAACGATTGCGAAAAGCGGTTCCTTAGCATTTAAACAAAAACTGGCACAAGAAGAAGGAAAGCAGGATGAAGATGTAGATATCATCGGACAGTTCGGTGTCGGTTTCTATTCTGCCTTTATGGTCGCAAATCGTGTCGATGTGACAAGTAAGAAATACGGAGAAGAACTTGCATATCGCTGGAGTTCTGATGCGAGTGACGGCTATACGATCGACGAGGTTGCCAAGGACAGCCACGGTACTGAAATTGTGCTGTATTTAAAGGATAACAGCGAGGATGAGGATTATGATAAATATTTAAGTCAATATGAAATTGAAGGCTTGATTAAGAAATATTCCGATTATATCCGCTATCCGATTGAAATGGAAGTAGAGGTTCAAAAGGAAGTGGAAGGCGAAGCATCTAATGATGACGAGAATAAAGAGCCTGTATATGAAACCGTACAGGAAACAAAAACTTTGAACTCGATGATTCCGTTGTGGAAACGTCCGAAAAAGGAAATCACCAAAGAGGAATATGATTCTTTCTATAAGGATAAATTTGATGATTTTAACGATCCGCAAAAGGTCATTCATACAAGCGTTGAGGGTAATGTTTCCTTTGATGCCTTAATGTATATTCCGAGCAAAGCGCCTTATAACTATTATTCACAGGATTATCAAAAAGGATTACAGCTATACAGCCGCGGTGTCTTTATTATGGATAAGGCTGAAGAATTGATTCCCGAATATTTTCGCTTTGTGAAAGGCTTAGTTGATTCGCAGGATTTAAGCTTGAACATCTCTCGTGAAATGCTTCAGCATGATCGCCAGCTGAAAGTCATCGCATCACGCATCGAAAAGAAAATCAAGAGTGAACTTGTATTGATGTTAAAGAACGATCGTGAAGAATATGAGAAATTCTGGAGCAATTTCGGTCTGCAAATCAAGTTCGGTGTTTATAATAACTATGGCATGGATAAGGAAAAGCTACAGGATTTACTGTTATTCTATTCCTCAAAGGAACAAAAGCTTGTGACGCTTGATGAATATATCAATCGTATGGAAGAAGGACAGGAAAGCATTTACTTTATGTCCGGTGACAGTGTTGATAAAATTGACAAGCTGCCGCAGTGTGCATTGGTGAAGGAAAAAGGCTATGAAATTCTGTATTTGACCGATAATGTGGATGAGTTTGTGATGCAGACATTAAATACCTATAAGGAAAAGAAATTCAAAAATATTTCACAGGGTGACTTGGACTTAGCCAGTGAGGATGAAAAGAAGGAGCTTGAGGCAAAAGCAGAGGAAAACAAGGATCTGTTGACGCACATCAAAGAAGCGCTAAAAGATCAAGTGAAAGAGGTTAAAATCTCTGCGCGCTTAATTGATGATCCTGTTTGTTTGTCTACTGAGGAAGGATTGTCCTTTGAGATGGAAAAAGTATTATCGGCAATGCCGGAAGGTAATCCATACGGTATGAAAGCACCGCGTATTTTGGAAATCAATCCAAAACATGAGATCTTTAAGGCTTTACAGGCTGTTTACCAAAAGGATCCGGACGCAGTGAATGATTATGCAGATCTACTGTATCAACAGGCACTTTTGATTGAGGGCTTCCCAATCGATGATCCGATGGAATTCTCACGTAAGATTTGTGCGTTTATGGTAAAGGCGACTGCTGAGTAAGCAAAATCATATATAAAAAAGACACAGTAACGACTATACAAAAAGTCGCTGTCTGTGTCTTTATTGCTTTTAAGCAGATGTAATAATGTCAGATTTATCATCAAGCGAATAATTTTTATTAAGCGTTTTGTATCAGCGAGCCTGCTTTTAACTGCTTTTAATATTCATCTTTTAACAGAAAGTCTGAAAGATGGATAATTTTAACTCCGTTCATATTACCGCTCGCAAGTTCATCAAGCGTTACCACATATTTTGGAAAATGATCTTTAATTTCAAGCAGATTAGCGATCTCACGATCGGAGTTTTCAGGTAACTGGCGACATACTTGTACATAAATGCGCTCATCGCGCTTTATTGCGACAAAATCAATTTCTTTTGTTGCATTCTTACCGATATAAACCTTATAGCCTTTTCTCAAAAGTTCAAAATACACAATGTTTTCAAGCATTGCGGCAATTGCTTGTGTGTGAAATCCCATCATGCAGTATTTGAGCGAAGCATCGGCGAGATAGAATTTTTCCTGTGTTTTCAGTACTGACTTTCCCTGCAAGTCATAGCGTTGACAGCGATAGATAACAAAAGCTTTTTCCAACCATTTTAAATAATTATATACCGCTTCTACCGAAAGTGAGCGTCCCTGACTTTTCATAAATTTCACAATCGTGTTTGCCGAAAAAGTCTTTCCGACATTTTCAATGATAAACTTTACTACGCGATTGAATAAATCAAAATTCGTTACTTTTTTACGCCTTGTAATATCGTTTGAAATAACAGAATGATAAATGCCTTCGACAATTTGATAAGCAGCGTCCTCATCTAAATTGCTTACGGCTATAATCGGAAAGCCACCCATGCGAATATATTCATTTAAAAGTTCTTTCTTTGTCTTTCGGCTTGTTTGTTTGAATTCTGAAAATTCTTGAAAGGACAGGGTGAAAATCGGTATTGATACATATCTTCCGGTTAAGTAAGTAGATATTTCACTTGACATTAGCTTGGAATTAGAACCGGTAACATAAATATCCGTATTGTCATTTTCAAGCAGACTGTTTACTGCTTTTTCCCAGCCGGTAATTTCTTGTACCTCATCAAGCAATAAATAGTATCGTCCTTGTTCTGTCATTTTTGCTTTGATACTGTGATACATCTCTTTGTCCGTCATTTGATCATCAAGATCCTCTGAGGTATAGCTGATATGAATGATGTGATCGGCGGATACACCGTTTTTTATTAAATCATTATGCAGCATAGTTAAAATCGTTGATTTGCCGCAGCGGCGAATACCGGCAAGCACCTTAACTAACGGAATATTACGATAGGTTTTTAATAGCTCTAAATAATAGGGTCTTTCTATCATATAAACACCTTCTTTTTATATAGTATACCAAAATTGTTGTAGTGAATCAAAAGTTTTTACTTAAATAACGAAAAAACTTTATAATATGAATTTTTTAGCAATTCATATCTCAATGATTTTCATTAAATTCTGATAGAAACTCACTAATAAAATATATGCTTGAAAAAGCTTCTGTGATTTGTTAGACTTACACTAATTTAAAACATGTTACAATAAAGGAGTGAAATCATATGGCAAACCCTTGGACAGAAATCAGCTTAGATATATATGAAGCTCATATGAAGCAGGATAATGTCAGACAGCTTCAAGCATTAAATGAAATGATGCATGAACAATTAAGCGGCTTTTCTGTCTCAGAATTGATGATACTCGGTGTAGCCGGGGGAAACGGCTTGGAACATATCGATCCTAATTGCCGTCAAAGAGTATACGGTATAGATATTAATGAAGCTTATTTACAAGCTGTGTCTAAAAGGTATTCGCATTTATCAGAAGTTTTAAAGTTGCTGTGCATTGATTTACAGACACAATTTCATCAATTGCCGCAGGTTGAATATGTAATTGCGGATTTATTAATTGAATATATCGGTATTGATTGTTTCCAAGCAGTGCTTCATCACGTGAAACCACAATTTGTATCATGTATCATTCAAATAGATCATGAGCATAAATGGGTATCGGATACAGACTATCAAGCGGCTTTTCAAGGCTTGCAGCAATTACATCAGCGAATTGATGAAAAGCAGCTGATTGAGAGTATGAAGGAATTACATTATTCAAAATTGTATGAACAGCGCAGAGAGTTGCCGAATCACAAAGAATTGTTGAGACTTGATTTTCGACTGTAGAAGCAGCCGGCAACAAATTACCGATTTTAGACTGATTTGATTCAAAATGAATAATAAAAAGGGCAGGTCGTTTGATTGAGCGCTGCCCTTTAAACATTCTTAAAATATGAGTTTCTATTCAAATAAAAAATGGTCGGGATGACAGGATTTGAACCTGCGACCCCTAGCACCCCATGCTAGTGCACTACCAAGCTGTGCTACATCCCGATGTCACTATTTTACTATACAGGCTATGCAAAAGTAAAGAAAAATATGCGATGAGGCAGCTTTTAGGAAAATGTCTTGCAATAGCTTCACTTTTCAGCGATAATAAAGAAAGAAATGAGGCATATATGAACTTTCAAGATATTATACAAGAGGAAACACTGTTGGCGGCGATTGCAAAGCTGAACTGGAAACAGCCGACAGAAATTCAGCAGCAAGTCATACCGCTGTTAAAAAATAAACAAAATATTGTTATGCAGGCAGATACAGGCAGCGGCAAAACCGGGGCATACGGATTGGGGATTTTAGAGCAGCTGAAATGGGAAAATAAAACAGCGCAATGCTTAATCATTGCCCCGACAAGAGAGCTGGCACTGCAAATAAAAAATGATATAGAGCATATCGGTAAATATAAACGAATAAAATGCACTGCTTTAATCGGTAAAGAGCCTATGGAGCAACAGCTGCATGATTTAAAACAGAAACATCATGTGATCAGCGGAACACCGGGAAGAATTCTTGATCATATTCAACAGGGCAATATTAACCTTTCATCAATTACGCATATCGTTGTCGATGAGGTCGATGAACTATGTGCGATGGGCTTTTATGATACCCTTTGTGCGATATTGGATGCAATAGTACAGCCTTGTTGTATGTGTTTTTGTTCGGCAACAATCGATGATGCGGTATGCGGACTTGCCGAGCGCTACACTGAAAACTATGAAACAATCTCACATTGTGAGGAAAAACTGAAAAAGCAATTTCAAAATGAGGTTTATCAAGTAAGTGAAGCTGACAAGCCTGCGTTTTTATGGAAGCTGTTATTATATCAAGCAGACAGCACGACGATTATATTCTGTAATACAAGAGATACTTGTGAAAGTGTCTATCGAAATATCAGAAAACATATGCAGGAGGTCGCCATCTATCATGGTGCACTTGATCAACAAAAACGCCGTCAAGAGTTAGAGAAGCTGTATAGCGGACAGGCACAGATCATGGTCGCTAGTGATATCGCAGCCCGCGGTTTAGATATTGACAAAGTTGATACCATCATTAACTATGATCTGCCTAATGATGCCGTGCGCTTTCAGCATCGTGCCGGACGAAGCGGCAGAGGCAATCGCAGCGGTCATGTAATTACTCTTGTGGATGATTCTCAGACTGCCTTACTTGTACAGTTACAGGTAGCACTTGATTGTGAGTTTATCCGGCGTGCAGTTGATCTTATCAATGCACAAAGTGATGATCCTGAATCGCTTGCGAAGCTGTTAAGTAAACGAAAATTAAAAAGCGGAAAAGCAGCGGCATTTCAAACTGATATTTTACGTTTGTATATCCACGGCGGAAAAAAGAAGAAAATTCGTGCCAAGGATCTTGTTGGAGCTATCTGTCAAATTGATACGATCAGCTTTGCGGATATCGGTGTCATTGAAATACAGGAAAACGGCAGCTATGTTGAAATACTCAATCATAAGGGAATGCAGGTATATGAGCAGCTGAAGACGTTACCCATAAAAAATCGTCATTTAAAGGTTGAAATCAGTCATAAGCAATATGAATAACTTTTTATTTGAATAAAAGCTAATATCAATCATTAAGTATAAAATACGTAAACGCTTTCAAATTGTCGGGAAAGTTTACGTTTTTATATTGTTTCTTTGAAGATAAAGTTGTAAAATGAAGCTATAAAGAAACTGTAAGCATATTCATATCATTTGAATCATATAATTTAGCGAACCATTTATCGTGTATGTATTTAAGCAACTTAGAAAAGCAATCTTTGATTATAATTGAAACAAAGGAAGAAAGAAGGATTTATATGGCAATTTATGAACTGTTATATGATATTAAGGATCAACGGGAAGCAGACGGTATCTGCGGCTTTAACGGTTATTTAGAGGATTATTTAACCACAATAGAAAATCAATCCGAGGATCAGAGAACCATGTTTTTTCAATCGCTATTAAAAAAAGATGAAGATCTTCGTATTTGTGTGGATTTAAAGCTAAATATTAATCGCAGTGCTATTGCCAATCAGATCATACGCTATAAAGATGCCTTTAAGCTTCCGAAAGGAACAATCTGTTGTCCTTATATTATTTACGGAACTTTCGGTAATGAGCAAAAAGCGATAATATTAACATGGGGAGAGCGTGCGTCTTACATTATCGCAAAGGCCTTATATTTTGTGATCAGTGAACCTGATAATGAGTATGAAGGTTCACGCAATGAAATGATTGCCTGTTATGCACAAGCGAATCAGACGGAGATTGCCGAAACAGCCATGGATCGCTTTTTTTGGAATAACGAAAAGGCGGGGATTGTTCAGCGCAGTTTAGATGCACAGATTTATTCAAATTATCAAGAAATGTATGAAACGGCATTACAGTTGGCAAATTATCAAATTGAGCATAAAGACAGTCTGTTGGCGGAAAGTGAAGACAGTGAGGAAACTGTCAACCAAATGATTGCCGCATGGTTTCTGTTAAAAAAGTTTGTATATGTACAATATATGATGGATAAAAAACATTTAAGAGAACATGAAGATGATGTGCGCAAACAGCGGCGATATGCGAAAGAAAAATGTGATTCTATCGGGTTTATTTCTTACAGTGAATTGTGGAAATCGGCACAGGATTTCAAACAAAACTAGGAAAATTATAAGGATATTGAAAAATATCCTGTCAAGCAAAAATGAAAATGTCTCAAAAAAAGTTAAACATTAGCACCAGATTGACGGTGCTTTTGTTTCGCAAGATAAGATTGAAAAGAGGCATGTTTCCACGGATGTGACATAGGTGGAATATAAATCTTTTTTTGCTTATCAGCTGTAACTATGTGATCAAATGTTTTTGATTTAGCTTCATGAGTCGCAACTTCTTCTAAAGCAAAGATATGATCCAAAATATTCACATATAAGCCTCCATCAAAGGCTTCAATCACCATGGCTGTCATCCCTTTCTTCATGTATGCCTTATTTGCATTACGTGTGATAGGCAT
>QZED01000032.1 GCA_009917405.1 bacterium c-19 | reverse complement strand
GATGGAGAACCAGACATCAATAAAGATTTGGATGGCGATGGAATACCAGATATAGATATAGACAGCACAGGTGATGGAATACCCGATGTGAATGTAGATACAGACGGAGATGGAAAGGCTGATGAAAACATCAAAAAAATCACAGAATGGAAGCCGGGCAAGAATGTAGAGGGAGACTTACCATACGATACAATGGATTTCAGTGATAATGAAGATCCTGAAAAGCCTGATGAACCGAATGGGAATGATCCAAACAATATAGATGACCCTGACGGAAGTGATCATGATACATCGGTAAAAGGCATGTATAATCCTGTCACAAGCATGGGCGGAGCGAATACAGGCGACAAAACAGATATACTATTCATTATCTCGACGATGCTTATTTCCCTCGGAAGTATGACTTACGCAATCTTTCACATGAAAAATAAGCAAAGTTTGAAAGATCTGTAATATTAAATAAAGCATCTCATTTCTCTTTATTGAGGATGAGATGTTTTTATCATTTCATATATTAATTTATATATGATTTTTACACAAAATTCATTTGCACAATAAAAAAACTCCCTTATTTACGGGAGTGATTCATTAATGGTGCCGGCTATAGGACTTGAACCTACGACCTACGCGTTACGAGTGCGTTGCTCTACCAACTGAGCTAAGCCGGCTTTTTAACGCCATTATTCTATCATTAATTTCAGTGAAATTCAATTATTTTTATTATTGTTTTGTACAAGAATGATTCATAAAAATAAAATCCTGATTGAAAAGAATTGGTAAATATGCGATTATACGCTATAATAAAGGAAGATAAGAGAAAGCAGGTGCATAATATGAAAATCGCTAATGAGCGCTATGAAATGACTTTTTGTGAACAAGGCGGTGAAATGACATCATTCCGCGATAAACAAACTGATATACAATATTTGTATCAGGGGGACAGTGAATTTTGGAGCGGTAAAAATCCAACGCTGTTTCCGATTGTAGGAAATACCCACAGCGGTACTTATGAGATTGACGGTAAGCAATATGCAATGAAGAATCACGGCTTGATTCGCTATGCGAAGCTGACATGTATTAAACAAACAGAGGATACAATCACCTTTGAATGTACTGACAGCGAAGAAACAAGAAAGCAATATCCGTTTTCCTTCTGCTATCACATTACATATCATTTAGAAGGGAATTGCTGTACAATCACTTACCACATAACCAATACCGATAACCATGATATGCCTTTTACCTTTGGTTTACATCCCGGATTTCGCTGTCCGTTGACATCGGATGAGAAATTCGAGGATTATCATTTGATCTTTAATAATCAAGAGAATATAACGCAATTATTGTTTGATCCTGAGCGCAAGCATCCGGTAATCAAAAAAGCAGTGCAAGTCAAGGATATTCAACTCAGTTATCCATGGCTGATTGAACCCGCCACTGTTATTTATGAAGGCTGTAAAAGTACTCATGTCACCCTGCAGGGCAAGGAACACGGCGTAAAGGTATCCATCGCCGGATATCCTTATCTGGCATTTTGGACGCCGCAGGAGAATGCTCCGTTTATCTGTATTGAGCCATGGTACGGTCATACCGATTTTACTTGTGAACCGATCGATTTTTCCCATCGTGAAGGTATGATGAACCTTTCAGCAGGGAAAACCTTTACTACCTCTTATACAATTGAAGTATTCTAGCTGACAACACAATTCATATGCAGAGTGGTAACTGTGCAATATCTAAAGAATCATCATATTTCATGAATGTTTCATTTATGGAATACGTATCATTTAAAATATGATAGAATAAAATAGGTTATTGTGTAATGAATAACCTATTATTTTAGATTTTGATAATACTGTTTTTAATACTTTTATTTTAATAGCTAGCTATAATTAGTACCGTTTTGAACATATCTATTGCCGTAATTAAAAATAATTCATTTTTGATCAATAGAGAAAGTTAGAATCATTATCAAATAATTGTTCAAAAGAGCAAGATAAAGCAAAATCCTTTTATTGAAACAAAGGGGAAAAAGTGCTATCATATAAGTATCTATCAGGAGGTATAAACGAATGGAAGTTATCGTACTAAAAGATTATGAAGCTGTAAGTAAAAAAGCGTTTGAAGTCATGAAAGAAGTTGTCGTGAATAAAGCAGATGCTGTATTAGGTTTGGCAACCGGATCAACACCGATCGGATTATATGAGAATATGATTGCCGATCATAAGGAAAACGGTACAAGCTATGCGAAATGTCAGTCATTCAACTTAGATGAATATGTAGGCCTGCCGAGAGATCATAAGGAAAGCTACTATACATTTATGCACACGAATTTATTCTCAGGCATTGATATCAAGGAAGAAAATGTTCATCTTCCGTATGGGGATACAAAGGCTGACTGTGAAGCATATGAAAAGGCAATGGAGAACGTGCATGTAGATGTACAGGTGCTCGGTATCGGTGCTAACGGTCACATCGGCTTTAATGAACCGGGAACTTCCTTTGATGAGGAAACACATATCGTAACATTAACTGAAAAAACTCGTCAGGACAATGCGCGTTTCTTTGATGATGATATCAATCAGGTTCCTACACATGCGATTACAATGGGAATTGCGACAATTATGAAGGCAGGCAAAATTCTGTTGATTGCGACAGGCGCAAATAAAGCAGATGCCGTAGCCGCAATGATTAATCAAGCCCCAAGCACAGATTGCCCGGCTTCTGTATTACAGAATCACAAAGATGTTGTTGTGATTTTAGATGAAGCAGCCGCAGCTAAGCTGAAATAATCAATCATATGAAGCCAGAGGGTAGTTGATGCCCTCTGCTTTTTAAATGAAAGGAAACAAAAAATGTTATATTCATATAAAGCGATGAAGCCGGTAACAGAAGCAGGGACATGGATCGCAGAGTCCGCCGATGTAATCGGGAATGTTTATTTAGCGAAAAACGTGAGCGTTTGGTATCAAAGTGTGATACGCGGTGATGCAGGTAAAATCAGCATCGGCAAGGATACGAATATCCAAGATCAATGCGTACTTCACAGCGATCCGGAACATGAACTGACGATCGGTGAAGGCGTCAGTATCGGACATGGGGCAATCATTCATGGTTGTTGCATTCATGAGCATTGCTTAATCGGTATGGGGGCAGTTATTATGAACGGTGCGAACATTGAGCCTTATTCAATCATTGCGGCGGGAGCAGTCGTGTTGGAAAATACTGTGATACCTTCGGGAAGCTTGGTTGTCGGCTGTCCGGCAAAGGTCATTAAATCACTCAGTGGAGCACAGCGCCAACAAATAATTAAAAATGCGCAACATTATTCGGAATTGAAGGAAGCACATAGAGAAAGCAGGGAATTGAATGGATGAAAATAAGCAGAAACTAATTGATATACAGTGTGAACAATGCAAGAAAGCTTTAACGGCAAACGGCTTTCATGTAGAAATTGCTGAGGATGCAGAAGCGGCATGCCGTATCGTAAATGACAGTATAAGAGACGGCGATGTCGTCTGTGACGGCGGCAGCCAAACTTTGCTGGAGAGCGGAATCATTGCCATGCTGGAACAAAGAAACATTCATTTTCATTCACATAATCGACCGTTTCCCTCAAGAGCGGAAAGTGATGCTGAGGCACGCAAAGCATTCAGTGCCGATGTATTTTTAGCCAGTGCGAATGCGATAACGCTGAATGGTGAAATTATCAATGTGGACGGACACGGAAATCGCGTCAGTGCGATGATTTTTGGTCCTAAAAAAGTAATACTGGTAGTCGGTTATCAAAAAATTACCGCTGATGAAGCAAGTGCCTTTGAGCGAATACGCCGAATTGCAGCACCGGCAAACTGTATCCGACTGCACAGAGAAACTCCGTGCGCAAAGCTTGGCGCATGTCGAGATTGTCATAGTAAGGATCGTATTTGTTCCAGCTATGTAAAGCTTTCCTATGATAATGAGCAACGGATCTATGTGATAATTTTAAAACAACGATTGGGATATTAGATGAACGGCTGACTTTAAATAAACAGGAAAGAAATCGAATAAACAAATGTTTATAGAATGTTACATTAATGAAGCAGGAATCACAACATTATGGGATGTGCGACTATTTTAGAAAAGCACACGCAATACAAGAGCTGCTTTCAATAAGGGTTATGTACAATTATAAAAGAACGGCTAAGGCTTCGTTCATGGTTATGCATGATACTGAAACTTATAAAAGAAAACGCGTAAAGCGCCGTTAAGGTGTTTTACGCATTTTCATATAATTCCAGAAAAGGCATTCCGAAGGTGCAGGCTGTGATAGTACCGGAAAAGCATATTGCGATCTTTGCGAATGACGCATTTCTTATCACCGGAAATTCTGCGCACACATCGTGGAAATCAGAAGCAATATCTTCCGCTATTTCTTTACGACATGTTTCAATCAAGCACATGTTTTTATCATAGAATGAAGCTTCCAGTATGACACTATCCGCTACAATCGCACGCATATGATAACCGAAACGAATCATTGAAACACAGTCTAAATCAATTTCACAATCATAACTGTTTTTTGCCTTACCTTTTTGTATCGATAAGGAACAGAAGCGATGATTGTCCATACAAAAGCGATCATACGTGATACATCCTTCATTGGTAAAATAAAGAATTTTGCCGTTTTCTTGTGAAAACCACTGTGCGTTTTTTATCATGTTTTGCATTTCTATCCTTCTTTCTCTATACCTTATGCACAGACACCAAATGCGCTATAGTCAAATGTCCCGTTTTTTTATCAGACTCTTTCATTTTATTTCAGAAAATATTTGCACAGTACTGGAACTTTTTACTTGATTATGGCATAATATAGAATAAGCATTAAAAGCATAAAATAGTACGGTAGGAAAATGCGAAAAGGAGGGTCGCACATGAGTATAAATACGGCACAAGCGTGTGCGCAGCTTTATTTGCATGCTTACGGCATCAAACGATGTTGTTGCTTCCGAAAAAACATCAAAAATTAAATAAGGAGGTTTTTATGAAGGAAGCAATTAAATTAATCGGACATACACCGATGTATCATTTACAGAATACTAATATTAAGATAAAATTGGAAAAATTTAATCCGGCAGGGAGTATTAAGGATCGAGCAGTATACGGTATGCTTGAGGATGCCTTTGCACATCAACGAATCGATGAGCATACAAAATTAATTGAGGCAACCAGCGGAAATACGGGAATTGCATTGGCAATGCTCGGTGCGATTTATCAAATCCCCGTAACGATAATTATGCCGGATTCAATGAGTGTTGAACGCCGACAGCTGATGCAGGCATATGGTGCAGAACTGGTGTTAAGCGAAGGTGCAAAAGGAATGCAGGGAGCTGTTGATCTGATGAATGAGTATATGCAAAATGATAAAGCTTTTCTTTCTTTGCGGCAGTTTGATAATCCGGCCAATGCCGATATTCACGAGCGGACGACCGGTGTTGAAATACTAGAGCAGGCACAAGATACGGAGTTATTTGTGGCGTGTGTAGGGACCGGCGGGACTTTTACCGGAATTGCTCGAGCATTGAAAAAAGCTAATCCTAAGATTCGCTGCATTGCCGGAGAGCCGACAAGCAGTGCACTGCTGTCAGGGCATGAAGCAGGGGCGCATAAAATTCAGGGAATCGGTGCTAATTTTATTCCAAGCATTTTAGATACTTCGCTTATAGATGATATTCTTTTGATTGATGATGATGAAGCAATCAAAGAAACAAAGGCGTTTGCGCAGGAGACCGGTATTTTGGTTGGCATCTCAAGCGGTGCCAATATTGCATTAGCAAAAAGATTATCTAAGTATTATCCTGATAAGAAAATCGTTACTATCGCTCCTGATGGCGGCGAAAAATATCTTTCGGTGTTGAACAGCTTATGAGTTTAATCAGTGATATCCGCTATAATATATCCCGTACCTGTGAATATGATCCGGCGGTTCATTCTAAATTAGAAGTGCTGTTATTGTATCCGCATATCAAAGCCTTGATCATGCATCATTTATCTCATTGGTACTGGAAGCATCATCTATATTTTTTAGCGAGATGCAATTCTAATTTAGCAAGAAAATGGACCGGCATTGAA
The DNA here is from genome assembly GCA_009917405.1 of bacterium c-19. GTDB lineage: Bacteria > Bacillota_I > Bacilli_A > Erysipelotrichales > Erysipelotrichaceae > C-19. The sequence goes on along the minus strand of QZED01000032.1, from coordinate 18,028 downwards.
ATTCATCCTGGAGCGACAATCGGAAAAGGTTTGGTCATTGATCACGGCATGGGTGTTGTAATTGGTGAGACAGCAGTGATCGGTAATGATTGTGTTATCTATCACGGCGTTACTTTGGGCGGAACCGGGAAGCAGCATGCAAAACGTCATCCGACCATCGGCAACCATATCTTTATCGGTGCGGGCGCAAAGCTTTTGGGCAATATTACGATTGGTGACTATACAAAGATCGGGGCGAATGCCGTGGTATTAGAGGATTGTCCCGCACACAGCACTTTGGTCGGAATACCGGCGGTTAATAAAGCAAAAGAAAAAAAAGGTGAATAACTTATGCAGTATCTTGATTTTATACATCAGATACTGCTTTTTTATTGGGTAATTATTTGTAAACTGCGCAAGCTAATATTATGAATAATCGTAATGAAGATAAACAAATCTATATACGGAAATGGCAGTACGAGGATGCCGATGCGCTTTTTACTTTAGGCAGAGATCGAAGAATGAAGGCATATTGGGAGCACAGCTATCCATATACTCAACGGAAAGCAGAGGACTGTATTCAATTTCTGATACATGCGAACCCGCATCGCTATGCCATCTATGCAGTTGTGATCACCGATCAGCTTTGCGGCTGGATTCAAGCCAAGGCTGTTGAACATCAATGTGCTGAAATCACCTTTTGGCTGCATCATTACGATCAAGAGACAGCAATCTTAAAGTCAATGTTAAATCAACTAATCCCGCTTGCTTTTGCTCATTTAGATATACTGACTTTGTATATGAAAATACCAATGGAAGAAATTCCGCTGCGAATGGCTTTGCTTCAAACCGGCTTTATTGAAAATAATGAGACAGTCCCAATTTATCTTTATTTTTTACATGCTTGTACGCTGGAAAAAGCGAACATACGGCAGCTGAAAATGAGCCGACCATTACTGAATCAAAGAGATGATTCTAATTTATAGAATATTGTTTATAATTTGTATTACTTATAGACAAACAGTATTTCCGAGACATTAAAATTCTAACGCTTCTGTTTTCAATCATTTCGATTCCCGATTAAAAGAATACTGTAAAAAGCACTGATGCCGATGATAAAGGCATAGACCTTACATAATATATCCGTATCATGAATGCGCTCATATAATAAAGAAAAACCAAGCAATTGACTCATGCTGAAATCAATCGCAAATAAGATAACAATACAGAGGCTGATCATCTGTGTTTTTTTCATTGTGTTCTCCGTTCCTTTGCCTAACGACATTATGACTATTATAATCTATGAAAAACTGTTTTGTTTATGAATGATTTCACATCCTTAAGCATAAATTATGAGTGAATTGAAAAGGGAGGAGCAGCACATGAAAAAGAAAATCATTGCCGTCTCAGGCATTGTCATTTTGGCAGTCGCATTATGTTTTGCGTTAAAGCCAAAATCGTTTGAAAAGCAGTTTACTAAAGTAATGGAGAATACGAACTCATACATCTTAAAGGGCGATATGGAGATAACTAAGGGTGAAGATATTAAAACATATGCACTTGAGGTTGGATATCAAAAAAGTGAAGCCAATGATTACTTCAAAGTCAGTTTATTGGATAAGGAATTAAATCAAGAACAGATTATACTTAGGAATGATGAGGGAGTATTTGTCATTACTCCGGCACTGAATCAAGTGTTTAAGTTTGAAGGCGAATGGCCACTGAATTCACCGAAACCATATTTATTGCAGTCTATGGCAGAGTTTGTGAACGATGAAAAAGCGGAAGTGGTTAAAAACGAGGAAGGCTATTTGATTACAACACCGGTAGTCTATCCGAATAATAAGAATTATATAAAGCAGGAGATGATGTTTGATAAGGATGCGAATATTAAATGGGTTCAAATCTACAATCAAGATGAAAATGTCGAGTTAAAAATCGTATTTAATTCCGTTGAATACGGGAAAGAGCCTTCTGCGGATTATTTTGTGGCACCTACCAGCTTAGAAAAGCCTACTGCAGTTTCACAGATCAGTGATGCAGATTTACCGCTGTATCCTTCGGCAGTTTATGATGCGCAGCTAAGCAGTAAGAGTGAAATGAATGCGAACGGGGTGCAGAAGCATATCTTAGAATTCAGCGGTGAAAAGAACTTTACGGTTGTGGAAAGTGTGCGCAGCAGTGCACAATCCACACAAACGGTGATTATGCCGGGTAAGATCATCGATGCCTTGGATGTGTTTGGTTTCTATGACGGCAATCGTTTATCGGCGGTTTACAACGGAATAGAGTTTACTGTTTTCAGTGATGATTTAGCTCCGGAAGAAATGATGAATGTGATCAACAGTATGCGGGTGGCTGTGATGAAATAATGGTACGGCGCGGAGATGTGTTTTATGCAAACTTATCGCCTGTGATCGGAAGTGAACAAGGTGGTATGCGACCGGTGCTGGTCATTCAGAATGATAAAGGAAATAAATATTCCAATACAATTATTGTTGCACCGATTTCCAAAAAAATGAGCAAGCCGCCGATTCCCACACATGTCATCTTTTCCGATACTGCATTAAATTATATTTCCATGATTTTATGTGAACAGCTGAGAACGATTGATAAACAGCGTCTAGGTCAATGGATTTGTGCACTAGGTGAAGATACGATGAATAAGGTGGATCAGGCAATCAGAGTAAGCTTGAATTTATAAAAATCGTCGCTGCGTGAGCAGCGGCTTTTTTTGTATAATTATCTTTGCGTTACTTTTGAGTAAAATATACAGATCAGATGATAATGTTTTTTATGCGGCTGCAACTACTCAATCGGGTATAGCGAAAGGAAGGCTTGGAAAAGGCAATGACTTTCTTAATAGTTTATGCTACAATTTATTTATCTTAACGAATAAAAAGGAGAACAATATGGCAACAACTACTGCATTTGTGAATTATGTATGTGAACAGTTAAACAGCATCGGCGCAATTCGCTTCAGAAAAATGTTTGGTGAATATATGATCTATGTGGATGATAAAACGGTTGTGATTGTTTGTGATAATATAGCGTATGTGAAAAAGCTGCCTTGTATTGAAGAGATGATGGGAGAGGCAGAGACAGGCAATCCTTATAAAGGGGCAAAGGAGCATTATGTTTTAGATATTGATAATGCCGTATTCGTTCAAAAAGTAGTGGGAAAGTTAGTAGAGGTTACACCGCGGCCTAAATCAAAACGCCGATAATCAGCTTATATTATCAATATGAAACATCAGCAGCCGCAATGATAAGAGATGCAATTGTTTTATTGGCTCTCTTTTACAGGAATTTTATTCAAAAAAGAGGAATTGTATAAGGATGAAGTTAATTTATATTTATACAAATATGTACTTGTCGATCGTAATAAAGCAAATAAAATTTCATGCATTTATAATTTAAAATTAGATACTGAACTCTTATGATAATTAATGATTATTATTTTCGTGTATTTATATTCTTTTAATGTATACTGAGCTTTATAATATGCCTAATTCGCTTGTAAGATTCAGTAAAATTTTACCTCATTCTTTTTTTACATAATATGGATAAAATCGTTGCATAAAGAAAGAGGGTGTGCTATCATTGATAATGAGACATGAAAGGAGAATATTATGAAGCGTTGTTTTAAATTGTTGTTCGTTTCAGTATTGATTGCGAGTTTCGCATTGTCCTCGTTGTTTGCGATGGATTATGTCAGCGGAACAATCTCAGCCAATACCGGTGACGAAACAATAAGCGAAGAAGAAACTTCTGATAAAACAGCGATGGAGGGAACTTCTGAGGATGCACAAGCGGAAGAGCAGCAGGGTGAAGAAGGTACATCGACTGTAGATGACAGCACAACACCGGAAGGTGATGCTGATGAGGTTGTGGAATTGGAGCCTGAAATCTATCATTTAGACGGTCTTGAGGCAACCGGTAATTTAGAGCTAGATATTAAATTTGTATTACCGATCAGCAATATCACAAACCCGAATATTTCAGTAGTTTTAAAAGATCAAGATGGCAACAGTCAAAAAATTGATTTTAACGGAATTACCGAAATGAAGCGTATGGATTATACTCTCGGCGATCAAAGCGGAGAGATCAGCATTCGTAAGATGGATAAAGAAGGCGGAGTGATTAACGGTGTAGACGGTGAAGATGTCAGATATTATGCCGTCACTGTGTATAACTTGAAAAAAGGAACTTACAGTGTTGAGTTAAGCGGAAACGCATATAAGACATATGCAATACAAGAGATTCAATTAGATGATTATGCAAAGCGTATTTCTATCTCTAATGAAAAAGGCTTATTTGAAGTCGGAGATGTCAACGGCGACGGTAAAGTGGATCAAACTGATTTAAATCAGATTATCTCACATATTGACAGTAAAAAAGCTGAAGATGTGAATGCATATGACTTAAATCGTGACGAAACAATCGATATTGCCGATATTGCGATTATTGCGACTGTACTAAACAGCACTCAAAAGGCGGTTAAGGTTGAGGATACGAGTACCATGATTGACGGTTCCAATATGAAAGTGGAAGCGATTATTGATGGTGATGCAAAGAACCTGTTCCAAGCTGACGGTTTGGTTACGGTAAAACCGGCAAAAGAAAATGTGGAAATTTCTGCCGAAAATCCGGCTGTATTAACAATGAGCATGGAAAAAGCCTTTAAGATGAATCAGATTCGTATTGACGGCGGCTTGGATAATCAGCCGGAAGAAATGCTTGTTGAGGTTACTGATGAAAACGGTAAGGTTTCTACTTTCAACGGTAGCTTGAATCAACCAGAAGATATTCATTATTTTACTGATAAAGCGACAGCTAATACAATCGTAATTGATTTAGGCGGGCAAATTGCGGTGAAAAAAGTTACAATTAAAATTACGAAAACCGCAACTAAGAATTTAGCCGATATTTCAGAAGTTGAATTCTTGAACAACGTATATGAAGAAGTACCGGTGCCGGTAATGGAGATTCCTAAAAATGTTAAGGTTAAAGTAGGAAGTGAATCCGCAGTCGTTACCTATAATGATATGCCGAACATTACGGGATTTGAATTGTTGGTAAAAACATTGTCACCGGACGGTCAGGTGATTAAAAATGAAATATATCAGACCAATTATACGACATTTGACTTAAGTGATCTGAAAAATTATACAACCTATTTAGTTCAAGTAAGAGCAGTAAACGGAGAGTGGCGCAGCCCTTATTCTGATGAAGTAAGCTTTGAACCGCAGCCAAATCGCTTGCCGCCGGCAGTTGATATGGTTGTGATGAGTCCGGTGTATGAAGGCTTTAATTTCAGTTGGAAAAAGATGGAAGATACGAAGACTTACAACATTTATTATCGTAAGGCGGGAACTTCTAATTATACCAAAGTTGCCGATATCGCTACTAACAGCTATCAGCTGCGCGGTTTGGAAAAACTAACAACATATGAAGCCTATGTAACAGGTGTGAATGATTTGGGTGAAGGTAAACCATCTAATTTAGCGAAGGGTACTACCAAAGATGCAGTAATGCCTGATGTATATAACTACGGATTGATCAATCGACCGAACAAAACAGAGAAAACAGATCATATAAAGAGTGTAACGACAAACAGCGGACATATTTCTTCCGGTGAATTTGCACTTGTTGATAATGATTTTGAAACTTACTGGCAGGCAAATACATGGGATGTCGGAGGATTTAATCCTGGCAGATCGGCTCCGATTGTAGAGTTTGATGACTTCTATGACATTGACAATGTATTTATGGTTCCAAAGGAAGAAAATGCATCTTTCACTTATGTGAAAATGTACTATTGGGATGAAAGCGGTGCGATGCAGTCTGTAAAAGCTTCTATGACTAAGCTTACAAGCAAAAACGGACAGATTTATTATCAGGTAAAACCGGAGCATGCAGTTCATACTAATAAAGTGCAGATTTGTTTGGCTAATTATGTAGCGAGCGGCACGATCGGATTACGTGAATTGAAGTTCTATGAATATAATCCGTTAGAAGATGATGTAGCTGCCCTATTTAAAGATGATTTACATCTAGAGTTAGTTGAAGGTGTGAACGAGGCACAGATCGCTGCTTTGGAAAAACGTGTAAATACAAAGGAAACTGTCAGTGATGAATATCATCCTAACCGTACTGCATTATTGAACGAATTGGATTATGCAAGACAGATCTTAAATGATAAAAAGATTCAAGATGTGATTACCGTAGATCAGAAGATTTCTACGTCAAGAAATTCTCATTTAGGATTCTCCAGCTTAAGTGATTTACAGCCTTTAGGTGTCTCTGTAAAAGCAGGTGAGCAAATTACTGTGTATGTCGGTACAACTGGAGGGGTGATGCCTCAGGTTGTATTCAGTCAATACTATGCGGAGGCTTCTGTATGGAAACAGAGTGTAACCAATTTGAAAAAGGGTGCAAATATTATTACTGTTCCGCAAATCGGAACAATGGCAACAGAGCGTGGCGGTTCTGTATATATCCGTTATCCGAGTGCTAAAGAAAGGGGTACTTTGAAGGTACGTGTCAGCGGTGGGACTAAGATCCCGTTCTTAGATATTCATAAGATTGAAGATGAAGCGGAAGCAAAGGCAGCAATCAAAACTTATATCACAGAATTAAAGGCATATACCGAAAAGTTAGAATCAATGTATAGTGATGCCGGTGAAACTTTTGAAGCAAGCACAAGTGTGTTAAATACTACTGAAATTGTTTGCAAGAAAGGTTCATTCTCGATCGCAGCACTTTCTGCATATAACGGAATTGCACAAGGCTTAACAAATATTGATGACCAAGTAAATCGTTTGTATAACTCTTTAGTGGCATTCGATCAAATGGCTACTTTATTCTATAACCATAAGGGATTATCCGATAATCCTACAGAAGCAATTGATAAAACGCCGTCAAGCTATATCAATATTCGTGCAATGCGTATGTTTGACGGAGCCTTCATGTATGCCGGCGGTGACCATATCGGTATCGGACACGGAAGTGCCGCAGGATTAGTACAGGGAAGACCGAATACGGTTACAAATGGCGAAGTGACAACCACAGGCTTCTTCGGTTGGGGTATCAGCCATGAAATCGGACACCAGATCAACCAAGGCAAAATAGCTTATGCAGAGGTAACAAACAATATCTTCGCATTGCTTGCGCAGACCAGCGATGATAAGGCAGCTGCCCGCATTGAGCCAAAATACGAGAAGATTTACCAGAAAGTCACTTCTAATACGATTGGCAAAAGCTCAGATGTATTCACTACTTTGGCAATGTATTGGCAGTTACATTTAGCTTACGATGATAATGCGACGTATACGGATACAAATTCTATCTTCGCTAAAATGAATAAGGAAATGCGCAGAACGACATTGAGCGGCTTCAGTTCAGATGAATCACTGATTGTTTATGCATCATTAGCTGCCGGAAAAGATCTGAGTGAGCATTTTGAAAATTGGGGCTTGGTAGCGACCGACAAGGTAAAAGATTATTTAGCAGAAAAGAATCTTCCTAAAGAAGAAAGAAAAATTTGGTATTTGAATGATGAGGCGAGACGCTATCGTTTGAAAAACGGAGCGGCAATGTCAGATAATACTACTGTTAAAACAGAGATTACTGAAGCTGACAGTCAGTCAAAACGCTTTAAATTAAGTCTCGCTGTTGAAAATAATTCAAATGCAGAAGCAATTTTAGGTTATGAAATTAAGCGTAACGGGCAAGTGATCGGCTTTACAATGGAAAATGAATTCGTAGATCTGATCGGATCAATGAATAATCGCGCCCTTGTTTATGAGGTTACTGCTTATGATAAATATTTAAATGCGACAGCGACAGTGAAACTTGATGAAGTTAAGGTTGCGCATGACGGAAGCATTAATAAAGAGAAATTCGATATATCTTCTAACTTCATGGGCGCTGATGACAGTATCGATCATGAAAATCCGGATATGGATTACAGTGCTTTGACTGTAAATAATTTGATTGACGGAGACACTGCAACATTCTTTAACGGTAATGTCAGAATTAATGACAAGGATAAAACAAATCCGAATGTTATTATCAATTTGAATACTAAAATCGATATTGCCGGGATTAAATATCGTGCTGTAGCTACCGGTGGTCAGTTGTTGCAAAACACCGTTTCTAAATTCAATGTTTATGTCAGTCAGGACGGTGCTAATTGGACATTGGCAAAGAGTGGTACATTTGAATTGAACAGTGCGAACAGCTACACACAAATCGTATATTTTGATAAGGAAGGAACTACAGGTGGAGATCAACTTTGGACATATAATGATATTTCATATGTTAAGCTTGAGGCTGTAGGCAATCAGGGTATCAGCGGTGCTGAAATCGATGTGATTGCGCCTCCGGGTGATAATATTGAGATGTCAAATGATACCATCGGTATTTTAAAGGATCCTTATAAATACTTGAATTCTAAGGGTGAGGAAGTTGAAATCGCTGCCGGCTCTGTTGTGTTCAAGGGTGATTATCGAGGCAATCCGGCATTCAATGCGATGTTGTTGGTAGACGCTGAGGATGATCAGATCTTCTATGAAGGTGACAACTTCTTATTTGCGAAATTAAACAGTAATGCAGAGGTTTGGGAAATTGAAAAGGGTTACTGGTTCTTTGTAGTAACTCCTGAACAATATGAATCGATGAAAGGCAAGAGTATCAGAGCGGAATTATATCGTGTTAATGACGCAGAAACAAACGAAGGACAGCGTTTAACAAGTACTTCGATGTCAGTAACTAATTTACCTGCTTATGATGATTTACCATTTATGGAAATCGTTGATACGACAAAAGGTAATTAACTATGAAAAAAATTATGACGGTTTTAGCTGCTGTAAGCATTTTCTTAGGTGCTATGGTAAGTGTTTCGGCAGCTACCCTCTGCCGTACAAGCGGAGGAAACGGTGCTGTAAAGCTAACAATTAATTTGAATGATGGTTATGCAGGAGCCTTAGACGCAACGCTTAAATTAAGCGGTAAAGTCACATTGGATACGATAGAATGGGATGCGTCTTTAGCACCTGAGTATGTGAAAAAGTATACGTATGATAAAAATACGAATACTGTAAGACTGTATATTGCCACCGGAGATGCATCTAAGAATTTAGCCGATAAAGACGGTAATGTCGCAATCGGTGTGGTCAAAGTAAAGGCTGCGGCTGATAAAGAGAAATTCAATGTTGAAATCAATCGTTTGTCTGTAACAAATATGGATTATAAGGTAAGGAATATTACAACGCTTGAAAATGACAAGACGGCAGATTTTACGTATAAATTGGAAGATCTCAATGATAATGATGATTCCAATGACAATAACGATAACAACGGCGGTAACAATAACGGAGATAAACCCGGAACTGGAGAAAATGATAATAATTCGGGAGCCGGCGATGACAATAACCAAAACGGAACCGGTAATAATAACGGAGATTCCAATATAAATAATCCCGCACCAACACCGGATAATAAGAAGGATGAAGCCATTAAAAATAATTTGGGAAATAAAGGGACTTATGAATCCACTAATACGGGAAGCGACATTGATATGAGCGTTTATTTAAATCTTAGTTTAAGTATGCTCTTAATATTGGGTGCTGCTGGTTATATTGTTTATCGTAAAAAACAAAAAGTGTAATTGTGTTTATAAGCAGTTAGATAAAAAAGCATCTCATTGATTCTTCAACGGAGATGCTTTTTTGATGTTTAAATTATAATAATACAAGTTTTTAGAATACGATGGTTAAGAAAAATAATCATTTTAAAAGGTGTGATTATCTGTTATATGGATTTATAATATTAATTAACAGTTATATTACTAAAAATTATTCAATCTTCTCAATGTCAAGCAAATAAAAAACGTACCGTTGCTTATGAATTATTCGGTACGTTTTTAGATTTAGTTATTATGCTTGTTTTCTTGCTTTGCGAACTTGGGAGAATCCAACGAAGGATAATACCATCTGAATAATAACAAAGAAGAAATACAACGGGAACAGTGCCATTGCGACAGCGTACAGGATCGCACCTGTTAATGCAAATCCTGATTTATTCAGGAAGCATCCCAAACCGTTGAAGATAGTCGCAAGTACCGTACATACCATATGAGGCATTACCAATGCAGTTGCGATCGCTGCTCCTGCTTGCTCTGCGCCGCTGCTTCCTCCGACAGCTCCTGTGAAATATGCGATAATATAAATAGAATATAACAATCCCAATATAAACGCAATCATTAAACAAATATTCTTTTTCATGTTCTTTCTCTCCTTTTCATAAGCCAATATCTCATAACATAAACTGTAATAAAATACAATACTTAGATTTTATACCGACTTTTCTACAAGTTTTTAAAAAGTTGTTCATTTTACGCAAAGCTTATTAATAACATTTTTTGCACGCAGTATAGCCGCTTGCTTGGGCTTCGCTTAATGTCACCTCAATAGGATTTTTCATGTTGCTGCAATTAGGGTTATTATGATATTTTGTGCCTTTTCCGGATCCTGCTATATAGACAGTATTACCTATCGGCTCAACGGCAGGAGGTGTTTCAACCTGAGGTGGTTGTTGAGTGGTTGTCGGTTTAGATTGCGAGTTTGAAGTGTTTGATGTTTGTGCGGGTGGTACGCTTGATGCAGCACTGTTGTTTGATTGTACAGTAGATTGCTTATCAGAATTGTCAGAGGTTATTTTCGGTTTAGGTTTTGCTTTGACATTTACTTCATAGTCTTTTTGTGAACTATTCCCGTTTTTATCTGAAGCGATAACGACAACTGAATAATCTCCGGCTTTATTATTGTTTACATCAGATTTGATTGTATATCCGAATTCTTTGGTACTGTCTTTTACTTGTTTTAATTCTCCGTCAACAGGATCACTGACAGATTCAATATTGGCAAGTGCATCGAACTTATCTCCTTCAGTAAGAGTGATTGAATCTTTCTTTAACTTGATTGCAGGAAATTTTGTATCTTTTACATTGATATTTATTTTTTGTTCTATGATGTTATCCTTTTGATCAGAAAAGATAACGGTGATTTCTTGATTACCCAGTTTGTTTTTATCATAATCTTTTACTTCTTTCACAATAATATTATCATCTGATTCATCTTTATCAAACAGAATACTGTAATCAAGATCAAAACCGTATTCGGCTTCAATATCTTCCTTCATGCTTACTTTCGGTGTATGATCACATCCTGTAAGCGTACTTACCAAAAAAAGTGCAGATAAAAAAATTGCAGTTCGTTTCATATTTATTTCCTCCTCTTGTCTCTCATGGTATTACTATAGCATAAAATGGAAATAATTACCATTAATGAGAAGTCAATTAAAGTTGGTATTATTTATTGTAATATGTAAGAGTTAAAAAAGTCCCCATATATGAAATTTCATGAGGAAAAGCGAAAACTGTTTTCAAATAAAAAAAGAAAATTATAGTGCAAGAAGCTGATTAGACTAAAAATTTTCGTACGCAATAAAAAAAGCCTTTAAACAAAGGCTTTAATTAACATATGGAGCAGATGATAATAGGGTTTTAAACCTAGAATCTAAAAAAATATCCCTCACTCGTTAAATAAATTATATGATAAACTCTAGGAAAAATCAATAGTCGTATAGGAAATTCTTCTGAAATATAGTATAATTTAGTTAGTCGAAATACTTGGAGGGAACTATGATAGATATTAATGTTGTTGAAGAAAATGTAAATAAACTTTCAAAAAGATTAGATAGTTTAAATATTGATAGTATTTTTATAGAACAAGATAGCAAATTGGAGAGAATTTTTTATAATGAGGAACAATTACATGAGTTAAGAAGTTGCGCAAAACTTTTAGTGTCTATGGCAATAGGAATAGCAATAGAAGATAAAATGCTAATTGATGGTATTCCTTTATCGTTAGATACTAAAATATATCCTTCAATAGAAAAATTGGTAGATATAAAAAAACAAAATAATTTATTAAAAGTTCAAAAATGGACAGTTAGAAATTTACTGACACATACTACAGGTTATGAAAGTCAAATGATGTCAGAAAGATACATTAAAAACATTGATAAAAATGAATTGTTAGATTATGCTTTAAACTATAAAATTCCATTTGATGTAGGAACAAGATTTGCTTACAATAATGTAGAACCATTTGTTTTATCAGTATTTTTTCAAGAAACATTTGGAGTGAATTTAAAAGATTATATAAACGAAAAAATATTTAAAAAATTGAATATTGAAGAATTTGAATGGGATAATTATGGAAACTATTGTCCAGCATCTACAGGTTTATATTTAAAACATACTGATTTTCATAAAATAGGACAACTTTTATTAAATAACGGAAAATATAACGAAGTGCAAATCATTCCAGAAAATTGGGTAAGAGAGATGTCATCAATTCAATTAGAAACACCAACTGCATATAAATCAGAAAGGGTTTTACCTAAAATAGGTGTTGGTTATTATACTTTTATTTCAAGAGATGGCTATATTTTTAGAGATGGATCTAATGGACAATATATTATAGTAAACAAAGAGAAAAATTTGTTAATAACTATAATGTCATCAGAAAAAGATATGAAAAAGATTACAGAAATTTTTAGAAATATTATTTAATTAAAAAGGTGCATTATGAGAGAATTAGAGAATTTGTTAAAACAAGATAATATTGATTATGAATCTATTGAAAGTTATCTAAATAGTAATGATGAAAATATTTTATTTAAAATTGTACATAATATAGTAAAATTCAGTGAAACATCTCAAAAACAAATCTGTGAAAACATTATAGTAAATACAACTAATAAAGATTTAATAGAAACTACTTGTAATGAAATATCAATATTTATACCATTTGATTATGATTATTGCAAAAAAATAATAAAATTAATAATATCTAAAAATATAAAAGAATCTATAGTTGAAGAATTAGAAGAAGATATATTGAAAAATTCATCATTAGCTCTACAAGATATCTTCCAAGATTTTTCTTTAGAATGTCCAAAAGATATAGATTATGATTTATCTATGATACAATGCCTTTTACATAATTATAAAGAATACTCAATTAATCTAAAAAAAATTACTATAACTAAAAACCAAATATTAAAAATATGTAAAAGACTAAATTATATTTTAACGATTGAAGTGAGTAAAATTTTAGATTTATATTTTTATTTTAGCAATCTCTTTAATCTTAATGAGCAAGAACTTAATATATTTTTAGATAAATTTATTTTTAATTTTCCTTCAACATGTAAAAAATTTATAAATAGGAAAAATGGCCAAAATGATGATACATTATTTATGACTTATTTAAAAAGAAAAATGGAAGAAAATGATAAAGATAATAAATTAAAAAATAATTTAAAAATATATGATTCTGATATTCAAAGACTAAATGAGTATCAAAAATATTTAATTATGCAGAACAATGAAATAAATGATAAATCTCATGAAATGTCTGTATTTTGGAAATTCTGCAAATCTAATACCATTTTATATGGTTATCGATATGGAATGACAGTCAAGCATAAAGATAGCGAAGAAGTATCTGTAGGTAGTATGCATGAATTTTCATACGAATATCCTTTACCTTTAGAATATCTAATTGATCCTATTACATATATGGAGAAAGTAAATGAACTTAAACATTTAGGTAAGGAGGAAAAATAGTATGAGACTGATTTTGAAAGATTACATTGAAACTTTTAAAGAAGAACAAGAAATGGAAAATCTTTTGGATAATATTCTTTTTATGAATAACTATAATAACATAATACGTCCCCAAAAAGGCGTAAGTCAATTAGGAGTTGATTTTAGTGCTGAGAAAGATAATATTATATATTTGTTTGTTGTTAAACAAGGTAATATAGATAAAAGTAATTGGGATTCGGGAAATAATGCAGTTCGACCAACTTTAAATGAAATTTTAGATTCATATATTCCACAAAGATTAAATGATAATCGAAAGAAAGTAAGAATAATATTATGCAGTAATGGAATTGTAAAACAAAATATTGAAGGAAGTTGGAAAGGCTATATCAGTCAGCACACAACTAACAGTTTGAGTTATGAATTTTGGGGCATAGATGATTTAGTTAATATGACAGAAAAGTATCTAATAAATGAATATATTTTTGATGATGATATTAAAAGTGATTTACGGAAAGTACTATATTTTTTAAGTGAAGATACTAGTTTAAAATATTTTCAAAAATTAATTGAGAAACTCATTAATAAGATTAATTTAGAAAATAAAAAGAAAAAAATATATAAGAAGTCTTTGATTATATATACAATGGTTTGTAGAATGTGTATTTCATATGCTGAAAAGCAAAATTTAAAAATAACTGTTGATATGTCTGAAAAAGCCTTAATTATTTATTGGAACTTTATAGTTAAAAATAATTTATTTGAAAAAAATGTTGAATGCGAGCAATTATTAAATTTATCTTCTTATTATATGACTTGTTGTAAGAAATACATTTTAGAAATTAAAAAAGTCTGTCATTTATCTCCAAGTTTTTCAATCTATAACCCATTAGAATATAGAATTATAATATATGATGTAGTAGGAATATTATCAACTTATACTTATTATGTTTATTACTATAATGGCTTAACTGATGAGGTAAAAGAAAACGTAAATCTAATAATTACAATTATCAATAATAATGCTGCTTTTTATTATCCGCCATATGATTTAAATTGTATTGAAATCAATACCTTAATATTTTTGCTTAAAGAAATTGGAAATAATCAAGCAAGTATTATAGCAGATTTATTGTTAAATAGAATTATAACAAGAATTATAAGAGACAATTATTATCCAGTTGAATATGAGAATTATCAAAAAGCAATAGCAATGATTTTTAATAAAAATGTTGAGAAATGTAAGGCAACTTTATTAATTACAAATTTACTAGAATGGCTATATATTTTTCAACAAAATGATAAAGTTAGTGAAGCAGTTTCAGTTTTATACAAAAAATTCCCAGATATCACATTTAATAGTATCGAAATCGATCCTAATTATGAAAATCGTTATTTTAGCGAAAACATTGAGGAATCAATAATCTCATATGTTATGGATTATGAAAATATAAATGAAGTAAAACGAAACATTACTAAAATTAAAAAAGAATATCCAATTTCAAAATATAATTTTAATAAGTATTCAGCATTTCCATATTTATTTATAGCATCACGTAATTATAGATTACCATTACCTTCATGTTTAATATATTACTATTTAGATTAATACGCATGCTAATTGACTATGTCAATTTGCAAGTGCGTTTCTAAATTATTAAAATTTAGTATGTATCAAAGACTCCGACTATTTAAAAATGTCGTAGTCTTTTTCTAATGATTCTTTATTTATAAAATCATTTATTTCTATTTCACTATCTGTATCTTTAGATATTTCTTTTAAATCGGTAGAATTATATAAATCGTTATCATAACATTCTTTTAAAATATCTATTGTTTTTTCTTTCTTCCTTTTATCGTTAGATAATAAAATTTCTCTAAAAAATTCTCTTAAAATTAACAACAAATGATTAATAAAATTCAGTAAATTAGTTTTATCTTCGTGTAATTTACCATTCTCATCTTCTAAATAATCAATATCAATAAGACTATTTTTATATTGTTTTTCCAATTTTCTATAATCACAAGTAAATTCATTTAAACTTTCAACAAATGCCTTACTTGTTACCATATTTTGAATTTCTTCGCTATACATATCTAGAAAATCTAATAGAATATGATAAATTTCTCCATCAATAATTACTTTATCAGTTAATGCCTTCTTTTTAGAATTTTGTAATGAGTCTTTTATTTTCCAATATTGTTCTTCAATTTTTTTCTTGCTTTTATATGCTTGTCTATCATAATATCTAGCAACATTTTTAAATTGTCCCATTGATAAATGTTTGACTCCTGTGTGTTTTTCTCCTCGTTCTAATTTAAATCCTTTCTTGGTTAATCTTTCATGGTATTTATCTTGTAATTCACATAAATGAATATCACTTTTGACATATGATCGTTTAGAAATAGTGTATTTTATAGTACCTGTTCGTTTATCAAATTTTTTAACAAGTGGAACAACAACACAGTGTAAATGAGGTACTTTTTCATCCATGTGAATAACAGCGTGTAAGACCTGTTCTTTGGTATAACCTAAATCTTCATAAACAAAATTCATAGTTTCATTTGCCCAGTTCATTAATTCTTCTTTACTCATATTCTTAAAGAAATCTTTATCACTTGTAAATATCATTTCATCAGCAACAACACTTTTAGAATCATTAACCATATCATAAAAAGACTTTTTTCTATCAGCTCTCATATTTTTCATTCTATCATAATGTTCTTTCTGATATTCTCTTGTTATTTCATAAAATTTATCTACATACTTATTACATTTTATTATTTCAATGTTATTTTTACTATCTTCAACTCTAATATTAGGATTAGATTTATATTTTTCTTTTGTCCTTTCATTATGACTACCTTTTTGTGATAATTCTTGTAATGTTTTAATACCTTCACCTCTATAAATTGCATAGCTCATTTTTTATTTTCCTTTCTGATTATTTTTATTTTCTTCTTTTGATAATTCTAAAATTTTCTCAATTTGCTCTTGATATTTTTTATCTTTTCTTAAAACTTCAAGTATTAGATAGTTAGGAATTACTTCTTTATTTTCCTTAAAATAATCAAGAATTTGGGGTACGACTACTTGAAAAAAGTAGTTAATAATTTTGCCTCCCTTCTAAATTTAGACAACAAAAAAGAGCAATCTCTTGCTCATCATTAAATTTATATATAGTTAATTATTTAAAAGTATTTCTTTAATATCTTTCCAATTATTAACTCTAATAACATTTTGTTCTTTTAATTCATCTTCTGTTAAATCCTTATTATGCCAAGCTGTAAAAAGTAACTTTGTTGCTGCACCATCAATATTACCTATTTTATCATCTATTTTAATATCACAGTTTACAATAGTCTTATCTCCAACAAATATAAAATTTTTGGGTTCAATAAAGTCCAATTTTTCATACAAAAAATGATACTTGTTTCTTAAATTATTTCCTGCAAATTCGATTATCTCTCTCCAAATATTATCTGTACAAATATATATTTTATAATAATTACTTAGCTCTTCTAACACCTCATAACAATCTGGCAAAAGAGTAGCATTTTCATACATATCCATATCTTTAAATTTACTGAAAAAATCTTCTTTTTTATCTCCTAAGATATCTTGTATATAGTAAGTCTTAATGCTATCATAATCCGGCTTATATCCTAAATAATCTTCTAATATTTTGGAAAAATTACCATAAGTTAAAACATCATCCATATCTACCATTATAGTTTTCATTCTACCACCTACATTTTTCTTATTTCATACTTTAATACTTTACATTTATCATCTAATAAAAATTTTCCTTCAAATAATTCATCTTTAAATAAATGTGGTGTAAATTTTTCATTTTGTTCGAACTGTTTAATTGTCAATAAGTCATCGGTTTTTATCCATTCTAATTCACCTTCAGAAGAACTTAGACAAAGATTACCTTCATATTCAGTTGCAGTATAAACAAAAATTATACCTTCATAAGAATCATGCCAATAAGATATTCCTTGTAATTTTGGATTTATTAAAGTTAAGCCTGTTTCTTCCTTAAATTCCCTTATTATACAGTCTAAAGGCGTTTCTCCTGTTTCAAACTTTCCTCCTGGTGGGGCATATACTTGTCCCCATTTTTTTGCAAATTTAATCATCAAGACTTGATTGTCTTTTTTTAAATAGCAAACTGTAGCATTTAGATGTGATACTCTTTCTTTCATAAAATACCTCCAAGTTTTTTTTTGTTAAATATTTTATCATATCTAGGCATTTATTTGAAGTAATGTGTACCTATCTTTTTCAAATCCTGAAGTGAAAAGTTAAATTCCACTTCAAAGGGTAAAAAATGGAATTCAGTCTTTCAGTAAATTCTAGTT
>QZED01000031.1 GCA_009917405.1 bacterium c-19 | reverse complement strand
CTGATTTAAACATCAAATGGAAAGATCCAAATAATGAGAGCAAGTGGATCGTAATTAACGGTGACAGAGATGGAGACGGTATCCCTGACTTAAACATTGACAGCGATGGAGATGGGAAACCTGACTTGAATATCGACACAGACAATGATGGTAAACCCGATCTTAACTTAGTGATTCTTAAAAAATCAGATTGGAAGCCTACCAAATGTGTAAAGGCAGATCCCGATAACAATATCCTTGAAGAATACTGTACAGGCACAAGTGTGAAAGCAGTTATCAACATAGATACAGACGGAGATAATATCCCGAATATTAATATCGATACAAACGGTGATATGAAAGCTGATATTAATATTGATACAGACGGAGACACTGAACCAAATACGAATCTTTCACCAATCAATCTATGGAAGCCGGATAAAAATCACACATATCATAAGTTTCAATATGACACTATGAAGATTGATCCATTATTGAATATAGACAGTGATGGCGATGGCAGACCGGATATCAATGTAGACATCGACGGAGATGGAAATCCTGATATTAATATTGATGTGGACGGAGATGGAATACCAGATACCAATATTGATGGTGATGGAGACGGTATAGCAGATATTAATATTGATCATGACGGAGATGGAAAACCGGATGAAAACATCAAAGAAATCACGAAGTGGAGACCTGAGAAAAACGTGGACGGCGAATTTCCATATGACACAATGGTGTTTGATGAAACGGATGAACCTGATAAACCTGATAAACCTGATAAACCTGATGAACCTAAAGATCCTAATCAACAAGGAAATGATACTGATGTCAAAGGTGCATATTATCCGGGAGATTCAGTCGGTGGCGCATTAACAGGAGATGAGACTGAATTATTCCGTCATATGAGTATTATGATATTAGTAAGCAGTGTCATGGTATTCAGTGTTATAAAATATCGAAAAAATAAGTTTCAATCACAATCAAAATAAAATACAGCTGCAAGGTTAAGCAATTGCCTTAATCATGCAGCTGCTTCTTTTTTTGCATTGACAATCCATTATTATATCGATAAAATAAAGCAAGAAGTAACTTACACTGTGGAAGCTTTTAACCCAATAAAGATGAAAACTGAACGATTATTCAATCAAATCAGAACACAAGAAAATCGAGGTGGAAACATGACAGATAATAATACAAACGAAATGAAACATGTAATCTGCATTCAGGATCTGTCCTGCTTCGGAAAATGCTCGCTGACGATTGCTTTACCGATACTGAACGCGGCAGGGCTCCACGTAAGTCCTTTGCCGACAGCACTGTTATCAACTCATACCGGTGGTTTGGGAATACCCTATATCCATGATCTGCATACCGATATGAACGCAATTGCTGGTCATTGGAAAAAGCTTAATTTTCCACTTACTGCGATATACAGTGCTTATGCATCTAATCAAAAACAAATTACTGAAATAGCGGAGCTGTTTAAGCAGTATCCGAACACACTTCATCTTGTGGATCCGGTCATAGGAGATCACGGAAAGCGCTATTCTTCTTTAAATGACGAAGTCATCGCAGGCATGAAAATGCTTTGTGAACAGGCAGATATTATCACGCCGAATATTACCGAAGCATATATCCTTTTAGATGAGGTATACCGCATACCGCCCTATGAAGAATCAGAATTATTCAGAATTACACAAGCCTTACGAACACGCTATCATGCAGATATTATCTTAACCGGAGTTTCAATCAGTGACCATGAGCTTGGTTGTGTATGCCTATCCAAAGAGAATGCACCGCAAATGTTAATGTCAGAATTTCTGCCGTATTATTTTCATGGTAGCGGCGATCTGTTTACCGCATCTTTTTTAGGCGCCTATCTAAAAGGTCAATCATTTACACAGGCGTGTCGATGCGCAATGGAGTATACGACAATGTGTATGAAATACAGTTTTCATTCAGGGCAAAATGAACGTTACGGCATTTGCTTTGAACCATTATTAAGTGATTATATACACCTCATTAATCAGTAAGAAAATGATTATTAAAATCATTCATCGATAAAAATAAAATTTATGTTAATAAACATTTAAAATTCTCCGATTCAATACAATGGACACGAGGTAATAGAGATTACCTTGGGTTTTTGTATGCTTACTTGCAGAAAAACCATACTCGTTTTTTTTATAAAAAATGTTTCTTGCACACAAGATCGATCTGCATTACAATAAAGGTATAGGAAAGGCGAGTGATAAACTATGGAATATAAACATATGAAAACAATGGATGCGAAACCGTCACTGTTAGGCTTTGGCTGTATGCGCTTCCCGTTAGATGAAGACGGCAATATCGATGAAGCAACGGCAGAACAAATGTTAGACAAAGCAATTAATGAAGGTGTCAATTATATTGATACAGCGTATCCGTATCATAACGGTCAAAGTGAATTGTTTGTCGGAAAAATGCTGAAGAAATATCCGCGAAATCAGCTGTATTTAGCTACGAAGCTTCCGATATGGCTGTTAAATACAAAAGAAGACGTGAAAGCGATGTTTGAAAAACAGTTAGAGCGTCTTGATGTAGAAATGATCGATTTTTATTTGATCCATGCACTGGATAAAGAGAAGTGGCAAAAGGTAATAGACCTAGAAGTACTGCCTTTCTTAGAATCCATGAAACAGGCAGGTAAAATACGTTATCTCGGTTTCAGCTTTCATGATGAATTTGATACCTTTCAAAATATTTTGCTTTATCATGACTGGGATTTCTGTCAGATTCAATTAAACTATATGGATACGCAGATACAAGCAGGGATGAAAGGGTATCACTTGGCAAATAAATTGGATATCCCGATCGTAGTAATGGAACCGATCAAGGGCGGAAGACTTGTTAATTTACCAGATGATTTAAAGGCAAGGTTGATTGATTGCGATCCGTCACGCTCTATCGCTTCATGGGCGCTGGCATGGGTGGCGAGCCTTCCGAATGTAAAAGTAGTATTAAGCGGCATGTCTACCATGAAACAAGTAATTGATAATCTGAAAACCTTTAGCCGCTTTATTCCGTTAAATGAAGAAGAACTGCGATTGATCGATGAAATTGCCGCAGATCTGCACACTCGTGTGAATAACGGCTGTACCGGTTGCGGGTATTGCATGCCTTGTCCGTTCGGTGTGGATATACCGGCTAATTTCAAGCTGTGGAATGAATCGGTAATGTATCAAGACGATCAGAAATCACTCATTCAATATGTGGAATTAGGCAGTAAACAAGCAAAATTCTGCCAACAATGCGGGAAATGCGAAAAAGAATGCCCGCAGCACCTATCCATTCGTCAGGATTTAGCTGCCGTTGCGAAGAGTTATAATCAGCGTTAATCTAAATTTTGATGAAATGTTTCGGTAGAATCATCAATAATGCGAAACTCCCAGCCTTGTCTAACTAACTCCTTTAAAATTCGAGGCAAGGCTTCTTTGGTCGCTTTCTGCGTGTTTCCGTCATGCATTCTAAGCATAACTTTATCTTTGTCCTGAACCTTTTGAATCACATTTTCATAGATCTCATCTGCTGTTAGGTCAGGATCCTCATCACCGCTGTCAACATTCCAATCATAATAAGTATAGCCTAAGTTTTCACAATGTTCATGAAGCTTTGCAATGATCGCTGTATCATACGACAAAGATTCTGTATTGTCCGTGTTTAAAGGGAAACGAATAAAATCAGAAACGGTGTTCGTTTCTTTTTTTACAAGCGAACTGATCTTACCGAGATCCGTAAAATAAGCCTCAACACTGCTGTAAATTTCTGTGCAGTCATGAGAAAAACTGTGTAAGCCGAGCATATGTCCTTCCGCTGAAACGGTTTTTAATAAATGGGTGTAATCATTGTTTAATCCGGTCACAAAAAAAGTCGCTTTGATATGATAATCATCTAATATATTTAAAATATCCTGTGTATACGGTCCCGGTCCGTCTTCAAATGTGAGATACATGATTCGTTGTTGGGCAAACACGATATTATCCTGTTCTTTTGAAGCCATTGCGGCGGCATCTTCTTCACGATAACGACGATGTCCTTTGTCCAAGCGAGCAATTCCGTATATGACAGCTAAAAAACAGCTACAGCAAATAAATATTTGAAGCATTTTTCTTTTTTCCATTGCAACACATCCTTTCCATCAGTATTCCCGCAGGTGTGATTGCTTATCCAATCCAATTAAAACCATAAGTGATTATTACACCTGTAAATAAAGGCAGCGAAAGCAAATAAATAGGGTGATTTTACATTTCTTACAGGACAAAAAGGCTTTACCGACAATAAAATTCATGTTATGCTTAACACAATAAAAAAGTATTTCATCATAGTTTGATTAAAAATAAGAAAACAAAAAGGAGTGATAACAATGGAAAAGGTAATTGGATTTATCGGCTGCGGAAACATGGGGAAAGCAATGGTAGAGGGCATTATGAAAGCAAAGCTTGTCTACGGAGATCAAATGATTGTTTCCAATGCACATCCGGAAAAGTTACAGGAATTGGGCAACACTTATGATTTCTATATCGCAGATAATGAAACTGTAGCACGACATGCCGATATAATCTTCTTGGCAGTGAAACCGTATTTATATGCAAAGATCATTGATGAAATAAAAGCATATCTAAAAAAAGAGGTAATACTAATATCCATTGCGGCTGGAATTACACTGGCAGATATGGAACAAATGTGTGAGGGCGCATGTAAAGTCGTCAGGGCAATGCCGAATACTCCAGCACTTGTTTCGGAAGGTATGAGTGCCGTTTGTTTTCAGGACGGTATTGATGAGGGTTTACAGGCAGAAATTTTAGCTATTTTTGAAAGCTTCGGCAAAGCCGCTGTTATTGAAGAAAAGTTGATGAACAGTGTGATTGCCCTCAGTGGTTCATCACCTGCATATGTATTTATGTTAATAGAGGCGATGGGCGATGGTGGAGTGCTTTTGGGAATGCCGCGCAAAGAGGCGTATCACTTTGCCGCTCAGGCGGTATTGGGGGCAGCTAAGATGGTGTTGGAAACGGGTCTGCATCCCGCAGAGTTAAAGGATATGGTTTGTTCACCATCAGGAACTACGATAGAGGCGGTAGCCGAATTAGAAAAAAACGGCTTTCGCAGTGCAATTATAGAGGCAATGCGAAGTTGTGCAGAGAAAAATCACAAGATGAATCAAACCAAGAAATAATATGAAGATAATTCGATAAAAAAAGATTCACATAGTATGTTTTTGATAACATAGAGTCGTGAATCTTTTTCATACATAAGTCGTTTGTTTGTTACCTCGCTCAATCACTTCCGTTTCTGTGTTTAATGAAACCTCATTCTTTATTAAAAAAACGACTCAATAATCAATGGATCCGAGTGAATGTGAATGAACAGGAATATGCAAGAATTTGAAATCAGTTAAATATCTGTTTTTTAATCGAGATATTGAAATAAATCACAAGGCTCTTTTAACCGGCAGTCTGTTTTTGCGGCAACCTGCGGATTCCATGCGGCAGCGGCAAAGGCTGTTTTTGCATTTTCAGCACATTGGCGATCATAATCACTGTCACCGATATACAAAATCTCATTACTTGCGGCAGATGTCTTTTCCATATATTTTAATAACGGAGCCGCAGTCGGTTTATGTTCTGTCGTATCATCGGCACAGATGACTGTTTCAAAATAGGGAGCGATTGCCAACGGCGCAAAATCATCTTGATACACTGCTTTCGGCTTTGAGGAAACAATTCCCAAATGATACCCCTGTTGCTTTAGTGTTTCTAATAAAGATTGGATACCGTCATATACGCGAACTAAATGGTGATAGTTGGATAATATTTCAATCCAGCGTTTCATGGAAGCATCTACATCGCGTACACCAAGCTTGCGCAACGTATCTTCTCCGGTAATCCCCATTGAGAATTCAAGCTGCGAGGTCGGTATGGTTTGACCGGTTTCTTCCTTCATTACTTCTTGTAAGGATTTTAACAGTGATTCCGCGTTATTAATTAATGTCCCATCAATATCAAAAACAATGTGTGTAAATTTCATACAGTTTCTCCTCTGTTCTCTCTGTGACTGTAATTGCTTAAGGTAAGCAGCACTTTTTTCATCTATTGATTTTAACAGATAATAGCCGAAATCACAATGAGAAGAATAGTGTTTCATCTCATTTTTTTAAGCGTTGCGCAATGCGAAAAAATGAAGTTGATCAGGGTATAAATTCAGTTGTTTTCGTTTGAAATGAGATAGATAGTCTTATTGAATGCGTTTTCAAGCAAGAAATCATAGAAAATTCACTACAGAACCATACTTTTCCCATAATTTTATGGCATAATATAAGAGGTAGAAAAGGAAAGGATATTATTATGAAACAAAAAAAATCAACAATCACTATCACGTTTTATGTAGTAGCTGTATTATTATTACTATGTTTTGCCTTTATGACATGGAATGTTTTCTATTCCGTTAAAATGACGATGGATCAGTATAGTATGAGCTTCTCAGATGTATGGGGACAGATGTGGCAAAGTATCGTCAGTATGTTTATGGGACAAAGTTTGCCGCTGCTTGTGTATGCATTTATCTGTTACGGTCTCGGTTATATGATCAGTTTCTTCCCGGAATCCAAGCAATCGGAAACAAAGGAAGCGAAAGTTGAAACAGTCGCTGAAGTAATCGATACAAAAGCGGTAGCCGTTGATGCGGAAAACACCGTGAATGTAAACGAGGAGATTAAGAGTGAGGAAACTGTTGAAACAGTGAGCGACTCTGATGGAGAAAAGGCAGAGGAACCGAAACCTTCGACAGAAGAAGCTGTGAATGTCGATAACGCAGAAATGATTGAGCTTCAGCCGGTAGAGGTTGCCGTTGTTGAGGAACCTAAAGCTGAAGAGACTAAGGAAGAAGAACCTAAAGCAGAAGATAAAGAAGAAACGATCGCAGCACCTGAAAGTGATACAGCGATCAATGCTGAAGCAAATGAACCTGTAGAAGTAGTTCAAGAAGAAGTAAAAGAAGCAGCAGCTGAAGAAAAAGCGGAAGCGAAAAAAGAGGCAAAGAAAAAACCGGCAACGAAAAAGAACAGTGCTAATAAAGGCAGTAAGAAAACAAATAACAAAGCGAAAGCTTCAAAAACAGATAATAAAAGCAAAGGTAAAGACGAAGCGAAAGCATAGTGTTATGACAGACTGTGATCCCTTTAAGGACGCAGTCTTTTTTATATATATAGAAAGCTCAGTCATTTCATAGTGCTTTGAGTTTAAACGTCAGAATAACCGTCTATTATAAAATAAAGAGAAGAAAAAGATGTATCCCTGGTACGAAGGTGTAATGTTAAAGATACGACATTGTACATAACTGATTTACTCATAAATTGATAAAAAACGGATACACTATCAATCGTCAGGAACATTGAAACAAGCCGTTCATACTATAAAACAGGAGCGACTCTATATGATTTATCTTGTAATAATAATGGTTCTGATTCTGTTGATAATTGATGCTGGAATCATAGAGCCAAATCGATTGTTAATTAAAAAGCATGTGATTTATACTGATGTGAAACAGCCGATACGCATTGTTCATTTGAGTGATCTGCATATCCATCGACATTTTTCAAGAACGAGGTTATTGCGATTGATTGTAAAGGTAAATCGCTTACAGCCTGATTTTATTGTGTTTACCGGAGACTTGATTGATCATTATGAAAAATCTAAACAACTTCGTTATATATTGCCATTATATCTACAGGCATTTCATGCCAAAACTGCCAAGCTCGCAATCTATGGCAATCATGATGTCGGCGGCGGTGCGAAGTATGTTTACAGGGCACTGATGAATGAAGGCGGCTTTCAAGTTCTGCGCAATGATAGGGTTATATTTGCACAGGCGGGAGTGGCTTTTTTCGGTATCGATGATTGGCTGACCGGATATGAGGATCGACGCATTACCGAAGCGAGATTACAGCCGGTTCAGATTCTTTTGGCACATGAACCTGATTTTATTGATGTTTTGCATATGGACGAAATCACAATGATGTTGAGTGGACATACCCACGGGGGACAGATTCGTCTTCCCTTGCTTACCAAATATCATTTACCAAAAGGTGGTAAGCATTATCCAAGAGGCGTGTATCTGATTGCGAATACATTTCTTTCGGTAAGTAGCGGTATCGGGACAACTGGTGTACCTTTTCGCCTTGCGTGTCCTTCGGAACTCATTTTCTATGAATTACAGCCAAACAAAAATAATGAATCGTAAAATAGTTGTATTTCGATACATGCTCATGTACAATGATACTGTTAAAAAATAAACTTATGATAAGGAGTTCATCTATGAAGCGAATATTGTTTTTATCCACCGGCGGAACGATAGCCTGCAAGGATAGTGATGAAGGTTTAATACCGGTGCTTTCCGGAGAAGAGCTGTTGCCGTATCTCGGTGATTTAAGCGGTGATCTAGAAATTGACTGCGAGGATTTGCTCAATCTTGATTCCAGTAATATTCAGCCTGAGGAATGGCAGATTATTGCTCACCGTATTTATAAAGCCGTTGATGAATATGACGGCATTGTGATGAGTCACGGTACCGATACTATGGCATATACTGCCAGTGCCTTATCCTTTATGTTGCCGGGCTTACCGATTCCGGTGCTGATTACCGGTGCGCAGCTTCCTTTAACGCATGTATTAAGTGACGGCATTAATAATATACGTGTTGCCTTTACCGCTGCCTGCAGCTCTCTTAAAGGGGTTTATATAGCCTTTAATCGAAAAATAATGTTGGGAAGCCGTTGTGTAAAAGTCAGAACTATGGGGTTTGATGCTTTTGAAAGTGTAAATGTACAACCGGTTGGTATCGTAGATGCTCGAGGGCTTCATTTGGATATGGAATCTGCGATACACTCTGCACATTCATTTACCATTCATGAACATCTATGTAAAAATGTCATGTTAATTAAACTGATTCCCGGTATGAATCCGGAAATTTTTGATATATTATTAAATCACCAGTACGAAGGAGTTGTGATCGAAGCATTCGGAGCCGGCGGCATTAATTTTATCCGTCGAGATTTAATTGCGAAACTGGAACAGCTCGTTGCACACGGTATCAGTGTTGTAGTTTGTTCACAGTGCTTATATGAAAACAGTGATTTTTCTATTTATGAAACAGGGCAAAAAGCATTAAAGCACGGTGTTATTCAGGGTTATGATATGACCAGTGAAGCTTGTATTACTAAGCTGATGGTCGCATTGGGTCAAACCAATGATCTAAATGATATTCGCCGCATATTTGCGACATCCTATGTTAATGAAATCACCTTGCCCAAGCAACTGTAATATTTATTCAACCGGGCTTGTACTAAACTGTTTGCCGGTTTTGCGGAGTATTTAAAAAGATAAATTACATTTTTGATATAATACTATTCTTTTACGGCTTTTAGTGATAAAATATTGTTAAATGCATAAGGAGGAATGAAAGATGAAAAAAGGTAAAATTAAAAAGGCAATTATCGTAACTGTCGCAAGTGCAGCAGGAATCTTTGGCGGTTTAAAGCTTTACAGTGGCAAACGTAAAAGAGATGCACAGCTGAAAGCACTGGAAGACGACGGAGCGAATGATAAGGATTTAGGACAAGCATAAAAAGAAAAAACGATACCGGGTTAGGAGGGTATCGTTTTTTTGTTTATGATCGTATTTCAAGAATATTGTGTGTGTTTATTGAGGGAGAACTGAAATACGATCCTGTTATGATTATAAAAATGAGATACTAGGCGGAAGAGTTAATCATAACAGGCAGGTTTTTGCTTATCCAATCACCATGCGTATATAGTATAACATAAAATAAAGAAAAAATTTGTGTTTTTTTAAGAAATTTCATATTTTTTAAATTTTTTAGATCCCAATGTTTTACAAAATAGAAATTATTAGTGGTTGATCGAATCTTTATGAATAAACTGGCAGAAATACAAGGATTCGTGTATACTATAGAAAGAAAAAAGAAGGAAGGGAAATCATGAGAGTTTTGATTCAACGCGTTACCCATGCGAGTGTCACTGTAGACGGGAATGTGACCGGTAGAATCGACCAAGGATTTTTACTGCTTGTCGGGATTACGCAAGAAGACAGTGAGGAAATCGCTGATAAATTAGCTAAGAAAACTGTAGAACTGCGTGTATTTGAGGATGAACGGGGTAAAATGAATTTGAACTTGCATGATGTTCAGGGCAAGATTTTATCAATATCGCAGTTTACCTTATACGCAGACTGTCGAAGAGGAAGACGTCCCGGCTTTGAATTAGCCGCAAAACCGTCACAGGCAAAGCCGCTTTATGAATATTTCAATCAGCAGTTGGCTCATTACGGAGTTCCTGTGGAAACGGGTGTTTTCGGAGCTGATATGAAGGTTGAATTATGTAATGATGGACCGGTGACGATCATGTTAGACAGTAAGGAATGGTAGGTGTTATATAATGGCAGAAGTTGTTTACGGAAGTGAGATTGCCGCTGATATCAAAGCGGAATTGAAAAAACAGATTGAAGAATTAAAGGAAAATCATCGACGCATCCCGAAGCTTACGGTAATTTTAATTGGTGATCATGCGGCAAGTCTTTCTTATGTAAAGGGGAAGGAGCGCGCTTGCGGTGAGATCGGCATGGATAATGAATTGATTGCTTTGCCCGCTGACACGAGTGAAGCGGAATTATTGGAATTGATCGATCGTTTGAATCACGATGATACCGTTGACGGGATTTTAGTGCAGCTGCCGTTACCGAAGCATATCAATGAGGATCATGTGATTTATGCGATTGCGCCGCATAAGGATGTAGATGGATTTCATCCGTATAATATCGGCAGAATGATGATGGGAAGCCCGACTTTTCTTCCTTGTACACCGAAAGGGATCATGGAAGTCTTAAAGCGCATTTCGCTAAAGGATTTGAGCGGAAAAAGAGCGGTTGTGATCGGCAGATCAAATATTGTCGGAAAACCGATTGCGCAGTTGTTACTGGCTGCGAATGCGACCGTTACGATCACCCATTCAAAAACAGCGAATATCAAAGAAATTACAAAAACAGCCGATTTATTGATCGTAGCGATAGGAAAGCCGCGCATGGTAGATGCATCGTGGATTAAGGAAGGTGCGGTTGTGATCGATGTCGGTGTGAATCGCGATGAAAACAATAAGTTGTGCGGTGATGTTGATTTTGTATCGGCAGCGGAGAAAGCTGCATATATTACCCCTGTACCTAAGGGGATCGGACCAATGACGATTGCAATGTTGTTGAGCAATACGATGGATGCATATCGTGAACATGAGAGTGAATAAGATCACAGGGCAAGGAGATTATTATGGTGGATAAGGAATATAATTTAAATGATATTGTAGAAATGAAGAAGGAACATCCGTGTCATAAGTCAAAACAGTGGCGTGTGATTCGTATGGGTGCTGATATTCGTATTAAATGCTTGGGCTGCGGAACAAGTGTGTTGTTTCCTCGTACCGAATTTGAGAAAAAGCTGAAAAAGGTAGTAGAACACGCACCGATTGAGGAAGCATAAAAAATGACTTCTTGCACATCGAATGATGGCAGGGAGTTTTTTTACAGCCTTATTATCAGCCTTTGTTGAGCGCTTTCAGATATTTGAGACAACGCTACTTACAGCTCAGTCATTAGAGAAACTGCTTTAATTAGAAGATATATCTTCTGCTCTGTCGTCTGTTTTTAGGATATGTATACCTACTAATACGGATAGCCTTTTCTGCATTCTTACATTAACCAATTTTTTGATGTTTTCAACATGCTCTGTGACTGCTTATTTAAGCCTTTGAGCTTTGTGATACTTATTTTTCATGCATTATATAAAAGAATGAAAGAGAAGTCTAAGACAAGAATTAAGGAAAGAAACAAGCAAATTTTTATAAAGCATTATTGATATGTAAAAGGAGCGAATGAGAGATTAAATGTACAAAAGTTATGACATAAACCGGTTGCTTTTGTATTTAAAATGAAAATGAATACGCATTATCTAAAATCATGATTCTCAATTCATTAAAAACATGGTAAAATGATAAGACGAAAGGATGATGAAAATGCCGTTAACTGCCGGGATTGTCGGTTTGCCGAATGTAGGAAAATCGACCCTGTTCAATGCTATTACAAAAAGTCAAGTAGAGGCTGCGAACTATCCGTTTGCCACAATTCAGCCGAATGTCGGTGTTGTGGAAGTACCGGATGAGCGTATTGATCGCTTGGTTCAGCTGTTTCAGCCTAAAAAAACAATTTATACAACCTTTGAATTTACCGATATTGCAGGTTTAGTCAAGGGTGCTTCCAAGGGAGAAGGATTGGGAAATCAATTCTTGAGCAATATTCGCTTAACCGATGCAATATGTCATGTGGTACGTTGTTTTGATGACGCAGATATTACCCATGTGGAAGGCTCGGTTGATCCACTTCGCGATATTGAAATCATTAATCTGGAATTGATTATGGCGGATATTCAAACGATTGAAAACCGCATCAGTAAAATAGAGCGAAAAGCGAAAACGAATAAGGACAAGGATGCATTAAGTGAATTAGCGCTGATGGAGCGAATCCATCAGGCCTTGAGTGAGGGAAAAGCGGCACGCAGTGTCGAGATGAATGATGATGAAGCGGAATTGATCAAAAATTTCTCTTTATTGACGATGAAGCCGATGATCTATATTGCGAATATGTCAGAGGAATCCATTACCGATCCGAATGCCAATTCGTATTTCCAACAGGTGCTTTCTTTTGCGCAATCAGAAAATAATTTAGCAATTCCGATCTGTGCTAAGATAGAAGAAGAGTTATCTGAATTAGACAAGGAAGAAAAACAAGAATTCCTGCTTGAGCTTGGAATACAGGAAAGCGGTTTGGACAAGGTGATCAAGGCGGCGTATCGTATTTTGGATTTGTGTACTTTCTTAACTGCCGGAAGTGATGAGTGCCGCGCTTGGACTTTCCGCAAAGGTATGAAGGCGCCGCAGTGTGCAGGCGTAATCCATACTGATTTTGAAAAAGGCTTTATTCGTGCCGAATGTTATGCATTTGAGGATATCGACGCGTTGGAAACTGAACATGCCGTTAAGGAAGCGGGTAAGCTTCGCTTAGAGGGCAAAGAGTATTTGGTAAAGGACGGAGATGTGCTTCATTTCCGCTTTAACGTTTAGGTACTTCGGTATTTTACGGAAAAGATCATGCATTCTCGATGACGGAAGAAACAAAGTTCTACTCTTTGTAAATGAAGAGTCGAGCTTTTTCTTTATGCATAGGGTTTATGATTTTTGCATAAGGAATAGTGAAAAGGGTGAATGAGCAATTTCTTTTTACCATTGATAATATATGATCAATTATATGATGGATAAATGAATCCATTGTCTTTATGTAATCTGATAAAAATAAAAGAAAGTAAAAAAACGTGCTATCTATCATGAAATGAATTTGATATAATAAGGACGAAGTTGAAAAATGAAAGAGGGTTCCTATGCTAGACAGCTCTGTGATTGAAAATATCGGCGCTCTTACGGCGCTCGCAGAAGGCTTTATTTCTTTCTTCTCTCCATGTGTAATTCCACTTTTGCCTATTTATCTCGGTTATTTGAGTGGTTCCTTAGAGGAAGAAAAGCCTTCACGTAAGAAAAGTCTTTTATTTACCGTTACTTTTATTGTGGGAATATTCGTCGCTTTAATGTTATTGAATATTTCCATTACGTCGATCAGGCAGTTTTTTCAAAGTGCCGATGTATGGTTTATGAGAATCGGCGGTATTTTGATTGTACTGCTCGGTCTTATTCAGTTGGGTGTATTTAAAATTTCGTTATTGGAGCGAACGCTGCATATTCAATATGATTTTAATAAACGGAGGATGAATCTTGTACTTGCCTTTATTATGGGGTTTACTTTTAGTTTTTCATGGACTCCGTGTATTGGTCCTGCCTTGGCATCGATTTTAATTATGGCATCGGGAAGCGGCGATTTTTTACAGTCGACGTTCCTCGTCTCTTGTTATGCGATCGGCTTTTCATTTCCGTTTTTAGTCATCAGCTTCTTTTCAAAGCAGGCGACTATGTTTTTTCGCAAACATGAGTTATGGCTTCAAGCAATCGTAAAGGTCGGTGCCATTATCTTGATTGTTATGGGAATTGTTATGAGCTGCGGCGGTTTCCGTGTAATAAGCGGCGGTAGTGCGAGTGAAGATCAGTCACAGGAGGATTCAGCCGCAGCCATTCCATTTACGCTGAGTGATCAAAATGGACAGTTTGTATCTTTATCTGATTTTAAAGGTAAGATCTTATATATGAATTTTTGGGGAACATGGTGCGGAGTTTGTCGTGATGAAATTGAAGCGATACAGGCGCTTCATGATAAGTATAAGGATAGTGATGATATTGCCGTTATCACAATCGTTTATCCTAACGGCGGGCAGGAAACGGATACAGCCGGTATCCTTGAGTTTATTAATGAGCATCAGATTACTTTTCCGGTATTGTTTGAT
Source organism: bacterium c-19 (assembly GCA_009917405.1). Classification (GTDB taxonomy): domain Bacteria; phylum Bacillota_I; class Bacilli_A; order Erysipelotrichales; family Erysipelotrichaceae; genus C-19. The sequence continues at coordinate 9,732 of QZED01000031.1, read as the reverse complement.
GAAAGCGGGGAATTGTTTATGAAATATGGAATTTATTCATTTCCTACCGTATTTGTCATTAACAAGGATCAGACGGTGTTCGGCTACCTGTCCGGCGGCATTGATTTAGCTACTATGGAAAATATTTTAAAACAAGTAAGGGATAGCGAGGGAAAGCCTGAGAATTAATCTGTCTTGATTATTGGTTTTTGGGACGAGGTTGACGAAGAATTGAAGTAAAAAAGAATGAGATTGTGCCGATATTGAAACACTGTTTTCATTTCGACTGCTCATTCTTTTCATTTAGTTTTCATTGATGAACTTCATCATGCTATCATATTGGTTTTGTGCATCTTGATAACCCTCTTGATATAGCTCGTATAGTTTGTCTAAGTTTTTTTCTAATCGTGAAATCGTTACCGGTTTGCTTGGACGGATAATAAATACAGATCCTTCTTGTTCCAGTTTTTTTAGTTTGTTTAATGTTCTGTTATAGTGAATATGGCGTTCTTCCATTGCTTTCACAAACAGAGGATAGTCTTTGTATTGGTGGCGAATGAGCGGCATTAGATTATTTTTACCTTTGCGGTATCCGCTGTATTGAGTCAGAACGACAATATTTTTTTCATAGCCGCGTTTTCGCATGAAATCTATCGGAATAGAGTCACCTACACCGCCGTCCATCAGCTTACGTCCGTTTCGCTCAACAGGCGGGGATAACAGCGGCAGACTGCTTGATGCCATAATGTAGTCTATATCGCGTTTTGCGTCTTGTATGATGTGATAATAGGGTTCTCCGCTTTCCATATCGGTACTTACACTGATGAAATCAATGTTTGCCTTTGCATAGGTCTCATAATCGAACGGATCTAGTTCTTCCGGTATTTTATGAAAGATAAAGTCCATCCCGAACAGTGATCCTTTTTTTATTAGCGAATGGAGACTTAAATAATCCTTGCCTTTTAAATACGCTGTGTTTACTCGATAATTACGTCCTTTTTGTTTTGAGATGTAGCTTGTCGCATGACAGGCTCCGGCAGATACACCGACAATTCCATCAGGGTAAAAATCCTGATCCATAAAGAAATCCAGTACACCGGCCGTATACACACCGCGCATACCGCCGCCTTCCAATACCATTCCTAGTTTCTTCATTTGATCACTTCCTTTAGGTGCTATTATATCATATGTTGATTGAAATGTGATGAAAAAATTCTGGAATACGGTCAGAGGACGATAAAAAAAGAACAAAGCGCTTTATTGAATAAACGATTTGTTCATATAAAGTAATCATTGTGTAGGTAGGATTGGGTATTAATAGTAATATATGGAGTTTTTTACTTCTTCAGCTTTTTCTTTACCGAGTAGCTGCTCAATAATCACAAAGGCAAAATCGATTACTGCCGCAGCACTTCTGCCGGTTATGAGATTGCCGTCTATCGCTGTATATTCATTGACATATTCTCCGCCGAAGTCTTGGTTCATACTTGTAAAGCATGTATAGCGGCGATTTTTTAAAAGTCCTAATTGTCCGAGAATTGTCGGTGCAGCGCAGATTGCACAGATGTATTTCTGTTGCTTATCAAAATCCTTGATTAATTGTTGAACGAGTGGATTTTCTTGCAGCTCAGCGTAGTGGGGGCCGCCAGGTAAAAACAGTGCATCATAGGTATCTGCCTGTGCTTCACTGACATCGGTTAAATCAGAAATGGTTATTTGAAAACGTCCGGTTGCTTGTTTTTCATGCAGTGCACAAACTGTCACATTAATGCCGGCTCTTCTCAGTAGGGCGATAGTGCCGACTGCTTCCAATTCCTCGAATTGATCACTCATAATGCATAATACATTTTTCATGTTGTTTCGCTCCTTTATGTTCGCTATGAATTAGGCTTTGCCTACTGTTTATTATAGCGCTTTTTTCATATTTTAGCTATGTATTTATTGTATAGCGGTGAATTTTTTTGTTTCACTTTTTTAATTTTCGCATAGAATGGTTTGAGGGGGATAGTATGGCAATTAAAATTTTTATTGATCAGGGACATAATCCCGGAACCATTAATGGCGGTGCCAGCGGCAATGGATTGAGTGAGGAGGCTGTGAATTTTACCGTCGGCAGTATGTTGGCAGATTTATTGGACGGCGATCCGCGTTTCATTGTGCGTACCAGCCGAATGTTTCCGCAGCAGGTTTTGGGAACCTCTACAACGGATTCGCTGCATTCTCGAGTGAATATGGCGAATTATTGGGGCGCAGATTATTTTATCAGTATCCACAGCAATTATAATACGAATCCAAATATTAACGGATGTGAGGCATATGTATTTCAGCGAGATTCTAAAGCATGGTACTTAGGTGAGGATATTTTAGCCGGGATTGTTCAGGAAGCGAACATGAAGGATAATTTCGTACGGACGAATCCTTCCTTGTATGTGCTGCGGTCGACTGTTATGCCGGCGGTATTGGTTGAACTTGGTTATTTGAGTAATGCGCAGGATGCGGCTAAGTTAAGAAACGATCCGGAATCTTTTGCGTATGGTATTTATGTGGGAATGTTGAATTATTTTAATTTTGCTTGAGTTCTTCGGGTTAAACAAGAAGACGAAGTTTATTTAACCGGCAGTGTAGATGCATAAGTTCTTCATTTTGAAGCTGTAAATGTATATGATATTGGGGTTTAGCGGTAGTGCGTCTGCTTCCGTGGCTTTCTGAATGCAAAAAAGTGTAAAATGTGATGAAAAATTATTGACATGTGGGGAATACAATGGTATTATATTAAAGCAATTCCGCTGAATTGTTTAACGGCGCGTTGGAGAAACGGTTAACTCACATGCCTTTCACGCATGCACTCACGGGTTCGAATCCCGTACGCGTCACCAATTTTAAATATAAAGCATATTAACTAATGCTTTTGATTCTGCTATGGTTCAGTATTATTTATAATTACTGGACTTTTTATTTGTTCATAATTATAGCTTAACTGTATCCAAACGACCATTCTTATGTGAGAGTGGTCATTTTTTTGTGATCATCGGAAAGGAGAAACAGAATGGTCAGGGTATTTAAAAGGTATTTGGAAGCAGGGGTGAGTTTATGGACAGAAAAAAAGCGATGAAGAATTATAATTTTGTGGATTATGAGATGATGACTAGAATCCTTGGTCGCAAAATTAAAGAGAAAAGAATGGAAAAGGAATGGTCTAGGAATATGTTGGCGACTTATTCTAAAACCGATCGCAACTTAATCTTACGAATTGAAGGGGCACAAAGTAAAAATGGCGCAACGATCATTAATCTGTTCAGGGTAGCAGCGGCTTTGGAGCTACCGTTACAGGAATTGTTCAAAGAGGTAGACGAATATTGTCGTTATGGAGTCTACAATGTTCAAACAAATAATGAACATTGAATTTCTAAAAAAAATCCATTCGGGTGCCGATGAAACATGCTTTACTTCGATTCTGACTAATTGGAAAAACAGTCAGATGAACGACCAAGCACAAGAGAGTTTTGATTTATTGTGTGACGGTTTATCGATAAGAGAAGCCGGTAAGGCAGTAGGACTTTGTGAAGCAGATGCTGTAAAATTGATAGATGAATATAAGCTGCGCTATTGTAATGAATACGACAGCGACCTATATGATCGCTTGTTTACACCACCTGATTTTTATGATCAATGTAAAAACTTGATTGCCACAAAGCAGTCAGATGCCTATTTTTCGATCAACAGCTTTTATAATCGGAAAAGAAAAAATGAAAATGTTCGTCACATTAATGCGTTTGTGCTTGATTTTGATTTTTATAAAATAGCTAAATATGAATCAATGAACGCTAAAGCTTTTTATCATCAGGTGCTTAAGAAGAAATTATGTTTTAAGCCAACCGGTGTTATTGATTCAGGAAAGGGATTATATATTATTTATGCTTTCAAGCACTGTTCTTATCACATGGATCGATTATATCATGCTGTTTGGAAGTATTTTTATAATGAATTTGAAAAATACGGAATGGATCCTGCAGCGATGCTTACCACTCAGGTAATACGTATCCCTGGTACCATCAATTCTAAAACCAATAAGGTAGTAAATGTGCTTGAATTCAATAATACAGATTATGAAATTCAAGATTTTGCGACTCTGCTGCCATGGTCTCAAGATCAAGTAAAAGAGTATCGTAAGGATAAGCTTTTTAAATTAAAGATCCCTAAAAAGAAAGAACATAAAGATTATTCTAAACGAAAAATTTATTTTAAGCCATATTACGAGGACTTAAAAAAGTTGATAAGGATAAGAAACAAAAACAATAAAAATGATGGATATAGAGAACGGTTATTATACATATGCAGAGAGCGCGCATGCTGGATGGGTTTTACAATCGATGAATCAGTTAAACTGGCGCATCATTTGAATGAAATGTTTAATTTGCCACTGACAGAAAGAGAGGTTGAGAAAAATTGCAAGCCATCTGATAATCGTTTGGCGTGCTCAATCGACACGATAATTGATAAGCTTGGCATTACCTATGATGAGCAGCTTCAGCTGAAGGTATTGAAAAGGCGTTATATTAAAAAATCATTGTACGCTAAGCATAAAAGGAAGCATCCGTTATTGAATCGCACGCCAAAGCAACAGGCAATCATTGAAAGGCGCGCCAAAGTATGTGAATTGAAGAATGTGAAACACCTTAAAAACAGTGAAATCGCAGATAAACTAGAAACGGATAAATCAACGATCACGAGAGATCTGCAATACATAAAAACACATCCGTATCAGTTTATTAGGAAATTAAAAGATTATTTGAATGAATTAGAGACATACAGAACAACTGATATATTTAAACGTACTGAGATGTATAAAAGACAAAAGCAGCTTTTAAAATGGCTGAAATCAGGCTACACAGCCTTAGATTATTTGGTCAGAGAGATAGGAGTTGCAAAAAAATAGGCAGCATTGAGTATATGTGCGCCCGACATAAGATAAATACAAAAAGAGAGAAAGGAACTGACGTATAATGAAAAAAGAACATTTTGAAGGTTTTGTAAAAGGCTTCGGTTTAACCAATTTAGATTGGGAAACGTATCAGCTTTTGCATGACATTGAAGAAGAAAGCTATTATTCAATGGATGAACTTGTGGAAAAGTTAAATGATTTTGCATGGAATTCACCAATAGAACCAAGTAAGTTTTTTGCTTATCTACGTGTGATGGATACGGATGAGTATCTCGAAATAAAGTATATGCAAAGGCGTTATGCCGGTCACGATCGGGAATTACTTGATGAAATATTACAGAATGGACTTGAAGAAACTAAACTGAAAGTTGAAGCAGAATACAGAGAGTGGTGTGCAAATGATCTTTTCGAGTAGGCAGCACCCTGAAGGTTAGAGGAGAACATTATGAAAAAATTATTAAATAAAAGCTTTGAACAATTTGTTGATGAATATTTATATAGAGCAGGAGAAATAAGTTTAAAAGGTAATTTGTATTGAAACAGAAGCAAGGATGTTGGGTATAAGTAATACAATAGACGATGAGCAAGCGGAGATTGATTATAATGAACCCTATGAAATCATCAAAGAACTGATTGTCATCACAATTATGGTTGCTCTATTATCAGTAAGTATACTTTTAATATTACATTGCCTAAGAGAAGTAATGTTCAAATAAAATGAGAATAAGAGGGGTTTTATTTATGAAAAAACGAATGGAAATTGTTGCCGTCAAAAGCGGTAAAGGCGGATGTGATAAGACAACCGCTACAATCAATATAGCAGCTGCGGATGCAGTATTATTTGGCAAAAAAATTTTGATTATCGATACGGATGGAAGGGCGCATACAACCTCGATGTTTTGCGATTCCCTGAAGCATCAAATTGGAGATGTTCTGCTTGATAGAGTGAATGCACTAGAGGCGATAGAGCATACACGATGGAAAAACATTGATTGTATCGGATGCAGTGAAGAAATTAATGACGATGTCAAAGAATTAGAAAAAAATATCTTTATGGATCCAATGCATCGATTTGGAAAGGTATTAAATAAGATTTCAGAAATGGGAGTATATGATCGATGTTATATTGACTGCAATCAGGATCCTGATTTACTTGCAGTGAATATTCTATTGTCAGCTGATCGAGTATTGATTCCGGCGAGAAGTGATGATTACTCACTGGAAGGCGTCCATAAAATGATGGACTGGATCCATCAAGTATCACCGGCACGGGACAATGAAATAAAAACTCAGGTGATGATCACTGATAAAGAGCGCAATTTAGAAAGCGATGATTCAGTACGGAAAATCAAATTATTGTTTGGAGACCATGTGTGTAAAACCTTTGTGCGCCATCAAGCAAAAGTAGTACAGCATAGCTATAAACCGGCAATCCGAACACCGTTTGTATTAGCAAAAAAGCCGTCAGGTGTCGCTAACGATTATATTCAATTAGTCAAGGAGATATACGAGTATGAATAAATTTAATATTTTAGGATCGGTGAATCCGCCTATGAATAATAGTCCACTCACTTTAGATATCAATATTATTGATTGCGATTCAAACAATTTTTTTGCGGATAATGAAGCTGTTGAAACGAAGCGAATTGAGTTACTGGCAGAAGAAATCAAAGAAACGGGATTTCGTTCGGTCATCGAAGTTAGGCAAGTAAACGATCGTTATTGCACTGTTGCCGGTGAGACACGATTACGGGCATTAAAACTCTTGTATGAACAAACAAAAGATCCTAAATATCAGTTTATACCTTGCTTTGTGAATAAAGATGATGAGAATGCACAGCGAAGGCGCTTGATAATGGATAATCTGTTGCAGCGTGAGATAACACCAGCGATTCGCATGAAAGCGATAGAAGAATTGCAAAGAACCTATCAAGCAGAAAAAGCCGCTGGACAAAAATTACCCGGACGCATCTCGCATTTGATTGCACAGGATATTGGCTTGGGGAAAACGCAGGTAGGCACTTATCAAACAGTAATAAATAAAGGTTCTGAAGCCGTTAAATCTGCTGTTGAAAAATCAGATATTACAGTAGATGCAGCTGCTAAATTAAGCAGTTTACCGAAACAGGAACAGGAAGAATTTATTGAACAAAATGATGATTATAGTTTAGAGGCAGTTACTTCTTATGTGAAAGATAAAAAAAATCAAAAAGATGATGAGTACATAGAAGAACTTAGTATTTATGATTATATCGATGATGATCAATGCGATTTCTATGAAGAAAATCAGCATAACGATGAAGATCTTTGTGATAAGGATAAAGCAATTATAAAAGATGTTCTTGAAATTCTTTCAGAATATACCCAAAACTTAAAGTTTGCAAGAACACGGCTGCATTCTCTAAGTGATCATGTATTGGCTCCTAAGGCAGAAGTATTGATTGAGGAAATGCAAGATCTATATAACGAGATTTTGAAAGTGCTTCAATATTGATATAGGTAATGTTGATAATTAAATCTATATCAGTCTATATATTTGCTTATCAGTGCAGACTTGGTTCTTTCTCTCTTTTCTTCTAACTACTGCAGCAAATATATATTGTTAATCAACCAATGAAAGTAGGTGCTATTTTACATGTCATTCTATGATAGATTAGATTCAAATAAAACAGTCCAAAAAGCAAAAGCGGTGCTGTCTGAATATGCGCGTTTTATCAAAATAGTGAATAATTCCTTGTGTGTTGTAGAAAATGCAAATTGTTCGTTCGGCAAAGCGCTCACCTTTTCAAACTATATAAGTGCAGATACAAGACTGGTTGCCGTAATGAATCGAAAAGATAAAAGCAGGAGTTATGAAGAGATTTATAACTATATCAATGATATTCAATCAGCTATCGACTGTTTGAAAACTGATCAGATCGAGATATTAAATATGAAGTATGTCAATGAAATGACGAATCAGGAAATAGCAACCCGTTTAAGTGCTGACGGTAAAATCATATCAGAAAGGCAGGTCGCAAGGCGGCTGAGATTACTTCATGTAGATTTTGCCATCGCATACGGCGTTTACGTGGTAAAAAAGGAGAAGTCAAAGAATGAAATATCGGTGTCAAAATTGTCAAAAAAGACATAGTTATTGTCATAGCAGCTGCTTGGAATATAAGCAGGATAAGAAACAGGCAAAAGTATTGAAGCAGCGAAAGAAACTTTACAATATTGAGAATTCGATAGGAAATCAAGCATGGAATTACCATAGAAACAGGTGAATTAATAGTGTCCCGGTGCCCGGGACGTTTTTTTTAATTTCAATGAAGTTGAAAAAAATTTTTTTGAATATTAGGGGTTGTATATAAATATACGAAACCCTTATTTTAAAGGCTTTTTTTAACGTGTGTCATGAAAAATGTCATTTTAGATGGTTTTTTGGGGGGTGTTTTAGGGGTTAAAATAGGGGGTAAAAAGTGGTAAAAAAATGTCTCTTTACATCAACGTCAAAATGTATTAAGTTGTTCATACAAAGGAGGAATTTTTATGAACAGATCACCACCGAGTTATACGGACACTTGTTTACGGAGAAAGGGGTTGAGTACTATTGATAAAAAAAACAAGAAATTGATTAAAAAATTATTAACTGCACTATGTTTGATATGCGGATGTATCTTATCATCGGGAATTCAATTTACAAAGGCAGCGGAGCCACCTGTTACTGTGAAGTTTGATGATGGTGGGAATTCGTCTTCTTCTACAAGTGCATACTATACTTTTAAATACAAACTTGAAAGAATAAGCTACGACAAAATTAAGGGTTCAGCGACGTATGATTTAACGCAAAGCTTTGTGATTCAAAATGCTGGAATACCTGTTTATTCTGATATTGTTTATTTGAACGGTGCGGAAGTCGGAACTTTTAGTTCGCTCAACAGCTCCTATGTAGCTCCCGGATCGTATGATCGTAGCGAAAAAATAAGAGTTACGTTGAAAGAAGGAAAAAATATAATTCAAATCAGAGGACAGTATTCAGGAAATAACAGCGGTGATGCAGAGTATGAGATCTTCATTGATAAATTCGGTAACGACCCTGTAGTACACGGAGTCAATGGTACATGGACTGCCGGTGAAATCACCAGTGGGAAACGTACTTGGCAATCGCTTTACACTGATGGGGCTACCGGCAGTGAAAACGGAAACAAAACACCGACATCAACAGGTTTCTTCTACAGTGATGCAGATGAACATCCAAGTCGTGTAGCTTCTTACGTAGATAATGTACCACTCAGTAAGAATGCATCACTGAGAGAAATTGAAAAACAGAATACCAACGGTACGTGGACTTCTATTTCGCTGAATTGGGGCGAAATGGATAAAGTCGGTGTATATCGCTTGCGAGCCTGCACGAAAGATCAAGCCGGAAATGAAGCTTGCGGCACAAGAATTGTGACAGTCCAACAAAAGAAGTATGAAGTAAAGTACAACGGCAACAGCGCAACCGGCGGTACAATGTCTAACAGTACGCATACTTATGATGTTTCTAAGAATCTGACGGCGAATGCCTATTCAAAAACAGGCTATCATTTCGACCATTGGAATACGAAAGCAGATAATTCCGGTACGACTTATGCTAATCAACAGTCGGTAAAGAACCTGTCATCGACTAACGGTGCTGTTGTGAATTTATATGCAAGATGGTCGCCTAACACCTATTCTGTAGTGTATAACGGCAACGGCAAGACCGGTGGTACCATGAGCAACAGTTCGCATACATATGATCAGGCGAAGAATTTAAGCACAAATCAGTATACGAAAACCGGCTA
>QZED01000002.1 GCA_009917405.1 bacterium c-19 | reverse complement strand
CCTTCCATTTTATATTTGATGATCAAGCGATTCACAGTGCGTAGGGAGCAATTGAGTTTAATTGCAGCATTCTTCTTATTACCGTTGGAATCCACAAGTTTTTTGATAACAACATACTTAAATTGTTCATTCATTCTAAGATCAACCTTTCTCATAATGACCTCGCTTTCTTATGAGGTCTTATTTTATAACATCTTTTAGGACAAAATCAATTTCGTTACATTAAGACATTATCATTTTCGATTCATATATGGTAGTATCTGGAACTAAAAATTCATAGACTAATATATGAAAATAATGTATAATAATAAAAAATGATAAAATAAAGAAAAGGAGAATGTAAATGCGTTGTAAATCATGCGGTGCGCCGGTGGAGAACGGTGTTTGTACGTATTGCGGACAAAGAGTAGGGGAAGATCCGGTTGAACAAGCGATTGCGCAGAATACACAGGCGCAAACCAATACAAGTTATGCAAATCCTTATCAGTCAAGTCAATATAATAAAGGTGTCGCATTAGTACTTTGTATTTTTCTCGGCTTTTTCGGAGCGCATTACTTTTATACGAAGAAGACCGGAATGGGACTTATATATCTTTTTACCCTGGGATTGTTTTATTTCGGGTGGATAATCGATATTTTCCGTATTGCATGCGGTAAATTTATTGACGGCAACGGAGATGTGTTGCGATAGAGGAGGATAGAATATGTCAAGCTTATTTCGTCGTCCTGGTGAATTTCTTGATCTGATTGAATATGATGATCCCAGCGGGAAAATACTTGTCGCACAATATGATCGCGGCAATCATGAAATTAAACAAGGCTCAAAATTAATCGTAAGAGAAGGACAGGCAGCGATTTTCTTAACCGGTGGTGAAGTAGCCGATATTTTTGATGAAGCAGGAACGTATAAATTAGATACGGGCAACCTGCCGATTTTATCAAAGATCTTGGCATTGCCTTACGGCTTCAGTTCACCGATCAGAAGTGATGTGTTCTTTATCAGTATGCAGCAATTTATCGGAAATACTTGGGGTACCAAAAATCCGATTATTCTGCGTGATACCGATTTCGGTATGGTAAGAGCAAGAGCATTCGGAACCTATGCGTTTCAAGTGTGTGATTTATCAGCATTTATGAGTGAGTTTATCGGTGCCAGAAAAATGATTTTGACTTACGATATTATCACTTATTTATCTTCCATCATTGTGGAAGCAATCGTTGCAGGTATTTCGGCACAGGGCGGATCGGTACTTGATCTTTCCGGCTGCTATGCATCAATCGGTGAAATCGGAAGAAAGAATGCCAATGAACGTATGGCACAGATGGGTGTTCATATTACACAGCTTCAAATTGAAAATATATCATTACCGGAAGAAGTTGAAAAGATGATTGATGAACAATCCGGTATTCATATGGCATCATCGAATATGCAGAATTTCATGCAGTATCAGTCAGCGCGCGCAATGCGTGATGTCGCTCAACAGGACAGCAGTCTCGGTGCAGGAATCGGCAGCTTAGGTGTCGGTATGGTAGCGGCACAACAGCTTTCACAGCAGTTTGCCAACAGCGCACAGATGCAGCCGCAGGCACAGGCAGTTCGTATTTTATGTCAAAGTTGCGGTGCGCAAAATGAAGTGAATGACCGCTTTTGTTCTAACTGTGGTGCAGCGTTACAGCCGCCGAAGCCGAAGTGTCCTAATTGCGGAGAAGAGCTGGAAGGGGACGATAAATTCTGTCCCGAATGCGGTACAAAAGTAAAATAAGATTGATAAAACAAGGGTTTATATACTCTTGTTTTTTTATAAAATGCACTGTTTTATAGATCAGACTACACTGAAATCAGTGTTTATTTTTATATTTTTGAATGATACACGTAAGACATGAAAAGATCATTGATGTCATAAAATAGATTGAGGTGGTCACAGGATGATACGAGGTAAGGTTAAAAAAAGAATTATGATCATATTTATTAGTTGCAGCTGTATTTTTACCTTGATTCTCGGTAAATTAGGCTATGAACAAATATTTCATCATACCGATATAATGGCAAAGGCTTTGAACTTATGGGAGCGAGATTTCACTGTTGCCGGTCTGCGCGGAAGTATTTTGGATAAAAATGGTAACATTTTAGCACATGATATACCGTCTACCTCGATTATGGTTGTTCCGGCTCAGATTAAAGATGCGAAAGCGACTGCGGAAAAGCTTGCCGAGGTATTAGAAGCGGATAAAGACAAAATCTATGAGACAATCACTAAACATGTCAGTACACAAAAAATTCAGCCAGAAGGACGCTTGATTTCTGATGACAAGGCAATAAAGCTGGAATCAATGGATCTACCGGGAGTATATTTGGTTCAAGATTCTTTACGCAATTATCCGAATAACAATTATTTAGCACAGGTACTCGGCTTTACCGGCATCGATAATCAAGGACTGGCAGGCTTAGAGCTGCAATATGATGATATTTTGAGTGCCAAGAGCGGTGCCTTGAATATCCCTTTTGATGCGAAGGGGCATAATGTGGAATTATATAATGAATCCTATGAAGCACCGGGTCATGGTATGGATGTTAAGCTTACAATTGATTCAAATATTCAAGATATTGTAGAGCGCGAACTGAATAATATGATGAAACGGTATCATCCCGACAATGCCTTGGCAATTGCCATGGATCCTAAAACTGGTGCTGTTCTAGCCATGGTCTCTAAACCTGATTTTGATCCGAATCATTATGAGGATTACAGCAGTGATATATATAATCGTAATCTGCCGATATGGAAAAGCTATGAACCAGGTTCTACATTTAAATCGGTAACTTTTTCCTCTGCCCTTGATTTAAATTTGTTCGATATGTTTAAGGATACGTATATGGATAAAGGTTACGAGATGGTCGGCGGAGCGCGAATTAAATCGTGGCGTGCCGGGGGACATGGCCTCCAGACCTTTTTACAAGTGTTAGAAAATTCCTCAAATCCAGGCTTCGTGGAAATTGGACGCCGTTTAGGTTTGGATAATTTATATTCTTATGTGACTAAATTCGGCTTTGGATCTAAAACCGGCATCGATCTGCCGGGAGAATCTACCGGTATTATGTTTAAAAAGGATGCGATGGGAGAGGTAGAGCAGGCAACCGTGGCATTCGGACAAGGTCTCTCCGTTACTCCGATACAGCTTGTGACTGCATTCAGTGCGATTGTGAACGGCGGAACGCTGTATGAGCCTTACATTACAAAGGCGATTGAAGATCCGCTGACCCATGATACGATTTTAGAGCATCAACCGACCGTGAAGCGTCAGGTTATCTCAAAGGAAACAAGTGACAAAATGCGCTATGCGTTAGAGAGTGTTGTCGCTAACGGCGGCGGTAAGCCTGCTTATATTGAAGGTTATCGCATCGGGGGGAAAACGGGTACGGCACAAAAAGCTCAAAACGGTGTCTATATGGCAAATGAATATATTTTGTCAATGATTTGTGCTGCGCCGATGGATGATCCGCAGATTGTATTATATATCGCTGCCGATGCGCCGCATAATGATATTCTGTATGGTGGAACGGTTGTCGGACCGATTATTAAGAATTGCCTACAAGACATTTTGCCGTATTTAGAAGTGAAGAAAACCGATGAGCAATTACCGAAAAAAAAGGTATGGGGTGATGTGAACCGTATTAAAGTAGCTGATTTTATCGGGAAGGATAAAAAGGAAGCTGTGCAGGAAGGCTTGTTATTTGAGTTTATCGGTGAAGGAGATGTCATAATCGATCAACTTCCGCAAGCCGGCGCAGTCTTAGATGAAGGTGGAAAGGTGTGGATTACACTTGGCAAGGATCTCATTGGCGAAACTGTTCCGACAGCTTCAAATTGAAACAACCGACCGACGAATTGTGTTGGGTATCAGTGATGACAGCCGTTTGGTACAAAAGGATTGGATTTTCTTAGCACGAAGAGGCACTGTGAAAAACGGTGCCGATTATGTGCAGGAAGCGCTGTCGAAAGGTGCTGTGGTTTTATGGGAAAAAGAAAACGCACAAAACTGTTATCATTGTGAAGATATAGCAAAAGCTCAGGAAATCTTACTTCGTAGCTTTTATGAGGATCCGAGTCGTCATCTACAGGTGATCGGAGTAACCGGAACTAATGCCAAAACAAGCGTGAGTAATCTGCTTGCACAGATGTTACAAAGTCTTGATCGCAAGGTGATGGTCATAGGTACCGGCGCGATTCGCTTTCTTAATCAAGAAATTGCAATTGATAATACAACGCCCTCCGCCTGTATGCTCGGCAATTACTTTCATCAGGCGATACTTCATGGTATTTCAACGATCATCATGGAAGTTTCGTCGCATGCGATCGATCAGAATCGAATCGGCTTTATTCGTTTTGATGCGGTCATTTATACAAATATCGCCAGTGATCATTTAGATTATCATATCACAAGAACGCATTATCAATATACAAAGCTGAAGCTGCGCAATTATTTGAAGCGCAACGGTATTTTAATTGTAAATCACGATGATGAGTCATTGCATCCGCTGTATTCCCTTGATGATCACAAGGTTGTGACAGTCGGTGTGAAACAGGCACATTTACAAATCAGTGAGATGAAATTAAAGCCGTATGGAAGCAGCTTTTGTTTAGAAAACATTCGTTATGAAATGAATTTATTAGGCATTCATAATGTATATAATGTTGCACAATGCTTGGTGATATTACATGAATTGAATATCGAAGCGGAAAAAAGACAGCGAATTGTGATGTCTTTGCACACGGTTGCCGGCAGAATGGAATTTCATACGATCGGCCATACTTATGCGATTATTGATTATGCTCACACTGCAAGTTCGTTATCGGCATTGTTAGAAACAGTGAGTCAGATCAAGGAGCGCAGAATGATAGTCATATGCGGATGCGGCGGTAATCGAGATCGCTTGAAACGCAAAGAGATGGCACAAGTTGCGTTGCGGTATGGAGATATTGCGATTTTTACCACGGATAATCCGCGTCAGGAAGCACCGTATCAAATTCTGTATGATATGACACAAGGTCTGATCGGATCCTATGAAATATTTGAAAATCGCTTCTGTGCGATAAAATATGCAGTGAAAATTGCGCAGGAGCATGATATAATAGTAATCGCAGGAAAAGGGAATGAACGTTTTCAAGTGTTTTTTGATAAGAAATATCCTTTTTCAGACCAAGCTGCTTTACGAAAGGCTTTGGAGGAAATTCACTATGAATCTTAATTATTTGATCGCATTTATTGCCGGTCTTTTAGCTACATTGGCAACTATGCCACTGCTGATTCCGTTTTTACATAAGATTAAATTCGGACAGGTAGAGCGCGAGGAAGGCTTAGCATCCCATAAGGCAAAGGGCGGTACTCCGACTATGGGGGGTATTGTTTTTGTACTTGTTCCCGTGTTGGTTACGTTAATACTGCGACCGCATTCTGTCTTTAATACGGAAATGATGATTGTGATTTTAGCATATATAGGCTATGCACTGATCGGTTTTATCGATGATTTTATCATTGTGGTAAGAAAGAATAATGAAGGACTGCGCCCTGCTTATAAATTTGCTTTACAGTCGCTGCTCGCAGTAATTTTTTATTTTATTTATCAAAGTATTGCGGAAACTACGCTGCATATACCGGTCTTGCATGTGACTTGGGAAATGGGTATTCTATATTTTATTCTGATTTTTATCATGTTTACGGCTGAATCCAATGCGGTGAATTTTACTGATGGTTTAGACGGTTTATGTGCCGGTACTTGTTTAATTGCGATTTTCCCTTATATTATTTTTGCGCTTGTACAGGAAAAAAGTGATCTTGCCTTATTTTTGTTGGCAATCAGCGGTTCATTGTTGGGTTATCTGCGCTTTAATCTACACCCGGCAAGGATATTTATGGGAGATACTGGAAGCTTAGCACTCGGCGGTCTGTTGGCAGCAACGGCGATGATTTTAAAGCAGGAGCTGTTGTTGGTAATTATTGGCGGTGTGTTTTTAGCCGAAATGTTATCGGTTGTGATTCAGGTATTTTACTATAAACGAACAAAAAAACGCATCTTTAAAATGGCGCCGTTGCATCATCATTTTGAAATGAGCGGTTATAAAGAAACACAGGTTGTGATATTGTTTTGGAGCATCGGTCTAATCTGTGCCGTAATCGGTTTGATACTTGCGTTTATTTAATTGTTTCGGTTGTTTCTGAATCAATTTCGTTATACAATAAGAAAAAAAGGAGATTAGTATGGATTTTATTGAAATATGTAAAGCTGTCATATTAGGAATTATTCAGGGTATTACCGAATGGCTTCCGATCAGCAGCACCGGGCATTTGATTTTATTTGACCGTATTTGGCCAATGACCTCTTCCCCTGAATTTTTCGAGGTGTTTAAGGTCGTGATTCAGTTTGGATCAATTCTTGCCGTAATTATGTTGTATTTTCATAAGCTGAATCCGTTTTCATCAAACAAGACGATCAGTGAGAAGCATGAAACATTGGAATTATGGAAAAAGGTCATTATCGGATGTCTGCCGATTGTCATTGTCGGTTTGCCGCTGGATATGATTTTAGAGGATTATCTGTCCGGTGAATTTGTGATCGCTGCGACCTTGATTATTTACGGTATTGCCTTTATCGCAATTGAAAATCGTGATCATAAACCTGCTATGTGCAGTTTGGAATCCCTGACCTATCGTACAGCGTTTCTCATTGGCTGTTTTCAAGTTTTGGCGGCGATTCCCGGAACTTCTCGCAGCGGCGCAACAATTTTAGGAGCGGTACTGCTCGGCTGTTCCCGTTATGTAGCGAGTGAATTCTCGTTCTTTTTGGCAGTACCGGTTATGGCAGGGGCAAGCTCGTTAAAGTTGTTAAAGTATTTTTTAAAGGTCGGCATGTTTACCATGGAGGAATGGATATTATTGTTTATAGGTACATTTATTTCATTTATCGTATCAGTATTTGCCATCAGAATGTTGTTGTCTTATATCAGAAAGCACGACTTTAAGGTATTCGGTGCATATCGAATTATTCTTGGAATCATTGTGCTTGTATATTTCGGTTTGCTAGTATAATAACACTGTTATGAAAAAGAATTGCATTAAAAAATGCAATTCTTTTTTTTCTATACAGCTTCATAATTAATTGACTTATAATATTATACGTTATATAATATTGTATGAGAGGAAGGATAGCATGGTATTTCAACTAGGCGCATCTTTATTAGATGCATTAGTATTGGCAGTTCTGCATAAGGAAGCTGCTTATGGCTATAAATTGACCCAAGAAGTAAAATCAATGATGCAGGTTTCTGAATCTACATTATATCCGGTATTAAGAAGATTAACACGTGAGGGCTGTTTGGAAACATATGATGAAGAGCATATGGGTAGAAATCGACGTTATTATCGTCTGACTGAAAAAGGCAAAAGTCAGTATGCCTTTTATGTTAAAGAATGGCAGATCTTTCGAGATCAAATTGACGATATGCTTATAAAGGGAGGGAATGAACATGAATAGTGAGGAGTATATAGCTGAATTAACACAGCGGTTGGCAGGCATGAGCGAAGCAGAAATTCACGAGGCGATCGCATATTGTGAAGAGTATTTCAATGAAGCAGCGGATGATGAAGCTGCAATTTCGGAGTTGGGTTCTCCATATCGGTTTGCGGCACAATTAAAAGCAGAATCAGTTATGAAGGAAGTACAAAATGAGAATACACAGAAGCATCCAAATGTTATGAAATCACTGTTGTGGATGTTTATGGGGATCTGCGCGTTGCCGATTGCTTTGCCGTTGGCACTGACAGCGGCGATTCTGCTCGGTGTAGTGATATTGCTTCTTTTTGTCTTTGCATTACTAATCGTGATTTTATTAGGCGTATGTATTTATGTGGCGGTTGCTTCGTTTATCACCGGAATCATAAATATTACAGCACCGGCAGATCTGATCATGCATCTTGGTTTTTCTATTCTTTGTATCGGTATCGCCGGATTCAGCTTTTTGGCAGCATATGTGTTTATAAAGAAATTCTTGCCGTTTTTCATTAAGCAATTATCGGACTTTTACTATCGTCACGGAAGGAGAACAGAACGATGAAATCATATAGAATTATTGCTCTCACAGCTACAGCGTGCATCGGAATCGGAATTGTTTTGTGCGTATTTGGTTATGCTTTAGGCGGAAGGATGCATGAGTCCTTCGGCATTCATTACGGAAAAGACGGTGATTTCGGAGTAGGGTATGTAGATTCAGAGGATCAAAAACCGCACGCATCTGAATTATCAAAGTTTAAGCATTTGGAAATGGACATACAGATCGGCGATATTACAATTAAACGCGGAGATCGCTTGATGCTGTATACGGAGCAGCTAGATGCAGATGACTATGAACTGATTCAAGACGGCGATACGTTAACAATTAATTCAAAGAGCAAGCATCATATATCTTCATTTTATTTTCGTATACCTGAATATCATTATATTTTGACCGTTCCTAAAGATATAAAGCTGGAATCTTTGACACTGAATTCTGATATGGGCGATATTACTATTGATCAAATTGCTTTAGGCCGCTGTAACATTTATCAATCCTTAGGAGATATAGTGATCAGTGATGTCAATTATTCCGAAATGGATATTGATCAAAAAATGGGTGATGTTGAATATGAAGGATTGGGACAGGGGAATATGCAAATCGATAATTCCATGGGTGATATTTCTGTAAAGTTGAAAGACAAGGAAAAGTTTTACACATATGAGCTTCGTACTTCTATGGGTTCAATAGAGACAGATCGAGAAACTGCCGACGGGGCATCGCAAAGCGTGGAATCGCATCCCAAAGATGCTCGTTATCGCATAAAAGCCGAATGCAGTATGGGCGATATAGAATTGGAGTTTGAAGATGATTCGGATTGATCAACTGATTCGGGAAGGAATTGCGGAATGGGAAGAAACAAATGCATATGAAGGCTTGAATCGCTGGGTACAGGAAGATGATAGGCGACAAGATTATGAGGCACAGCTGGATGCACTGTTTTTAAAGTTTTCTTCGTTTATGAAGCAATTTCCCAAGTATGAAGCGAAGAGGCGGATTTGGAAACAAAAGGTTATTTCTGAAATCAATCAAATCATGCAAAACGGTGACAGTTACTTTTTCAGCGGTTTAACCGAAGCAGAAAGAAAGCTTTTTCAAGATATTACGATTGCTTTCCTGCGTGATGTCAGAAGCTTTGATCGTGAACTTTCTTTGCAGGATGTGATGCAGGCATTGCGCAATATATGGATCTTGGCAATTTTGCAGTGTCTGTTTCAGAAAAATATCGGCTATCACCAAGCGATGTTTGCCTACAGTATGCTGTATCCGTATTCCGATAATTATTTAGATGACAGTCTCGTTGCACAGAGTGATAAACAGCAGTTTAACGAATGGTTTACAGAGCGATTAAAGGGATCTATAACAGCACCGCATAATGATCATGAAGCGAAAATATCAAAATTGATTGCGATGATTGAGCAACAGTTTCCGCGTACACAATATCCTGATGTATATGAGGCTTTACTGTTGATTCAGGCAGCACAGATTCGCTCGCTGCACCAACAGGACGGTAAGCAGTCCTTGAGTGATGAAGAACTGCTTGCGATTTCTTATGAAAAGGGCGGCACTTCGGTAATCGCAGACGGCATATTGATCGACGGCACATTAACTTACGATCAACAGCGCTTCTGTATGCAGTTCGGCTTTCTGTTACAGCTTGGCGACGATATTCAGGATGCACAAGGCGATCATATGAACAATCATCAAACATTGTTATCCAATCATCTCGATCGCTTCGGTGATGCATTGATTAAGCAGCTGCTTCAATACATTGAAACTACCGTATTATCTACAGCGGTATGTACAAGAAAGGAACTGTTAAACTTTGTGCAAAAGGATTGCTTCTATTTGATTTTTTATGCACTGTTTCAAAAAAATGCAATCCCTGTATCAGAATCGCTGGCGCATAACATTGCGCAATGCCTGCCGTTATCATCTGCATTTTTGAATCGAATAATGAATCAATACGGAAATCAGTATAATGAAGCAGCGTTATGGGAATATATAGACGCATTGTTATAAATGTTATTCTGTAAATGGGGAAAGTGAAAGGAAGTTGTGTATGAAAACAAAAAAAAGGTTTCGGCTTTTTTATGATTTGGCTTATCATTTATTTAATTATGATTAATGCATCAACGGTATTATCACAGGCAGTCGGTATAAATAATCTTTTTACTGCCGTTTTCGGCTGTCTTATTCGGCGGACTGCATCTGTTAAATGTATTAGGGGGAGCCGATCTGTTTTTAACACTGTTACAGGTTTTGAATACAACAGCGTTCGGCTTTATATGCATAGCTTTTTATTGTAAAACAAACCATATACTGCCTTGTATTCTTTGCCATGGCTTATACAATGCATTTGATATTTTTATGCCGGCAGATAGATATGATGCCATGTTTCTTGGTGAAGCGATTGTAATCATCACTGCTTTTATTTACGGAATTTATTTAATGAAAATGAATAATTTCAACGGTGAAAGCTCCTTGTATTCGGTCATTGATTAAATGCGGATTACATGTGATTTTTTTATCTGAATCTGTGTGTATCTTGAGTGAATATTGTGAATCTTCCATGAAAAGCTTGACTCCGACTTTGGTTCATGTTAGTATATACACGTAATAAAAAGCAACAAATAACTATGATTTCACTGGTCTGGAATTATATTTAGATGTTCAATGTATTATAAGTCCAAAGAACAGTGATTTTTTTATACATTGAAGGCTTCTTATTAAACATTTATAGGAGGTATTCAAAATGAGTACAGGTAAAGTAAAATGGTTTAATGCCGACAAAGGCTACGGATTTATTACCGGAGAAGACGGAAAAGATATTTTCGTTCACTACAGTGCAATTCAATGCGATGGTTTCCGTACATTAGAAGAAGGTCAGAGCGTTGATTATGAAGTAGTAGAAGGCGAGCGCGGCGAACAAGCAGCGAACGTTTCTGTAAACGCATAATTAAAACCGAATTTAAAACAGAGGTTTCGTTTATGAGACCTCTGTTTTTCTATGCATTAACTGCATCAGGTTCTTTTTGATAGATGATTTTTAATGAAATAATGATTAAGAGTGCCGCAATTACTTTGTTTAAACTTATGGATTCGTTTAGAAAGAGAATTCCCACAAGCAATGATGTGATCGGTTCTAAAAGGCAATACAGGGCGGCGGTACTGCTGGAAAGCAAACGTATGCCGATTTGTAACAGGATGACTGCGAATATTGCCGAGCATAGCGCCAGCAGTAGTACTAAGCCATAAGCAGGCAGCGGCAATGAAAAACGAAGCTGCGGCTGAAACAGATGAAAGCACAGTGTTTGTATTGCGGTAAATAAAGCGAGATAGAAGGATAATTTAAACGGTTCTATATCGGTCAGATGCTTTTGTTCGGAATAGATGATATAAAATGCATAGGTTATGGCCGAGGAAATTGCTAAACCATAACCACGAAAGCCGATCGCATTGTTGTCTGACAAAAACAGCAACATTGCCACACATGCCAACAGAAGTGCACATATTTTACGTTTCGTAAGCGGTTCATTGAAAAACAAGCGTGTCGATATAGCTACAAATAATGGATATAAGAAATGCAGTCCAGTCGCACTTCCAGTATCGATATAAGCATAGGATTGAAACAACAGAATCGTTGTTAAGCCGCTTCCTAATATCGCAGTAATTGCCAAGTCTTTCAGCTGCTGTGCCGTAATGCGTAATGAAATATGTTGAAAAGCACATAAGAGCGCTGATAATATAATCGCAAAGACAGAGCGATAAAACACCGTTGTCATTGTATCTATATCATAGGAGTAAATCATTGTGGTCAACAGCGGTGTGGCTCCGAATAAGATCGCTGATGCACAGGTTGCGATAATTCCTTTTTTCACTTTTATCATCCTTTTCTATGAAGGTATTATACGGGATTTTAAATAAAAATCCATCTTTTTTTTATGTGAATGCCTTTTTTTATAATACAGCAGAATCGGATGAATATCGTTTTAATCAGCTGAAATCTATAACGACAGTGCATACTATTTATACAATAAACAAAAACTATGTGAAATAATAAAAAGTATTGACTGTCAAAAGCTTTTGACTATAATAGTATAGTGATTGTTAAGAGACTTAACAGTTAATTAAATTAAGGATTAGGAGAAATGTATGAATGATATAGATAAGGCGAAGCGATTAAGTCATCTGTTTTACATTATGAAAAAGCGTCATCTTTCTGCTCATGAGAGTCAAAAACAACGGTTTTTCCGCATGCGTGATATGATGACATTGGGTGTTATCTTAGATGAAATAGAAAAAAGTGAAACTGGAATGATCAAAATGAGTGATGTTTCGCATATATTTCGTATTACACCGGCAGCCGTTTCGCAAATGGTTCGTGACTATGAGCAAAAGGGATGGCTCAAACGGGTGGTTTTGGAACATGATCGACGCAGTGTGTATTTACAGTTTACCGCTGAGGCTTTAGAGCTGTTAAAACAGAATGAGGAGGAGCTATTAGCCGGTATTGTTCAGTTTATTCATTACTTGGGAGAAGAGGACAGTGATGCGTTGCTTAGGATTTTAGATAAAGCAAAGGCTTACGGCCCGATTTTGAAATAAGTAAGCGAAAGGAGATGAAACAATGATTTCTTTGATGATTAAATATTTAAAGCCGTTTACATTGTCGGTAATAGCGATTATTGCGCTGTTATTTGTACAAGCGCAAACGGAACTGTCACTTCCCGATTATATGTCAGATATCGTAAATACCGGTATTCAGACAGGCGGAATTGACGAAAGTGTTCCTAAGGTGATCAGAAAGAGTGAGTATGAAAAGATCCTTTTATTTTTAAATTCTGAAGAAAAAAAAGTGATGAAAAACAGCTATCATATTGTAGACAATGATATTGCGACAGAGGAACAGAAAGCAGAGTACCCGTTGTTAAAAAATGAAGCATTATACCTATTAGATGATCAAGAAACGCTTGATATATCTCGATTGAGCATCTGCTTTCAAGAACCGGCTTTGTTGGTGATGAGCTTAAACCAGATCTCACAAGGGGACGGCAACAGCCTTTACGCTAAAGGTGAAGAAGCGGAAGAGTGGGAAGAAATGATGCAAAATCTGCCTGCGGGTATGACTGTATTTGATGTATTGGGAGCGACTGCGGGTGAAGAACAGCTGCTGGATATGCGTAAGGATATGCGTGAGAAACTTTCTGCGATGGGAGACTCAACAATGCAGGGAGCGGTGGCAGCGTATATTAAAAGTGAATATGAAGCGATCGGGGTCGATACGGATGCGATTCAAAACAATTATATTTTAGCGGCAGGTCTTAAAATGCTCGGGATGTCGTTATTAAGTGCTGTCTGTGCCGTATTTGTCGGCTTTTTCGCCAGCAAGATCGCAGCCGGTGTCGGCAAACATATGCGCGGTGATGTATTCAAAAAGGTGGAAAGTTTCACCAATACCGAATTCAATCGATTCTCCACAGCTTCATTAATTACCCGTAATATCAATGATATTCAACAGGTTCAAATGGTTATTGTCATGTTTCTGCGCATTGTGATTTATGCGCCGATTATCGGTATCGGTGCGCTTTTGAAGGTGATCAGTTCCGGGGCATCCATGACGTGGATTATCGCCCTTGTATTGGCAATTATCCTCGGATTGATTTTCACGATTTTAATTGTTGTAGTGCCGAAATTTAAACTGATACAAAAGCTGATTGATCGCTTAAACCTTGTAATGCGTGAATTCTTAGACGGTATGAGTGTAATCCGTGCCTTTAATACACAGGATTATGAGGAAGCGAAGTTTGACAAGGCAAACAAAGACATTACCAAAACGAACTTATTTGTTAATCGAACGATGGCAGCGATGATGCCGTTAATGATGTTGATCATGAATACAATCGCACTGTTGATCATATGGGTTGGCGGACATCAGATTGATTCCGGAACGATGCAGATTGGTGATATTATGGCATTTATTCAATATACAATGCAGATCATCATGGCGTTTTTGATGATTTCAATGGTAGCGATTATGGTGCCGCGTGCCGCAGTTGCAGGTGTACGTGTCAAAGAGGTGTTGGATTGTGAGGTTAGTATTCAGGATCCCGAACAGCCGAAAACATTTGATGATGCACAAAATGGCTTGATTGTGTTCGATCATGTCAGTTTCCGTTATCCGGGAGCTGAGGAAGATGTTTTGCATGATATTAGCTTTACGGCACAGCCGGGAAAAACAACGGCGTTTATCGGTAGTACCGGCAGCGGAAAATCAACGCTGATTAATCTGGTGCCGCGCTTCTATGATGTCAGCGAGGGTGCGGTCTATGTCGGTGGAGTCAATATCAAAGAGGTAACGCAGGCTTCCTTGCGTGATAAGATCGGTTACGTACCGCAAAAGGGAATTCTATTCTCAGGAACAATCGAATCCAACCTAAAATATGCCAAAGCCGATGCGACGCAAGCTGACATGGATATGGCTTGTGAAATTGCACAGGCAAAGGAATTTGTAGAGGCAAAACCGAATCGATATGAAGAAGAAATTGCACAAGGTGGAACGAACGTATCCGGTGGGCAAAAGCAGCGTTTATCGATTGCCCGTGCTTTAGTAAAACAGCCTGATATTTATATTTTTGATGACAGCTTCAGCGCATTGGATTTCAAAACCGACGCTAAACTAAGAAAATCCTTAAATGAGTTGACTGCGAAAACTAAGGCAACCGTACTTGTTGTTGCACAGCGTATTTCTTCCATTATGCATGCGGATTCCATTATTGTATTGGATAATGGACGCATTGTCGGCAACGGAACCCATGAGGAATTGTTAAAAAACTGTTCTGTTTATCAAGAAATTGCTTATTCTCAATTATCAAAGGAGGAACTGCATCATGAGTAAACAAAATACACCTCCGAAACGTATGCCGCACGGTCCGATGGGACCGATGATGGGCGGTAATGCGAAAGCCAAAAACTTTAAGGGTACGATGCGTCAGTTGATTCAATATATGCGCCCTTATTATGCACAAATCATCATTGCGATGGTCTTTGCGGTAGCCGGTACCGTTTTTATGATCGTCGGACCGAAAATATCCGGTAAAGCGACAACGGCACTTGCCGAAGGTTTTATGAATAAGATCAGCGGTTCCGGCGGTATAGATTTTAATTATATTCTTCAGATTATTCTGTTTATGTTGGTTCTTTATCTTGCCAGCAGTATCTTCTCTTTTATTCAACAGTATATTATGTCTACGGTTACACAGCGTACCGCTTATGATCTCCGCCAAAAAATTGCCGCCAAGATCAATCGGCTGCCGTTTCGATATTTTGATACGAACTCCCACGGTGATGTTTTGTCTCGTGTGACCAATGATGTCGATACCTTGGCGCAGTCATTGTCACAAAGCTTAAATACGGTAATTACAAGCGTCGTGAATATTATCGGATTTACGATCATGATGTTGTCTATCAGTTGGCAAATGACGCTGGTTGCCTTTATCAGTGTACCGCTGTCCTTGTTTCTCGTGTTGTCGATTGTGAAGCATACGCAGAAATATTTCAGCCGTCAACAGCGTTACCTCGGTGATGTGAATGGTCATATTGAGGAGATGTATGGCGGTCATATCGTAATGAAGGCATTCAACGGTGAAGATCGAAGTATCGAAGAATTCGAGTATCATAATCAAAAGCTCTACGGAGTAGGTTGGAAATCACAGTTTTTCTCCGGATTAATGCAGCCGGTCATCGCCTTTGTCGGTAATATCGGATATGTCGGTGTTTGTATCGTCGGCGGTTACTTAGCTGCGGCGGGCAGCATTGAAATCGGTGATATTCAAGCGTTTATTCAATATGTGCGCAACTTTAATCAGCCGATTACTCAAATGGCTCAAGTTATGAATATGTTGCAGTCCACCGCGGCTGCGGCTGAGCGAGTCTTTGAATTCTTAGGTGAAAGTGAGGAAGTTGCAGAGTGTGAAAATCCAGTGGAAATCTATGACGCAGACGGGAACTGTAACATTCAAGGACAGGTTACCTTTGAAAATGTTCACTTCGGCTATACAGAAGATAAAATTGTTATTAACGATTTTTCCATGTATATCAAACCGGGTAAAAAGATTGCGATTGTCGGACCTACTGGTGCCGGAAAAACAACCATTGTCAAGCTGTTAATGCGTTTTTACGAATTAAATAGCGGAACGATTTATATCGATGGAATAAAAACGACAGACATGCGCAGAAGTGATTTAAGATCATTGTTCGGTATGGTTTTGCAGGATGCATGGCTATTCAACGGTACAATTATGGATAATCTGCGTTACGGTAAGCTGAATGCTACAGATGAAGAAGTCATGAAGGCAGCGGATGCCGCTTATGTCGATCACTTTATTCGTACCTTAGATCACGGTTATCAAACCGAAATCAACGAGGATTCTAATAACGTATCACAAGGACAAAAGCAGCTTTTGACAATAGCACGTGCGTTTTTGGCTGATCCTAAAATTCTCATTCTTGATGAAGCGACATCTTCCGTTGATACAAGAACAGAAGTGTTGATTCAAAAGGGCATGGAAAAGCTGATGGAAAATCGAACAAGCTTCGTGATTGCGCATCGTCTTTCCACAATTCGTGATGCCGATCTGATTCTTGTAATGAAAGACGGCGATATTGTGGAAGCTGGCAATCATGAAGATTTAATGAAGGATAACGGATTCTATACCCAGCTTTATAATTCACAGTTTGAAAATGCGTAATAATGTTAAAAAAAGCGATGCCGACGGCATCACTTTTTTGTTTTTACAGCTGAATTATTTTAGTAGCGACAGCCTCTTGAAAGTATTGATCATGCTCAACAAGCACCATCGTACCGCCAAAGTTTTGCAGCAATTCTTCCAGTTGCATTCTTGTAAAAATATCAATGTAATTTAACGGTTCATCCCATAAATACAAATGCGCATTTTCGCAAAGACTCTTGGCAATTAGCACTTTCTTTTTCTGACCGTCAGAGTAGCTGCTCATATCCTGCTCAAATTGCAGGCGTGAGAAATTCAACTTTCTCAGTATTGCTTTCATCAGACTTTCATCAATATGATTAGAATGAATAAATTGTGATAAGCTGCCGCTGAGAAAGGAACAATCCTGCGGCACATAAGAGATTTTCAGCTGGGCATTGATCAAAACTTCACCACTGTATGAGATCACTTCTTTGTTTAACAGCTTTAATAAAGTGCTTTTCCCGCTGCCGTTTTTACCGTTCAAAATGATATGGTCACCTTGCTCAATCGTAAAGCTTAACTTTTTAGTGATCGGCTTTTGATCATATTCAAGTATCACCTCATGAAAGGCTACGAGTGTTTGCGCATGATATTTCAGCGGTTTCAGCTTTAACGGCTGTGTGTCTTCCTGATTTTTTAAAAGAGCTGCTTTTTGTTTAATAGAGTGTTGTTGTCGGGCGGCAGCCGCTTTAGATCGCTTCATCATTTTAGCAGCTTTATGTCCGATAAAACCACGATCGACAGGTCCGTTTTGAAATTTAGACGCTTCGATTCGATTGGACCAAACTGCAGTTCTTTGCGCCGATTGCTTCAACTGCTTAATTTCCTTTTTTAATTGTGCGCTTTTGGCAACTTCATATTCCTGTTGCTTCTGAAAATCATTCATCCATGTTGCAAAATTACCGCTTTGTACCGTTATATTACTGCGATTCAGCGCTATCACATGATCAATGCATAAATCTAAAAAATGACGATCATGAGAAACTAACAGAAAGCCTTTTTTATGACGCAGATAAGCAGCAAGCACCGCTCTGCCTTCTGCATCTAAATGATTGGTTGGCTCATCAATTAATAAAAAGCACTGTTCATGAAGAAATAGGGCAACCAATTGGATTTTGGTTTTTTCACCGCCCGAGAGTGTTTCAAAAGTGCGTTCCATTATCGTTGTCGGTAACTGTAAAGCGGATAATTCGCGTCTGAATTGCCATTCCTCACAAAGCGGACACAGCGATTGCAGAAGCGTGAGTGTAGTAATCGTTTCATCCGCTATTACATAAGGAAAATAGATGCATTCTGCATTCTTATAGATGTTACCGCTGTATGAATACTCATCCATTAACAGCCTTAACAGCGTAGTTTTTCCTTTGCCGTTTCTGCCGATCAGTCCTATTTTCCAATCGGTATCAAAAATCAAATTAATATCATCAAATACATCTTCAAAGCTGTACGGATAGGCAAAGCTTAAGTGTTCTATTTTTATCATCGACATATAAAAATGCCTCCTTCCCGTTATTGTAAGAAGAAGCACTTCGCATTATGAAAGCTGCTTAAAAATTGTAGGGTTATAGATTGCATATAAAAAAGCTACAAGAAAGAACTCACAGCTTTTGTTTATTAAGATTAAAAGGGAAAAGACGTGCTGCCTTCTTACATATGAAATACCCATAGGTATTAGAAATTCTGATTTATCTGTAAGAAACAGTCTTCATCCTCTCACTCCTTTTCAATGTAACAGTATTATCTCACGATTGAAGAAGGAATGCAAGTGTAATTGAATTTGAATGCTTTTTATTCGTTTGAAAGGTAGATAATAAAGGAGTTAAAGGTTAGTTTAATAATGTTAGTAAGCAAAAACGTCGATAAATAAAAGTCACTTTTATTTCTATGATTATAATAAAAAGTATAAAATTTTTGTTAAAAAGTACAAACAAGATCTAATATACATGTGATATACTTTAGCTGTGAGAAAGCGCATACATATAATGCGTTCTGGTTTATAAAACTGTACTTTTGTAAATTAGCAGCTGAAACATAAAAAAAGCCGATTTATATTCAATAAAACGACATTTTAAATTGTTGCCACATTGTTTACAAAAGTACACATTTGTAGACATAAGTGAGGTGTTGCGGAAAAAGGTGATCTGATATTTTTGTTTTGAATATATGATAGGAGGATAAAGATGAAAGCTATACAAAAATTAACTAAGCTGTTTCTGGCGGCGTGCTGCTTTGTTTCTGTTATTACTATGAATCAAGT
The DNA here is from genome assembly GCA_009917405.1 of bacterium c-19. Classification (GTDB taxonomy): domain Bacteria; phylum Bacillota_I; class Bacilli_A; order Erysipelotrichales; family Erysipelotrichaceae; genus C-19. Next base: position 60,143 of record QZED01000002.1, on the reverse strand, counting down.
TATAGAAATTAAAGCAGCTGATGAAGGCGAAATCATTGATGATAATGACGCACGCTTTGTCTATTCCAGCGGTAACAGTAATAACGGCGGTTGGGACTATTGGCCTACGACAGGCGGAAGTTCTGCTGATGTAACAGAGCATTGGAGTAATTCGGCAGGCGCTACCATTGATATAACATTTAATGGTACAAAACTGGAATTATACGGAAAAAAGGCAGCCAATCATGCAATGTTCAGTGTTGCGATTGACGGCGGAACGGCGACTGAGCATGATGCTTATGCGAGCACAACGCAAACTAATGTGAAGTTATATGAGAGTGCCGAATTGAGCCCGGGTGATCATACAGCGAAGGTAACTGTATTAGGGAAGCGCAATTCTGCTTCTACAGGCAGTGGTACTACCTATGGTGTACAATTCGTTTATGCAAAGGTTTTCGGAAACTCTGATACCGGCTTTACTGTGATTGAGGATGTGATGGCAACCGAAACCGATGAATTGTTTAAGATTAAATATACCGGAACATGGGGCGGCGGAGAATCTTATTATCCTGATTATTTTCATGACGGATACGAGCATTATACAAGCAACGGCTATTTTGAAATGCGCTTCGTCGGAACCAAATTTCAGCTTATCGGTTCTAAGAACAGCGGACATGGTGTGTATAAAATCAGTGTAGACGGTACAGAGGTAGGTACCGCAGATGCAACAACTACAGGCAGTGTACAGCATCAGCAAATGCTGTTTGAATCCTCTGAATTAGATAATAAAGAGCATACATTAAAGGTTGAATTGAAATCAGGCTCTGCTCTTCAGATAGATTATTTAAAGGTTTATCATGAAGACATGCCGATTACAAGAATATTTGCGGATACAGATGATATTGATTTAGGTATCAATCAAACAGCTGAATTCCCGGCAATTTCTTATGAGCCTTGGTTTAATGAAGAACCTGAAATCGTTTACTCCAGTGCTGATTCCTCAGTGGCTACTATTGATGCGAACGGAAATATTACCGCAGTCAGTAAAACGGCGGCACAAACGCAGGTTACTGCGACTGTAAAAGATACTACGATTTCTACGTCTGTAACGATTAATGTTGATCCTGCTATTAAAGACTTAAATGTTTCCGTAGGTAATGAAAAACTGTTGGAAACTCAACGTGATTTTGATGATCTGTTAGCAGCTGAAATCGTTAGAAATTGGAGCGGTGTTGCTTGGAAGGGCGATATCTTAAATTCAAAGCTTAATATTTTAGCTAAAGCTAATGTGCATAATATCAATATTACAGCTTCTGATTTTACCGATAATAACGGCAACAAGATTGCTGCTGATAATATTGATATCAAATGGCTGAAAAATGTCAAAGCGAATGACGGAAGAAACTTGGCGGGAACCGTATTGGATTTCCCTGATGTGATTCATAAGGGCGGTGCGCATGATGCCGCAAAGAATACCGCAAACTTCGCATGGGTAAGTATGAATGTTCCTCAGGCAACAGTGCCGGGCAACTATACAGGAAAAATTACCGTTACTGCAGATGAACTTGCGAATCCGATTGAATTAACATATGAAATCGAAGTTTTGAATCTTGTTCAGCCGGAAAACGAGAAAACGGAATTACAGATTTGGCAACATCCGTTTGCGGTTGCGAATTATTATTTAGGCTTAGGTTCTACTCCGAGCGGCGGTATTTCAAATGATTCTAATGACGCGTTTTACTTCACTGAACAGCACTTTAATCTAATGCGTGAGTCCGTGAAGGAATATGCGGATAACGGCGGTCATGATATTGTAGCAAACATCGTGGAGGAAGCTTGGGGTCATCAGTCTTATTATAATGATCCGTCTATGATTAAATGGACAAAGAAAAGCGATGGTACATGGGAATTCAATTATGACTGGTATGATAAATGGATTAATTTCATGATCGATTCCGGAGTTATTGATCCGGTAAACGGTATCGGTAAAATTAAATGCTTCAGTATCGTTCCTTGGGGAAATCAAATCAAGTATTATAATGAGGCTACTTCTGCTTATAAAACTGAAGTATTAAAGGCAGGTACAACAGCCGGTAATGCGGCGTGGTCTGCATTCTTAACGGATTTCATGAAGCATTCTAAAGAAAAGGGATGGTTTGATATCACCTATATTTCAATGGATGAGCGTGAATTACCTGATTTAACGGCTGCAGTCAATACTATTGAATCTGTAACGGATTCTGAAGGCGATAGCTTTAAAATTTCATCAGCTTTAAACTATGCAGCTCCGGATCAGTATACATTAACCGACCGTGTTGATGATATTTCAATCAACCTAGGTAATGTAACGAGTCAGACGCAGTTGAATCAGCTGTCAGAGCACAGAAGAGCATTAGGCTTAAATACTACTTTCTATTCTTGTACAGGCGACTATCCTACAAACTTTATGATTAGTGACCCGGGTGATAACTATTGGACCATTTGGTATACGATGACCCTGGGAACCGATGGCTTCATGCGCTGGGCATGGGATAATTATGTATATGATATGCATGGTGACACCAGCTATCGTTATTGGGAGCCGGGTGATGGATGGTATGTGTATCCGGTAGAACGAGATCAGATAGATGCTGATTATAATGCTTCTTTCTACAGCACTCCAAGATATGAAATGTTGAAGCAGGGTATGCGTGATGTTGCGAAGGCTAAGTATTTGATGGAACAAAGCGATGAGTATAAAACAGAAATAACGACATTGACAAAATCAATGAAGCTTCCTGTAAAATCAACTTATCACGGCAGTGCAACCTACGCAGATGAGGTTCAAAGAATGCTTGTCCATTCAGAAACCGCCAGAATGTATGATAAGGTAACAGAACTTGCAAGAGAATTTGCCGCAACACAGGTAGTTGTTGATAAGAGTCTTTTGGAAGCAGAAATCGCAAAGGCGGAGATATTGACAGAAAAAGATTATACTGCAGACAGCTGGGCAGATTTACAAAGTGCCTTAACTGCTGCACAACAGGTAAATGGTGATGCGGATGCAACACAGGATGAGGTAAACAAGGCATGCGCCGCTTTACAGGCAGCGTATAAAGCATTAGTGACTGTTCCTGAGGTAGATAAAAGTGACTTACTGACTGCTATTAATAAAGCAGAGATTTTAACCGAAGACCATTATACAGCTGCGAGCTGGAAAGTGTTGGAAGCAGCATTGAAAGCAGCACAGCAGGTAGAAGCAGATGCAGACGCTACTCAAGCTGAAGTGGATAATGCATGTGATGCATTAAATAAGGCTGTAGATGATTTGGTTAAAGTTGATCCGACAATCCCTGACGAAGTGTATAAAGGTGATTTGACTGCTGCTATCCATAAAGCAGAGTCTTTAACAAAGGATCATTATACGGCAGACAGTTGGGGAGTATTAGAAGCTGCATTGAACAAAGCACAACGAGTAGAAGCAGATGCAGATGCGACCCAAGAGGAAGTTGATGACGCAAGCGTTGCATTGAATAAAGCAGTAGATAATTTGGTTAAAGTTGATCCAACCACTCCTGATGAAGTGTATAAAGGTGATTTGACTGCTGCTATACAAAGAGCACTGTCTTTAACCGAAGATCACTATACGGCAGAAAGCTGGAAAAATTTAGAAGCTGTATTAAAAACGGCACAGCAAGTGGAAGCAAATGCTGATGCTAATCAAGACGAAGTAGATGATGCATACAAAGCATTAAATGCAGCTATGAATGCTTTGGTTAAAGTAGATCCGTCTATCCCTGATGAAGTATATAAAGGTGATTTAACTGCTGCTATTCACAGAGCACAGTCTTTAACAGCGGAACATTATACGGCAGACAGTTGGAAAGCGTTGGAAGCAGCGTTGAGAACGGCACAGCAAGTGGAAGCAGATGCTGATGCTAATCAAGACGAAGTAGATGCAGCGTGCACTGCGCTTAATTCTGCTATAAAAGCTTTGGTCAAAGTAGATCCGACAATCCCTGATGAAGTATTCAAAGGTGATTTACTAACTGAAATCAAAAAAGCAGAGGCTTTAACAAAAGATGATTATAAAGCTGATAGTTGGGCTGTTTTGGAAGCTGCTTTAACTAAAGCTAAAGCGATTTATCAAGATACGAATGCAACACAGGATGAGATAGATAATGCTTGTGCATCCTTAGCGGCAGCTATCAAAGCGTTGGTGAAAACAGATTCTTCAACTCCGACGCCTACACCTAAGCCACCGAAACCGAGTAATCCGATTAAACCGAATGAACCGATTAAACCGATTAAACCAAATCTTCCGGGCTATGTAAATCAAATTCATAATAATATTAATCAGGTAACGGTTTTAGGAAGATTCCCTGAAGATGTGCAATTAATTGTAGAAACTTTAACAGATACAGCTAAGGCGGAAATCATCAATAAAATTACCAATAAGAATGATCTGGCAAAGTATAATATCGAAAAAATTTATGATATTTATATGTTGCAAAAAGGAATGCAATATAAACCAGACGGAGCCTTCACCATCAAAATCAAACTTGATGATGAGTTACTGGCTAAGCGCTATTTAGGAATTGTGTATATCGCTGATGACGGAACAGTTACTATGGTTCCATCTAAGGTAAAAGACGGATTTATCACTTTTACGACAAACCACAATTCTTACTATGCCATCGTATCAAGCGACAGTCCGATCGTAAATACAGCAACTACGGACTCGATTATCGGTAATAACACCTTCGCAGTTATAATGCTGGGAATGCTGCTGGCTTTCGTGGTAAAGAAATCAGACAGCTTACTGAAAAAAGAATCGGAATAAAAACAATATATAGAGCTTGTCATAGACAGGGAACCATAAGTTCTCTGTCTTTTTTTAGAACAAAAACACTAAAAGTGTTGACAATAAAGTTAGCATATGCTAATATTTATATATAAGTTAGCATAGGCTAACCTTTGGAGAGGAGCGTAGTTATGACACTCACAATGGCAGCTAAAGGAAGGGAGCTTATCGTATCCAAGATTATCGGTCGCGATGAAATACGCTTGCGCTTAGCTAGTATGGGGTTTGTATCTGGAGCGAAATGCGCACTTGTAAATGAAATCAACGGGAATTTGATCACAATGATCAAGGATACACGTATCGCTTTGGACAAATCCTTAGGAAATCGTATTATTGTAAGACAGGAGGAATCAGAATGAAGCTGAATGAATTGAAGCAAGGGCAAAGTGCCAAGATAGTAAATATTTCAGGTGCCGCAGCCACAAAAAGAAGATTGATGGAGTTAGGTCTAACGAGAAATGCCGTTATCATAATGAAAAAGACTGCTCCCTTAGGGGATCCACTTGAACTTCATGTGCGCGGTTATGAATTAACGATTCGTAAAAAAGATGCAGCCGGCATTGATGTAGAAATCTAGATATTTTTTTTAATAATAAAGTTAGCTATAGCTAACAAAGGAGGATAAAGATGAAAATTGCGTTAGCGGGTAATCCGAATTGCGGAAAAACAACGATGTTTAATGCCTTAACCGGCAGTAATCAATATGTAGGTAATTGGCCGGGAGTAACAGTAGAGAAAAAAACAGGCATACTAAAGACAAACAGTGAAATTCAAATAATTGATTTGCCGGGAATTTATTCACTTTCACCGTATTCTTTAGATGAACGTGTAGCGCGTGAATATTTAATCAATGAACGACCTGATATAATTATCAATTTAGTAGATGCGACGAATTTAGAGCGGAGTCTTTATTTAACAACACAGCTGCGAGAAATCGGTATACCGATGGTGATCGCATTAAATATGAGCGATTTATTAAAAAAGGATCAAATAGATACCGATCAGCTTTCTAAGTTGCTGGAGTGTCCGATTGTGCATGTATCGGCATTAAAAAACGAAGGATTGGAGCAGTTGATTTCCCATGCATATCAGCTATATCAACAACCTCGTCCCACTTATACAAATATATATCATGGAAATATTGCAATTGCGATAGAGCAGATAAAAGCAGTGATCAGTGAGCATTATGAGCCTTTTGAACAAAATTGGTATGCGATAAAATATTTGGAAAATGAAGAAGAGTTGATGAATCAACAGTTGTTAAATCAAAGTCAGTATGAAAGCATCAGTAAAATCAGAGAGCGCTTGGAAACAGACACAGATGATGACAGTGAAAGTATCATTACCGTAGCTCGCTATGAATATATCACTGAACTATTGTCAAAGACCTATCGTTCACTCAACAGCGGTATCAGTATATCAGACCGCATAGATCGCATTGTGACTCATCGTATATTGGCTCTGCCGATCTTTGCCGCAATTATGACATTTATTTACTATATGGCTGTAACAGGCATCGGTGGGATAGCGACTGATTGGGTGAATGATGTTCTATTCACTGAAATTATTCCGCCGGCAATAGAGAATGTTCTGATATCAATTCATTGCGCGGACTGGCTGATGTCCCTGATTCTTGACGGTATTGTTGCCGGAGTCGGTGCCGTATTAGGTTTTGTCCCGCAAATGCTGGTCTTATTTCTCTTCTTGGGGCTTTTAGAGGAAATTGGTTATATGGCACGCATCGCTTTTATATTAGATCGGTTATTTCGTAAATTCGGATTATCAGGCAAATCTTTTATCCCAATGTTGATCGGAACCGGATGCAGCGTTCCGGGGATTATGGCAAGCAGAACAATCGAAAATGAATCTGATCGAAGAATGACGGTTATTACGACATCTTTTATACCGTGTAGCGCAAAGCTTCCGATCATCGCTTTAATTGCCGGCGCATTATTTCAAGGAGCGTGGTGGGTGAGTCCTTCGGCTTACTTTATCGGTATTGCGGCTGTGATTCTTTCGGGCATCACACTGAAGAAAACAAGCTTATTTGCTGAAGGTGCGACACCGTTTTTGATGGAGCTTCCGGCATATCATATGCCTAAGGTAAATAATGTTCTTCGCAGCACATGGGAGCGCGGCTTTAGCTTTATGAAAAAGGCAGGTACAGTTATTTTATTATCTACGATGATAATCTGGTTTTTATCAAGCTTCGGTGTGGTGAGCGGTCATATCAAAATGCTAGGAACCGATCAATTAGATCAAAGCTTTTTGGCAGCACTCGGCTCTGCGTTATCCTTTCTGTTTATTCCGCTCGGATGGGGGAATTGGGAAAGTACGGTTGCGGCTATTTCTGGACTTGTCGCAAAGGAAAATGTAGTATCGACGTTTGGAATTTTATACGGATACGGAGAGATTGCCGAGGACGGTGCTGAAATATGGGGAAGCTTGGCGGCGAGTTTCACGATGGCTTCGGCTTATTCATTTATGATATTCAATTTACTTTGTGCTCCATGCTTTGCGGCAATAGGTGCCATAAAACGTGAAATGAATCATCGCAAGTGGACAATCTTCGCAATCAGCTATCAATGTGCTTTGGCATATGCGGTTTCCTTTATCGTATATCAGCTTTGGGTTTGGTTAGACAGCGGCATTTTTACGCTGATGACAGCTTTTGCGGGAGCAACGCTGATTGGGATGTTATATATGCTGTTGCGAGTGAAACGTAACTATGCGGCGGGAAAGCAGGTGAGCCAATGTCAAGCATCATAATTGTTGTTTTATTGCTTCTGCTTATTAAAAAGTGTATTCAATCCATCTGTAGCAATTCCGGCTGTAACGGCAGCTGCGGAAGCTGCAGCGCTTGTAAACGGGGAACTGCACTTTATGAACATTATCAAAAGCATCACAAAGACTCTTATTGTTAATTTCGAGTTTATTAGTATCAAAGCAGTATAAAATTGGAAATACTTTTAACATTAAAAAGTGACTCATTATAAGTCACTTTTTTATATAGGAACTGTTATTTTTTACACAGTCTTGCTTTAGTATCATTAATTGCTTGAATCGCAGCTTTTAATTCATCAGTAGAGCTTTGTTTTTGAAGCAGGAAATAGCCGTTCATAAAGGCACTTTCATATCGTTTCCATGATTCTTCGGTGTATACACACTCCTGTAATTCACTAACTTGTGCAATACATTGTTTCAGCTGTTCATAGGCGCTGAAGTATTCGTGTTCCTTCATCAGCTCTCGAAATAAATCGATTAAACGCCATGATTGATTATGCGTGGTTACGATACACTTATAGGGTACACTGATTCCTTGTTGTTTCAGAATATCAATTACAAAGCCGATTTGTTCATCATTCATTTCATGAAAAATCATAACTTTGATATCCGGAAGTGTACACAAATCGGCAGGCTTTTGTTTTTGTCTAATGATCTCATCGATTGTCAAACAGCCTTGATTTTGTTGAATCCATGTAACATCGATATTTACGCAAGATAACAGCGCGGATATTTTTTGATAGCTTTCATAGCTTACACTGTAATAAAGAATTTTCATATGAGTACCTATAATTTATGAATTGCATTTTGTGCAAGTGTACCGCACAGCCAATATCCCAGAATACTTGCGACAATACAAAGAATGAGAAAAAAGGCAGTGACCAACAGGATGTATTCATTAGGTATAAGGAGAGTTACCAAAATCATGCCTGTGCATAATCCCAACATAATCATCGTCGCAAAGAAAGAACTGAAATTCTGTTTGATTGCCGACGCCTCTTGTTCCCAAACAAGCTTAGGCTTATGCATATCTACAATTATGCATATTTCGTTTGATAATATCGTACTGATACACATGCAAATGAATAGGAGTACATAATAATACCAGTCAAATGATAAGATACTCATCATTGCGAATATGATGAGAAGATCACCTGCGATGCCCATGATAATTCCTAATAGCATTTTTGCGTGAATCTGTTCACGATATGAAACCGGTAAATATTTCATAACGATATAGTTACTGCCTTCACGTGAGATAGCGGTAGCGGATACCATGTTCACACATCCTATAAACAATCCCATTCCAAGTCCAAACATGATCACATAATAGATGAAATTTGAATCATATTGAATGGTATCGATCATTGAAAATAATAATTTTTGATCTTGGGAAAAGATTGACATAAACAGCAGCATGCAAGGAAAGATAACGGTGGAACCGATACAATTAGTCGCAAAAGCCGGTGTACGAAACAACATACGCCATTCTTTTTTTAGGTAAGCAGTTGTTTTATTCGTCTGTTTCATTTCCTTTTGTGACAGTTCACTCAGCTTTTTATGGTTTGCGGAAGCTTCACTGTTTCCGATCGCACCTTTGAAGTACCATAATCTGCCGAGTCCCATCAAAATTACTAAGGACAGAATACAGATTCCGACAGCGATTATAAAATCAATCATACTTCCCTGTACAACCGCACGAGCAAAATAAGGGATCACAGGAAAGAAGTTCATAAACATGGTTAAAAGCGAATTGTCTCCGTTTAAAAACAGGTTAAGCATTTCGCTTTCATCTCCCGTTTGTATGGAATTCATATAAACAGAGATTGAAATTCCGATTACAACCAATAAGATACCTGAGATAAAATGAAAATGATCTTTATTTTTGAAAAAAGGCATAAAGCGCATAATCAATATGGTTAAGCCGGCTGAGATCACAAGCGGGAAGATTGGGATCAACAGCGCCGTCAAAATCGCAAACAGACAAAGCGATACAGAAAAGCCGCACACGTTTAAATAGGCTGTAGTGGCAGGTATTAAAATCGCAAATGTCGTAAGATATTCATACATCAAGCATACGGTAAATTTAGATGCAATAATATGATCTCCTTTGAGCGGTAAAGCGAGTAGAAAATCAATATCATTGCTGAAATAAAAGATGCTTGGAATAATAAACAATGAAAACAAAAAGGTTGTAATACAAACAATAAAGAGAATCAATCCCATTAACGATGCACTTTGATCGATTTGATTGTACATCGGTAAAGTGGTCTCAATCAAGAAATAAATGGATGCCAGTGTCGGAAAAATGGCAATCAATAAAATCAGATACAGCAATAAACGATAGGCTTTACGAAGTTTTCCGTCCTCTAATGCAAAACCGCTTTTCATCAATGTTTTTGTCAATGAGAGATATTTATGCATACTGTATTACCTCTAAGAACAGTGTTTCTAATGACTCGCAATGCGGATGCTGATCCATAAGATCTTTTAATGTGCCGAAAAAGAGAATATTACCGTTATTGATAATTGCGACCTTATCACAAAGCTTTTCGGCAACCTCTAACACATGTGTAGAGAAGAATACACAGTTGCCGCGATTTGCATGTTCGCGCATTCGTTCCTTTAAACAGAAGGCTGATTGCGGATCCAATCCGGTCAGCGGCTCATCCAAGATCCAAACTTTAGGGTCACAGATCAATACGCCCATAATCACAATCTTTTGGCGCATACCGTGTGAATAGGACAATATTTTATCATTTAATGCGTTTTCCATAGAAAATAATTCAGCTAATTCTTTGATTCGCTGCGGACGAAGCGATTGCTTCACTTCGTACATATCTGCCATAAAGTTTAAATATTCGATCCCTTTTAAGCGTAAAAAGATATCTGCTTGATCGGGAACAAAACCAATTTCTTGTTTTGCTTTGAGCGGCTCTTTCGTGATCGGAATATGATTGATTAAAATTTCCCCCTCATCAGGATTCAAAATACCAGTAATCATTTTAATCGTAGTCGTTTTACCGGCTCCGTTAGGTCCGATAAAACCGATGATTTCTCCGTCATTGATCGTAAGTGATAAATCATCCACTGCTTTTTTGGTTCCTCCAAAGGTTTTTGTTACATGCTTAATTTCTATCATAGTTGTTCTCCTTTCGCATTTTTTGATATAAATAATAGGCGTATAGATTTGGTAAGATAATAATGAAAAAGATCATGACCAGCATCACAAGATGGCTGAAATAAGGAGTGACGCTGAACAGACAGATGGCGATACCGCAGACAAACCAAAGTCTGCCGCTGAATCGCTGCGTCTTTTGCCATACAATATCACTGTGCAAAGTCCAAGGATTACGTATACCGATCGTATAGTTTGAGCGGATTTTCGGTAGAATATTGCCAATGATCATAATCATGATGCCGACGAAACACGGCACAATCACTTCTATATTCAGCGTTTTGGGATAGAGCGTTTCAATACAAGTCAGTAATGTACAGACGAATAAAATCGCTGCTACAATGAAGCGCACTACTTGGATACCAGATGCAGATTTTTGCATATTGTTCTTTCGCGGATCCATATTTGAGATCCATACGATTAAACAATCGACAAGCGGAATCATAAAGGGCAACATCAGGATAACTTCTTTAGGCGCATATCCGTCGGCATTACCGTTGATATCCCAATGGATGATGATTTCATCATTCGCCTGTATAAAAGTATAAACAGCGACAATCAACGATATGAGAGCTATTACGAATGTCTTATAACTGTATTTATTTTTCATTGCCGTCCTCCTTCCTTGTGTTCAGAGCGGAAAACCATCCTATAATTTCATCTAGGACCGATGTATTTAATTCATAATAAATATATTTCCCTTGTTTATCATCGATAATCAATCCTGCTTTTTTCAGAATAGATAAATGATGAGAAACAGTTGCGTTCGTAATATCGAAGTGATCGACAATCTGTTGAGCATGGAGCGGCCCACCTTGTAATAATGTGATAATTGCTCGGCGTGTCGGATCACTCAACGCTCGAAAGGTTTCTTGTATATGCACGATTACCTCCTTATCTGTTTTTTATCATTTAGATAATGATCTAAATATATTATAGTCAAATTCTGTGGATTGTCAAAACAATTTGATAAACATCTAAATGTTTTTTGTATTTCTGTCTATGAGGATAACGATAAATCGATGTTCAAAGAGAAGTGCTACGTATTGCATTGTGTCAGAAAAAGGAATATTGAACAGATCGAGAAAAAGGAAAATGATTTTATTGACGAAATTATGCTATAATAGGGTAAGCTATAGTAGAAAGCAGGTGTAACTATGAAAGATACATGGTCTCTGGACGCCTTATATACAGGCTATGATGACCCTAATTTTCAACAGGATAAAGCACAGTTAGAGCAGTTGATTAATGATCTGAATGAATCGGTGAAGCAATTGAGCCATGAGCATGAGGTAAGCAGTATTACCGATATTTTGCAAAAGCAGGAACAGCTGGCAGTTTGCAGTTGGAAGCTCGGAAGTTATTTATCTTTGAGACAGTCGGTGGATACAAGTGATGCACAAACGGTTGCTTTATTGGGACAGCTGAATCAAACCGCAAGTGAAGGTGCGAAAGCGTTGGCACAGATGGATGCATTTATTCAAGATTGTGCTGATATTGATCAAGTGATTCAACAAAGTGACTTTTTGAAATCCTATGAATATTTATTAAAGGAAACCAAACGAGACGGAAAATATCGCTTGTCAGATGATGTGGAAGAAGTGATTACCAAATTGAATATTTCAGCCGGAAATGCTTGGTCCAATCTGCAGGAATATTTAACGAGTACGTTAGAGGTAGCGTATCAAGATAAAAAAATAACGTTAAGTGAAATCCGCAATCTTGCCTATGACAGTGATGCCGCAGTCAGAAAGGCTGCGTATGAGGCTGAATTAAAGGCGTATGATGCGATTAAGCAAAGTGTTGCGTTCGCCTTGAACAATATTAAATCACAGGTGAATACCATTTGTGATTTACGAAAGTTTACCACTCCGTTGGATATGACCCTATATTATTCGCGGATGGAGCGTAAGACGCTTGACGTTATGATGGATGCAATTACTGATGCCTTGCCGCTGTTTCATCGTTATTTGAAGCGGAAAGCGGAGTTACTGGGACATCAAAACGGGTTACCTTGGTATGATTTATTCGCTCCTTTAACATCAAAGACACAAACTTCAAAAAAATATACGATTGCGGACGCAAAAGCATATTTATTGAATCATTTTTCACCCTTTGCACAAGATTTGGCTGATTTGATTGAAACTGCCTTTGATCAGGAATGGATTGATTTTTATCCGCGCAAGGGTAAAGTGGGCGGTGCTTTCTGTGAGAATCTGCCGTTTATTAAACAGAGCCGTGTTCTTACGAATTATGACGGAGAGCTTGGCGATATTGTGACTTTGGCACATGAGTTAGGTCATGCATATCACGGTATGATGATTGAGGATCATCGTATTTTGAATACGGATTATTCAATGCCGGTGGCGGAAACAGCTTCTACCTTTAATGAAAATATTATTATGAACGCTGCGATAAAAGAGGAAAGCGATCCGCTTCAAAAACTGCTTTTGATTGAGAAGCAATTGCAGGATCTGACTCAGATCATTTGTGATATTTATTCACGCTATTCCTTTGAAAAAGCCGTGTTTGAAAAACGGCGAACTTCATTTTTATTTGCGGATGAATTATGCGAAATGATGTTAAAGGCACAAAAAGAAGCATACGGTGATGCTTTGGATCCGCAATATTTACATCCGTTTATGTGGATCAATAAATCGCATTATTACTCATCTTCATTGAGCTTTTATAATTTTCCTTATGCATTCGGTGGATTATTTGCCCGCGGTTTAGTAGCTCGTTATGAAAAAGAAGGAGCGCCTTTTGTGGATAAATATCGTGAAATGCTGAAAGCTACCACTGTTTCTCATGTGGAGGATGTGGCGGCTATGGCTGGTATCGATTTGCAGGATCGCTCATTTTGGGAGGAAAGTCTTGAAACTTGCAGACAGCGAATTGATGAATTCTTAGAATTATCTGCACAGCTGTTAGATTAAGAGTTTTTTAAACGTAAAGCATATCAAGCAATTATAAAAAATTAACAGGTACCGAATTTATTTCATGTACCTGTTTTTTTATAAGAATGAAGAAGCATAAATCATATATGAATTTGCCGAAGAAACAGTAAAGCGAAAAGCAGAATGAAGAACAACTGTTTCATGGGAAAACTTGTATAATATGGTATGATTCGGAGATAGTAAACCATAGAGGTATTTATGATGAAACGCAGTGGAGTATATTTAGCAGTTTGAATAAATCAGTCGAAAATCGATAGTTTTAGCACTTAGGGTATTGACAGTGCTAACGAAAAAGCATATACTATTAGCAGACACAGAGTAAGAGTGCTAGAAAGAGGTGTTACAGATGTTGACAAACCGGCAAATCGTAATCTTTAAAACAATCGTTGATGAATTTACGAGAACGGCTGAACCGGTTGGTTCCAAAACGCTGATGACACTGTTAGATTTTCCTTGTTCTTCGGCGACCATCCGTAATGAAATGGCGGCACTTGAAGCTGAAGGATTGTTGGAAAAAACGCATACATCCTCAGGAAGAATTCCGAGTTCCAAAGGCTATCGCTTCTATGTGGAAAACCTTATGGAAAAGGAATTAGACGAAGGCGTTAAGAACTCCTTGCAGAAGGTTTTCAAGGAAAGACATTATTCTTTAGATGAGATTGTTAAAAAAAGCTGTGATATTTTATCTGATATGACGAATCTTACCTCAGTGGTATTGGGACCTGATTCAAAATGTCAGCGTCTTCAGAATGTACAGCTGATACCGATCAGTGAACGAAGTGCCGTGGCAATCTTTGTTACTGATCATGGCCATACAGAGAACAAAACATTCCAATTTGATGAAAAGATCAGTGTTGAGGATATACAAAACTGCTGTGTGATTTTGAATGAAAAACTGAGTGGTACACCGATTAGCAGCGTGGTTGAGCGGATGCAGGAGATACAGCCGCTGTTGGAAGCGCATATCACAAGGCATGAGGTTCTGTTTCAAGCCTTTGTAAATGCGTTTGTTCGCTTCGCAAGTGACAATGTCTATTACAGCGGGCAAAGCAATATGCTGTATCAGCCGGAATTTGCTGATATAGAGAAACTGAAGCAACTGATGAGTATGCTTGAGGATTCCAGCGTGTGGCGTGAATTGGCAAACCACGAAGGTGATTTAATGGTTTGTATCGGTGAAGATAATACCAATCAAGTACTGCATATGAATAATGTTGCGGTGGTTGCCAGTAAGTTTAAATTAAATGAGGAAGAAGAAGGACAGCTGATGATTGTCGGTCCGACACGGATGCAGTACAATCGTGTGGTTGCTTTGATGGAATATATGAGCAGGGTCATCGAGGAGATGTATCGTGATGAGTACGAAGAATAGGAGGTACTTATGCAGGAAAATGAAATCAAACAAGAAACGACAGAGGCGGTAGCGGAAACTGCTAATACAACGGAAGAAACGCAGAATAAAAAGGAAGCGGAAACAAAACCGAAGGCTGCCAAAAAGAAAAAGATGCAGGAGCTGGAAGCGGAAATTGCTTCTTTGCAGGAAGAATTGGCAGCGAGCAAAAATGCTTACTTCAAAGCATATGCGGACGCGGACAATATGAAAAAACGTCTGCAGGCAGAGGCGGATAATGTGCGTAAATACCGCATTCAAAGCTTTGCTCAAGAGGTGCTTCCAGTATTGGATTCTTTAGAGAGAGCGCTTGATGTCAAAGTAGATGATCAAAACATCAAAAATTATGTAAAGGGGTTTGAAATGATCTATACCCAATTGAAATCGGTGCTTGAAAAAGAAGGTGTATGTGAAATTGAAGCTTTGAATAAACCGTTTGATCCTAATTTCCACAATGCTTTGATGCAGGAAAAGAAGGAAGACGTGGAAAGCGGAATTGTAATTGAGGTTTTACAAAAGGGTTATATGTTAAAAGATCGAGTGTTGCGTGCGACATTAGTTAAAGTAAGCGAATAAATAAGGAGGAAAAGAAAATGAGTAAAATTATTGGTATTGATTTAGGTACAACGAATTCCTGCGTCAGTGTGATGGAAGGCGGCGAATGCAAGGTTATTACGAATCCGGAAGGAAATCGTACAACACCTTCTGTTGTTGCGTATAAAAACGGTGAGCGTATTGTCGGTGATGCGGCAAAGCGTCAGGCAGTCACAAATAAAAATACGGTAAGTTCCATCAAACGCAAAATCGGAACAAGTGAAAAGGTTACTTTAGAGGGGAAGGATTATACTCCGCAAGAAGTATCCGCTATGATTTTACAGTATTTAAAAGGCTATGCAGAAGATTATTTAGGTGAAAAGGTGGATAAGGCAGTTATCACAGTGCCCGCTTATTTCAATGATGCACAGCGTCAGGCGACAAAGGATGCCGGAAAGATTGCCGGTCTTGAAGTAGAGCGTATTATCAACGAACCGACAGCAGCAGCGCTTGCCTATGGTTTAGATAAGACTGATCAGGAACAAAAAGTACTTGTTTATGACTTAGGCGGCGGTACCTTCGACGTTTCAATTTTGGAACTTGCCGACGGTACATTTGAAGTATTGTCTACAAACGGAGATACACGTTTGGGTGGTGACGATTTCGATAATGTGATCGTTGACTGGATGGTAGATACTTTCAAAAAGGAAAACGGTGTTGATTTAAGCAAGGATACAATGGCAATGCAGCGTTTAAAAGAGGCTGCCGAAAAAGCTAAGAAGGATTTGTCCGGTATGGCACAAACACAGATCTCATTGCCGTTTATCTCTGCCGGAGCAGACGGTCCTCTGCATTTTGAAGCAAGCTTGACAAGAGCGAAATTCGATGAAATGACAAAGCATTTGGTAGATCGCACCATGGAACCGGTACGCAATGCACTTCGCGATGCCGGATTGACTAAAAATGATATTCATCAAGTGTTGATGGTCGGCGGTTCTACTCGTATTCCGGCAGTGCAGGAAGCGGTTAAGAATATTTTAGGCAAAGAACCGAATCGTTCCGTAAATCCAGACGAAGTTGTTGCGATGGGAGCTTCTATTCAAGGTGGTGTCATTGCGGGTGATGTTAAGGATGTATTATTGTTGGATGTTACCCCGTTATCACTCGGTATTGAAACTATGGGCGGTGTTATGACTGTATTGATTCCGCGTAATACAACAATTCCGGCAAGTAAATCACAGATCTTCTCCACTGCGGCGGACAATCAGCCAGCAGTAGATATTCGTGTATTGCAGGGTGAGCGCCCGATGTCAAATGATAATAAAGAACTCGGTCTGTTTAAGCTTGACGGTATCGCACCGGCACGTCGCGGTGTGCCGCAGATCGAAGTTAAATTTGATATTGATGTAAACGGTATTGTTCATGTTTCAGCAACTGATAAAGGTACCGGCAAGCAACAATCAATTACGATTCAGAACTCCAGCGGTTTAAGTGATGATGAAATCGAACGCATGGTAAAAGAGGCTGAGGAGCATAAGGCGGAAGATGATAAGCGCAAAGAAGAAATTGATTTGCGTAATCGTGCCGAGTCCTTTATCAACCAGATTGATACGATGCTTGCGGATAACGGTGACAAGATTGATGCAAATCAAAAAGAAGAAACAAAGAAGCTGCGCGATGAGCTGCAAAAATCATTAGATGAAAATGATATGGAAGCAGTGAAGAGTAAGCTTGATGCGTTGGAACAGGCTGCACAGGCAGCAAGTGCTGCAATGTATCAGCAGCAGGGTCAGGGTGCGGATTACGCAAACGATGATAATGTCGTAGACGCTGAATACGAAGAAAAGGAGTAGTCGGATCAGACGATGCTTGAATAAGCTCGTCTGTTTTCCGTAAGTTTATACGGATAAGATAAAGCTGTGATTGGGATTTTGAATGGAATCGGGATGTAAAGTTGCTTTGCGTCTGTTGAAAAGATCATTTATAGCTGAATCACACTGAATCAGGAAGGTGGTCGTAAATGAGTAAACGTGACTATTATGAAGTTTTGGGACTCAGTAAGGGTGCCAGTGACGATGAAATAAAAAGAGCTTATCGAAAGATGGCTAAAAAATATCATCCCGATGTCAATAAAGAAAGCGGGGCAGAGGAAAAATTCAAGGAAGTCAATGAAGCTTACGAGGTATTGTCCGATCCTCAGAAAAAAGCAACATATGATCAATTTGGACATGCGGGAATGGATGGGGCGAATTTCGGGGGTTCTGGCTTCGGCGGATTTGAGGATTTCGGTGATATTTTCGGATCTTTCTTCGGCGGTGGCTTCGGTGGCAGAACGCGTCAAAGCAACGGTCCGCGCAAAGGGAATGACCGCTTTATGCAGCTGCGCATTGATTTTATGGATGCAATTTTTGGCAAGGATGAAGAAATTGGGGTTGATGTGGATGAACAGTGTACTGCCTGCGGCGGCAGCGGAGCTTATTCAAAGAATGATATTCATACATGTTCAACCTGCGGCGGTAGCGGTAAGGTAACGACTCAACAACGCACACCGTTCGGTATATTTCAAAGTCAAAGCATTTGTCCTGATTGTGGCGGTCATGGAAAGACGATCTCTAAAAAATGTGATAAATGCCACGGACGCGGTTATGAACATAAACGGATTAAATTAAATATCCGAATTCCGGCGGGCATTCAGTCAGGCCAACAGGTTCGTGTAGCTAACAAAGGGGAACGCGGGATCAACGGCGGCGCAAGCGGTGACTTATACATTGAAATTTTGGTAAGTCGTCATAAGCATTTCGTTCGTGACGGCAACGATATTCACCTCAGTGTTCCGATCAGTGCAGTAGATGCGACACTCGGCTGTAAAATCGCTGTTCCGACAGTCTACGGAGAAGAGGAATTAACGATTCCTGCGGGTACACAGCACGGACATCAGTTCCGACTGCGCGGTAAAGGTGTAAAATCTCGCCGCGGTCAACAAGGAGATCAATTTGTTGAAATCGTCATAGAAATTCCGACGAAAATCACTCGTGAAGAAAAAGGTCTTTATGAGCAAATTCGCAATAAGGGGGCACACGAATCCCCGTTTGCGAAATTTAAAAAATCGTTAAGATAATATAATGAACAATTCTTTAAACCGATGCACTGCATCGGTTTTTCAGTAATAAAAAATCAAATGTTACAGAACACTTGATCAAAATATGATACAATGATGAAAGAACGGAGTGATCTTATGAATTATACTGCTTTAATTGTAGCTGCAGGGAGCGGCTCTCGTATGGGATTGGGATATAATAAATTATTATATCCGCTGTCTGAGCAACAAACGGTTATTGAAAAAACAGCCTCGATATTTATTCGGGATCAGCGCTGTAAACAAATAATCATTGTGACAAGCGAAGCCGATACGGAACAGATGAAACAGCTTTTTCAAGGAAGTGATATTACATTTGTGCTTGGCGGTAAAACACGGCAGGAATCTGTATATAACGGATTGCAGCAGGTAAAGGAAGCAGTTGTGCTGATTCATGACGGCGCTCGCCCGTGGCTTTCACAGTCCTGCATTGATGATTTGTTGGCATGCTTAAAGAAGCATCGTGCTTGTTTATTATGTGTACCGGTCAAGGATACGATTAAACGTGTGCAAAACGGTGTAATCTCACAGACATATCCACGTGCGGAATTAATGCAGGCGCAAACTCCGCAGGCTTTTCATCTTGATGTCATTAAAGCTGCATATGAAAAGGCAATGCTTCAAAATATCAGCGCTACGGATGATGCGCAAATCGTAGAACTGTGTACAGAGGTAAAGGTTCATGTTGTAGAAGGCAGCTATGAAAATCGCAAGATCACAACTAAAGAGGATCTATATTAAGACGCTTCACAAGCTTTCATCAGACTAAATATCAATGGCGAGTAATTTACGATAAATATTCACACCTTCAATTAAACAGCTGTCGTCAAAATCAAAATGATCGCTGTGCAAGGAAGGAGCATCTCCGATACCTAAATAAAAAAACAGACTTTTTACGGCTTTTCCGTAATAGGCAAAATCTTCACTTAATAAATCCGGTTTGCTTAAAGCGATCATATCCGGTATAAGAGATCGTGCTTGCTCAAATAAGCATTCATCGTTGTATAAAGCCGGATAACCTTCGGAAAGATGAAATGTAAATTCACAGCCGTTTTCCTTTTGAAGCTGTTCGCCCAGTGACATCATTCGCTGACGGAAAAAACAAAAATCATTATCAGCGAAAACGCGTAAGCTTCCTTTCAGTACCGTATGATCACTGAGTGCGTTGCATACTTGTCCGCTTTGACAAAAACCGAACTTCACCAAGTGATCCTTATTGGGATAAGCATTTGATATTTCATAAAGACGCTGAATAAAACAACATGCAGTCCATAGTGCATCTCGTCCATTTGAATATTGTGCTATATGGACTGCTTTTCCTTTGATATCTACCGTGATTTCAGCGGACTTTGCCATCATATAACCGCTTTTAGAGGCAATATTGCCTTTTTTTATTCCTGGTTTTACATGGATTCCGAAAAGTGCTGCGACACGAAATTTTGCAAATAATCCGGTCTCAACGATTTCTTTGGCACCGCCGGTCGTTTCCTCAGCCGGCTGGAAAATCAACAGCACATTATGCTTTGCGTTTTTGCGCCGATTCAGATAGTCTGCGAAGGACAACAAGATTGCCATATGGGCGTCATGTCCACATGCATGCATTTGTCCCATGTGCTTTGAGCAATAGCTTATATTATTGCTCTCTTGTATCGCTAAAGCGTCCATATCACTGCGATAGGCAACAGTCGATGATTGATTGAAATCAAAATAAGCACAGACAGCACTCGGTATTGGTTGAAATATCCTACATTGCATTCCGGTAAGAAATTGTTTGATATAAGCGATTGTTTTCGGCAGCTGATGATCAAGCTCGGGAATTTGATGAAGTTCACGTCTGATTCTTTGTGTTTGTTTCATAAGTACCTCGTTTCCTTACAGTATATGAACGTGTCATCAGTATTTGATTAATCTGTTTAATACAATTGAAATTTTTATCATATCCTTATAACAAGCGGCGTAAAATAGAAGGCATACAGAAACAAATATAATGAAAATGGTGATCATATGATTTTACTAAGTAAATATCACGGCTGCGGAAATGATTTTTTAATAACTGAAAAACAGGGACTGGCTTCCGCACAAAAATGCGCATTGGCAAAAAAACTATGTGAACGGCATATCGGTATCGGTGCCGACGGCATGATTTTTTTGAAAAGAAATCCTTTGACAATGGAAATATATAATAGCGACGGTTCTTCGGCACCCATGTGCGGAAACGGCATTCGCTGTTTAGCGAAGTATGCACTTGATCAAAATATCATCAATCAGAACGATTTTTATGTGTATACCAAAGCAGGTATAAAAGCTTTGCATATTCACTCAAAACAACCGTTTTCTGTTTCGGTAAATATGGGAAAGGCTTCTTTTGATCCACATGATACAATGCTTAAGGATCAACGTTTGATTAATTATCCGCTGCGCATTGAAAATCAATTATTCAATCTCACGACGGTTTTTATGACTACGCTTCATACGGTACTGTTTGTAGAGCATGATCCTGTGTATGTTTTAAAGAAATTCGGAAAGGCAATTCATGAGCACCCTTTGTTTCCGCAAAAAACAAATGTGAATTTTGTCCGTGTGATCGATCGTTCTCATTTATCCGTAAGTACCTATGAGCGCGGCGCGGGAATGACCCTCGCATGCGGAAGCGGATGTTGCGCGGCGGCATATGTAGCGTGGCTTCAGAAACTTGTAGATTCGCCGGTCCAAATCAGTTTGCCGCAAGGGAATCTACAGATTCTAATAGATGAAAAGGAGTGTCTGATTATGCGTGGCGGTGCTGAAAAAATTGTGGATGCGTTTGTGACAATCCCGATTCTATAGGCATGTTGAGGCAGGAAAACGCATAAGCTGAAGAAATGGCATCACTTTGGGAAGCAAATGGTAAAGGAAGCGGATAAAGATGATACATGTAGCGCTGTGCGGATATGGACATATGGGGAAGATGCTGCAACAAAAAATCAAGCATTGTCATGATATGGAAATCATAATGATTGTAAATCGCTGTAATGAGCATGATCTTTATCAGTTGAAGCAGCCGATCGAACTGATGCTTGATTTTTCTCATCCTGATTATTTCAGTATGGTAAGCAGATATGTAAAATACAGCGGCTGTGCCCTATTGTCGGGTACCACCGGATTTTCATCGGCACAATATGATCATTTAAAAAGCTTGGGCAGTAAATCAAGGGTTTTACATTCTGTAAATTATTCTTTGGGAACAGCGGTGATGTTAAAAATGATTCGCTCTGTCACACCGATTTTAGCCGATGATTTTGATATGGAAATTATGGAGCTGCATCATAATCAAAAACAGGATGCGCCAAGCGGTACTGCCAAGTTGATGTTGGAAGCGATCGATCCGGATAAAAAATATAAAGTCTGTTTCGGTAGAAGCGGGATGGTCGGCACTCGTCAAAAGGAAATTGGAATCCACTCGCTGCGCGGTGGAAGCAGCGCAGGAGAACACAGTATATTGTATTTGGGAAACGATGAAAAACTGGAAATCAAGCATACGGCAATCAGTCGACAAATCTTTGCGGAAGGTGCGCTAAGAGCGGCTTACTGGTTGCTTCAAAAGCCAAACGGCTTCTATGACTTGGATCAAATGATTGAGGAGAATTTTTATGGATGCAAATGAAATCATTAAGAAAATACAGAATGCGCCTAAAAAGACACCGGTCAAGGTATATGTAAAAAGCAAAAGAGCATTGTCTTTTCCGAATGCCAAGGTTTACGAAGGAAAAGATCAAGTTGTTTTCGGTGACTATGAGGATATTTGTGCAGTGCTGCAGGAGCATCAACAGGATATTATTGATATCGAAATTGAACAAAGCTGTCGTAATTCCGCTTTGCCGCTGTTGGATATTAAATCATTATCGGCAAGGGTTGAACCGGGCGCCATTATACGGGACCAAGTAGAAATCGGAGAAAATGCTGTTATTATGATGGGCGCAATTATTAATGTCGGAGCGATGATCGGATCTGAAACTATGATTGATATGGGGGCGGTACTCGGTGGGAGAGCAATCGTTGGCAAGCGTTGTCATATCGGCGCTAACGCTGTGCTTGCCGGAGTGATAGAACCACCCAGTGCTGTTCCTGTTATTGTGGAAGACGATGTACTCATCGGCGCCAATGCGGTCATCATTGAAGGGGTTCGTGTGAAATCCGGCGCAATCGTCGCTGCGGGTGCTGTGGTAATCGAGGATGTTGAGAAAAATACGATTGTGGCGGGTGTTCCGGCAAGAGTTGTGAAAATACCCGATCAATCATCACGAAATAAAACAGCCATGATAGCGGCACTGCGTCAATTATAATGAAGTTGTAAGAATATGTAAGCTTTCTTCTTTGCGAGAAAACAACATATTCTTTTTTATTTGCGGCAGCAGTTTTCATTTTTATCTGATTCGTTTGACTCTAAAATCAAATAAAACTATATTTCACGGTTATTTGACAAAAGATTCAGGTGATGAAACTGGGCTTCAGACTTTTGCTTTATGTGAATTATGAATTAATGTCTGATAAAAAAATACGATAAAATCAACATTCGCAGCACATTACGTTTATAGTAAGAAACAATGTTTTAAAGCATTCCTGTTAATATTCTGATTTTATCATTATTCAGATCAATTTAACAGAAAAAGGTTGAAGCAATAATCAGCAGATTTTTCTACAAAAAACTCATAATTCAATCAATCTTATTGTGATTTTTTGTCATACAAGACACTGTGTCTGAATATCTGATAAAAAACTGTAGAATGACACTAAAAATTGGAAAATAAAAAAGTAAAGTTTTCCTATACAAATTATCTGAAAACAGGTATAATAGTGGTGGAAAGTAGCACGTAGTGGCAGAAAGTGGAGGTGATGACTGTGTTCATGGGCGAATACGCACACAATATCGATAAAAAAGGGCGTATGATTATTCCGGCAAAATTTCGTGAAGAATTAGACATGAAGGTCATTATCACCAGAGGTCTCGACGGTTGCTTAAATGCTTATACGAAGCAACAATGGGAGATTATTTATGATCAGCTGTTAAAGCTACCGACGACCAAAAAGGATGCCCGCATGTTTGTACGTATGATGACAAGCAAGGCGGCTGAATGTGAAATCGATGCACAGGGTCGTGTATTGATTCCGTCCTCTTTGATTGCGGTTGCGCAGCTGCAGAAAGAATGCATGATTATCGGAGCGGCCAATCACATTGAAATATGGGCAAAGGAAAAATGGGAAGCAGTAGATGAACAGGCGAATGAAAGCTTTGAAGAAATCGCCGAAAATCTAAGCGATTTTATGTTATGAAACACTACAGTGTCTTATTAAAAGAAAGCATCGATATGTTGGATATCAAGCCAAACGGTATTTATATCGACGGAACGCTGGGCCGCGGCGGACATAGTGCTGAAATCTTAAAGCGTTTAGATGATGGAATGTTGATTGCGTTTGATCGTGATAGCAGTGCAATCGCTGAATCAAAAAAGCGTTTGAGTGCTGTATCCGATCGTATTACTTATGTTCATGCGAATTTTTCCATGATGAAACAAGAATTAAAAAAACTCGGAATTGAAAAAGTGGACGGTATCTTATTAGATCTAGGTGTTTCTTCACCGCAGTTTGATGAGGCAGAGCGCGGTTTTTCCTATCGTTTTGATGCGCCGCTTGATATGCGGATGAATCAAGAACAGGAATTAACCGCGGAGAACATCGTAAATACGTGGAGCTATGAAGAACTTGTATCTATTTTCTATCGCTACGGTGAAGAAAAATTTGCGAAATCAATTGCTCGTGCCATCGAAAAACAACGCGAACGACAGCCGATTCATACAACATTTCAATTGGTTGATGTGATTAAATCAGCACTGCCGCAGAAGGTGCTGAATAAAAAAGGGCATCCTGCAAAAAAAGTATTTCAAGCAATTCGCATTGCGGTTAATGATGAATTGGATGAACTGAAAAAAGTGCTTCAGGACGGCATGTATTTATTGAAACAGCACGGCCGCTTCTGTGTGATATCGTTTCATTCCTTAGAAGATCGTATGGTCAAGGAAGCATTTGTCGCAGCGAGCAGTATACCTTATTTTGATAAACGCATGCCGATCATACCTGCGGAACTAACGATCACTGATTTTCAAATCGTACATAAAAAGCCGATTACGGCAGATGAAACAGAATTAAATGAAAATAACCGTTCGCATTCTGCGAAACTTAGAACAATAGAAAGGATATAAATTATGGCAAAAATCATCAGAAAAAAACGTAAATTAAAAATACAGGCATTGGCTTCCTTATTTTTCTTCTTTTCCATGTTATTATATTTAGGATCGGTTACGATGCTGAAATCTTATAATTATGTCCTTTCGGCAAAGGCAGAAAGCATCGAAGCACAACGAGTTGATTTACAGGCTCAGGTCGCTACTTTAGAGGCTGCCGTAAAGCAGCTGTCCAATTATGATTATATCGTCAGTATAGCAGAAAAGGCAGGAATTAAAGCCAATCAATCCAATGTGAAAATATTAAGCGGTGAATAACAGTCTTTGTATAAACTGAGAAAGAATAGGAAACAAGCGTTTCCTTTTTTCGCTTATAGATAGGATTTTTGATCAGGGGTTTGCGTGATAATAAAATGAGGTGACACATCATGAATCCAAAACGTGCTAATCGAACCTTAACTACGATCGCTATGATCTGCATTGTTGTTTCGTGTTTGATTATATCTAATGTGATATATACTATGGTAACCAAAACGCATTTGCGCAGTGGTACTGTCGTAACTGATTACAGCAGCTCGGCAGAGCGTACACGAACGCTCAGTGCGAATCGCGGAATCATATATGACCGTAATAAAGAAATTGTTGCGCAGGATGTCGATACATACACGATTTTTGCGATATTAGATCCTTCTCATACAGGAATCGGTGATACCCCGGAATATGTGAGTGATGCGAAGCTCACATCCGAAAAACTGGCGCCGATGCTGAATATGAGTGTAGATGAAATGATGAATTATTTTGAAATTGCACAGGCAGGCAATATGTATCAAACAGAATTTGGATTAAAGGGAAAAAATTTAAGCACAACGCAGAAAGAGGCAATCGATGCGTTGGAATTGCCCGGTATTGAGTTTAATAAATCCAGTAAGCGTTTCTATCCGAACGGTAAGTTTGCTTCTCATTTAATCGGCTACGCACAATATGATGAGGAGCAGTCACGTGTTGTGGGAAAAATGGGGATTGAGAATACTTTGGATAAATATTTAAAGGGAACAGATGGAGAAGAGCGCTACAGCGCATCGGCAAGCGGAACGATACTGCCCGGAACAAAGCATGTAACGGCACAAGCTGTGGATGGCAATGATGTGTATTTGACATTGGATAAAAATGTTCAGGTTGCGTTGGAAAAATGCTTGGAGACCACGATGAAGGATTTTAAGGCGAAACGAGCATGGGGCATTATTATGGAAGTGGAGACGGGGCGTATTTTAGGTTACGCAGCTTATCCGACCTTTGACTTAAATCAACGTGATATTAAAAGCTATCAAAATGTACCGAGTGATTCTGTATATGAGCCGGGTTCGATTATGAAATCAATTACCTATGCGGCAGCGATTGATTCGGGAAATTATCCGACCGGAAAAACATATCAGAGCGGACGGTTTTATATGGGTGTCGACGCAAACGGACAGGCATATCGTGCTTCCAGTAAGGAACAGGCCGAAGAAGTCATTTTAGATGCATTGGAAAAAGACTATGGTACCATTACTTTTGAGGAAGGTTTTGCCCGTTCCAGTAATGTCGGTATCAGCGAATTGTTGACAAAATATCTTCCAACTAATATTTTTGAAGAATATTTAGATCGTTTCCATTTCTTCCAACCGGTAAAACTGGTTGGAGTTGAGAATGAAGCGGCCGGTGTAAAAAACTTTACCTATCCGATTGAAAAACTGACTACAGGCTTTGGTCAAGGTTCCAGTGTAACTGCGATGCAAATTGTTCAGGCTTATACCGCGTTATTTAATGACGGAAAAATGATGAAGCCGTATTTTATCGATAAAATTATTAACAGCTATAACGGTGAGGTGATTGAAGAGTATTCGCCTGAAGTTATCGCGACGCCGATTTCAAAAGAAACGGCTGATAAAATGAAGGACTTAATGCATCGTGTAGTAAATGATCCAAATATGGGTGGTGCCTATAATCGTTATCATATGGATGATGTAGAGGTCATCGGTAAAACCGGTACAAGTGAAATTGCGACAAACGGACAATATACGAGCGGAATGTATGCCAACTCCTTTTTGGGAGCTGCACCGTATGATGATCCGAAAGTTATGATGTATTATGTATTTGAAAGCTCAGACTATATGACTTATACAGGCGGACCTTATCAAAATGCATTCCGTCAGGCATTGATTGCGACAGGAGTAAAAGGAGAAGCAGGCTCTGTCAATAACGATACATCTTATAATAACTGGCAAGAATATGAAATGCCTTCTTTGGTGAATCATTCTTTAGATTATGTGAATGAAAAAATGAAATCCTTCGGTGTGAACAAGGTGATTATCGGTGACGGCTCTGTCATCATCAAGCAATATCCGTTATCCCAAGAAAGTGTATCTACAAAACAAAATGTATTCTTATTAAGTGATGGAACTAATATAACAATGCCTGATATGAAAGGCTGGGCATTAAAGGATGTAAAACAATACAGTGAAATTACTCAAATTCCGATTACGATTGAGGGAAGCGGCAGTGTTGCTTCTCAAAGCATTAAAGCCGGAATTAAAATAGATAAGGCATCTAAGATTAAGGTGACACTGAAATAAACAATATTTTTATCGATATGATAATAAATTATGGAAATAAAATGACATTGATAAAGTCTTAGTGTTATAATATGCTTACAAATGGTAAAGATAATAAGGTAATAGTAAGGAGAGCATCATGGTAAAAAAGATAGGAATTGATTTGGGTACGACCAATCTATTAATTTGTGCCGAAAAAGAAGGCGTGATCGTTAATGAACCGAGTGTGATAACGATTGATATGGATTCAAACAAATGTATTGCGGCAGGACAAGATGCGAAAGCGATGGTTGGCAAAACCCCTAAAAATATGGTGTCCATCTATCCTTTAAAAGATGGTGTGGTTGCGGATTATGAAGCTACCGATATGATGCTTGCACATTTCTTTAAAAAATGTAATTTAAAGAGAATGTTCACAAGAAATGTAATTCTAATCTGTTGCCCGACAAATATTACAAGTGTGGAGCGCAATGCGATTAGAGATTGTGCATACCATGCGGGAGCGAAAAAGGTCTATATCGAAGAAGAACCAAAAGTAGCGGCAGTCGGTGCAGGTTTGGATATCGGACAGCCGATAGCCAGCTTCGTATTGGATATGGGCGGAGGAACTACCGATGTTGCGGTGATTTCTCTCGGCGATATTGTATGCTCGGCTTCAATCAAGGTCGCAGGAAATCGTCTGAATAAAAATATCATTGATTTTATGCGTGTCGAAAAGAAGCTGTCAATCGGCGAAATGAGTGCGGAAAAGCTGAAAATAGAGATCGGTTGTGCATTACAGCGGGAACAGGATGTCATTGCGGTTAATGTCAGCGGTCGTGACTTAACAAGCGGATTGCCGGTTTCTGTAACAGTAACATCAAATGAAATCGCGAAATGTATCGAAGGAAGCTTGATGGAAATTGTCAAGGCATGTAAAACCGTATTAGATGTAGCGCCGCCTGAATTGGCTGCCGATATTATGACAAGAGGTTTGGTGCTGACCGGTGGAGGAGCGCTGTTGCGTGATTTTGATGAATTGTTAAAAAATGAGCTGCGCATACCCGTTTACGTTGCCGAAGAACCGCTGAACTGTGTCGTTGACGGATGTATGAAAATGCTGGAGAATCTATGATTTTTCAGCTTTTTTATTAAAAACAGAAGGAGTATCAGTCCTTCTGTTTCACAATATCAGCGGTTTTCGCATGAATAAATGTAATAATATGTTTCGGATCTGCGCCTATTTGGCAACCGATTTTACCGCCGCTGAAATAAATGCGATTAAAATCCAAGGCAGTATGATGAAATACGGTCGGATAATGCTTTTTCATACCGATTGGAGAACATCCGCCGCGAATATATCCGCTGACGGGCAAAAGCTGCTTCACCGCAATCATTTCGACTCGCTTTTCATTTACTGCCTTTGCACATTTTTTTAAATCCAATTCCATGTTTACCGGTATCACAAAGACATAGTATTGATGATCTGAGGAAACAGTAATCAAGGTTTTGAAAACGCATTCGACACATTCCTGTAGCTGTTCTGCCACGTGAATACCATCAATGGGATCATTCTTATGATGATCATAGGTACGTACTTCATATGCGATTTGTGCCTGATCTAATATGCGCATCGCGTTCGTTTTGATCATTTTTTTCATAGGGAAAGTATAACATAATCAAAAATTATTGTGAAGTCTTTCTAAATAGTTGTTTTTCGAGGTTGTTTTTCGAGTATAATCATAGCGGAGGTTAGACTATGACGATTAAATTAATTGCGACAGATATGGACGGAACATTATTAAAAAGTGATAATACAATATCACCGAAGACAAAGCATATATTAATAGAGGCACAAAAACAGGGAATAAGGCTTGTATTAGCGAGCGGCAGAAGTTATCGCAAGCTGATGCAGTACGCAAATGAACTGGAAATGCCTAAGTACGGCGGTTTTTTGATCGAAGTGAACGGTACGGCAGTTTATGATTTAAAGCATGCAAAGCGCACACGCTATCATGAATTAAAAAAAGCTGATGCGATTAAAATATTTCAGGCGTTAAAGCCGTTTGAAGTGGAGATTATGGGATTGGGGGATGATAGCTTGTATGATTATATTCCGCAATCATTAATGCCGATCAAGCAGGAATATCGCCGCAAGCATCAGTTAAGTGATGATTATCCGTGGACCGCGGGCGCATTTGAAATTGTTTTTGACAATCGCATCGGTTATCCGCATCAATATATGATACAAAGCGGTGAAGAATTTCCCGATCACCTGAATAAAATAGCGGCAATTCATGAATCAGTGGTTCTGTTATCAAAGCTGAGCGATATAAAAAAAGTGTTGCAGGATGATTACTGGCTTGGCTTAACCAGCCCCACTTATTTGGAAATCATGGAAAAAGGAGTCACAAAGGGTAATGCCTTGACAAAGCTTTGTGAGCGGTTAAACATTGATATGGCTGATGTAATTGCGTTCGGAGATGGTGAGAATGATATTGATATGCTGAAGAAGGTCGGTACTGCCGTGGTTATGGAAAACGCACTTCCGGCGGTTAAGACTTATGCGGATATCATATGTTCATCTAATCAAAATGACGGTCTTGCGGAAACTTTACAGAAATATTTACCGTTTACGAGCAAATCAGATGTTTTTTAAATTCGTTGTGGTATACTATAAGCAGAATTACAGGAGGTAACTATATGCAGATAGTGAATAGTAATGAGTTTGAACAGATTATTTCACAAGAAACAAATGTTTTAGTAGATTTTTTCGCTACATGGTGCGGTCCATGTAAAATGCTCGGTCCGGTTTTAGAAGAACTGGATCAAAAATGGAGTGGTAATCCGCGCATTATCAAGGTTGATGTGGATGAAAGCTCTGATTTAGCGATGCGCTTTGGCATCATGTCTGTACCGACAATGATTTTGTTTAAGAACGGGCAGCCGGTAAAGCAGCTTCAGGGATATCAGCCGGCGGCGTCACTTCAAGCCAATATTGAAGCGTTATTATAAGCAGATAAAAAAATATAGATGTGCATGTTTGCACATCTATATTTTTTAAAGGAAAGAAAATAGTTATGAAAATTAGAAAGAAAGGAGTATAGATAAGGTTTTTCCTTATCTGCTTATAGTATAAGCGTTCGCTATCGTTGAAATTTCAATTTATTATGTTGAATTGTGTGATTAATTTTATAATATGTATAAAAAAGCGAGTCGAATTGACTCACTTTATCTTAGAATAATTCTTCCTGATGAGATGCGAACAAATACTCATCAATGGTATTAGTAATACGATCAAGAATCAATGCTTCCGGATCATTCGTTAATTTGCCTTCACGAACTTTTGTGTATTGAATCGGCATAAACTGTGATAATACAGCTAAAGAAATACCTTCTTTACGCAGATTTGAAATTAATTTTTCCTTAGCCGCTGCGACTTCCGGGTTCGGCATATAGTAGCGACTGCGATCGGAGAAAGAGAATTTACGCTTGAACCATAATTCATTGTCATCACCGTGATAATGCTTCTGCCAGTTTTTCGGCTCTGCCATCATTGCTTTTTCTAATACTTCCACAAAATGACTTGCTTCATCTTCTCGACCGTGGAACATCATTTCTTCCATATAGCTTAAAGCGAACAACGCTTCACGCATTGCATAGGTCATACCCGGACCTACCTTCAGGATTCCAACACCGTCTTCTACCAACTCACGCAACTTGTATTTTGTTTGATAATCGGTAGAATGACCTTCAAAGACAAGATTTGGAAAATCTTTAATTGAAGCCATCAGCTCCGCTGCTTTAGCACGATCGTATTCAGTACATCCGGCATCCTTTTCTTCAACGCCCGGTTGTACGACAACACCGATGACATCTTCCCATGTAGATTCTAAATGCTCATTTTCAAATGCCTTTTGGAATGCAACGACGGTTGCTTTAAAATCTTCAACACGAGTAACTTGCATACCGGCATTCGGATCCTGAGCACCGCCGGGAATCGGTACCTCGCTGCCGACGATATAAACCGGACGAATCGCACTTGGATCTTTTTTTACCAACTCTTGATATGTATCCTCACATACACGTGCTAAACGAGCACCGCGACGTGCAATGACCTCATCACTTAAACGCGCATTCGGATCATCATCCGCAACCTTCATACTTGTATCGATATGAATTTTAGTAAACCCGGCAGCTACATAGCAGCGTACCAATTCTTCTGAAGCTTCCATCGCTTCCTTTTCGTTCATTGACGCAAATGTCAGCGGTCCCAAATGATCTCCACCTAAGAAAATACGATCTGTGGTAAAACCAACCTTTTCGGCAATGCCGAATACGAATTCTTTAAACTTCTGCGGTGTCATTCCGGTATATCCGCCGTTTTGATCTACCTGATTCGCTGTAGCTTCGATCAATACGCAGGAATGATCTCTTTTCGCAGCGGCGATTGCGGCTTCAATGACATATTCATTGGCACTGCAACAGGAATAAATACCGACGCTTTCACCTTGTTTCTGTTTTGTTACAATTTGCTTTAATGGATTCACGTTCATCTTTTATGTCCTCCTTGATAACTTCATTATAACACTGCCTTTTATAAAAGTAAAATGTGATATTTTACTGTTGTTAGTTTGTATAAATTATTTGCTTAAAAATGCAAACAGTCAAAACAGCAGAATAAAAAATAGCTAGTATTATCGATCTATGCTATAGTTATAATGAATAAATAAGTATTCGGAAATGCAATTTATGATTGTGGTTTCATCCGCGTCAAAGCGCATAGATTATTCTTTTAAGGTACCAAGTGAAAGGATGAGATTATGCATCTACAATGCGGCTTTCCTGCTTTAATGATTGTTTTGTTTTTGTAATTTCCTTAAGAATTTGTATTTAGCAGCTGCTTTCGCGTTGATGTTAATGTATGAATAGTTTGGATTCGTTATTTTTTGCAGTAATCAGACGATGCAGCATTTTTTTGTACTTACTTTATCCGAAGCCGTCTTACCGGTCGCTGCTTTTTTTTCTATTGGCTTTATATGAATGCAATGTTATTAATTGATCGCTGTGATTATATTCGAAATCGTACATATCGGCATTCCTTTACAGCTCGAGCCGAAGTTCATCAAATATTGCTCAATCATAAGAGAGATTGTCAAGAAATTAATAACGTCGAACTAGTTCGCGCTTTTTTTGTATACACATTTGCTTGCATAATACTAAATGCCTTTTTGTGTAAAGTGATTGATTATACCCATACTGTAATTGTAGTTAAGCTATTTTTAAATTTTAGCACTCTGCTATTGACACTGCTAAAAAGTGTGATATACTATATTTAGCAGTCAAGTAATAAGAGTGCTAAAAAAGGAGGTCTTAGTATGAATTATGAAAAGATGTCGGAAAAATTGCAGATGATTCTGATGCGCAGTGTGGAGATCAGTCGCGGCTATTCTCATTCAACGGTTGATACAATTCATTTATTGCAGGCAATTTTTGAAGATGATGTTTTGAACGGACTTTATCAGCGGCTCTCGCTGGATAAGCAGAAGGCATTGAGTATGATTCAAAACGAGATGGCTCATATCGCCGTAAGCAGCGGTGCTAATCCACAGCTGTCGAATGAGGCAGCGCAAAGCTTTGCGAAGGCGGAACAATGGAGTGAATCCGTTCAAGAGACGTATTTAAGTGTGGCATCGGTATGGATTGCCTTGATGTTTAATAAATCATATATATCAAAACAGTTGGTTAAAGCATTTCAGTTAAAGGAAGATCAATGTAAAGAGGAAGAATTAAAACGCAGAGGGGGTATGAAAATGGACAGTCCGAATGCAGAAAACAATATCGAAGCATTAAGCAAATACGGTCGTGATCTTGTTGCGGATGTGAAAAGCGGTAAAATTGATCCGATTATTGGACGTGACGATGAAATTCGCCGTGTTATTCAAATTTTATCACGAAAGACCAAGAATAATCCGGTATTGATCGGTGAGCCGGGAGTCGGTAAAACCGCTGTAGTAGAAGGAATCGCATGGCGGATTATGAAAGGTGATGTGCCGCAGTCATTAAAGGAAAAGCGATTGATTGAATTGGATATGGGATCGCTGATTGCCGGAGCGAAATATCGCGGAGAGTTTGAAGAGCGTTTAAAGGCGATTTTAGCGGAAGTTAAAAAGGCAGAGGGCGGCATCATCTTATTTATTGATGAATTGCATAATTTAGTCGGTGCCGGAAAAACAGAAGGATCCATGGACGCGGCGAATTTATTGAAACCGATGCTGGCGCGCGGTGAGCTTCGCTGTATTGGCGCAACAACCTTTCAAGAATATCGCCAATATATTGAAAAAGATGCGGCATTGGAACGCAGATTTCAGCGAGTCATGGTCAAGGAGCCGACTGTCGAGGATACGATTTCGATTCTACGCGGTTTAAAAGATCGCTTTGAATCTTATCACGGTGTGAAGATTTTAGATGAATCCATTATTGCGGCTGCCGTGTTATCTAATCGTTATATTACCGATCGCTTTTTGCCGGATAAAGCAATTGATTTAATCGATGAAGCTTGTGCAACCTTGCGTGTGGAGATGGAATCGATGCCGCAGGAGTTAGATGCACTACAGCGTAAAATCATGCAGTTGCAGATTGAAGAAACCGCCTTGAAGCAGGAAGATGATAAAAAGGCTGTAGAAAGACGGGAAGATATTCATCGTGAATTGGCTGAATTAAATGCCCAAAAGGATGAACTCTATACGAAATGGGAAGATGAAAAGACTGAATTAGAAGCAGGAAAAAATGCCAAAATGAAGCTGGAGAAAGCACGGCTTGATTTGGAACAGGCGCAAAATGAGGCACGCTATGAGGATGCCGCCCGTTTACAATATGAAACAATTCCGCACTTACAAAAGCTAATTAAAAAGCAACAGGAAACAGAAAAGGTAGATGCGCTGATTCAAGAGACGGTTAATGAGGAAATCATTGCCAAAATAGTGTCACGTTGGACCGGTGTTGAAGTCAGTCGTTTAGTCGAAAGCGAGCGTGTTAAGTTATTGAACTTAAAGGCGTCATTAAGCAAACGAGTGATCGGTCAGGATCATGCACTTGCTTTAGTAAGTGATGCAATCTTGCGTTCAAAAGCACAAATTCAGGATGAAAACCGTCCAATCGGTAGTTTCTTGTTCTTAGGACCTACCGGTGTCGGTAAAACCGAGGTTGCTAAAGCATTGGCTGAACAGCTGTTTGACAGTGAGAGCCATATCATTCGCATTGATATGAGTGAATATATGGAAAAACACAGTGTTTCGCGTTTAATCGGTGCGCCTCCAGGATATGTCGGATATGAGGAAGGCGGCCAGCTCAGTGAGGCAGTACGCCGAAACCCTTATTCAATTGTATTGTTTGATGAGGTTGAAAAAGCACATCCTGATGTGTTCAATGTACTGCTTCAGATTTTGGATGACGGACGTATTACCGATTCTAAGGGAGTCACGGTAGATTTTAAAAATACGCTGCTGATTATGACAAGTAATTTAGGGTCACAATATGCCTTCGATGATCCGAAATCAAGAGAAGCCAATTATATGAAAGAGGTTAAACAGTTTTTCAAACCAGAATTTGTCAATCGTATTGATGAAATTATAGTGTTCCACGCTCTCAATGACAGTGTGTTGAAACAGATCGCGCATAAGTTCATCAAGGAGTTGCAGGAGCGCTTAATGCAAAAGGATATTCAGTTGTTTGTGGATGATGAGGTATATGATGAAATCGCCGAACAAGGTGTTGATCCGATTTACGGTGCCCGTCCGATGAAGCGCTATATTCAAAGAACGATTGAAAATGTGATCGCCCACAAGATGATTGAAGGTAATGCGGGTAAGGGTGATCGCATCTCACTTCGCTGTCACAACGGCGAATATGAGGCGCTTATTCTTCACGATGTGGAATAATTGAATTTGATTGATTCATTTCTTTCTGAATGCAGCTATGCTATAATAACAGCGATTGGAGATGGAGCTTATGAAACAATGGTTTCGGCGTTTTATGTATGGTCGATACGGTGTCGATCAATTCAGCCTGTTCCTTTTAGGTGTATATATTTTTCTTACCGTTTTAAATTTATTTCTGCGTTTTCCGTATATGATTTATTTATACGGAATCGTACTATTGATCTGTTACTTTCGCATTTTTTCTAAAAACATCAGTAAACGCAGAGCAGAAAATGATCGCTTCTTATCTGTTTATCGACCGATAAGACGCTGGTTGAAGGATAAAAAAGAACGCATTCGCGATTTTCGCACACATCGTTATTTTACATGCCCGAATTGTAATCAGCGACTTCGTGTCCCGAAGGGAAAGGGCGAAATTACGATTACTTGTATCAAATGCCGTCATCGCTTTGATCGACGCACTTAATAACTAAAAAGCACACTTTCGTATGCTCAGGCCGTTGATAAATAATTGACAAACTATAAAAATGTTAAAATAAAAAAGACAGTAAGGTGACTAATCAATGTAAAGCATATCACTTACTGTCTTTTTATCTGGCAATTACTGCAATATTTAAATATAACAGATTATATCTTATTCTTTTTTATTTTGAACAATATATCGCAGGGCGTACAATTCAAAATCTTACAGAGTTCTTCTATAAAGCGATTCCTCTGTTATGATGTAATTTATTGACTGTTCCTTTTGATACCCCGTATTTTGTCTCTATCTTCGGCACTGTATCAGCGCTTTTGAATGCTGAGCCCCAGTTTGCGTTTTACCTTTGCGACCTTCTTATAAGCAATTTTGCCGGCTTTTTCATTACCGTTCTGTATAATTTCATCAATCTTACCGCTTGCGATGATTGCTTGGTATTTTACTTGTAACTCACTTAGGAAATCATAGACTGCCTGTCCGACTTCCTTTTTGAGATCACCGTATCCTTTCCCTTGATAACGCTTAACGATGGAATCAATCGATTCATTGGTTAATGACGATAAAATCGTTAATAAATTGGCAAGACCGGGTTGATTTTCAGGATCATATTGAATGATACCCAACGAGTCAGTGATTGCCGACATAATCTTTTTACGGGCAACACTCGGTTCATCGAGTAAATCAATCGTTCCTTTGGGATTGTTTTCTGACTTACTCATTTTTTTTGTCGGATTTTGCAGGGACATAATCTTAGCGCCGACTTCCGCCACAACCGGTTCAGGAACGATAAACGTATCTCCGTATCGATGATTAAAGCGTTCGGCTAAATTGCGGGCAAGCTCGACATGTTGCTTCTGATCGACACCGACTGGTACATAATCAGCGTCATACATTAATATATCCGCTGCCATTAATGCAGGATAGGTAAACAATCCGGCAGTAATACCAGTTTCCTGCTTTGCGCATTTATCCTTATACTGAGTCATTCGCTGTAATTCACCCATATAGGAATGACAAGTTAAAATCCAACCTAATTCCGTATGCTGAGGCAAATCCGACTGTAGAAACAGTGTTGTTTTCTCGGGATCCAAGCCGCATGCCATATATAGTGCAATTAAATCTCGAGTATTTTTTTTCAGCTCTTGGGGATCATTTTGAACGGTAATCGCATGCATATTGGCAATAAAGATAAACAGTTCATAGTCCTCTTGATAGGAAACAAAATGACGGATTGCGCCGATATAATTTCCTAAAGTTAATCTGCCTGACGGCTTTACGCCGCTTAACATTCGTTTCATTGTAAAACCTCCTTAAAATAAAAAAACGCCCCTTACTGGGACGTATTACCTACGTGGTGCCACCCGGTTTTCTGTAAAAAACAGCTCTTAGTGATAACGGTACTGCCGGGACGATGCCATGCTATAAAGTTCCAATTCGATATGAACTCTTTGCGTGATCTCTCAACTTTGATCACACTCTCTGTAAAGGAAGCTGATTCAACCTACTAAGCCTTTATTTAACGCATATTCTTTTATTATGATATACCATTGCGAATAAAAGTGCAAGCTTTTTTTGTCTATGAGTAAGATAAGAAAAGCTTAACCGGAATGCTTTCCTTGGTTAAGCTTGTTTCATTATTCTTCGATCGGTGTTTCCGCATTCATTTTTTCACGATAATATTGGCGGCGATCCTGCGGTTTTAAGCCTTTTTTGCGCAATCTTATCGTATCCGGTGTAATTTCAACCAATTCATCGTCATTGATCCATTCCAATGCTTCTTCTAATGTCATTTCTCGCGGCGGAGTTAAGCGCATGGCTTCATCATTGCCGCTGGAGCGAATCGCAGTCAGCTTTTTATTTTTAAGAGGATTTACATCTAAATCGATGTTGCGTGCCGATTCACCGATAATCATGCCTTCATAGACCTCAGTCTGCGGATTGATAAATAAGGAGCCGCGTTCCTGCAAATTCCATAGTGCATAGGTCATGGCTTTACCTGTTTCAGTGGAAATCATGGCACCGTTGGCGCGCTGCGGGATTTCACCTTTATACGGTGTATATCCGGCAATGCGGCGAACGAGTGTACCTTCACCGCGGGTATCATTGATAAATTCACTGCGATAACCCAAAAGACCGCGTGTCGGTGCTTCATAGGTGATGCGGCAATAGCAGCCTTCCTCGGTCATATCGATCATTGTTCCTTTACGCAGATTCAGCTTGTTAATTACCGTGCCGCTGTATTCCTCAGGAACAAGCGCAATGACCTCTTCGATCGGTTCTACGGTTTTATCGTTTTCATCCTTATGCAGAATGACCTCCGGCTTGGAAACCGCTAATTCATAGCCCTCACGACGCATTTCTTCGATCAATACCGAGATATGTAGCTCTCCGCGTCCGCTGACTTTGAAACAATCGGCACTGTCGGTCGCTTCTACCTTTAATCCGACATTGACCTCTAATTCTTTTTCCAGACGTTCCTTAATATTTCTTGAGGTGACAAACTTACCGCTTAATCCTGCGAACGGTGATTTGTTCACTAAGAAATTCATGCTTAAGGTCGGTTCTTCAATCGCAATACTTGCCATTGGCAGCGGTGTATCCTTCAAGCACAGTGTCTCACCAATGGAAATATCGGCAATACCCGCTACTACAACAATATCGCCGCTGCGTGCTTCTTCGACTGATACACGAGATAACCCACGGTATACAAAAATCTGTGAGGTTTGTTTGACGCGTGCATTTCCTTGATCATCACAAACAAGTACCTGCATCTGCGGCTTTAAGATCCCCTGATATAATCTTCCGATTCCCAAACGTCCGATGTAATCATCA
This sequence comes from bacterium c-19, assembly GCA_009917405.1. Lineage (GTDB taxonomy): Bacteria > Bacillota_I > Bacilli_A > Erysipelotrichales > Erysipelotrichaceae > C-19. The sequence continues at coordinate 21,304 of QZED01000002.1, read as the reverse complement.
TAGGCGAGTGCTGAAATCTGCATCTGCAGTGGTTTTTCATCCATATCAGGATATACTTCACAGTGCTTTAAGATTGTTTTAAACAGCGGTTCAATAGAATCACTCGGGGTTTCCATATCATATTGTACGATTCCTTCACGAGCAATTCCATATAAAATCGGAAAATCAAGCTGTTCATCATTCGCATTCAGATCTAAGAATAATTCATAAACTTCATCGACAACTTCCTGCGCTCTTTGATCTTTTTTATCAATCTTATTGATTAACAAAATCGGTTTTAAGCCTAATTCTAAGCTTTTGCTTAACACGAAACGTGTCTGAGGCATCGGTCCTTCACTGGAATCCACAAGCAGAATTACCGTATCGACGGTACGAATAATGCGTTCTACCTCACTGGAGAAATCCGCATGTCCGGGAGTATCCACTATATTGATCTTAACACCGTCATGGATTACACTGCAGTTTTTTGAATAAATTGTAATTCCGCGCTCTCGTTCTTGATCGTTAGAATCCATAATGCAGTCCACAACTTTTTCATTGGATCGAAATACATCACTCTGTCTTAAAAACGCATCAACCAGTGTTGATTTACCTGCATCTACATGGGCGATGACCGCAATATTAATCATTTTTTCTTTATCCATTTTCATTCCTACTTTCAAATACATCCTATATGATATACCGATTTGCTCATAAATACAATTTTTTTCCGCAAAAATAAGCATGTTTATTTTGTTGTTACCCATATAATAGAACGAAAACAGGTGATACAATGAATAAAAAAAGGATACTATTAATCATATCTATACTTTGTTTTTTAGGTGCGTGTGCGAGTACACAATCACTAAAAGTCAATCATCAAAGTGATCATCATGAATTTGGTGAAAGTGTTCATGAAAAGGAATATGAGGATACGTATGTGATGAATTTGATTTATCCGAAAACTGATATAACAGCGTTAGATGAAGAAATACAAAGGATAATTCACAGCTATAAAAAGGATTTTCTGGCACAGCCGTTTGTGAAATCGGATGATCGCTATGAATTTAATGTGGATTATCAGTCTTATGTAAAAGATGATCGCTATATTTCCGTAAAGCTGGATATTTTTATGAACGGAACAAGTCAGAAAGAAGTGATTGAAACCTTAATTTATGATCAGAAAAAAGATCGATTTTTAGCTTATGATGATGTATTTGATCAGGAAGCGACCGCTTTGATCAGTGCGATGGTACAGGAAAAGCTGAAAGCGCAGTACCCTAAGGAATGCGGCAGTAAAGCCTTTGCGATTCATACTGCACCGGCTGCACATAATTTTGATCAGTTTATTTTACGAAAGGGAGAAATCGTCTTTTATTTTGATGCGCATACGGTGTTGGATCATGGGACGTATGTAGAAGTTGACTATGAGGCGTTAAAAGATGTGATCTCGATTGAAAAAGAAGAGGAAAGCGTATTTGTACCGTATCAGGATGTGCTGAATGAACCGGTAAAGCAAATAGATAAGAATAAACCGATGGTAGCCTTAACCTTTGATGACGGTCCTACATTAAAATATACGAGTGCCATATTAGACTGTTTAAAGGAAAATCAAGCTTCCGCCACTTTCTTTGTTCTCGGTTCGCGTGCCGATGATTTTCCTCAGTTATTACAGCGTATGGTATTAGAGGGAAATGAAATCGGAAATCATACGTTTACGCATAAACAGCTAACTACGCTTTCCAAGGCAAATATTGAAGAAGAAATCAGTGCGACCCAAGAGTCAATCCATGATGTCACCAATCGATATCCGAAGGTGATTAGACCGCCGTACGGCTCTAAAAATGATACAGTGTTGCAATGTGCGCAAGGGAAAAAGCTTGTGACATGGACTATTGACAGTGAGGATTGGCGTTCCCGAAATGCGCAGACAATTGTAAATAAAGTGATAAAGGACGTGAAGGACGGTGACATTATACTGATGCATGATTTATATGCATCAACTGCCGAAGCTGCGATCATTTTGATTCCTAAGCTGCAGGAAATGGGTTTTCAATTAGTAACTGTTTCGGAATTATATGAATACGGTAAAAATGATGCAGGAAAAATTATGTAGTAAAATCTTTTGTTTCGAAGCCTTTCTTTCAACCGTGCTGTTAAATTATTTAAAAATAGTTTATAATGTTTGAAAAAAGGGAGGAACAAAATGCTTACGATTGAAAAAATGATCACTCATATGATGGATCCTTCCACAGATTCCTTCATATGCAGCGATGTTTGCACAGAATGTGAGGAAGCGACAGTAAAGATGCTGGAACAAAAGGCAGCTAAACTTTTTCACAGTCAGAAGAGAAAAACCGGAAAAATGAAAGAATCAAATGAATTGCTTGAACTGCTTGTATCCTTAAAACAGAAGCAGCTTTCCTTTGCGGCTTTTTCTAAACAGCTGTGTACATTTATTTATAACAAAAAGCGTCAATATGCACAATATGATCCATGTGATTTCATTGTGATGCTTATTGTCCATGAACAACAGCGTTATATATTGGGGATGGAAAACAGTTATGTTTCGGGTTATATGCATCAGTTGAATACATCGGAAACAGAAACGGAAATATCAATCAGGCAAGCCTCGATGATTTCTGCATCGCTGATTAAAAAGGATGCGGCTTTTTTGGTTTGTCTGAGTGATTTTGAAGTCAGTACAATTGAACATCAGATCGAAATTGAAACGGAAAAGCGCTGTTTTTATAATGATCTCATCTTTCATTTGGATGCGCCGGTTTCTTATCATGATGCGCTCTCTGCAATTAACAAGGTTTGTGATAATTTGATTGAAGAATATGAACTTCCTGCTTTTGATGTCAAAGGGAAAATGAAACAGGTCATTAAGGAACATGTGGAGCGGGAAGAGGCATTATTGCCCCAGCAGCTTGCCGAAGCGGTATTTGAAACGCAGCCGCTTGTTCAAAAACGATTTACACAGGAACTGAAAGATCAGGGCATGGAAAAAGCAGTTGCGATTGAGCATGTGAAACAGCGTAAGGCGGAACAGGTTCAAAGAATTAAAACGGATAAGGGGATCGAGCTGATTATTCCGATCGATTATATGAAAACAACGGATTATGTAGAAATTATAAATGAGGAAGAAGGCAGAATTTCCATTCGCTTGAAAAATATCAATCGAATCATCAGTAAATAATCAAAAACTTATGGTTCATACGAAAAAGTAGGAAAAGTTGTGCTATAATAAATAAGAATGCGAATATGAGAGGATGTTGTGTATATGATACTTCGTTCCGTAGACGGCATCATTCGTATGCTTGATGCCGATTATATAGACAATGATGACATTCAGAAGCGCGTATGCGGTGTGTGTATTGATTCCCGTAAGGTCGTTGAGGGAAATTTATACGTTCCTATAAAGGGCGCCAATAACAATGGTCATGAGTTTGTGCAGCAGGCGATACAAAAGGGCGCAGCTGCCACACTTTGGAATCGGGATGAAGCGTTTCCGCCGGAAAATATCACCGTGATATTAGTTGACGATACATTGGCGGCACTGCAGAAGTTGGCTGCCGTTTATCGTCGCCAGCTGTCGATGAAAGTCATAGGGATTACCGGCAGTAACGGTAAAACAAGCACAAAGGATATTTTAGCGGGGATGTTGTCACAGCGCTATGTTACGCAAAAGACATTAGGTAATTACAATAATGAAATCGGCGTGCCGCTCACATTGTTGTCAATGAGTGAAAATACTCAAGTTGCGGTAATTGAAATGGGAATGGAAAATCTGAATGAAATAGATTTTCTGACGAAAATGGTATGTCCAGATATTGCGATAATAACGAATATCGGTACTGCTCATTTGGAAAATTTAAAAACTCAGGAAAATATTGCGAAGGCAAAGCTGGAAATCACTCATGGTTTGGCACCTTTCGGTATGTTAATTTATAACGGTGATCAAAAGCTGCTGCGTGATGCGGTCACTAAGGAAGGAATCAACGGTGATATCCGCATTAAAACATTTGGTGAAAATTCCGGCAATGATGTCTATTTATCTTATGTGCAGCAGACGGAAGACGGCATTACTTTCAGTGTGAATGATGAGCCTACACGCTTTACGATGGATATGCTTGGTAAACATCAAGCCGTAAATGCGATCAGTGCAATGATTGCGGCACGAGCGCTTCAGCTTTCGGATACGGACATTCAATTCGGCTTGAATACGATTGAAAAAACGGGTATGCGCAATGAATTGATGCGTGCGAATAAAGCATTGATTTTAAATGATTCCTATAAATCAAATCCGCAAAGCAGTATAGCTGCTTTAGAAACATTGGTCTTATTTGATATTCCTTATAAGATTGCGGTATTTGCCGATATGCTGGATCTCGGAGATCAAAGCGATTTAATTCATTTTCAGTTAGGAAAGCAGACAGCTGAATACGGTGTTTCCGAGGTGCTGACCTACGGGGAAATGGGTGCTTATATTGCACAAGGTGCGATTGATCAAAGCGACGGTACCCTACATGTTCAGCACTTTGCCGATAAAGCGAAGCTGATTGCGTATTTAATGCCGTATCGCAATAAAGAATGTATGATTTTAATTAAGGGCAGCCGCAGTATGAAAATGGATGAGGTTGTCGATGCATTAATTCAATAGACAGAGGTAGCTTATGAAAAAAATAAAACTTGCCGTGATATTCGGTGGAAAATCAAGTGAATATCCGGTATCCTTACATAGTACGGCATCTTTATTGAGACAGATCAACAGAGAACGCTATGATATTACAATGATCGGTATTTCACAGACGGGAGACTGGTATTTATATCAAGGATCCATCGACGATTTGGAACATGATCACTGGCTGACGCACGCAGATAATCGACCGATCGGCTTTGCCTGTACAAAGAAGCATCATGGCTTTTTCTTATTGCAGGAAGATGTCCCGTCAATACCGTTAGAAATCGACTGCGTATTTCCGGTGCTTCACGGTAAAAACGGTGAGGACGGAACATTACAGGGAATGCTGGAGTTGATGCAGCTGCCGTATGTCGGCTGTGGTCATATGAGTTCCGCAATTTGTATGGATAAGGAAATGACACACATTGTATGTGAGCGTGCCGGGGTGCCGTGTGCCCCGTATATGGCGGTATATGAACATCAGGTTACTGATGAAAAGGCATTGTATGAACAAGCCGCAGAACAATTAAAGGTACCGTTCTTTATTAAAGCGTGCAATGCCGGAAGCAGTTTCGGTGTTCATAAAGTGCATGACTTTCAAGAATTTCAGACAGCTTTAACTGATGCCTTTTATCATGACGGCAAGGGCAAGGTCATTTTGGAAGCTACGATTGAAGGCTTTGAAATCGGCTGTGCAGTCATGGGTAATCATGAGCTGTTTGTCGGCAGTGTAGATGAAATTGAAACAAGTCAAGAGTTGTTTGATTATGAAGGTAAGTATGAAATGCTTAATTCGGCAATTCATTGTCCTGCTCGTATTTCCAAGGAATTGTTTGCGCAGGCACAAGATCTCGCTTTGCGTGCTTATCAAGCAATGAACTGCAAGGGTATGACACGCGTGGATATGTTTGTGACAAAGGATCAGACAATTATCTTTAATGAACTGAATACGATTCCGGGCTTTACCGCAACAAGCCGTTATCCGTCGATGATGAAGGAAGCGGGAATCGAATTTCCGGATTTAATCGACCGTTTAATCGATTTAGCGATGGAATAAAGCATATACTTTAGATAAAGAGGTGGAGTACCATGTTAGAGGATAGCAGTCGCTGCTGGGCAGAGGTGGATTTGAGCTATATCAAGCATAATGTCGCAGAAATCCGTAAAATGATTCCGGCGACAACGAAGATTATGGGCGTCGTAAAGGCTAACGCATACGGACACGGAGATATTGCCATCAGTAAAGCATTAAAAGCTTGCGGGGTTGATTTTTTTGCCGTTTCCAGTATTGATGAGGCAATTAATTTGCGAAATGCTGGCATCGATGATTCGATTTTGATTTTAGGCTATACTCCGAAGCAACATTTTCACTATCTTCATGAATATCATGTCATTCAAACCTTGATATCAGAGGAATATGCATATGCGCTTTCAGATTACGCAAAAGCTCATGAGGTGTGGATTCATGCTCATGTAAAGGTGGATACCGGCATGACGCGTTTGGGAATACCGTGTAAAAAGGAGTGCTGGAATATAGAGGCTGTAAAGAAAATGTATCAGCTTCCGTATATTCATACCGATGGGATTTTTTCACATTTTTCGGTCAGTGACAGTTTGATTGATCAGGCAGATTTGGATTTTACCGAGCATCAAATTCAATATTTTGATCAAGTATTGGCAGAATTAAAAGCTGCCGGAATTGAAGCAGGTATCACTCATTTACAGAATAGCTACGGAATAATGAATTATCCGCAACTGCACTATGATTATGTGCGTCCGGGTCTTTTACATTTGGGTGTGACAGCCGATAATGCGATTGAAACAAACCAGAAACCGGATTTTCATCCAATTATGACATGGAAAGCAAATATTTCCTATGTGCGAGAAGTGCAAAGTGGCTGCAGTGTCAGTTACGGGCGTCATTATACCGTTGCGCAGCGGATGCGCATTGCGACGATCAGTTGCGGTTATGCCGACGGGTATCCCCGTAATGTATCCAATCAAGGAAAGCACGTACTGGTTCATGGTCAGCGCTGTGAAATCATCGGTAATATCTGTATGGATCAGATGATGGTCGATGTCAGTCACGTTCATGATGTTCATGCCGGTGATGAGGTTGTTTTATTTGGATATGATCATGATGTATTATTGAGCGTTGATGAATTATCTCGCTGCGCGCATACGATTAATAACGAAGCTTTATGTTGGCTGAGCGCCCGTGTACCGCGCATTTATAAATAACAGCAGTAAACTCTGCTGTTTTATTTCAGGAAGGGAATTTTATGGAGAAAAGGAATTATGGGATCATTGATATTGCGAAATTTATCAGTGCCTTATTTGTAATCGCAATTCACTGCGCCCCGTTTTATGAAATAAATGAAACAGGAAATTTTATCTATGTACAAATATTTGCCCGTTTGGCAGTGCCGTTCTTTTTTATGGCATCCGGCTGGCTGTTTTTTCAAAAGATCAATTTAAAAAACGGGATTCGCGATGAAACCAATCTACAAATGTTGAAGCATTACTGGATGCGCATTTTAAAGCTGTATCTTGTTTGGAGTGCACTTTATTTACCACTGTTAATCGGATCTTGGATCAAAGGCGGTTTTGATGTTTCCACATGTCTTCGACTGTTGCGTGACTTTTTATTTAACGGCACTTATTATCATCTGTGGTTTTTGCCGGCACTTCTGCTCGGTATTGTGATCGTGTATTTATTGGCAATGAAATTGAAAAAGCAACATGCGTTGTGGGTATGCATTCTGTTGTATGTGATCGGTATGCTGAGCAATGTTTATGGATCCGTGCTGGGCAATGTCGCAGGAATTCAATCAGTTTTGCAGCTGTATGAAAGTGTCTTTGTTACGGCGCGCAACGGAATCTTTTTTGCACCCTTATATTTGATTCTCGGTCTGTATGCACAGGAGTTTAAGAATCAAAACTATAAAAAACCGGCAGGAATTGCTTTCGCTGTCAGTTTTTGTGCTTTATGCGGTGAGGCTTTCTTATATCGCAGCTTACATATGAGTAATGATTTAACAAGTATGTATTTGTGCTTGATACCGACAGTATTTTTCTTGTTTATCTTCCTGTTGCAGTTTTCTTTTAATGGCAATGCACTGACTTTGTGTATGCGTAAGCTGTCCCTTTTGATTTATGTCAGTCATATATATTTTATTACGTTGTTTTTGAATCTTCTTCATTTATCAAATTTCAGTGTTTATATACTGACTATTTTATGTTCAAGTGTATTTTCTGCCTCAGTGCTTGTTTTATCAAAGCGTTATCCGCAGTTAAAGGTGTTGATGTAATATGAATTGGAACGAAATGGCAGCGGCATTGAGCGAAGAACAATTGCGTGATCTCATTGGTTATTTGTATGATTTTGAGCGCTGCCAAAATAAAAATCGAACACAGTTGGAGCATTTACTGCTGCACGGGAAAAAGCGCAATTTCTTTTATCTTTGCGATAAATCAGCATATAAGACCGTTAAGTGTCTGCTTCGTCATCCCAATCGTCCGCTACATTTGCCGCATTATCCGGTTGAACAGCTGTTGGAGCTGAATGTTATTGAAGAGATTCCCAGTTTGACGAAAGAAAAGGATTACGGCTGGTATCAAATACGTGAAGAGGCGCATGATTTTGCACAGCGAATTGCTCGTACACGTCATTATGATCCACTGATGGCAGAAATGAAGCGGCAGGATGATATAATACTTGGATTATTTTATTCCTATGGATTATTGGAAATGAATCAATGCTGCGAGATGCTGAGAAATTACGGTGTTACTATTGATCCTGAGCATTTATTTTCATCTGTTACATGGCGTTTATCAAGACGAAATGTGCTGCAGGGAGTACAAATCCAGCGTCGTGGTCAAACAGCTTCTTTCATTATCCTGAATGATTTAGATTTTATGAATACATATCGCGGAATTACCGCACATCCTGATTTAACCTATGAGCTGTGCAGTCAAGATGAGCTGCTCAAGCGAACTTCCCGCTATTATGCGATAGAGTTGCCGGCAATGAAGGAATTAAAAAACTATTTGTTAAAATCATTTTCACGTAAGTTTGCACAAACAATTTTGCAGGAGCTGATCGATGCTTATCAGTATCATGCATGTGCTTTTACGTTTGAAGCGACCATTTTTCGTGTTTTTCCGGAAACCGAAAGCCGCCCTTATTTGGAACAGGCAATCACTGCTTTGCCTGATATCTATTTCAAAGCACATTCAGCCGATGAAGTATTCGGCAGCTAAAGGAGTGATCCTATGATTAGATTTCATCAAATAAAGCTCACTCTTGATGAGGAAGTATCCGCATTAAAACAAAAATGCGCAGACAAGCTCAAGATTCCGATTACCGATATTATCGATGTTCAGATCGTAAAGGAAAGCTTAGATGCGCGCAAAAAGCCGTTTTGTTTTTCTTATACAGTAGATGTAAAAGTAAAAAACGAGCGAAAATGCAGATACAAAGATGCTCAACGGGTTCAGGAATATCATTATGAAATGCCGAAGCAGGGAACACACGCAGAAAAAGGGCGCGTTGTGGTGGCAGGATTCGGTCCCGGAGGAATGTATGCGGCTTTACTTTTGGCCCGATGCGGTTATCGACCCTTGGTGCTTGAAAAGGGAGCCTGCATGGAAGAGCGCATTCAAAAGGTACAGCAGTTTTGGCAGAACGGGATACTGGATCCGCAATGTAACGTGCAATTCGGTGAAGGCGGCGCCGGTACCTTTTCTGACGGCAAGCTGACAAGCCGCTCCAAAGATCTGCGTTCCCATAAGGTATTGGAAGAACTTGTGCGTTTCGGAGCGCATAAATCTATTTTATATGAAGCATATCCGCATATCGGTACGGATAAGCTGCGCAATATTGTGGTGAATATTCGTAAGGAAATTTTACGTCTTGGCGGTGAAATTCGCTTTTGTACGCCGCTTACTGATATAAAAATTGACAATCACCGCATTACGCATATTCAAGCCGATCGGGAATGGATTTTGTGTAAAGCATTAATAATGGCTGTCGGTCACAGTGCGCGTGATATTTTTTCGATATTAGATGAAAAGCAGATTCTGATGGAACAGAAATCATTTGCGGTCGGAATCAGAATCGAGCATCCCCAGCATTTGATCAATCAAGCACAGTACGGCGAATATGCATCTCATCCGCGGCTTCATGCGGCAAGTTATCGCTTAAGCTATACGACCAAACAAAATCGCGGCGTCTATTCCTTCTGTATGTGTCCCGGCGGCACTGTAGTGAATTCCGCCTCGCATGAAAACGGCTTAGTTGTCAACGGTATGAGTGAGTTTGCTCGTGATCAGGAAAATGCGAACAGTGCACTGCTTGTACAAGTAAATCCTGAGGATACGGGCAATCAGTTGATGAGCGGCATTCATTTTCAACAGGAACTGGAACAGCGAGCTTTTCAGCTCGGCGGCTGTAATTATTTCGCACCGATCCAGCTGCTTAAGGATTTTATGAAACAAAAACCTTCCGCGGTGATCGGAAGTGTTCAGCCGTCGATTCTGCCCGGCTATACGCTTTGTGATCTACATTCTATTCTTCCAAGCTTCATCAGTGACGCACTGTTAGAGTCGCTGCCGCAGTTTGATCGTCAGCTTCACGGCTTTATGCACGATGATGCGATTCTGACCGGGGTGGAAACACGCTCCAGCTCACCGCTTCGTATTGTGCGTCATCCGGATAGCCTGACTTCGCTTTCATTGTCTAACCTCTATCCGTGTGCGGAAGGAGCAGGATATGCCGGCGGTATCGTATCAGCGGCTATTGACGGAATTCGCTGCGCCGAAAAAGTTATTGCGTATTATGCATCAGATGATACCATTAAATAAATGAATCATTCGTGCTTCCGTGAAGCACTTTTTTTGTATCAATAAAAAATGCGGCAAGTATGATAACGCAAAACTGTATCAATTCATTCTTTATCTTTTGTTGAAATTTGAAAAATAAGGCAATTTTTAAACTGTTTCTGCGTATCTTTGTTGTAGAGGTGATTTGATGAGCAGGCGATGTAAGATCGTAGTATACGGTATTATTGCGGCAGTTTGCGTTGGTTTGGCAGCTGCTTTAATCAAGCTGTTGTTTTTCAGCGGTTTGTTTATCCCCCAAATCAAGTTGAATGATTCACAAACTTTACAGGTTGAGGTAAATACAGATTTCCAAGATCCCGGCGCAACAGCGCGTTTTCGTTTTCATGATTACAGTGATAATATTGTTGTAGAAAGCAGCTTGGATACTGCTAAGCTCGGGACATATAAGATTCGCTACACATTTGAGACATATGATAAATCAGTGGTAAGAACTGTTGAGGTTGTAGATACAACGGCTCCGACGATTAAATTGAACGGTCAAAATCCAATGCGGGTATTTGAAAAGGAAAGCTTTAAGGATCCCGGTTTTCAAGCGAGTGATCAATATGACGGCGATTTAACCAAGCAGGTAAAAGTCGATGCTTCTGCTCTCGATATGAATAAGCAGGGGACGTATGAAATTACTTATACAGTTAATGATACCAGTGGCAATACGGCAACGATCAAGCGCAGTGTTGAGGTATGTAAAGATCCGACAGATGAAAAGCTGTATTACAATCATGATCAGTTTGATAACAAGGCTGAGGAATGGTGGTTTCATAAGAGTGAAAACAATAACCGCACCACAGGTTGCCGCGAAGAAAGTCTTTTGGCAAAGTATGATGCCTATATGATGGGGCCTGATGACAAAACAATTTATTTAACCTTTGATGAGGGCGGGAATGACATTACGTATATTAAAGAGATTGCCGGTGTGCTGAATGACAACGATGTTCAGGCAACTTTCTTCCTGACTCGCAATTATATTAAGGATAATCCAGAATTTATCAATGATCTTGTGGCTCACGGCCATGTGATCGGCAACCATTCTTGGCATCATTATGATATGCCGACTCTTGCGAATGAAAAGGATATCGATCGCTTTGTTTCGGAAATTACGGAATGTGAAAAAACGTATATGCAGGTTACGGGGCAACCGATGAAAAAGGTATTTCGTTTTCCCAAGGGCGGGATGAGTGAGCGCAGTTTAAAGCTTGTACAGGATCTTGGTTATTCTAATTATTTTTGGAGTCATGCGTATTATGATTATGCCGAAGATGTAAGCGGGGAACAGGCACTGAATACATTGTTAAAGCATTATCATAACGGAGCGATTTATCTTCTGCACCCTTCTAATAAAGGCAATTATTTAGCGATGGATCCCTTTATTAAAGCGATGAAGCAAAAAGGCTATCGTTTTGCGACAGTTGATAAAATACCGAAAGAAACAAGTGAAAAATGATAATTTTTGTAAATTGTATTTCATATTGGTAATAAAGGATTGAACTTTTTTCATGAAAAATGGGTCTATTATATGTAGAAGTTACCATGAAAGGGGTCATTATGGCAAATTATTATCGAATCGGGGAGTTTGCGAATCTGATCGGTAAAAGTTCTCAAACTTTGCGTAATTGGGATCGCAACGGTACCTTAAAACCGGCAGTCGTAAATGAAAATGGAAGAAAGCTGTATTCTAAGGAACAACTAGATCAATTCATTAAAAATGAAGATCGCTTGGTTATCGGATTTTGCCGTGTTAATCGCAAAAGCAGGTCTTATGAGCTTGAACGTCAAGTACAGTTATTAAAGGAATATATGGATGATCAGGATTGGAATTATCAAATTATTTCTGAGGTCGGAAGCGGTTTGGATTATAAGCGCAAAGGATTGAGTGAGGTGCTTTCCTTGGTTTTGGAACATAAGGTAGCGAAGCTGATTGCCGTGCGCCGTGATTCACTTGTTCGATACGGTTATGAACTGATCGAGACGATATGCAAAGCAAACGGCTGTGATGTAGAGTATATGGAGGATATTGTGGACAGTGATGACTATTGCAGTGATATCGCTTCTATTATTAAGTTTTTCAATTATGATTTTGAAGGTAAAAGAGCCGATAAGGCAAAAAGAAAAATTCGTGAATTTATTGCGCAATAATAAAAGATGCCAAGGCATCTTTTTTAACTCTATTTTTTAAGTTTTAAATGCGTTAAGAGCGCATTCTTTTGATTGTTTACACATTGATCTATGACCTGTTCATACAGCCAATCCAGCACTTCTTTAATTTCATGTCCGCGGTATCCTAATTTGATCATATCATTTCCGTTTACTGCTAAATCGCTGCGTTTGATTGAAAAGCCGGATTGTTTTATCTTATGAAGCAATTTTTGAGACTGTCGTAAGATCTGAAGCTGGTTTTCGGCATAAACAGGATTTTTGGCACAGGCATCTGCATATTGAATGCGAATTAAGGAAAAGGCTGTTTCATAATTCATATCGAGCTTTGCCAGTAATCTCCGCAAATAAATTTCATCTGCCTTTATATAATCATCATGAAGGGCAATCAACTGCACAATTTCTTGAATCATCTGCTTGGGATATTTCATTTCATATAATGCTTGCTTTGCCATATAACAGCTTTCTGCTTGATGATTAGGAAAATGTGCATTTCCTTGTGAATCAAGGTGTTTACAATGTGCCTTGCCGAAATCATGAAATACGACTGCCAGTTTCTCGATTAAGGAAAAACCGGAAGTGTTGTTTAAAGCAATATCGGTGTGTGTAAACACATCATAACAGTGCCACTTGCTTTCTTGAGTAATATGCACAATTTCACGGATGCCGGGGACAATGTATGACAATACTTGAAAGCTACGCAGCTTGTGTAAAAGATCCAACGTGTCGCTCATTAACATTTTCTGAAATTCTGCCTGAATGCGCTCTTGAGAAATATGCTTTAACAATGAAGCGTTTTTTATTACGGCTGCTTCACATGCAGGATCGAGTGAAAAATTAAGCGTAAAATGAAAGCGGATTGCCCGAAGAATACGCAAAGCATCTTCCTGCATGCGCTGTTCACTGTTTCCGACACATCGAATAATCTGCTTATGTAAATCTGCTTGACCGTGAAAAGGATCAATGAGTCCAATATCAGGATGATATGCTATCGCATTAATTGTGAAATCACGACGTGCTAAATCGGCTGTGAGATCATCGGTAAAGTGAAAATGCTTCGGCATGCGATGGTTATAATAAGCCTGTTCTGTTCGATATGTAGTAACTTCCATTCGCAGCGATCGATAAATGATGATTAAAGTACCATATTTTATTCCTGTATCAATCAATTGACACGGCTGTTCGGATAAAAAATGAATCATTTCTTCAGGCAGTGCATCAGTCGCAAAATCATAGTCATGAACATCTCGTCCCGATAGGAAATCACGTACACATCCGCCGACTAAATAACAGGAATGTGAAGCAGCTTTAAATTGCTGAAGCAGCCAGCGTACTTGTTGTGGTAATTCGTACAAATCATCACCTCTTTTCATGCTTTTATTGTGTTAATTCTGCCCTTATTATATAATGATTAAGTGGATAAAGGAAAGATATTATGAAAAAGATTACAGATATGGCGCATGAGCTGTTAAGCTCCTATGTGCATAAGACGGCTATATGTGCTGATTTTACAATGGGAAACGGTTATGATACGCGTTTTTTTGCTGAGCGGGCAACTGCCGGAACGGTTTATGCTTTTGATATTCAAGAAGAAGCGCTGACACAAACAAAGAAATTACTGAACGATACGGCAAATGTTCGACTCATTCTGGATAATCATCTTTCTATGGACCGATACATACAAGATAAATTAGATGCCGCTATATTTAATTTCGGCTATTTGCCGAACGGATCAACTACGATTACGACCGATGCTGAAATAAGCTTAAGTGCAGTCAAAAAAGCATTCAGATTATGTAAAAAACACGCTTTGTTAATATTGGTTTGTTACCCAGGACATGCACAGGGGGCAAAGGAAGCGGCAATGATCACGAAATGGTGTGAATCATTGGATGCTTATACGGCTCGGATTATGAAAATCACGATGATGAATAAACCGCATGCGCCGTTTCTGTTTGCCGTTGAAAAGCTATCCGATCTTTAATTGTGCTTGTCGGCTGATGTTTAAATAAGGCATATCCTGCGGCAGCGGACAACTGACACAGATCGTTTTATTTGTAATCGGATGTGTAAATTGCAGCTTTCCTGCGTGGAGAGCCAAACGCTTTGCCTGAGGATGCATGTGTCCGTAGAGCAGATCGGATAACAACGGATGATGAATTGATGACAGATGCACTCTGATTTGATGCGTGCGTCCGCTTTTTAAATGGCATTCTACAAAGGTGCAGTTTTGATGATGCAAAAGCGGTACAACTTTCGTTTCGGCACTCGCGCCTTTGTTTGAAACTCGCATTTTATTTTGATGGCGATCTCTTGCGATCGCTTTTTCAATTGTGATCGGCTTTTGAATGACTCCCTCTGCCCATGCATAATAAACACGGGCAATCTGCTTTGTTTCAAGCAATGCATCAAAATAGGCTTGAAAAAACGGCAGCTTACAATAAAACAACAGTCCGCTTGTATCCATGTCTAAGCGATGTATGGCACGCACTGGCACGTCGATTTCATGGCGGTTGTAATAAGCCTGTACAATATTATGAAGCGTATGTTTTTGATTGTTTCCGTCACTGTGTACCAAAATACCACTCGGCTTATTTACAATCAGACAGACTTCGTCTTCATAACAAACATCTAACGGCTGATCCCATTCTTTAAGCTTTGTATAGTCCTCATGCATACAATGGATTTTAATAATATCGGCTTTTTGACAGCGGCAGGACTGCGTGATAATCGCATCATTTTTTTGAATCAGTCGTTGTTGATAATAAAAATAACGCTGTTTTCGTCCGATATGAAAATGACACAACAGCTCATCTACATTGATGTCCTGCTGAATTACAAAGCTGAGGCATTTGTTTTTCACATCATAGCTTAGGGAAAATGGTTTCATATAGGCTCCTTTATTTCCTATATGATAAGCGATTTTCAGTGAATGTGCAAGAATTCTTTAAAATGAATACTATCAGAAAAGCATCAATGTCAGTGAACACAAAAGCGCGCTGAGTAATACCTGCAATAACCGAAAGCTGATGTATTTGCGATATATGGGCGCAGCTTCTTCACTCATACAGATGACCTGCATATGCACACACAGACCGCCAAAGGACAGTAACATACTGATGAGTATTAACAACTGTTCCGATGTAAGAGGAAGCTGATACAGTCGGATACAGCCGGAGGAAAATTCTGAAATCACATTTAATGCCATCGCAAGAGGGTGTGGTAAATATTGAGTGATTAACGAAACTACACTCATACAAAGCATTAAATAGCCGCCCATCATATACAAAGTCATTCCGCTGTCTTTGATTGCTTTTGCCAAAACATCGGCAAACATTAAATGATGCTCACGCTGAATTGTTTTCGCGCGAATCGGCTGATTGCGGCTCAATATCAACAGCATCAATCCGCTACCGATCTGAATTAGAAATAAATAGATACCGATTCTTGTATCATGAAAAAGCACATTTCCCAAAGTCATTAAAATAAAGCCGGGTGTCGCAAAAGAACAAGTATATAATAAGCGTCTTGCTTCGGCTTTGCTCAGGTTTCCGTTTTTTACTTCTCCGTTTATGAAGGCAGCACCTGCGGGAAATCCTAACAACATCATTGCGATCACATATACAAAGCTGTCTTTGTCAATATTTAACAACTTGCTGAAGAGGCAGGCAAACGGCTTCGCTAATAATTGAAGTCCGCCGTAGGTAAAGATCACTCTTACTAGTACAAGCACACAAAACATGGACGGTACTAATGTTTCAAACCATAATGTTAAAGCTTCACTGCTTTTTTCAAAATTGATTTTGCCGTTCCACAATAAATAAAAAAATATTGCTAAAAGTAAACATTGAAACAGTCGTTTTTTCATGATATCACCTGATATAACATATGATATTAACGTAATTTTCATGAAAAATCTTTTTTCAAGCTATAATTTATGATAAAATGATTAAATATGCGAGGTGTATTTATATGCGTTTTTTAATATCACATTTTATTCCTGATTATCAAGATATTCAAAATTCCAAGGTAAGAGAAAAATACGGCAATCTAACAAGTACAATCGGTATTTTATGCAACGTGTTTCTATGTTTGGGAAAGTTTATTGTAGCGGCGATTGTCAACAGTGTATCAATCAGTGCCGATGCAATTAATAATTTATCCGATGCAGGAAGTTCCCTGATTTCATTAATCAGCTTCAAGCTTGCCAGCAAACCGGCTGATGAAGAACATCCGTTCGGACATGCGCGTTATGAATACATCGCAAGCATGCTTGTAGCGGTTCTGATCTTATTTTTGGGAATTGAGCTTGTAAGCAGTTCCGTCGATAAAATTATAAATCCGGGAGCAATTACCTTTTCTGTTATTCCGGTGATTATTTTAACAGTATCGATTGTTGTAAAATTTTGGATGTTTTCTTACAATAGACATTACGGAAAACTTTTAAATAGTACCGTAATGGAAGCGACAGCGGCTGATTCGATCTCTGATTGTTTGGCTACCGGTGCGGTATTGGCATCTACCTGTATTTCACCGTTGATTCATTTTAATTTAGATGGCTATATGGGAATCGCAGTCGCATTTTTTATTATCATGACGGGCGCAAAAATTGTCAAAGAAACGCTTGATCGATTGCTCGGCAGCTCCCCGAATCAAGAGGATGTCAACAAGATTGTACAACTGTTGAAAGGGCATGAGGGTGTATTGGGTATCCATGACTTGATGATCCATGATTACGGTGCGCAAAAACGCTTCGGCTCTGTTCATGTAGAGGTATCGGGCAATGAGGATATTTTTGTTTCTCATGATATGATCGACAATATGGAACGTGAAATTCAGGAAAAGCTCGGTGTCCAAATGGTCATTCATATGGATCCGATTGATGTAGATGATGAAGAAATAAACGAAATGCGCAATTATGTAAAACAGATGATTGTGACGATTGATCCGTTATTGTCTATTCATGATTTCCGTATGGTTAGAGGAAATACACATACTAACTTAATCTTTGACTGCTTAGTGCCGCATAAGGTAACCTTGAGTAATGCAGCGATCTTAGATGCTATTAAAGCAAATGTTGCACAGCTCGAAAAAACGTATTATGTCGTTGTTACATTTGATCGTGCTTATACAAGTGATATTAAAGAAGCTAAATAATAATTTCAATAAATATTTTCTGTATATTTATTTGGACTTATTCGTATCATTAAGTGAAGAATTAAGTTCATGATTTATGATTGTAAATAAATACATGCTTTATATATCGCATCCAGCAGTTAAATTTCATTGAATTACCTGACAAGATAAATATCTTGTCTTTTTTTACCGTTGTTATTTCCTACATTTACTATATTTAGCTGCTATTTAAAGATCAAATTATAAAAAATATGCGATTTTTTATAAAAAAGCACTTTCTTTTCTGTAATAATTATGCTAAAGTAAAATAAAGGCGGTGTAATTATGCAGGAAAATTATAAAAGTATGAGTGTACAGGAACTGGTACAGCGGGCAATAGACGATGATTCGTTAGCATTTGCACAGCTGTATGAACGATTTTCTACTTCAATCTATCATTATGCATTGAAGCTGGCACGCAATGAGGCCGATGCGAAAGATATTGTACAAGATACTTTTATACAAGCACAACTATCCCTAAAATCGCTAAAGGAACCAAAGCTGTTCAAGGTTTGGTTAAATAAAATCGCATTTTCAAGAGCGACCAGATTATTCTCACGCAATAAAACTATCAGCTTTGATCCGGATGATTCTGTGTTCGTTGATCTAGCAGCGGACGAGCGAATGGATATGAATCCGCATGATTTCATGCATTTTCAAAGTGATAAGGAATTATTAGATCATTTTATTTCGCAGCTGCCTATAGACCAGCAGTCTGCTTTAGTTTTGATGTATTATGAGCATTATACATTAAATGAAATTGCTCAAATAATGGATATTCCGATCGGTACGGTAAAATCACGCATTCATATGGCGAAGGTAAAGCTGAATGATATGATTGCAACTTATGAGAGACGTAATGATATTAAGCTGTCCTTTAAAGGTCATGCGCTTGTGCCGGCATTGGCTGCATTATATCAAAGTGATTCAGTAGTTCAATCAAATGTACTTACAACAACATTTCATGAGCGTTTGATCGCTTTTATTCGTACTGCATTCGGTAAAATGGTTTTGATCACTAGCTGTATTGCGGTATGTGCAGGAGTTGGATTCTATACTTATTTTCATCAGGATATATTTAGTGATAATGACAGTGAAATAAAGATGAAGCTGTATCCGTTTACCCCAATTGTATATCAAAATATTACATATGATCGAGCCGAAGATGTTTATTATGCATTAATTGATTTTGCTCATTGTGATGTAGAAATGGCTGCGAAAAAAGACAGTGAATTGAAAGAAATACTTCCTTTGTATGAAGCCTTAAAGTCATACGGAGGTATTTATTATAATAAATTAAATGAAAATAATTGGAATGCGCTATTTGAAGCTTATGTATATTAAAGCTTTATTTTTTCATTGTTTTAATATTTTTCACGCATTATTTTATAGTTGTTTTATTATTGCTGTTTAAAAAAACTAAAAAAATGAAAATAATTTGAACATTTATAGATGCTTATTGTTCTAACTCTTGAATTAAACCCATAGTATGCTTTAATTTAATGAAGGGATGAAATCTATGAAAAAGTTTTTGATAATATTTATATGCTTATTAAGTAGTCTTTCTATAGCATACATGTATTCAAAAGATAATATAGGAAATATATTAAACGCACAATCAGCACCTACTTTTCAATTGCCTAAAGGGGCTAAGATTGTATTAGGTAAATATAATAATAAGGAAATTGTATGGGATATCGGTAATAACAATAATAACGGTAATTACGTGTTGATGAGCAGTAAGCCGATACAAGAGAATTTTTCAAAATACAGTGATTCTATCGGGTGCATAAGATCTTATGTGAACGGAAATCCCGACACTTTTCAGTATTCAGATATATGCCCTAACACTTTAATTGATAATGAGATTAATAAGATAGCATTAAATACAACCGAACAATCCATTATGAACAGGAATTTTTTTACTCCTACTTATAATGAAATTAAAAATAACGGCACACTTGGATTATCAAAAAATGATAGAGCTTTTAAAGATATAACTTACTATATCAATGAAAGAGGTGCATATGACAAATCAGTGTCAATAGGATGGGAACGCAACATTACTACTTTTGTACAAGGTTTTCTTAAAGATGATTTCAACTTACTTTTACCTAATGGAAGCAAAGTTTCAAATGATGATTGCATTATAGGCATTTTTGAACATTATTATGACATTTCAGGATTTACAACAGATGTTTCAAACATACGACCGTTCGGAACTGTGAAAAAGATAAAAATTGAATTTGCGGCTAACACTGCTTACACTGACAGAAACTGGCATAATTATTCAATAGATACAAGTAACCTAAGTAAAAATAATGAATTGAATCCTAATAAACTAAGAATTCAATCATCATTAACAGCTTCTTTACAGGATATCAAAAATGAAAGTAAAACAAAAAGTATAAGTAAGATTGTAAAGAACGGAAGTGTTGACTTATATGTAAACGCAAATACTGGTACAAATAATAAGATATCAGTTATTCTGTATAATGAGGCAGGAACAGAAATATCTCATTACAGAATGTTAGAAAATACAAGAAGCGGTACAAATCATTATATTGTTGATTTAAATAATATAGCTGTAGGTAAATATCAGGTTGCGGTAATCAATGAGGAATATGACGCCGGTTCACAACTGCCGGTAGAAAGCTCGTCGATATCTAATTTAATGCCGTTAGAGATTGTTGAACCGCATAAGCTGACTTACACAAAAACACCGCAGAGTGGAGCGAGTGCCGGTAAGGAATATGAATTCAGTAAAAATGTGAATGCAGGTCAGGCAGTAGGAAAAGTTACTGTGAATCCAACAGGTGTAACTCCATTAACATATACACTGGAAACAAATGGTGATAATTCTTATTTGAACTTTGAAGTTGATGGTTTAGATTCTAATAATGCTTCAAGCAGTACACCACTTAATGTGAAAATCAAAACGGATGCACCTGATTTAGTGAATGGTGGTTTAAAGGCAGGAACTTATAAGTTTTGTGTAAGTGCTGTGGATGCGAACGGTGATCCGACTGCGGCAACTTCTAATTCAAAGGTGTGTACAACATTTACAGTAGAAAAAACGAAATTGTCTGTAGCTTTTGATGATCCCAATACGACCAAAAAATCGATGACAGATGCGGCAACTGCTTGGAATGAAACTGCGACGGCTACACCTAATACAGGCACAAAGATTACGTATTCTAAAAGCGGCGGTTATTCAAGCTTAATTGAAATTGATTCTGACAGTGGGCAAATAATCTATAACGGAAATAATGTGTTTAACAAGGTAACGATTCGGGCGACGGCTGATGATGATCCGGCAACAGGAAATGATAATTACGAGCCTGCGTATGTGGAAAAAGAAATTGTGATCTATCGTGGTGTGAATGCGACACTGACACCTGATACTGC